>NZ_JAGEQM010000031.1:0-501 GCF_017572025.1 Salmonella sp. 32020114201800008SM | reverse complement strand
CAAAACGGGTGAACGCGCTGTCCAGACGCCCGCTCAGCAGCGCGGCGATGGCGAAGGCGAAGGCCACCGAGAAGCCGACATAGCCCATGTACAGCAGCGGCGGGTGGAAAATCAGCCCCGGGTCCTGCAGCAGCGGGTTCAGGTCGCGCCCCTCCACCGGAAAGGCCGGCAGCGTGCGGGCGAACGGGCCGGAGGTGAACAGAATGAACGCCAGAAAACCGGCGCAGACCATCCCCATCACCGCCAGCACCCGGGCGACGATATCCGCCGGCACCTGCCGGCTGAACACCGCCACCGCCAGGGTCCAGCCGCTCATCAGCAGCACCCACAGCAGCAGCGAGCCCTCGTGCGCCCCCCAGGTGGCGGCCACCCGATACCACACCGGCAGCTGCGTGTTCGAGTTGCCGGCGACATAGGCCACGGTGAAGTCGTTAACCACAAAGGCGTGCACCAGCACGAAAAACGCGCCCGCCACGCAGATAAACAGCAGCCAGGCGAACA
>NZ_JAGEQM010000030.1:0-524 GCF_017572025.1 Salmonella sp. 32020114201800008SM | reverse complement strand
GGGCGTTAAGTTGCAGGGTATAGACCCGAAACCCGGTGATCTAGCCATGGGCAGGTTGAAGGTTGGGTAACACTAACTGGAGGACCGAACCGACTAATGTTGAAAAATTAGCGGATGACCTGTGGCTGGGGGTGAAAGGCCAATCAAACCGGGAGATAGCTGGTTCTCCCCGAAAGCTATTTAGGTAGCGCCTCGTGAATTCATCTCCGGGGGTAGAGCACTGTTTCGGCTAGGGGGCCATCCCGGCTTACCAACCCGATGCAAACTGCGAATACCGGAGAATGTTATCACGGGAGACACACGGCGGGTGCTAACGTCCGTCGTGAAGAGGGAAACAACCCAGACCGCCAGCTAAGGTCCCAAAGTCATGGTTAAGTGGGAAACGATGTGGGAAGGCCCAGACAGCCAGGATGTTGGCTTAGAAGCAGCCATCATTTAAAGAAAGCGTAATAGCTCACTGGTCGAGTCGGCCTGCGCGGAAGATGTAACGGGGCTAAACCATGCACCGAAGCTGCGGCAGCGAC
>NZ_JAGEQM010000029.1:0-537 GCF_017572025.1 Salmonella sp. 32020114201800008SM | reverse complement strand
GTTATAACGGTTCATATCACCTTACCGGCGCTTATCGCAGATTAGCACGCCCTTCATCGCCTCTGACTGCCAGGGCATCCACCGTGTACGCTTAGTCGCTTAACCTCACAACCCGAAGATGTTTCTTGTGATTCATCATCGTGTTGCGAAAATTTGAGAGACTCACGAACAACTTCCGTTGTTCTGTGTTTCAATTTTCAGCTTGATCCAGATTTTTAAAGAGCAAATATCTCAAACGTGACTCGTAAGTCAGTTTTGAGATATTAAGGCAGGTGACTTTCACTCACAAACCAGCAAGTGGCGTCCCCTAGGGGATTCGAACCCCTGTTACCGCCGTGAAAGGGCGGTGTCCTGGGCCTCTAGACGAAGGGGACGTATCAGTCTGCTTCGCAAGACGCCTTGCTATTCACTTTTCATCAGACAATCTGTGTGAGCACTGCAAAGAACAGTTCTTTAAGGTAAGGAGGTGATCCAACCGCAGGTTCCCCTACGGTTACCTTGTTACGACTTCACCCCAGTCATGAATCACAAAGTGGT
>NZ_JAGEQM010000004.1:0-415680 GCF_017572025.1 Salmonella sp. 32020114201800008SM | reverse complement strand
GTAAAAGAGTCCGTGGCAATTTATAACCATGAACGGCCACACCTGGCCCTGAAATACAAAACGCCCGATGATGTTCATCAGGCGTTTTACAGACAAAAAACTGTCAACCTATATCAGGACTAGTCATGTCCCGTTCGTCGGTAACCCGCTTCAGCTCCTTCTGGAGACGGAGGATCTCAGCCTGAGCATCTGACTGTTCTTTATTAGTGGAAGAATCCGGACCGTACTTTTTTATCCAGGCGTAAAGGCTGTGGGTGGTGATATCAAGACGTGTTGCAACGCTGGAAACAGAATAACCACGATCAACAACCTGTTTGACCGCTTCAATTTTAAACTCTTCGGGATAACGCTTACCGCTCATGGGCACCTCTCTTTAAGTCATCTTAAATGACTCTGAGGTGTCTGTTAAACCTGTGGCGATTCACACCGTACGCTTTTGATAGCATGTTGGTTATCTATGCCGGAAATGCGAGTCTGGTTTTTCTTCAGCAGACGATCGAACGGGCTGAGATCTTCAGGTATTTTGAGATTTTGGCCAGTTCATTAGCCAGAGCCTGCAACTCTTTTTCGTCCATAAAGCAACCAGCTTTTGATGTTGAATCGAACATATCAAAATCAGGTAATTACACAATTTTAATTACAGTCTCATTTTGAGTTCGGAAGCATCCGTTTCCCTCTTAATTTTGTTGAAATTTCTCTTTGTTGCGAGCATGGTCTGAACTAATTGCCTGGCAGCTTGCCTTGTTTCGTCAATATTTGGAAAATCGAACACATTTCCAACTTTTACTTTCAAGACAGAACTTGGCTTCCTACCCTCACTGACATTACGATCTGACGAGGCTACTCTTCGCTGGATTACGTAGGTTTTTTTCGTCAAACTGGCTTTTACCCCGAAACCAGCAGGAGCTTGTCTGTGGTCATCGAAAACAATGTAGAGTTTTTGAGCTGGGTTAGCTTCGAAAACGATTTTTCCAGAGCGACTGAGCGCAGGCTTAACATTGATACTTAACTTGTTGATAATGAAAGGCTGGCTGAGAGTTGTTTTCAAAGTATCACCCCTGTTGTAGTCCAGGAATGATGAGAATGTAACCTGTCACATTTTAGGCTACAGGTGAGCTACAAATTTATGAGTTTATGTGAGTTTATAAGGGTTTTACCCGGGGCCACATGAGCACTTGAAAGAATAAAAAAAGAGTAAAATCAATATGAATGAGTCATTTGATAAGGACTTCTCCAACCACACCCCCATGATGCAGCAGTATCTCAAGCTGAAAGCCCAGCATCCGGAGATCCTGCTCTTTTATCGTATGGGAGACTTTTACGAGCTGTTTTATGACGACGCAAAGCGTGCGTCGCAGTTGCTCGATATTTCGCTGACCAAACGCGGCGCATCGGCTGGCGAACCTATCCCTATGGCGGGTATCCCGCACCACGCCGTAGAAAACTACCTCGCGAAACTGGTCAATCAGGGCGAATCCGTCGCTATTTGCGAACAGATTGGCGATCCGGCCACCAGCAAAGGTCCCGTTGAACGTAAGGTCGTGCGTATCGTTACGCCTGGCACCATCAGCGATGAAGCCCTGTTACAGGAGCGTCAGGATAACCTGCTGGCGGCTATCTGGCAGGATGGTAAAGGCTACGGTTACGCCACGCTGGATATCAGCTCCGGGCGCTTTCGTCTGAGCGAACCCGCCGACCGTGAAACGATGGCCGCAGAGCTGCAGCGCACCAATCCCGCCGAACTGTTGTATGCCGAAGATTTTGCTGAAATGGCGTTAATAGAGGGACGCCGGGGTCTGCGCCGTCGCCCGTTGTGGGAGTTTGAGATTGATACCGCCCGCCAGCAGTTAAATCTGCAATTCGGTACGCGGGATCTGGTCGGTTTCGGCGTCGAAAATGCCTCGCGTGGATTATGTGCGGCAGGCTGCCTGTTACAGTACGTAAAAGATACCCAGCGCACCTC
The DNA here is from genome assembly GCF_017572025.1 of Salmonella sp. 32020114201800008SM. Classification (NCBI taxonomy): domain Bacteria; kingdom Pseudomonadati; phylum Pseudomonadota; class Gammaproteobacteria; order Enterobacterales; family Enterobacteriaceae; genus Salmonella; species Salmonella sp. 32020114201800008SM. The sequence goes on along the minus strand of NZ_JAGEQM010000004.1, from coordinate 413,717 downwards.
CCTGCCGCATATTCGTTCCATTACGATGGAACGCCAGCAGGACAGCATCATTATGGATGCCGCGACCCGCCGCAATCTGGAAATTACCCAGAACCTGGCCGGCGGTGTCGAAAATACCCTCGCCGCGGTGCTTGACTGTACCGTGACGCCAATGGGTAGCCGAATGCTTAAACGCTGGCTGCATATGCCGGTACGAAATACCGACATATTACGTGAACGCCAGCAGACCATCGGCGCCTTGCAGGACACCGTCAGCGAACTGCAACCGGTGCTGCGTCAGGTCGGCGATTTGGAGCGTATCCTTGCGCGTCTGGCGCTGCGCACCGCGCGTCCGCGCGATCTCGCCCGAATGCGTCACGCCTTCCAGCAACTGCCGGAATTGCACGCTCAGCTTGAAACCGTTGACAGCGCGCCGGTACAGGCGTTGCGTAAAAAAATGGGCGATTTCGCCGAGCTGCGCGACCTCCTGGAACGCGCCATTATTGACGCGCCGCCGGTACTGGTCCGCGACGGCGGCGTTATTGCGCCCGGCTACCATGAAGAGCTGGACGAATGGCGCGCGCTGGCGGACGGCGCCACCGATTATCTCGATCGTCTGGAAATTCGCGAGCGCGAGCGTACCGGGCTGGATACGCTGAAAGTCGGCTATAACGCGGTACATGGTTATTACATTCAGATTAGCCGTGGTCAAAGCCATCTGGCGCCCATCAATTATGTGCGTCGCCAGACGCTGAAAAATGCCGAACGCTACATTATTCCTGAGCTTAAAGAGTACGAAGATAAAGTTCTGACCTCGAAAGGCAAAGCGCTGGCGCTGGAAAAACAGCTATATGACGAATTGTTTGATCTGCTGTTGCCGCATCTGGCCGATTTACAGCAGAGCGCCAACGCGCTGGCGGAGCTGGATGTGCTGGTTAACCTGGCCGAACGCGCCTGGACGCTGAATTACACCTGCCCAACATTTACCGATAAACCCGGTATCCGTATTACCGAAGGTCGCCACCCGGTGGTTGAACAGGTACTGAATGAGCCGTTTATCGCTAACCCGCTCAATCTGTCGCCGCAGCGCCGGATGTTGATCATTACCGGCCCCAATATGGGCGGTAAAAGTACCTATATGCGGCAAACGGCATTGATCGCCCTACTGGCCTATATCGGCAGTTACGTTCCGGCGCAAAACGTGGAAATCGGCCCCATCGACCGTATTTTTACCCGCGTCGGCGCAGCGGACGACCTGGCTTCCGGGCGTTCGACCTTTATGGTGGAGATGACCGAAACCGCGAACATTCTGCATAATGCCACGGAAAACAGTCTGGTATTGATGGATGAAATCGGGCGCGGTACCTCCACGTATGACGGGCTGTCGTTGGCCTGGGCCTGCGCGGAGAATCTCGCGAATAAGATTAAAGCGTTAACGCTGTTCGCTACCCACTACTTCGAGCTGACCCAATTACCGGAGAAAATGGAAGGCGTGGCGAACGTCCACCTGGATGCGCTGGAACACGGCGATACTATCGCGTTTATGCACAGCGTGCAGGACGGCGCAGCAAGTAAGAGCTATGGCCTGGCGGTCGCGGCGCTTGCGGGCGTCCCTAAAGAAGTCATCAAACGCGCGCGCCAAAAACTCCGCGAGCTGGAAAGCATCTCGCCCAATGCGGCGGCAACGCAGGTGGACGGCACGCAAATGTCGTTGCTTGCCGCCCCGGAGGAGACATCGCCTGCCGTTGAAGCGCTGGAAAATCTCGATCCGGACTCCCTGACGCCACGCCAGGCGCTGGAGTGGATCTATCGGCTGAAAAGTCTGGTGTAAACGTGTCAGACCCGATAGCGCCGCGCTATCGGGTCTGCGCGCCGGAACAGGCTTTTCAGGCTGTGACTGTCGTTTCGTGTAAATGACGCCAGACTATCCGTCCTCTTTCCCTTTTTAAAATGACCGTCGACCAGCGTACCGTCTCAGCCTGGCCCGGCAGTTGCTGGCGCTCACGATAACGCAGCGCGGCGCCTTCCGGCCACTCCGCCACAAGGTCAATATGCTCAACCACGATAACCAGCCCCGGGCGACCCCCGCGCTGCGCCTGGAAAAAAGCGCCGAGCGCCGGATAATCCAGACAAACACCGCCTGGCGTTATCATCGTAAAATCAGCAGCGAAACGCGCTATCAACGCATCCATGCTACCCATCCCCTTACTAAGCCAGCTCTCAATCGCCGCATGGGCGTGAATAATTTCATCTTTATATGGATTCATGGTCTTTCCTTTTTCAGGCACAGAAGCGCCTGTCTATTGTTCAGACAGACAGCGTAAATAAGGGGCAGCAGGGTGATACCGGCGGCGGCAATAAAGGTCCAGCGATAAGCAACCTCAAGCGACATAACGCGCTGGAGCGCGTTTAACAGCAGCGTCAACAGCGTCGCGCCAAGGAAAAAGCTGAGCTGACGATTAAGATTCCATAGCGCGCTGGCCTCAGGCATGTCCCAGCGAGCAATAGTCAGGAAAGCGCCACTCTGCGCGGTACTGCTGCACAAACTGCCGCCAGCGCCCATTAAGGCGAATATCATCATCAGTACACGGTGCGATGTCGCAGGCGTAACGTTAGTTAAAAGCAGTATCCCTGCGGCCTGAAGTAGACAGCCGACGATAATCAGCGGACGCGGCCCAAGCCGATTGAAGTAACGTCCGGTAAGCATAATGGCGACAAATGAAGCGATCGACCAGGGGAGCATCAGCGACCCCGCCGCCGCAGGCGATAGCTGCGCGACGTTCTGTAGATAGAACATCCCGACCACGCTGATACCAATGAACATACCCGGCACACACAGATAGACGATCATGGCAAAACGCAGCAGCCTGTCCGTCAACAACGGCAGATGGAGCAATCTTGCTGACGCCATTGTCGTCGACGCGACATTCAGCCAACGATAAGCGAGCAATAAGGTGAGAACGGCCACCGGCAGCGTGGCAAAGAATATCCAGCGCCAGCCGCACGTTTCCACCAGCAGCCCGCCAATCGCAGGCGAACATGCCGGCGCCAGTAGCGCCACCATCATGACAACCGATGACACGCCAGCGCGTTCATGCGGTTTAAACTGTTGCCAGGTTAACGCCTGACCAACCGGGATCAATAAGCCACCGCCCGCCCCCTGCACAATACGCCAGAAAACAAGGCTGTGTAATGAATCGGCAAAACCTGCGGCAGCGGCGGCAACGCTAAACAGAATGAGCGAAAATATGATCAGCCGTCGTGCGCCGAGATAACGTGAAAGAAACGCGCTAAACGGAACGATCAGCGTTAATCCTGCGATATAACCATTACTCACCCATGCCAGCGCCGATATGGACGTATGCAGATCCACGGACATCGCAGGAAAAGCCACGCTGGCAATAAACAGATTAATCAGATCAAGAAAGAAGCCGAGCAGGTAAACCACTGCCACTTTACTGCGATATGTCATTATGCATCCTCCGTCAGAGGCGCTAATGTAGCCGTCCGGAGAAAGCCAGATAAGTCCGCGCTTCAACGATATACTGTCAAAATAATTTTGACAGTAAAGGAGCTCGCCATGCTCAATTTGCAGCGTATGTCGCTGTTTATCGCCGTGGTAGATAGCGGCAGCTTCACGGCCGCCGCCGCCGCATCGGGCCAAACAAAAGCGGTAGTGAGTTTTAATATTCGGCAGCTTGAAAAAGAGCTTGGCGTAACGTTACTGCTACGTTCCACCCGACGACTGACGCTCACAGACGCCGGCGTCCTCTTTTACCAAAAAGGCGTGAATTTACTCAATGCAGCGAAAAATTTGCAGGATGAAGTGCGTGCCAGCCATAGTGGGCTGGGCGGCGAGTTACGTATTACCACTACGTCCGAGTTTGGCGAACAGGTGGTCATTCCGGTACTGGCGCAGTTTAGTCAGCGCCATCCCGATCTCCGTATTCGGCATATGTCCTCATCACATCATGCCGATTTAATTGCCGAGCGCTTTGATGTGGCGATTCGGCTTGGCTCGCTGGCGGACTCCCGCTATCGCGCCGCGCTGATATCCCGCTTTACCATTCTGCCGGTCGCCGCGCCGCAGTGGCTCGCCCGCCACCCCGTGTCGTCGCTGGAGTCGTTGGCTCAGGCGGAATGGATTATTCATAAGCGATTACCTACGCCGCTACGGTGGACAGTAACGAATAATCATGGCCAACACTCACGCCTGGAGATAAGCAAAGCCGGCAAAATTTCTGTCGACAGCGCGCGCTCGCTGATGGCCTTCGCTCTCGCGGGAAGCGGCGTCGCATTACTGCCGCAATGGTTAGTCAACACCGCACTGGAGGATGGAACGTTAATTCACCTGTTACCCGACTATCATTTTCCCCGTCAGGGCATTTATGCCGTTTATCCGGACGCCCGCCATGTATCGACAAAAGTACGCACATTTATTGATTTTTTACGTTCGCAATGGGATTGCGGGGAGCACGCCCCATCATTGTAGCCAGTCCGGGAGCATTGCGCTCCCGGACGGATAATACCGTCTTAATCCTTAACTACCAGCTTGTCTTTGATCCCCTGCGCCTGCCAACGCACCCACAGCATAATTGCCGCCAGAACAACAATCGGCAGTAACGGATCGAGCCAACTGCCGCCGGAACCGAACAGCAGGTTAATCAGCGCCACGCCGGTGCCGCCAATCGCCCAGGCAATGGTCGTCGGTACAGACCAAACCACCATCTGCTGTTTGACATCAGAGACGCCCATCATGCGGTTAACCACCCAGAACAGGCTATCGTTGAAGTAGCCGAAAAACAGCGACCCCATCGTTGCGGCCTGAGCGGCAAGCAACATATTGATGCCGGGGATCTGCGCCAGGATCGGCGCGGAAATCGAGGCGGCAGTGATCATCGCCACCGTCCCCGATCCCTGAATCAGGCGTACCAACGTCGCCACGATAAACGGGATCAGGATCGGCGAGATCGGCAGGTTGGCAACCTGCTCCGCCAGCTGTTGCCCCGCGCCGCTGTCGCGCAGGATCGCGCCCAACGCGCCGCCAGCGCCCGTGACCAGTAAGATAATCCCGGCGCTTTGCAAGCCCTCTTCCAGACGCTCTGCGGTGGTATGTTTATCCATGCGCGGCACCAGCGTATACACCGCCAGCAGAACGCTGATGGCCAACGCGATCACTGGGCTTCCCACAAAGTTGATTGCCTGTACCACCGGATGCGTCGCCAGGCCGGACCACCCTTCTATGGTGGCAAGAGTGGAGCAGATAGCCTTCAGGAAGATCAGCACGATCGGCACCACAATAGGCAGCAGAGAGAGCGTCAGGCTCGGCAGATCCTTTTGCTCTTTCTCTTTGTTGTACTGCTCCAGCGCGGCATTGACTTCATCGGCGTTCAGCGTACGCGGCACGAAATCAGGGTAGCGTTTATCCAGCCACTGCGCATAGAACACAATGCCGATCACACAGGGCACCGCCAGCGCCATCCCGGTCAATAACATTGCGCCGATGTCGACGTTAAAAATCCCGGCTACCCCCAGCGGACCGGGCGTGGGAGGTACCGTATGGTGAGTGACCACCAGCCCGCCCGCCAGCGCGACGCCCAGCGTCAGTAGCGAACGTTTACCGCTTTTCGCCAGCGCTTTCGCCACCGGATAAAGAATGACAAAAGCGGAATCGACGAAAATGGGGATGCTGACAATATAACCCGTGATCGCCAGCGCCCACTCTTCACGGCGTTTCCCCAGCCATTTGATAAAGCTCCAGGCGATACGCTCCGCCGCGCCGGAAACCTCCAGCAAGCGCCCCATCATTACGCCGAGACCAATCACCAGGCCAATGCTGCCCAGCGTCGTACCGAATCCGCTGGTGATGACAGAGAGCGTTTTATCAATGCCCATACCCCCCAACAGACCGGCGATGCAGGCCGCCGCCAGCATCGCGATCAGCGCATGAACACGGGTGCGTAACACCAGCCATACCAGCACGAAAACGGCAACGATCAGGCCGATAATTGGGGTCGGTAAACTTGTCATGACCTCCCCTCCATATCATCTTGTCGAAAGCGTTCGATAATGTCATCGAAGCGTTTATCGGCGACAAAACCTAACGCCAGCGCACGCTGGTTATCGATACGTCCCGGCCAGGAGGCGACAATTTTCTCGACGCCTTCGTCGCGCTGATGCGTAACCCGATCGCGCGCCGCCTGGCCGCCCGCCTGACACAACGTTTCCAGCATCTCGCCCACGGTTACGCTGATCCCGGGTAAGTTGATGCTGCTCGCCTCGCCAGGCGCGGGTAACGTTGCGGCCAGCGACAGGTTATGGATCACCGTCGCCGGGCTGGAAATCCACAGCCGCAAACTTTCCGATACCGGGCAGACGGTCGTCTCGCCCTGCAACGGTTCACGAATAATCGCGCTGACAAAAGAAGAGGCGGCGCGGTTTGGTTTACCCGGGCGAACACAGATCGTCGGCAAACGCAGCGCCAGCCCATCCACATAGCCTTTGCGGGTATAGTCGTTGACCAACAGTTCACAGGCGGCCTTCTGCGCGCCATAAGACGAGCGCGGGGTGAGCGCGGTGGTATCGGTGACGCATTCCGGCAGCGTACCGCCATAAACGGCAAGCGAGCTGGAGAAGACAAAACGAATTTTCTGCGGTTGTCGACGACACGCCTCAAGTAACTGGCGTGTAAGATCCAGGTTAACTTTCCATCCCAGATCGAAATCGTCTTCCGCATGACTGCTGACAATCGCAGCGAGATGATAAACAACAGAGGTATTAGCGGTAATCACACTCTCCAACACGCCCGGCTGGGTTAAGTCAGCTTCCAGGCAGCGTAAACGAGGGGAATCTGATAACCGTGCAGGCATTTTTAAATCAACAAGAAGCAGTTCGTTAAACGCCAGCGATGAGTTTAATAAGGCGCTTGCGAGTTTCTGGCCTAAAAAGCCGCCCCCGCCGGTAATGATAATCTGCATCCGGATGTCCTCTTTATTGTTGTGTAGGGTAGTTCAGGGTTAGCGCCAGGCGTTAAACCAGCCAAGCCCGTCCTGAGTGGTATTCCGTGGTTGGTATTCGCAGCCTATCCAGCCGCGATAACCTACGTCATCGAACAGCCGGAACAGCCACGGGTAGTTGATCTCGCCATCATCCGGTTCATGTCTGTCCGGTAGCGAGGCGATTTGTACATGGGCATAGCGGCCCGCGTACTCGCGAATCAGGTGACTCAAATTGCCATCCACTTTTTGCGCGTGGAAAGTGTCGAGCTGGATGAACACATTCGGGCGGTCAACCTCTTCTGCGATGCCCAGCGCCTGATATTGGCTGGAAAAGAGGTAGCCGGGTTTAACGCCGGGACTCAGCGCTTCGATCAAAATACGTTTATCGTGGGCGGCAAACCGGTCGGCGGCATAACGCAAATTATCGATAAACGTGGCGCGATAACGTGCGCCATCAGCGCCATCCGGCACTACGCCCGCCATGATGTGAACCTGCTCGCATTCCAGCGCCAGAGCGTATTCCAGAGCCAGATCGATATCGGCGCGCGCGTCGTGTTCGCGCCCCGGTAGCGCGGCACGTCCCCATTCGCCCGCCGCGGTATCGCCCGCCGAAGTATTAAACAGCGCCAGCGTCAGATTATGACGCGATAGCTGGGCTTTAATCTCGCTGGCGGCAAAGTCATAGGGGAACAGAAACTCAACGGCCTGAAAACCGGCTTCAGCAGCGGCGGCAAAACGCTCGATAAACGGCGCTTCGGTAAACATCATCGACAAATTGGCGGCAAAACGCGGCATCGGGTTATCTCCTTAACTGCGCAATTTCTTCGGTGGTTAAATAACGAATCGGGCGTTCGCCAAGGATAAAAATCAGCTTTGCCGTCTCTTCCAGCTCCTCGGTATTATTAGCGGCTTCCTGCAAATTCTCCCCGCACACGACCGGCCCATGATTAGCCAGTAAAAAGGCCTGATGCCGGGCCGCCAGCGCAGCCAAATCGCGGGCAATTCGGTCATCTCCCGGGCGATAGTAGGGAACCAGCGGAATGTCCCCCATCCGCATCACCACATAGGGGGTAAACGGGCGAATCACATTTTGCGGGTCCAGCCCTTCGAGGCAGGAAAGCGCCGTTGACCAGGTGCTGTGCAGATGCACCACGGCCTTGCAGCAAGGGTTATTGCGATACAACGCCAGATGAAAACGCACCTCTTTAGACGGTTTATCGCCGCTGAGCCATTCGCCCTGCGGGTCCACTTTGGATAGCCGCTGCGGGTCGAGATTACCCAGACACGAACCGGTGGGCGTCGCCAGAATATTGCCGTCCGGCAGTAACAGCGAGAGGTTGCCTGCCGAGCCGGTGGCATAGCCGCGCTGGAAAAACGAGGCGGCTATCCTGACCATCTCTTCTCGCAAAGCGTGCTCTTCTTTTGCCAGTGTCGTCATACCTGAAACTCCCTTTGAGCGCGGATGAAAAAGGATTCATCGCCAAAATTGCCTGACTTTAGCGCCAGCGAGACTGGCGCATGGAGCGCGTTGACCCACGGCACGCCGGGTGAAATGCACGGTCCGATGTGAAAACCGGTAATACCGAGGCTTTGCGTCACCACGCCCGAGGTTTCGCCGCCCGCCACGATAAACCGGGTGATACCGCCTTCCGCTAAGCGAGCGGCCAGCAGGGAAAAGAGCGCCTCTACCGCATGGCTGGCTTCGGTAGCGCCATATTGCTGCTGGATGGCGGCCAGCGCCTGCGTGGAGGCGGTGGCGCTAATCATTGGCGCCAGTTCGCTGTCCTGACTGAGCACCCACTGCGCCAGCGCTTCAGCGTAGGCCTCGCGCGTCTCGGATGACAGGCAGCGCGCCACATCAACGTCGCATGTGGGAGCATGTTGTCGATAGAAAGCCACCTGCTGATTCGTCATTTGCGAACAGGAACCGGAAAGCACCACCGCGCGGCCGCTCAGCGGATAGCCTGCGGAACGGGCCTGAGAAACGCCGTGCTTCGCCCACTGACGCGCCAGCCCCATTGCCAGCCCGGAACCGCCGGTCACCAGTGGAGCATCACGCAAAACCTCGCCCTGGATTTCCAGGTGCCGCTCATTGAGCGCGTCAAGTACCGCGTAGCGATATCCTTCCTGCTGTAAACGCGATAGCGCCGCACGGGTCGCGGCAACGCCTTCATCAAGCGTCTGAGCCGGAATAACGCCGCAGCGCCCTTGCGCCTGCGCTTCCATCAGACGCGGCAGGTAGCTGTCGGTCATCGGATTGATAGGGTGGTGGCGCATACCGGACTCCGCCAGCAAGTGGTTCATGACAAACAGATAGCCCTGATAAACCGTGCGTCCGTTAACCGGCAGCGCGGGAGAAATCACGGTAAATGAGGTATCCAGCGCCACCATCAGCGCGTCGGTGACCGGGCCGATATTGCCTTCGGCGGTACTATCGAAAGTCGAGCAATATTTGAAATAGACTTGCTGGCAGCCCTGTTTTTTTAGCCATACCAGCGCCGCCAGCGATTGTTTTATCGCCTCTTGCGCCGGGCATGAGCGGGTTTTCAGGCTGATAACTACCGCGTCGCATCCTTCCGGTTGCGTCCCGGTTGGGACATCATTGATCTGCACTGTCGGCATCCCGTTTTCGACCAGAAAACTGGCGATGTCGGTCGCGCCGGTAAAATCGTCGGCAATGACGCCAATTTTTAACATGACGGCTCCTCAGGCGTGACGCCAGGCAGAGTAATCCCTGAGAAAATTTTGATCACAGCGCTGTCATCCTCTTTGCCATAACCGGCGTTACTGGCGCTGGTGAACATATTTAACGCCGTAGAGGCCAGCGGTAAGGGGAAGCGCAGCGCTTTCGCCGTGTCGGCAACCAGCCCCAAATCTTTGACAAAAATGTCGACGGCCGAACGCGGGGCATAGTCGCCGTCAACGACATGCTGCATACGGTTTTCGAACATCCAGGAGTTGCCGGCGGCATGGGTCACAACGTCATACATCACGTCCAGAGGAATACCGGCCCGCGCGGCCAGCGCCATCGCTTCGGCCGCCGCCGCAATATGCACGCCAGCCAGCAGTTGATGAATGATTTTGACGGTTGAACCTGCGCCCGGCGTATCGCTGATGCGATAAACGTTGCTGGCAACGGCGTCCAGCACAGGCTTCAGGCGGGTAAACGCCGCCTCGCTCCCGGAGGCCATCACCGTCATTTCGCCCTGCGCCGCTTTTACCGCGCCGCCGGAAACCGGCGCATCCAGCATGTTAAGATTCAATGCCGTCAACGCCGCGGCGATCTCTTGCGCGTCGGCGCTTGAGATCGTAGACGAAACCATCACCGCGCTTCCGGTTTTCATCAGATGGGCGACGCCATCCTCACCGAATAACACCTGTCTGACCTGGGCGGCATTGACGACCAGAATGACTAACGCATCCACGACGCCGGCGAACTCCCTGGCGCTGGCGGCAGCCCCACAAGCCCCTTCAGCGAGCAGATTCGCGCACGCTTGCGGGTTAAGATCGGCCCCCCATGTGGAAAGCCTGGCGCGCAGGCATGAACGCGCAGCGCCCATTCCCATTGAGCCAAGCCCCACAATGCCGACATGAAAATCAGTTCCTGTTGTCATTATCACTCCATGTTAATTTACGTGATATTATGTTTTGTTATGTGAATATAGGCGTTTTTGTAAACAATTGCGGTGAGTTGTTTCACAAAAAATAACAAAATGTGTTATTTTTTGTGAAGGCAATCCTCATAGAACTTCACACGCTGTGACGAGAAATCGCGTAAAATCGCGACAGGACTAAAGAAAGGAGCAGACGTTGATACCTACTGAGCGTCGACAAATCATTCTTGATATGGTGGCGGAGAAAGGCATCGTCAGTATCGCTGAGCTGACCGAGCGCATGCATGTATCCCACATGACTATCCGCCGTGATTTACAAAAACTGGAGCAGCAAGGCGCGGTAATCCAGGTCTCTGGCGGCGTGCAATCATCGACTCGCGTGGCGCACGAACCCTCGCATCAGATCAAAACCGAACTGGCGACGCCGCAGAAAGCGGCGATTGGCAAACTGGCCGCCAGCCTGGTACAGCCAGAAAGCTGTATCTACCTTGATGCAGGTACGACCACGCTGGCAATCGCCAGGCAGCTGGTTACGATGAATAAACTTACGGTGGTGACGAATGATTTCGTTATCGCCGATTACCTGATGGACAATAGCGATTGCACAATTATTCACACTGGCGGGGCGGTATGCCGGGAAAACCGGTCGTGCGTCGGTGAAGCCGCGGCGACGCTTTTGCGCGGGCTGATGATTGACCAGGCCTTTATTTCCGCCTCGTCCTGGAGCGTGCGCGGTATTTCAACGCCGGCAGAAGATAAAGTCACGGTGAAACGGGCCGTCGCCAGCGCCAGCCGCCAAAAAATTCTGGTGTGCGACGCGACCAAATACGGCCAGGTCGCGACGTGGCTGGCGTTACCGCTGGCGGAATTCAACCAAATCGTCACCGATGACGGCCTGCCGGAAAGCGCAATTCGGGCGCTGGCTAAAGTGGATATCTCACTGCTGATGGCCAAACAATAGCGAGGCGGCGCAAGCCGCTTACGTCATCATCTTGCGTACCAGTTGCGTAAACTGTTCGCGTTCTTCAGCGCTCAGTCGCCCCAAAAACTCATCGTCAACGCGATCCCCCAGTGGTATCGCGGCGGCGAGCAACGTTTGGCCCTGAACGGTGAGATAGACAAAACGCCGACGTTTATCCAGCGGATCGTTTTCTCGCTTTACCAGCCCACGATTTTCCATCCGGCTTAACATCTCCGCCAGCGTCGCTTTAGTGCTGACCGCCGCTTCGGTCAGATCGACCTGTTCAATACCCGGATGTTCAGCAATAACGCGCATCACCGCATATTGAGGTTTGGTGAGCTCCGGTAGTTCATGCTGCCAGCGTGCGGTATGTTGCTGAAAAAGTTGGCGTAACAGATGAAACGCGGTGTTTCGTAACTCCATGAGCGCTCCGGATAAATTAACTTTTTCTATCATAACGACTTATGCACGGTTTTTTAATGACGAATGCTTTAGCTAAACGTGCGCAGGCGTCGGGAGCGATCTTGTCGCAAAGGCCGTGTGGGCGTATTTTGATCAAAATGTTCGTATACGAACGATATTTGAGGTAAGAAATGAGATTGATTGTGGGGATGACCGGTGCGACCGGCGCGCCGCTTGGCGTCGAGCTACTCCAGGCATTGCGGGCGATACCTGATGTTGAAACGCATCTGGTAATGTCAAAGTGGGCGAAAACCACTATTGAACTGGAGACGCCCTACACGCCCGCTGAGGTAGCCGCCCTGGCAGATTATTGTCATAGCCCGGCCGATCAGGCGGCGACCATTTCCTCCGGCTCATTTCGTACCGACGGCATGATTATTATCCCCTGCAGTATGAAAACACTGGCGGGGGTTCGCGCCGGCTATGCCGAGGGGCTGGTGGGACGCGCTGCCGATGTCGTGTTGAAAGAGGGTCGCAAGCTGGTGCTTGTGCCGCGGGAAATGCCGCTCAGCACGATTCATCTGGAAAACATGCTTGCGCTTTCTCGTATGGGGGTGGCGATAGTGCCGCCCATGCCCGCGTTCTACAACCTGCCGCAAACCGTTGACGATATTATCCAGCACATCGTAGCGCGCGTTCTCGACCAGTTTGGTCTGGAGCATACGCGCGCGCGCCGCTGGCAAGGACTGCGACAGGCAGCAAATTTTTCACAGGAGAATGGATAATGGCATTTGATGATTTGCGCAGTTTTTTACATGCGCTGGATCAGCAGGGACAACTGCTGAAAATCAGCGAGGAAGTGAATGCGGAGCCGGATCTCGCCGCCGCTGCCAACGCAACGGGACGCATCGGCGATGGCGCGCCCGCGCTGTGGTTTGACAATATTCGTGGTTTTACCGACGCCCGCGTGGCGATGAATACCATCGGTTCCTGGCAGAACCATGCCATCTCACTGGGTTTGCCGCCTAACACGCCGGTTAAAAAACAGATCGATGAATTTATTCGCCGCTGGGACAATTTTCCGGTAGCGCCGGAACGACGGGCGAATCCGGGCTGGGCGGAAAATACCGTCGACGGCGACGCAATCAACCTGTTTGATATCCTGCCGCTGTTTCGTCTGAACGACGGCGACGGCGGATTCTATCTGGATAAAGCCTGTGTGGTATCACGCGATCCGCTCGATCCCGATAACTTCGGCAAGCAGAATGTCGGCATCTACCGTATGGAAGTTAAAGGCAAGCGTAAGCTGGGTCTGCAACCAGTGCCGATGCATGATATCGCATTGCACCTGCACAAAGCTGAAGAGCGCGGGGAAGATCTGCCGATTGCGATCACGTTGGGTAACGATCCGATCATTACCCTGATGGGCGCAACGCCGCTGAAATACGATCAGTCGGAGTATGAAATGGCAGGCGCGCTGCGTGAAAGCCCCTATCCTATCGCCACCGCGCCGCTGACCGGTTTTGATGTGCCGTGGGGATCTGAAGTCATTCTTGAAGGGGTCATCGAAAGCCGTAAACGTGAAATTGAAGGACCGTTCGGCGAATTTACCGGCCACTATTCCGGCGGTCGCAACATGACCGTGGTGCGTATCGATAAGGTCTCTTACCGCAGCAAACCCATTTTTGAATCGCTCTATTTGGGGATGCCGTGGACGGAAATCGACTACCTGATGGGGCCGGCGACCTGCGTGCCACTGTATCAACAGCTGAAAGCCGAATTTCCGGAAGTGCAGGCGGTAAACGCTATGTACACCCACGGCCTGCTGGCCATCATCTCGACCAAAAAACGCTACGGCGGCTTTGCCCGTGCGGTGGGCCTGCGCGCGATGACGACGCCGCACGGTCTGGGATATGTGAAGATGGTGATCATGGTTGATGAAGATGTCGATCCATTCAATCTGCCACAGGTGATGTGGGCGTTGTCGTCGAAAGTGAATCCGGCAGGCGATCTGGTACAGCTACCGAATATGTCCGTCCTGGAACTGGACCCGGGTTCAAGCCCGGCGGGGATTACCGACAAACTGATCATTGACGCTACCACGCCGGTTGCGCCAGATAACCGTGGTCACTATAGCCAGCCGGTTGTGGATTTACCGGAAACTAAAGCCTGGGCTGAAAAGCTGACCGCCATGCTGGCCAACCGTAAATAAGGAGTAACCGATGATTTGTCCACGCTGTGCCGATGCACATATTGAACTCATGGCGACTTCGCCGGTAAAAGGAGTCTGGACGGTATATGAGTGTCAGCATTGTCTGTATACCTGGCGCGATACCGAACCGTTACGCCGTACCAGCCGCGAACACTATCCACAAGCGTTTCGCATGACGCAAAAAGATATTGATGACGCGCCAATGGTGCCGAGTATCCCGCCGCTGCTGGCAGAAGACAAACGGTAAAAAAAAGGCCAGTCTGTCGACTGGCCTTTTTTTGACAAGGGTACTTACTCGCGGAACAGCGCTTCGATATTCAGCCCCTGCGTCTGCAGAATTTCGCGCAGACGGCGCAGGCCTTCAACCTGAATCTGACGAACACGTTCACGCGTAAGACCGATTTCACGGCCTACATCTTCCAGTGTCGCAGCTTCATATCCCAGCAGACCGAAACGGCGCGCCAGCACTTCACGCTGTTTGGCGTTCAGTTCGAACAACCATTTGACGATGCTCTGTTTCATATCGTCATCTTGCGTGGTGTCTTCCGGACCGTTCTCTTTTTCATCGGCCAGGATGTCCAGCAACGCTTTTTCGGAATCACCGCCCAGCGGGGTGTCTACCGAGGTAATGCGCTCGTTGAGACGAAGCATACGGCTGACGTCATCAACCGGTTTATCCAGTTGCTCTGCAATTTCTTCCGCACTCGGTTCGTGGTCCAGTTTATGCGACAACTCACGTGCGGTGCGCAGGTATACGTTCAGCTCTTTAACAATGTGAATCGGCAAGCGAATCGTACGGGTTTGGTTCATAATCGCCCGTTCGATTGTCTGGCGAATCCACCAGGTTGCGTATGTTGAGAAGCGGAACCCACGTTCCGGGTCAAACTTCTCGACTGCACGGATAAGCCCCAGGTTGCCCTCTTCAATCAGGTCCAGCAACGCCAGTCCACGATTGCCATAACGGCGGGCAATTTTTACCACCAGACGCAGGTTACTCTCAATCATGCGACGGCGAGAAGCGACATCTCCACGCAGTGCGCGACGCGCAAAATAGACTTCTTCTTCGGCTGTTAACAGTGGTGAATACCCAATCTCACCAAGGTAAAGCTGAGTCGCGTCCAACACACGCTGTGTGGCCCCTTGCGATAACAGCTCTTCTTCAGCCAGGTCGTTATCACTGGGTTCCTCTTCACTCAAGGCTTTTTCGTCAAAAGCCTCTACTCCGTTCTCATCAAATTCCGCGTCTTCATTTAAATCATGAACTTTCAGCGTATTCTGACTCATAAGGTGGCTCCTACCCGTGATCCCTTGACGGAACTAGCAAGTCAAAGCCTGGTTCCGCCGCTTTATCGCTGCGGTAAATAACGCAGCGGGTTTACGGATTTCCCCTTGTAACGAATTTCAAAATGCAAGCGTGTAGAGCTGGTGCCGGTGCTACCCATAGTAGCGATTTTTTGCCCCGCCTTAACTTCCTGTTGTTCCCGGACCAGCATCGTATCATTATGGGCGTAGGCACTCAGGTAATCATCGTTATGTTTGATGATAATAAGATTACCGTAACCACGCAGTGCGTTACCGGCATATACGACGCGCCCATCAGCGGTTGCGACGATAGTCTGTCCCTTACTGCCTGCAATGTCGATCCCTTTATTGCCCCCTTCGGAAGCGCCAAAGTTTTCGATCACTTTGCCATCCGTCGGCCAGCGCCATGCGGAAATCGGCGCGCTGGTTGACGTACTGCTTGCATTTGGTTCGGTCGTGCTTACCGTTGGTGCCGTTACAGGCGCTGTGACAACCGTCCCAGCAGGCTTGTTGTTTGGCAACATTTTGTTAGCACTTTGTTCACCTGAGCCCTCAGAATACGTAATTGTTGGTTGAGACGCAACTGCAACGGTGGAATTTTGTGCAGACCTGGTCACAACTCCTTGCTGTGCTGCATCCGCCTGGGTGATCGCATTTCCGCCAGTAATTGGCGTGCCGGATGCGTTACCAACTTGCAAAGTTTGCCCTACATTCAGGCTATACGGGGCAGAAATACTGTTTCTCTGGGCCAGATCGCGGAAATCGTTCCCGGTAATCCAGGCGATGTAAAAAAGCGTATCACCCTTTTTCACGGTGTAAGTACTGCCACCCGTATAGCTACCTTTCGGAATATTCCCATACTGGCGATTGTATACAATTCGTCCATTTTCCATTTGCACGGGTTGTTCCGCGACCGGTTGAGTTTGCATGGGCTGCGTTACAGGACGCTGAACGGGTTGAATTTGCGGCGCTTGTTGCGGCGTTTGTTGCGTCGTCGCGCCCATTTTTGGCGGCGGTGTGATCAACATCCCGGAATTGGTATTTGATGACGAACCACTGTCCACAGACGTGACCGGCGCCGGAGGGTTTGACGAACTGGTACAACCTGCCAGCCATAGTGAAACCAGTGATAGTGCCGCAATGCGACTAACGGTGAATTTTGGGCTTCCCGCGCTCATTTATCCCCCAGGAAAAAATTTGGTTAACAACCAGTGACGTAAGAACCGTGCAACGCATTAAGTGAACACGGGAAAATGTGTTCACGATACGCTTAACCCACCGGGAATAACCAGGAAAACTCCAGGTATTCGTTTCGGCTTCATCAGGCGTAAGAGTGGGTGTTTGCAGGGCAAACTAGGCCAGCTCTCCCTTGACTAACGGGACGAAGCGAACGGCCTCCACGGTA
The DNA here is from genome assembly GCF_017572025.1 of Salmonella sp. 32020114201800008SM. Taxonomy (NCBI): domain Bacteria; kingdom Pseudomonadati; phylum Pseudomonadota; class Gammaproteobacteria; order Enterobacterales; family Enterobacteriaceae; genus Salmonella; species Salmonella sp. 32020114201800008SM. The sequence goes on along the minus strand of NZ_JAGEQM010000004.1, from coordinate 396,844 downwards.
TCGATAATAAATTCGCCGCCCCGGCGACGCACGCGTTTCAAAAACTGCTGCTCATCGCCCACAGGCAGAACAAGAATGCCGCCTTCATCCAACTGTGCCATGAGCGCGGTAGGAATTTCCGGCGGCGCGGCCGTCACAATGATAGCGTCAAACGGCGCACGCGCCTGCCAGCCTTGCCAGCCATCGCCATGACGGGTAGAAACATTATGTAAATCGAGCTGCTTCAGGCGGCGGCGCGCCTGCCATTGCAGCCCCTTAATCCGCTCAACGGAGCAAACGTGATGTACCAGATGCGCCAGAATCGCCGTCTGATAGCCGGAACCGGTGCCAATTTCCAACACCCTGGATTGCGGCGTCAGTTCGAGCAGTTCCGTCATTCGCGCCACCATGTAGGGCTGCGAAATCGTCTGACCCTGGCCTATCGGCAAAGCGATATTTTCCCAGGCCTTATGTTCAAACGCTTCATCAATAAATTTCTCGCGCGGCACTGCGGCAAGCGCATTAAGCACCTGCTCATCTCTGATGCCCTGCGCGCGCAATTGTTCAAGAAGAGCCTGTACACGTCCACTTACCATTGCGTGCCAACTCCCACGCTGTCTAACCAGTCTGAAACCACATCATGCGCGCTGTGCGCGGTTAAATCCACATGCAACGGCGTGACGGAGACGTAGCCTTCATCCACCGCCGCGAAATCGGTATCCGGCCCGGCATCGTATTTATCGCCTGGCGGGCCAATCCAGTACAATGTATTACCGCGCGGATCTTCCTGCGGGATTACTTTATCCGCTGGATGGCGGCTACCACAGCGAGTCACGCGGATGCCTTTAATCTGCGCTAACGGTAGATCCGGGACATTCACGTTGAGAATACGCCCGGTACGCAACGGCTCCCGGCTTAACCCTCGCAAAAGCGCGCAAGTCACGGCCGCAGCCGTATCATAATGCTGATAGCCGTTAAGGGAGACCGCTAATGCCGGAAAGCCGAGATGACGACCTTCCATCGCCGCGGCGACAGTACCGGAATAGATCACATCATCGCCCAGATTCGGACCCGCGTTAATACCGGAAACGACAATATCCGGACGCGGACGCATTAAGGCATTAACGCCCAGATAGACGCAATCGGTCGGCGTCCCCATCTGTACGGCGATATCGCCATTATCAAAGGTAAAAGTACGAAGCGAAGATTCCAGCGTGAGGGAATTAGACGCGCCGCTGCGGTTACGATCCGGGGCTACGACCTGTACATCAGCAAACTCACGCAGCGCTTTCGCCAGCGTTTGTATACCGGGCGCGTGAACCCCGTCATCGTTACTCAGCAATATGCGCATAATCACCCATTGTGTTGATCAGTTCCCTTACTACGCTGGTGGCAAAACTGCCTGCGGGCAGCCAGAAACGTAACTCGACGGTAACGTCATCCCACCAGTTCCAGCTTAATTGTTGCGGATAAAGCAGCATCGCTCTGCGCGACGCCTCTACTTTTTCGCGCAGCAACAGCGATTGCAACACCGTTTCCTGGGCAATGGCATCTTGCTCAAACGCCAGCGCCGCACGCTGTGTTCCCCACTCTCCGCTGCCCGGCAACGATGCTGTAATCATCAGCTCTTTTTCGTCTACCCGGCGCTGCAATTCAGGCAGTTCTTCAGATGTCGCGACGAACCAGCTTCCACGCCCCGCTAATTGTAGCGCATCGCCGTCAACAACTTGATTAAAGTCTGGTTTCTTCAGCCGCTGGTGAACAATTTGATTAAACAACGCGCTACGTGCCGCCGACAACCAAAAACTGCGTTTATTGCGATCGCGCACCGGCGCGTTACTTTGCGCCCAGCGCAGCGCGCCCTGCAAGTTGCTGCCGCCAATGCCGAATCGCTGTGCGCCGAAATAGTTCGGCACGCCGCCATCGCGAATCGCCTGCAATCGTGTTTCGACATCGCGGCGATCGCTTATTTCACGCAACACCAGAGTAAAGGCATTGCCTTTCAGCGCGCCTAAACGCAGCTTACGCTTGTGACGCGCGTATTCCAGTACTTTACAACCTTCCAGCTGAAAGGCGCTGAAATCGGGCATCTCTTTCCCCGGCACGCGCGCGCACAGCCACTGCTCGGTAACGGCGTGTTTATCTTTTTGCCCGGCAAAGCTCACTTCGCGAGCGTGAATTTTCAGGAATTTCGCCAGCGCGTCAGCGACAAAACGGGTATTGCAACCGTTTTTCAAAATACGCAGCAGAATGTGCTCGCCTTCACCATCCGGCGTAAAGCCTAAATCTTCAACCACCACAAAATCTTCCGGATTCGCTTTCAGCAATCCGCTACCTTGTGGTTTTCCGTGCAGCCAGGTGAGATTGTCAAACTCTGTCATTTCGCCGCCTTCATCAGCAACGCGACCGCTTCGCAGGCAATGCCTTCTCCGCGTCCGGTAAATCCGAGCTTTTCCGTCGTCGTCGCCTTCACGTTAACCTCATCCATATGGCAGCCGAGATCTTCGGCGATAAAGACACGCATTTGCGGAATATGCGGCAGCATTTTCGGCGCCTGCGCAATAATGGTGACATCCACGTTGCCGAGGGTGTACCCCTTGGCCTGAATACGACGCCAGGCTTCACGCAGTAGTTCGCGGCTATCCGCTCCCTTAAATGCCGGATCGGTATCCGGGAAGAGCTTGCCGATATCGCCAAGCGCCGCCGCGCCCAGCAGCGCATCGGTCAGCGCATGTAACGCCACATCGCCATCGGAATGCGCCAATAGCCCTTTTTCATAAGGGATACGCACGCCGCCAATAATAATCGGCCCTTCTCCGCCAAACGCGTGTACGTCAAAACCGTGTCCAATTCGCATTATGCTTTCTCCTGGTGGATGGTTCGGGTCAGATAGAATTCCGCCAGCGCCAGATCTTCCGGACGGGTGACCTTGATGTTATCCGCGCGACCTTCTACCAGCGCCGGATGAAAACCACAATACTCCAGCGCTGACGCCTCGTCGGTGATGGTCGCGCCTTCATTCAGCGCACGCGTCAGACAATCGTGCAAGAGTTCGCGGGGGAAAAACTGCGGGGTGAGCGCGTGCCATAAATCGGCGCGCTCTACGGTATGGGCAATCGCGTTTTTCCCCGGTTCGCCGCGTTTCATGGTGTCGCGCACCGGACTGGCGAGGATACCGCCGACCCGGCTGTTTTCGCTGATAGCCAGCAACCGCGCAAGGTCATCCTGATGCAAACAGGGTCTTGCCGCATCGTGCACCAGCACCCACTGCGCCTTTGCAACGGCCTGTAACCCGGCCAAAACGGAATCAGCGCGTTCGTTGCCGCCATCCACAACGGTGATTTGCGGATGATTCGCCAGCGGAAGTTGGGCAAAGCGATGATCGCCAGGGCTGATAGCAATAACAACGCGTGTCACCCGAGGATGCGCCAGCAGCGCATGAACTGAGTGCTCCAGAATGGTTTTATTACCGATTGAGAGATACTGCTTAGGACATTCTGTTTGCATTCGGCGGCCAAATCCGGCCGCCGGCACCACGGCGCAAACGTCCAATAAAGTGGCTGCCATGTTAAATCCCTGGATGGTTTATCGATGAGTTTGCCCCGCCGTTGCCGCGCGTTTTGAGGCGTCAGGCACCAGACGATAGAAGGTTTCGCCCGGTTTGGTCATGCTAAGTTCGTTGCGCGCGCGCTCCTCAATCGCTTCCTGGCCGCCATTGAGATCGTCAATTTCGGCAAAAAGCTGATCGTTACGCGCTTTAAGTTTGGCGTTTGTCGCCTGCTGCGCGACCACATCATCGTTGACGCGGCTATAGTCATGTATGCCGTTCTTACCGAACCACAGCGAGTACTGTAGCCAGACCAGTAAAGCCAGCAACAGCAGCGTTAGTTTACCCATCCTGCCCCCTGAAAAACGGCATCATCATCCCATAACGTCCTCTGTGACTCCACATTCAGGACGGGATTGCCGCGACAACGCCGGCAAATGTACCACATTTGCCGGATGTTACGTATACCCGAGTAAGGAGAACATAATCTCATTGTTGGTTACGGTTTGAATTATGACCGGAGGCGCAGTGATAACCCGTCTACCCTAATAGCCATATGAATAACGCGCCGAACAGCGCGCCTACGGCCAGTAGAGTAAACATGATGCTAAAAAGTATTTTGCCCTTTACCAACAGATGCAACGCAATGCCGATAATCACCGATACCGGCATTAACGCGAGGAAAAAGGGCCAGGTATAGAGGAAAAAAAACAGCGTGTTAGGGCCATAAAGCAGAAAAGGGATCCCCAACGCCAGCAGCCATGACACAAAGCCGACCACCGCCCCCGGAAATGCACTGGTGGCGTCATCGTCGACCATGAAGGCGTCTGACCTTGTGAAAGTAATGTTATGGCTATTACGCATATTAAATCCTGTAACCTTGACCATACCAGGCATACAAGCCCGGTGGTGTCTCAGGATCTGATAATATCGCGCCGTCTCAGCAGGTCTAATAATTGGGAAACCAAATTTGTTACTAATTGTTCACCATTAAGATGAACCTGGGGCGAGTCAGGCGCTTCGTAAATGGCGTCGATGCCGGTAAAGTTACGCAACTCGCCCGCGCGCGCTTTTTTATACAACCCTTTAGGATCGCGCTGTTCACAGATAGCCAGCGGCGTATTGACATAAATCTCGATAAAACGATCGTGGCCGACGCGCTCTTTTACCAGTTGCCGCTCGGCGCGGTGCGGAGAAATAAATGCCGTCAAAACAATCAGGCCGGCGTCCGCCATCAGACTGGCCACTTCGCCTACCCGCCGAATATTTTCCTGGCGATCGGCATCGCTAAAACCTAAATCACGGCACAAACCGTGGCGCACATTATCGCCATCCAACAGGTAGGTACTGACGCCACGCTGATGTAACGCCTCTTCCAGCGCGCCGGCCACCGTTGACTTTCCCGAACCGGAGAGTCCGGTAAACCACAGCACCACGCCACGGTGGCCGTGGAGCTGTTCACGGGCGGCGACAGTAACGGGATGAGAGTGCCAGACCACGTTCTCATCATGCAGCGCCATGTTTATCTCCCAGCAAATCTCGGGCGTCCCAGTGCGGAAAATGACGGCGTACCAGCGCATTCAGCTCCAGCTCAAACGCACTGTATTCCACGGGCGGCGTCGCTCCGCGTTCATCCAGTTCCCGCACCATGCCAGCGCCCACGGTAACGTTAGAAAGTCGGTCGATAAAAATCAGTCCGCCCGTCACCGGATTTTGCTGATAAATATCCAGCGCGAGCGGCTCATCGAATGTCATCTCCACCAGACCAATACCGTTTAACGGCAGGCTCTCGACGTCTCGTTGGGTCAGATTGTTGATATCAATCTGATAGCGAATAGCCTCGATACGCGCGCGGGTTTTCTTACCCGCAAGTTTAACATCGTAGCTTTGGCCCGGCGCCAGCGGCTGTTCCGCCATCCATACCACGTCGATCGCAGCGTGCCGCGCAGGTGCCAGCGTCTCGTTTGCCGCCAGCAGCAGATCGCCGCGGCTAATATCAATGTCGTCGTTGAGTACCAGGGTAATGGCTTCGCCCGCACAGGCTTCTTCTTTGTCGCCATCAAAAGTGACAATACGCGCCACGCTGGATTCCACGCCGGACGGCAGCACTTTAATGCGCTCTCCGACTTTGACGCTACCAGACGCCAGAGTGCCGGCATACCCCCGAAAATCAAGATTCGGGCGATTGACGTATTGTACCGGAAAGCGCATCGGCTGACGGTCTACCGCACGCTGTATGTCTACCGTTTCCAGGACTTCCAGCAGCGTCGGACCGCTGTGCCAGCGCATATTCGCGCTCTGCGCGGCGACATTATCCCCTTCCAGCGCCGAAAGCGGGACAAAGCGAATATCCAGATCGCCCGGCAACTGTTCAGCAAAGGTCAGGTAATCTTCACGAATACGGGCGAAGGTCTCTTCGCGGTAGTCAACGAGATCCATTTTGTTGATTGCCACCACCAGGTGTTTGATCCCCAACAGAGTGGAGATAAAGCTATGGCGACGCGTCTGATCCAGCACGCCTTTACGCGCGTCGATCAGTAGGATCGCCAGATCGCAGGTGGACGCTCCGGTCGCCATATTCCGGGTATATTGTTCATGGCCCGGCGTGTCGGCGATAATAAATTTTCGTTTTTCCGTGGAGAAATAGCGGTACGCGACGTCAATAGTAATGCCCTGCTCACGCTCGGCCTGTAGCCCATCTACCAGCAGCGCCAGATCGAGTTTTTCTCCCTGCGTGCCATGACGTTTACTGTCATTATGCAGAGAAGAGAGCTGATCTTCATAAATTTGCAGGGTATCGTGCAGCAAACGACCTATCAACGTACTTTTACCGTCATCAACGCTGCCACAGGTTAAAAAACGCAGCAGGCTTTTGTGTTGTTGGGCCATCATCCAGGCTTCGACGCCGCCTTCATTGGCGATTTGTTGTGCAAGTATGGTGTTCATGGCGGCTCCTTAGAAATACCCCTGACGTTTTTTAAGCTCCATCGACCCCGCCTGATCGCGGTCAATCATCCTCCCCTGGCGCTCGCTGGTGGTAGAAACCAGCATCTCTTCGATAATTTCCGGCAGCGTTTGCGCGTGGGATTCCACCGCCCCGGTGAGCGGCCAACAGCCAAGTGTACGGAAGCGCACCATCCTTTTTTTGATGACTTCGCCAGGCTGGAGATCGATACGATCGTCATCCACCATCATCAACATGCCGTCACGTTCCAGAACCGGGCGTTCAGCAGCCAAATACAGCGGCACGATGTCGATGTTTTCCAGCCAGATGTATTGCCAGATATCCTGCTCTGTCCAGTTGGAGAGCGGGAAGACGCGTATACTTTCGCCTTTATTAATCTGACCGTTATAGTTACGCCACAACTCTGGACGCTGATTTTTCGGGTCCCAGCGATGGAAACGGTCACGAAAGGAGTAAATACGTTCTTTCGCACGGGATTTTTCCTCATCGCGCCGTGCGCCGCCGAACGCGGCATCAAAACCGTACTTATTCAGCGCCTGCTTTAACCCTTCGGTTTTCATAATGTCGGTGTGTTTAGCGCTACCGTGAACGAACGGATTGATGCCCATCGCCACGCCTTCCGGATTTTTATGTACCAGCAACTCGCAGCCATATGCGTTGGCGGTACGATCGCGAAAGGCGTACATCTCACGGAATTTCCAACCGGTATCAACGTGCAATAGCGGGAACGGTAACGTACCCGGATAAAACGCCTTACGCGCCAGATGCAGCATGACGCTGGAGTCTTTACCAATGGAGTACAGCATGACCGGATTAGCGAATTCCGCTGCCACTTCACGGATAATGTGGATACTTTCCGCCTCCAGTTGCCGCAGGTGGGTGAGTCGTTTTTGATCCATAACCGTTCCTTTGCAATACCGTTTTTTGCTAAACATTTCGATTACACGACTATAGGGAGCGCAGGAGAGTGAATGAAATGACGAATTGGAATGAGTAGTTCCTCAAAGGAATAACGCGGCCCAAAAACCAATATCAAAAAATGCTTAACGTACCGGATTGCCAGCATTTAGGAGCAAATGAAATTGTATTAACACGATCGCGGTTTCATACTAGCCCCGTAAAATTTTGTTCTGTATTTAAGGACTCATTATGTTTTCCGCAACGCGCCGCTTTGCCGTCATTCTGGCGCTCGGCGTAGGCTTTATCCTTCCTGCACAAGCAGCATCACCAGAGCCTGGTGAAATAGCGAATACTCAGGCACGACATATCGCCACCTTTTTTCCCGGGAGAATGACGGGCTCCCCCGCCGAGATGTTATCTGCCGATTATTTACGCCAACAATTTACCCAGATGGGATACCAAAGCGATATTCGAACGTTTAATAGCCGATTTATTTATACCACGAAGGATAATCGCAAAAACTGGCATAACGTGACGGGCAGTACGGTCATCGCCGCCCATGAAGGGCGCGTGCCGCAGCAGATCATCATTATGGCGCATCTGGATACGTACGCTCCGCAGAGCGACGCTGATGTCGATGCCAATCTGGGCGGTTTAACGTTACAGGGAATGGATGATAATGCCGCGGGATTAGGCGTTATGCTGGAACTGGCGGCGCGCCTGAAAGATATACCGACCCATTATGGGATTCGTTTTATCGCCACCAGCGGGGAAGAAGAGGGAAAGCTAGGCGCGGAAAATTTACTCAAACGAATGAGTGACGCTGAGAAGAAAAATACGCTGCTGGTGATTAATCTCGATAACCTGATTGTTGGCGACAAGCTCTATTTTAATAGCGGGAAAAATACGCCGGAAGCGGTGCGTACACTGACCCGCGATCGGGCATTAGTGATTGCGCGCCGTTATGGTATCGCCGCCAACACCAATCCGGGACGCAATCCATCCTACCCCAAAGGAACGGGTTGCTGTAATGATGCGGAGGTTTTCGATAAAGCGGGAATATCGGTGCTTTCTGTTGAGGCGACGAACTGGAATCTGGGTAAAAAAGACGGATACCAGCAACGCGTGAAAAATGCCTCCTTCCCGAACGGCAATAGCTGGCACGACGTACGGCTTGATAATCAACAGCATATTGACAAGGCGCTGCCAGGGCGAATTGAGCGCCGTAGCCGCGATGTAGTACGGATAATGCTGCCGTTGGTAAAAGAGCTGGCGAAGGCGGAAAAAACGTCCTGATATGCTGGTGAAACGTGTTTATCCCCGCTGACGCGGGGAACATTTTTCAGCCCTTGTCGACTGCGGAACGCCCCTCGGTTTATCCCCGCTGGCGCGGGGAACACGAGCTGGCGAACCTGATGGCGGGCGACGTGGACGGTTTATCCCCGCTGACGCGGGGAACACCCTGAATACTCGCAGCGATTTGCGCGATCTGGCGGTTTATCCCCGCTGGCGCGGGGAACACCATTGCGTTGTGAGCGCATTGAGTTGATTACTCGGTTTATCCCCGCTGGCGCGGGGAACACGCCCACGCCGACAACGAGCAATACTCGATCACCGGTTTATCCCCGCTGGCGCGGGGAACACTGCGATACGGAGACATAACCGTATCACCAGTTGCGGTTTATCCCCGCTGGCGCGGGGAACACGTACAATACAGATTATAAATAGAGAGATTACACGGTTTATCCCCGCTGGCGCGGGGAACACGGCGGCGCAGTCCAGCGCGGTAGCGGCAGGTACGGTTTATCCCCGCTGGCGCGGGGAACACATCAGCGGCACTATCAGCCCAATTTATAAGACCGGTTTATCCCCGCTAGCGCGGGGAACACCCCTGTTACAAAGGAGATTTCCTGCGCCGTGGCGGTTTATCCCCGCTAGCGCGGGGAACACTGGATGCCGCCTAACACTGAAGTAGCTGCCGACGGTTTATCCCCGCTAGCGCGGGGAACACTGGTGCGGGCTGCGCTGATTTAGGGGCGGTGTCGGTTTATCCCCGCTAGCGCGGGGAACACACACTGTCCTACAACAATCGCTCCTACAAATGCGGTTTATCCCCGCTAGCGCGGGGAACACTGCGCCACCACTTCCACGGTATCAGCAGCAGACGGTTTATCCCCGCTAGCGCGGGGAACACTTTCTGCGCTTTATCTATTTCCGGAGCAAATTCGGTTTATCCCCGCTAGCGCGGGGAACACATATATCCAATATTTAAAAATGAAAACAATAACGGTTTATCCCCGCTAGCGCGGGGAACACTTACACACACTGTCCAGCATGTCGCGTGACGACGGTTTATCCCCGCTAGCGCGGGGAACACGGATTTTCACCGGGATCACCCCACTATTTAAACGGTTTATCCCCGCTAGCGCGGGGAACACGTAAATATCCAGATATATGGACGCCAATTATACGGTTTATCCCCGCTAGCGCGGGGAACACGTACACGGCGGAAAAATCCTGGTCAGGCTCCGGCGGTTTATCCCCGCTAGCGCGGGGAACACACCGCTTGCAGCGCGCCCGCAATCATCGCCTGCGGTTTATCCCCGCTAGCGCGGGGAACACGCTCGCAGCCCAGCGAGGTGAGTATGTTGAGGGGGTTTATCCCCGCTAGCGCGGGGAACACAATCCGTTGGCGTAGATTCCTGCAATTTTCGCCGGTTTATCCCCGCTAGCGCGGGGAACACTAGTTTACGGACCGTATATGCAGTGCCGCCTACGGTTTATCCCCGCTAGCGCGGGGAACACTTTCTCACCTGTATTTGAAGGTGTAAACATTTCGGTTTATCCCCGCTAGCGCGGGGAACACCTATTAAACCCCCTTTAAAAACGCACGGGAGCCGGTTTATCCCCGCTAGCGCGGGGAACACAGCGACAAAGCGGAAGATGTAACGCGCCTCCGCGGTTTATCCCCGCTAGCGCGGGGAACACTCGGCACTGGTGATCATCGATTACAGGCAGGCCGGTTTATCCCCGCTAGCGCGGGGAACACGCGTTCGTGCATTTCGCGGCACTCAACGCCCAGCGGTTTATCCCCGCTAGCGCGGGGAACACCTGTGGATAACCCTACAAATTTTAGTGACCTGCGGTTTATCCCCGCTAGCGCGGGGAACACGCCATACTGGTCTATCAACAGGCCCGCGCGGTCGGTTTATCCCCGCTAGCGCGGGGAACACCCCAATCGCCACGCCGCCATTATATGAGGTCGCGGTTTATCCCCGCTAGCGCGGGGAACACGCCACATGCGCCCATGATCGGGATAGACATAGGCGCTGTTACGCATGGCGCTGGATAACCAGTTCTCTCGCGGCGCGTCATCCCACTCCGGAGCAAGAATGCGCAGCACTGGCGTCTCTCGCTCATCCTGCCCACTCTTTTTCACCAGACCGTTACGATCGCGAATATGACGCTGTAGTCGACCGGCCCGCTGAATTAATAAATCCACCGGCGCTAAATCAGAGATCATCTCATCGCAGTCAATATCCAGACTTTGTTCGATTACCTGCGTGGCGATAATGACCTTACCGGCACGTTGCGCGCCGCTCTGTTTGCCAAAGAGATTCAGCGTCTGCGACTCAATCCGCTGACGATCGTGAAAAGCAAAGCGACTATGGAAGAGTAAAAGGTTTTCCGTGGCGACGACCTTACTCAGTTGAAGCTGGCGATAGATACGAATCGCATCATCAACGGAGTTACGTATCCAGGCGATACAGTTTCCTTTTTCCACTGCTTCACCTATACGTTCAAGACACGCCTCTTCACTATGTAGCCAGCCAATATCTACGCAACGCTCAACCTCTTTGCGTGTATCAACCCGCTGAGAAATCAGCTCTGTTTGTGTGACCTGAGTCAGCCAGGGATAATCGTCATGGCCTAGCAACGGCACCTGCACACTACGCCTCACCCCACGGGAAAATGCCGCCACCAGCTTATCTCGCTGCTGCTGCGATAGCGTCGCAGATAACAGAATAGTGGCGTTGCCATTACTGGCCTGCCGTTCGATCAAACCTTCAAGTATTCGGGACATCCAGGCATCACAGGCATGGATCTCATCAGCCAGTAAGATCTTGTTGCTAAGACCCAGTAACCGCAGGTTGTTATGTTTAAATGGCATTACCGCCATCATCGCCTGATCCAACGTGCCTACGCCAACCTCCGCCAACAACGCTTTTTTATTGCTGTCGGCAAACCAGGCGGCGCATCCCTGACTATAAGGCTGCGCTTCATCGGGTTCTTCCGTACCAGAAAGAGTGACCGACCATATTGACTGATTGAAACGATCCATTAAGCGACGCGCGCTATGCGCCAGAATCAGGCTGGGACGGGAGTCCGGCTGATACAGCGCCAGCCAGGTGTTCGCCATACGTTCAAACATCGCGTTGGCTGTCGCCATTGTCGGCAGTCCAAAATAGAGTCCCTGCGCTTTACCTGCCGCCATCAGTCGATGAGCTAATATGAGCGCCGCCTCTGTTTTTCCGGCCCCGGTGACATCTTCAAGAATAAAGAGTTGGGCGCCATCCACGTTGATATCCAGCTCAAGCGCCTTTTGTTGTAACGGTGTGGGATGCTGAATAAAAGGGAAAAGCGTTTCTATGCCCGTAAAGGCAGACACATTCGCCGCTGAGGGAAATAGCGTGATGGCAGTTTGTGCTTTAGCGAGAGCTTGCTGCCAGTAGGTATCAACAGGCATTTTTTCCGCAGTACGCGGAAAATAACGGCTGGCAGAACCAGTCCAGTCAGCCAGTACAACCGCAGCGGAAATAAACCAGGAAAGTTGCTGAAATTGGTCGATACCCTCATCTTCATCCCAGGCTTCAGGCAAAGTAATTAAAGGAAAGAGCGCTTTTATTCTCAGAAGAAAATCTCTTGCCGCGTCTTTATCCTGCTGGCGAAAATGGTCCAGCTCCTGGATTGCCTCTGGAGGGCGTCCATGATGACCTGTAGTGACTGGCATCCAAAGCGCCATAACGCGCTTACTTTTACGAACTGAAAGCGAAGAAGGAGGAAACAATTCAGGGCATTCACTTAGCCAGGAGTTCCACAACATGTATCCCAGCGTGGTATGCGCGATTTTTTCATAATGCCGTGTAGGCTCATTAAAGATATTTAAAGCCTCATGACGGTATAGTTGCTGGAAGGAATGAGCAAACTTTCCAATATCATGCCAACATAAAATCCAGGCAAAAAATTGCGCCGCCTGCTCCTTATCCTGGATGCCTAATTTTTTTAGATAGTGGTCAATAAAATAAATATTATTTATCACCATCCAGTAACCCACAGCCGCAACATCTAAAGAATGCCAGCAAAGCAAATGGTAATCATCACCGCCGTCAGTTTCTCCTCGTCGAGACTTTCCCCAATAGTGATATATCGACACGTAAACTCCAGCATGTGGATAATAAAAGCACTCTACGCCTTTTTAATGGTCTTTTTTGTTGATATACCTCACAAAAATTGCACTTCCTGAGATTATATTTAAATATGCCCGCTCAATTTTATATATTCTTCAGAAATATTTACCCCACGAATAATTATTATAAATTTTTCCGCCTTTTTCTTCTGGAAGAAGCGCTCAAAGAGGCTTCCTCCAATGCCTTCTGCATAAACCAAAATTTAAAAAAAACGACCATTTGCGGCGAATCATCTACCTTTTGTCTGAATTATCGTCACCACAAAGGATTACCAACCATAAATGTGCTGTATTAATAATGTCGTTCAAATTCTCTCCTGTAGTAAACTTTATCTGTTTAATAAAAAAGAGAGAATTGAACGATATATTTTACTCCGGATATTGAATAATATAAATTTGAAGGAAAATATTATGCCAGTCACTTTAAGCTTCGGTAATCATCAAAATTATACGCTTAATGAAAGTCGGCTTGCTCATCTGTTAAGCGCAGATAAAGAAAAAGCAATCCATATGGGGGGTTGGGATAAAGTCCAGGATCATTTTAGAGCGGAAAAAAAGGACCATGCGCTGGAAGTGTTACACTCCATCATTCACGGGCAGGGCCGTGGTGAACCTGGAGAGATGGAAGTTAACGTAGAGGATATAAATAAAATTTACGCCTTTAAACGGCTACAACATCTGGCCTGCCCGGCTCATCAAGATCTGTTTACTATCAAGATGGACGCTTCTCAGACACAATTTTTACTTATGGTCGGCGACACGGTGATCAGCCAAAGCAATATTAAGGACATCCTTAATATATCAGATGATGCAGTGATAGAATCTATGAGTAGAGAGGAGAGACAATTATTTTTACAAATATGTGAGGTGATTGGTTCGAAGATGACCTGGCACCCGGAATTACTTCAGGAGTCGATTTCAACTCTACGAAAAGAAGTGACGGGAAATGCACAAATCAAAACGGCGGTTTATGAGATGATGCGTCCCGCAGAGGCTCCAGACCACCCGCTTGTCGAATGGCAGGACTCACTTACTGCAGATGAAAAATCAATGCTGGCCTGTATTAATGCCGGTAACTTTGAGCCTACGACTCAGTTTTGCAAAATAGGTTATCAGGAGGTACAAGGTGAAGTCGCTTTTAGCATGATGCATCCGTGCATCTCCTATTTACTACATAGCTATTCACCGTTTTCAGAGTTTAAACCAACAAATTCTGGTTTTTTAAAAAAACTTAATCAGGATTATAACGACTATCATGCAAAAAAAATGTTTATTGATGTAATTCTTGAAAAACTATATCTAACCCATGAACGTTCTTTGCACATTGGTAAAGATGGGTGCAGTCGTAATATATTACTGACATAAAGATAGTCAGTAATATAACCAATTTAAAATCCGGCTGCCTGCCGGATTTTTCATAGCAGCAAGTATAATCATACCGCGTAAGGACAATTACCCTTCATGCAGCCCGCACTCGCGCTTCAGCCCGAAGAAGCGTGTCTCTTCTTCCGCCATACCCGGCTCCCATTTGCGGGTGGTGTGCGTATCGCCCACCGACAGATAGCCCTGATCCCACAGCGGATGGTATTTCAGGCCATGCTTTTGCAGGTACTGGTAAACGGTGCGATTATCCCAGTCGATAATCGGTAGCACTTTAAACACGCCGCGCTGGATAGCGAGAACGGGTAAATGCGCGCGGCTGCCGGACTGCTCGCGACGCAGACCCGCAAACCACGTCTGCGCTTTCAGCTCTTTTAGCGCCCGGTTCATCGGCTCGACTTTGTTGATGTCATTGTATTTCTCAATGCCCTCAACGCCCTGCTCCCACAGCTTGCCGTAGCGCGCTTCCTGCCAGGCCGGACTTTCGCCCGCGCGGTAAACTTTCAGGTTGAGTTTGAGTTTGTCCGTTAGCTCATCAATAAACTGGTAGGTTTCCGGGAACAAATAGCCGGTATCGGTGAGGATCACCGGAATATCCGGGCGAATCTGGTTCACCAGGTGCAGGCTCACCGCCGCCTGGATGCCAAAGCTTGAGGAGAGCACGTATTCGCCGGGCAGATTTTCCAGCGCCCAGGCCACGCGTTCTTCGGCAGTCAGCGTTTCCAGTTGAGCGTTGGTTTCCGCCAACGCCAGTACGCGATCGACTTTTGGCAGTTCATTCAATGCGTTGAGATCGAGTTGGGACATAAGTTCCTCACTGTTTGCCTTGCCTGATGGCGCTGTGCTTATCAGGCCTACACAGACGCCATCCGGCAATTCAGGTTATTCCCAGAAATCACGCGCGGGATCGAGCACCGGGCGAATGATGCCCGCACGCACCGTAAAGTCGCCGAAGCCTTCACCCGCTTCACGCTCTTTCGCCCAGCGCCCAATCAGTTCATCCAGCGAGGCCAGAATATCCGGCTCGGTGATATTTTCTTGATACATCCGTGGGATACGTGTCCCAATACGGTTTCCACCAAGATGCAGGTTATAACGACCAGGCGCTTTCCCTACTAAGCCAATTTCCGCCAGCATCGCGCGACCACAGCCGTTCGGGCAGCCGGTCACGCGCATCACGATATGCTCATCAGGAATGCCGTGTTTTTCCAGAATCGCTTCCACTTTGTCCGTGAACGACGGCAGGAAACGCTCGGCTTCCGCCATTGCCAGCGGGCAGGTCGGGAACGATACACAGGCCATTGAGTTTTCACGCTGCGCGCTCACGGCATTCATCAACCCGTGGTCGCGCGCCAGCGTCTCGATCTTCGCTTTCTGGCTTTCCGGCACGCTGGCAATAATCAGGTTCTGGTTAGCGGTGATACGGAACTCGCCCTGATGAATCTTCGCGATCTCCAGCAGGCCGGTTTTCAGCGGACGCCCCGGATAATCCAGGATACGGCCGTTCTCAATAAACAGCGTCAGGTGCCATTTATCATCAATGCCTTTCACCCAGCCAATCCTGTCGCCACGCCCGGTAAACTCATACGGGCGGATCGGCTCAAATTTGATCCCCGCGCGACGCTCGACTTCTTCTTTGAACGTGTCGACACCGACGCGCTCAAGCGTATATTTGGTTTTCGCGTTTTTACGATCGGTACGGTTGCCCCAGTCACGCTGGGTCGTCACCACCGCTTCGGCTACCGCCAGCGTATGCTCCAGCGGTAGATATCCAAACTCGCTCGCGGTACGAGCATAGGTTTTCTTATTACCGTGCTCAATGGACAGACCGCCGCCAACCAGCAGGTTAAAGCCCACCAGCTTGCCGTTCTCGGCAATCGCCACAAAGTTCATGTCGTTGGCGTGCAGATCGATATCATTTTGCGGCGGGATCACCACCGTGGTTTTAAATTTACGCGGCAGATAGGTTGCGCCGAGGATCGGTTCTTCGTCAGTGGTCGCGACCTTCTCCTGATCGAGCCAGATCTCCGCATACGCACGGGTGCGCGGCAGCAGATGTTCGGAGATCTTCTTCGCCCACTCGTAGGCTTCCGCGTGCAACTGCGATTCGTACGGGTTGGAGGTGCACAGCACGTTACGGTTCATGTCGTTAGCGGTTGCCAGCGCATCCAGCCCGACCGAATGCAGCATCTGGTGCACCGGCTTGACGTTCTTCTTCAGAATACCGTGAAACTGGAAGGTCTGGCGGTTGGTCAGACGGATACTGCCATAAATCGTGTTATCCGCCGCGAATTTATCGATCGCCTGCCATTGCGTCGTAGTAATCACCCCGCCCGGCAGACGGCAGCGCAGCAGCATGGCGTGGCGCGGCTCCAGCTTCTGCGCCGCACGCTCGGCGCGAATATCGCGGTCATCCTGCTGATACATGCCGTGAAAGCGTATTAGCAGGAAGTTGTCGCCTTTAAAACCGCCGGTGAGACCGTCGTTCAGATCTTCCGCAATGGTACCGCGCAGGTAGTTGCTTTCCAGCTTCATGCGCTCGGCATCGGACAGTTTACCTTCGACCACCAGTGGGCCTGGATGTTTTTCGCTCATTAGTAGACATCTCGCTGATAACGGCGCTCTACGCGCAGCTCACTTAAATATTCATCTGCCGATTCGAGGTCCATACCGCCGAATTCAGCGATCACTTCCAGCAATGCTTTTTCGACATCTGCGGCCATACGCCTGGCGTCGCCGCAGACATAAATGTGGGCACCGTCATTGATCCAGCGCCACAGCTCCGCGCCCTGTTCGCGCAGTTTGTCTTGTACGTAGATTTTTTCTTTTTGATCGCGGGACCAGGCCAGATCGATCCGGTTCAGCACGCCTTCTTTCACGTAACGCTGCCATTCAACCTGATAAAGGAAGTCTTCGGTGAAGTGCGGGTTACCGAAGAACAGCCAGTTCTTGCCTTCCGCACCGTCGGCGGCGCGTTGCTGCATAAAGGCGCGGAACGGCGCGATACCCGTACCTGGGCCAATCATAATCACCGGAGTCTGCGGATTCGCTGGCAGGCGGAAATTATCGTTGTGTTCAATAAAGACGCGCACTTCGCCCTCTTCTTCCACGCGGTCGGCGAGGAAGCTGGAAGCACCACCCGCGCGGGCGCGGCCTTCAATATCGTAGCGCACGACGCCGACGGTTACGTGTACTTCGCTTTCGACTTCCGCCTGCGCGGAGGCGATGGAGTACAGACGCGGCGTCAGCGGACGCAGCAGGCCGATTAATGCTTCAGCGTCGAGCTGCGCCGGAGAGAAACGCACCATATCAACAATGGGCGTGGTCGCGGCGTAGTGCTGGAGCTGCGCTTTGTCGCCCACTAATGGCAACAGCGACTCACTGCGCGTCAGGGTCGCGTAGTTCTCAACAATGTTGGCGGTATTCACCGTCAGCTCGAAGTGCCACTCCAGCGCTTCGGCGAGCGGCAGGGTTTTACCATCAACCATCACCGGCTCATCGCCTTTCAACCACAGCAACTCAACCAGCTCTTTCACCAGATCCGGATCGTTCTGATACCAGACGCCCAGCGCATCGCCCGGCTGGTAACGCAGACCGGAGTCGCCTAAATCAATCTCAATATGGCGAACGTCTTTTTCCGAGTTGCGACCGGTGATTTTCTGATTCACGGAGAGGGTCGCGGTCAGCGGCGCGTCTTTAGTATAGGGGCTGGTGTGGATGTCGTTTACCGCGCCAGTAGCGACGGATTGCGAAGGTGCCGCGACAGGTGCGCGAGACTTCAGAACATCAACCACGCGGGCGCGCCATTCGCTGGCACCTGCCTGATATTCAACGTCAGCATCGACACGGTCGAGCAGACGTTCACCGCCCAGTTCCGCCAGTTTGCTGTCGAAATCTTTTCCGGACTGGCAGAAAAATTCATAAGAGGTGTCGCCGAGGCTAAACACGGCAAAAGCGGTGTTTTCCAGTTTCGGCGCTTTTTTGGAGAACAGGAATTTATGCAGCGCGACGGCCTCTTCCGGCGGCTCGCCTTCTCCCTGGGTGGACGTCACTATCACCAACAGTTTTTCACTGGCAATCTGTTTGAATTTGTAGTCGCCGGCGTTCACCAGTGTCACATTAAGGTTGGCCGCCAGCAGATCATCACGCAGCGCTTCCGCCACACGACGCGCATTGCCGGTTTGCGAAGCGGAGATAAGCGTAACCCCCGGCATCTTCCGCTCAGGAACAGGCGTGACGGCAACAGCGCCTGAGCGCGGGTTCAGTACGCCCCAAAAATAGCCGGAGACCCAGGCAAGCTGTTCGGGAGTAAGGTCGGTTGTCGCGGCCTGAAGGCGCGCCAGTTGCTCCGGATTAAGCGGAAGCAACCCAGTCAGTGGAGCCGGTGTCGTCATGCGTCGTTATGTTCCAGTAAGCAAAGCGGATCTATACACAAAATCATTCAAGTTCGCTGTAGCCAGACTGTAAGCTGATCGCGCCCCAGGAGCGTACATAAATACGTGACTGGGGCGAGTAAACGCAGTCAACACAGATGCGGCTTGAAGGATGAAGTGTATAAGCGATAAATCCCAAACTAAGGATAAGGGTAACGGTGAGAGGAATAACAATTAAAGAAGGGTTGGAAATAACAAATAACCAAATGAACTAACCTGTTTTAGTTATCGTTATTAACGCCAAAATCGATTTTATAATTGATTGATAATTATTAAATTTTCTGGAAATTCTTAAATTAATTGCCCGTCACAAGGCGGAGAATGGTTTTAGTTAATGATAAAAAATGCGCTTTCCGGTACCCTACGGCGGTTTTTTTATTGCCTGAGAGTTCATCATGTCCACCACGTTGTATAAAGATTTCACCTTTGAAGCCGCTCACCGCCTGCCTCACGTGCCTGAAGGGCATAAGTGCGGCCGCCTGCACGGACACTCGTTTATGGTGCGTCTCGAAATTACCGGTGAAGTCGATCCGCATACCGGTTGGATTATGGATTTCGCGGATCTCAAAGCGGCGTTTAAACCGACTTACGATCGTCTTGATCACTACTATCTGAATGATATTCCAGGGCTGTCCAATCCCACCAGCGAAGTGCTGGCAAAATGGATTTGGGATCAGGTTAAGCCCGTCGTGCCGCTACTGAGCGCCGTGATGGTGAAAGAGACCTGTACAGCCGGCTGCGTCTATCGCGGCGAATAAGGTTTATTAACGCGTGGGCTGGATGCCAAATTGATTCCAGCCCATCCACACGACGTTTTATCAGTGAAAACATTGTCCAGCGCGGTGTTAAAAACGCAGCACATCACCGGTTGCAGGTGCGGTTATTTCCGGTAGCCACAACCGCCCCCAGGCCCCTGTACAGTGACAACCGCATAGTTTTTCAGGTTTGTGTTCTTGCAGAAAGCGCCTGACTCGCCACAGCGTGAACGGTGATGCGCAGCGGAGATGAAATCCGCCGACAAGCGCGTAAATCCGCTTTATACCGGTAATGTTCTGACAGTGCCGGACAATATTTGCGATCCCCCGATGCCCGCATCCCGTAATGATGACTAATCCTTTTGTCGATTGGTAAATCAGTACGCCCTCATCCAAAATAGAGTCCGGCTCCGCATCGTGGCCGCCAAAAATGCCGTAGGCTTCAGGCGCGACCACTGGTATTTCCCCTGACCAGATAAAGTTTTCGCCAATCGGCAGGGGGTCACGCGTGTACATCATTCGGTAGCGTGAATAGTCCACCTCACACGACAATTTTTTTATTTTTCGGATAATACCGAGAAAAGTCATTGCCGCATAACGTTCGCGCGCAATATCGGGATGGCAGATGATTCGACTGTTATCAGGAAGCCACGGCACGCCGCCGCAATGATCGTAATGACCATGCGAAAGCACCACAGCAGACACATCGGACAGGTCGATCCCCATCGCCAACGCGTTTTGCATAAAACTGCCATCAGGGCCGGTATCGAACAAGATAGACGTAGACTCATCCTCGACCAACAGGCTTAATCCTGGCCGGGCCTTCAACGATTTATCCGCTCCAGCTCCCTTATGATTTTCGAGCAATACCCTGATCCTTAACGCCATGGCCTTCTCCTGTAGAAAAGCCTCCCCCGGGAAAACGCGGCCTTTTTACTTTACAGGTTTGTACCAGCCATTACTGGTACACAGATTATGATTATGCAACGGCTATCCCCGCTGGCGCGGGGAACACTAACTCATCACATCCGCGTCAGACCTCGTGACCGGTTTATCCCCGCTGGCGCGGGGAACACCCTGTTGAGCCAACTCCAAAAATGTTAGTGGCCGGTTTATCCCCGCTGGCGCGGGGAACACGAGGGCGACATCATCAACATGAAAAAGGACAACGGTTTATCCCCGCTGGCGCGGGGAACACACTAAACGGATATAATTGTTTATAAACTACTTTTTATCAGCACCACATTCTACCAACATAATCGCAACAATTTAAATTATTAAAGAACAGCTAATTTGCTGATTTTGATGCAAAAAAGTTCATAGAATGATTTTTTCTTTAAATTTACCAAAATAGCGTGATCCGTGCATCGCTATGGAAAAATTTATCAGCGCTTTTATACACTCATCGAAATTCACATAGAGAAAATAAACAATGCAAGGTAATGGATGAGTCACAGACGGCATCGGCAGGCCGTCTGTAGGATTAGTAATGCATCAGGCGATATTTAAATATTTATGCGTTTGCATAGACAGCCGCCAGTTACGTGCAATACACGTTTCAATACACAGACGCGTCGCGTCTTCTTTCTGGCTAATTGGCTGCAAAGCAATCACGCGCGGTTTATCATCGCTCAACGTGGCTAACAGTTCATCCAGCGCCTCAATATCACGAACTCGCCCAACGGGATGCTTGATTTCATTGGCGCGCTCCAGCGCCTGGGAAAGCACGTCATATCCTCCGCGCATATTCACTTTTGGTGAAACCGTGACCCAGGTGTTAGGCGTACAGCGCACTTCGTGCGTCCCGCTGGTCTCAATCTGACAACTAAAACCACTCTTTTCAAGCAGATCGGTGAGCGGCATGAGGTCGTGAATACAGGGTTCGCCACCGGTGATGACAACGTGACGCGCGGTATAGCCCTGACGATTAATCACCGCCAGCAGATCTTCGCTGCTCGCAGCCCCCCATTTGTCGCTCTCTTTGGTTTTTGCAAGAATACTGTACAGGGACACTTCCCGATCGCTAAGTTTATCCCAGGTGTGTTTGGTATCGCACCAGGCACAGCCGACCGGACATCCCTGTAAACGAATAAAAATAGCGGGGACGCCGGTAAAGTAACCCTCGCCTTGTAGGGTCTGGAACATCTCGTTAATCGGGTACTGCATAGCGTTCTCTGTTAAGGGGATAATCGTTAATTATTGCAGATTTCGTCTGCCCGGTCATGCACAGCGGCTGCGCTATTGAACAGATACAAAAAAACCCGCCGAAGCGGGTTTATACGTTAAGAGGTAAAAGCAGGATTACGCCTGGCCTTTGATCTCTTTACGACCGTTGTACGGTGCTTTTTCGCCCAGAGCTTCTTCGATACGAATCAGCTGGTTGTATTTAGCAACGCGGTCAGAACGGCTCATAGAACCGGTTTTGATCTGGCCTGCAGCGGTACCAACAGCCAGGTCAGCGATGGTAGCGTCTTCAGTTTCGCCAGAACGGTGAGAGATGACAGCAGTGTAGCCAGCGTCTTTCGCCATCTTGATTGCAGCCAGAGTTTCGGTCAGAGAACCGATCTGGTTGAATTTGATCAGGATGGAGTTAGCGATGCCTTTCTCGATGCCTTCTTTCAGGATTTTGGTGTTGGTTACGAACAGGTCGTCACCAACCAGCTGGATTTTGTCGCCCAGTACTTTGGTCTGGTATGCAAAACCGTCCCAGTCAGACTCGTCCAGACCATCTTCGATGGAAACGATCGGGTACTGTTTGGTCAGTTCTTCC
Organism: Salmonella sp. 32020114201800008SM; assembly: GCF_017572025.1. Taxonomy (NCBI): domain Bacteria; kingdom Pseudomonadati; phylum Pseudomonadota; class Gammaproteobacteria; order Enterobacterales; family Enterobacteriaceae; genus Salmonella; species Salmonella sp. 32020114201800008SM. The sequence continues at coordinate 374,648 of NZ_JAGEQM010000004.1, read as the reverse complement.
AGGAAGTGGGTGAATTCTTCGGAGGTGAACGCTTTGTTGCCTTCGCCAGCCAGAACGTATTTACCGTCTTTGTAGAATTCAGATGCTGCGCAGTCCATCGCCAGGGTGATGTCTTTACCCAGCTCGTAACCAGCCGCTTTAACCGCTTCAGCGATAACAGCCAGCGCTTCAGCGTTGGAACCCAGGTTCGGCGCATAGCCGCCTTCGTCACCCACAGCGGTGTTCATGCCTTTGCCTTTCAGCACTTTTGCCAGGTGATGGAAAACTTCAGAACCCATACGGATGGCTTCTTTAACCGTTTTCGCGCCAACCGGCTGGATCATGAATTCCTGGATGTCGACGTTGTTGTCAGCGTGCTCGCCGCCGTTGATGATGTTCATCATCGGAACCGGCATGGAGTATTTGCCCGGCGTGCCATTCAGTTCAGCAATGTGCTCGTACAGCGGCATACCTTTAGCGGCAGCAGCAGCTTTGGCGTTAGCCAGAGAGACAGCCAGAATGGCGTTTGCACCGAAGTTAGATTTGTTTTCAGTACCGTCCAGGTCGATCATGATTTTGTCGATGCCAGCCTGGTCTTTAGCGTCTTTGCCAAGAATAGCCTGAGCGATCGGGCCGTTAACCGCGCCAACAGCTTTGGTTACGCCTTTACCCAGGAAACGGGATTTGTCGCCATCGCGCAGTTCCAGCGCTTCGCGGGAACCAGTAGAAGCACCTGACGGAGCCGCCGCCATACCTACGAAACCACCTTCCAGGTGTACTTCAGCTTCAACAGTCGGGTTACCACGGGAGTCGATGATTTCACGACCGATGACTTTAACGATTTTGGACATTAGGTTTTCCTCAAGTCACTAGTTAAACTAAAACTTCAGACAAACGGTGCACCGCTGAGGGTGCACCGCCGTTCTAACTTTTTTACTTCGCCTGACGTTTCTGATGCTCGTTGGCGGCTTTAACAAAGCCAGCGAACAACGGATGTCCATCACGCGGCGTGGAAGTAAATTCCGGATGGAACTGACAGGCCACGAACCACGGATGATTCGGTACCTCAATGATCTCGACTAACTGATCATCACCGGAACGGCCTGCGACACGCAGACCCGCTGCTTCAATTTGTTTCAACAACATATTGTTGACTTCGTAACGATGGCGATGACGTTCAACAATCGTCGACGCGCCGTACAACTGACGTACCAGACTGTCATCGCTAAGCTGGCACTGCTGCGCGCCCAGGCGCATGGTGCCGCCCAGATCGCTTTTCTCGCTACGGACTTCAACGTTACCGTCTTCATCGCGCCACTCGGTAATTAACGCCACAACCGGGTACTTACAGTCTGGCACAAATTCCGTTGAGTTGGCGTTGTCCATGCCGGCCACGTTACGAGCGAACTCAATCAACGCAACCTGCATCCCCAGGCAAATGCCCAGATAAGGAATATTGTTTTCACGCGCATAGCGCGCAGTGGCGATTTTACCTTCAACGCCACGATAGCCGAAGCCGCCGGGGATCAGGATAGCGTCCAAATCTTTCAGAATTTCGACGCCGCGCGTTTCAACATCTTGCGAATCGATCAATTTGATGTTGACGGTAACGCGGTTTTTCAGACCACCGTGTTTCAGCGCTTCGATCACCGACTTATAGGCATCCGGCAGTTCAATATATTTGCCGACCATGCCGATAGTCACTTCGCCTGCCGGGTTCGCTTCTTCGTAAATGACCTGTTCCCATTCAGACAGGTTAGCTTCCGGACAGTTCAAGCTGAATCGTTTACAAATATAATCATCAAGCCCCTGAGATTTCAACAGGCCTGGAATTTTATAAATGGAATCGACATCTTTCATTGAAATAACGGCTTTTTCCGGCACATTACAGAACAATGCAATTTTTGCACGCTCGTTGGCAGGAACCGCGCGATCGGAACGACAAATCAGAATATCGGGCTGAATACCGATAGACAGCAGCTCTTTCACGGAGTGCTGAGTCGGTTTAGTTTTCACTTCGCCCGCAGCCGCCAGGTAAGGTACCAGCGTCAGGTGCATAAACAGCGCGTGTTCACGACCGATATCTACCGCCAATTGACGAATCGCCTCAAGAAACGGCAGCGATTCGATATCACCGACGGTACCGCCGATTTCCACCAGTACCACATCGTGGCCTTCGCCACCTTCCAGCACGCGCTCTTTAATCGCGTTAGTGATGTGAGGGATTACCTGTACGGTTGCGCCCAGATAGTCGCCACGGCGTTCTTTACGCAGAACGTCGGAGTAGATGCGGCCAGTCGTGAAGTTGTTGCGGCGAGACATCTTGGTGCGGATGAAACGCTCGTAGTGCCCCAGGTCCAGGTCGGTTTCAGCGCCGTCTTCAGTAACGAACACTTCCCCGTGTTGGATTGGGCTCATAGTACCCGGATCGACGTTGATGTACGGATCCAGTTTCATGATGGTCACGTTGAGACCACGGGCTTCCAGAATGGCTGCGAGGGAGGCTGCGGCAATGCCTTTACCCAGAGAGGATACGACCCCGCCGGTCACAAAAATATAGTTCGTTGTCATGCGGAACCTGAGAAGTTAGGTTTAAAAGACGATGGAATAACCAGGACGGGAAAGCAGTATACCCGAACATGACCTACGCCACAAACTTTCATTATTCCTCCTCTTCGTCAGGCTGACATTCACACAGGGAGGGAGAAAATAGCCCCTTTGAGGTAAATGTTTTTGACGTAAATCAAGCGCTTGTTATTTAAAAAATCACACAAATCGCTCTTGACCGCCTAAAACCTTTAGAGATCAATTTCCTGGCGTTTTACTTCCTGCCAAACTTCTTCCATTGTTTCCAGGTCTACCCCGGTCATTTCCAGGCCTCTGGCTGCGACAATACGTTCAACTTCGCGAAAACGACGTTCAAATTTATCGTTCGCTTTTTGCAAAGCGAGCTCCGCTTTCGTACCTAAATGACGCGCCATGTTGACCGTGGCAAAGAGCAAATCGCCCATTTCCTCTTCCAGTTTAGCCTGATCAACAACCGCCTGCCGCGCCTCGAACATCACCTCATCGATCTCTTCATAGACCTTATCGACGACCGGTCCCAGCGTCGTCCAGTCAAAGCCCACGTTTGAGCAACGTTTCTGGATTTTTTGCGCGCGCATCAAGGCCGGTAAGCTGCGCGGAATATCGTCCAGCGCGGAATGCTGCGCTTTTTGCGCGCGCTCTTCCGTTTTGATTTGCTCCCAGCGAACTAATGCTTCTTCGCTATTATCCGCGGAAAGCTCGCCGAAAACATGCGGATGGCGGCGCTCCAGCTTGTCGCTGATGGCAGCGCAGATATCATTAAAATCGAAGCGGCCTTCTTCCTGCGCCATCTGCGCGTAAAACACCACCTGGAACAACAGGTCGCCCAGTTCGCCGCGCAAATCGTCAAAATCCTCACGCGCAATCGCATCCAGTACTTCATAGGTTTCTTCCAGCGTATAAGGCGCGATGCTGGCGAAGGTCTGCTCTTTATCCCACGGGCAGCCGTTTTCCGGGTCGCGCAGGCGCTGCATGAGGGTGAGAAGACGGTCAATTTGATGGTTAGTTGTCATGGTTTTTAATCGGTTGTAAATACTAGCGACAATTGTAACGTATTATTCTTAACCATTCACGCACAGAGACACTACGACAACGCCTATATAATAAAATATATTGTTAACAGGTGTTGAATGCTACCTTTCCCGTATAACTTTAAAATTATTAATCGATACACAACAATATAATAATCATATAACTAATTTATTAAAAAAACAGATATTTGCACCAGACGTTATAAATAACATCAATTAAGTAAAAAAATCATGCAAACACTATAAGCACCCCACCCAAAGAGCCTTCCCTTTCAAAAAAAATAAATTATTTCACTTTTACGGAAAAACGAGTAGCATGCACGCCAGTTTAATATTCAAAAAAGACCGCTTTTTTGTTTTTTCTGGAACATACATGAAATAAATATATTGAAAGTATTACATATAATATTCTATGAGCAGATGCGATCATTCAGCTCATAAGAATATACTCATAAAAATGTAGAAATATAATATTTTTATTATGACCTATTTTTTACTCAAAGCCCGCAGCATGGCTCTATGCCGCATATCCCTTGGTATACGCGTACAAAATGCTGCCATAAAACACGTTAATTAAGGATAACACGATGAAGTCATCTCATTTTTGTAAACTGGCAGTAACTGCATCTTTAGTTATGGGAATTGTCTCCGGCGCTCAAGCCGCGGGTAGTAACACAGCGAAGGTCACTTTCCTTGGTAATATTGTTGATTCCCCCTGCTCTCTCACACTTGTTTTTTAGATAAAAAGGCTATAACCAATTTACATGCTTACCAGCATCCTGATTCTGGCTCAGAATACGTATCACGATAACTTCCGTAACTGATTGTATAAAATAGATAATATGCCTTTCAAACGGTAAGGCATAAATGTATTCACCCAGTTCAGGTCGAGGCGTGCCAATGTTATTGGCACTCATAATGCTGAATATTTCTGATAGATGATTAATATATCGATCGGCCTGTATTTCGCCAAAATGCTGCCAGCCGTAATGCCAGATATTTTCCAGATCTTCACTGGCCTTTGGCGTTAATTTTACCGTTCTCATCGGGTTTGATCATCCCTGTTTTGACCTTCCGTAAAAAGGCATCCTTTTCCCAGGCCTGCGGCTCTCCGCTGTTCAGACCTTCAGCCAGAAGTTCACGTAACGCCTGAAGTCGTGACTCGGCCTGTTTTTCCCTCAGCAGACGAAGAGACTCTCTGATCACTTCACTTTGTGTTCTGTAATCACCTGATTCTATGAGCGATTCAATAAACTCGCGCAGTTCATCGCCAAGATCAACGGTCATTGTTCTGGCCATAACAGCCTCCACTGTAAGTATAAATCTTACATAAGAGTACACCGGAAATGAAATGTACGTCAAAAACATACCCCATATCTCATGCTTATGGGGTTGCTAATGCGGCTTTGCTGAACGAGTAGCAAAGCCGCTACATTATTAGTGTCTGGGGTTTACCCCCCGTGCAGTCGCCGTGCATCAATCACATCCGGCACCTGGTTCAGCTTACCGAGCACGCGGCCCAGCACCTGCAGATTGTAGATCTCGATGGTCATATCAATGGTGGCGATCTGCTGTTTAATGTCGCTGCGGCTGGCGACGCCCAGCACGTTGACTTTTTCGTTAGCCAGAATGGTGGTGATATCACGTAGCAAGCCGCTGCGATCGTTGGCCTGGACGCGCACCACCAGCGAATATCCCGCCGAATAGCTTTCACCCCATACCGCCTCTACGATCCGCTCCGGCGCATGGGAGCGCAGTTCCGCCAGCTGTTCGCAGTCGGCCCGGTGCACGGAAATCCCCCGCCCCTGAGTAATGAAGCCGACAATTTCATCCCCCGGAATCGGCTGGCAGCAGCGGGCGATGTGGTGCATCAAATTACCCACGCCTTCTACCACCACGCGCCCGTCGTCTTTACGACGATTTTGCGGCGCGTATGTTTTTTGCTGAAGCTGTTTCAGCGCCGCTGCATCCTGCTCCTCTGCACTCGGCTTATTGAACTGCGATTGCAGGAAATTCACCATCTGATTAAGACGGATATCGCCGCCGCCTATCGCCGCCAGCAACTCTTCCAGCTCATTAAAGTTGTAGCGCGGCAGCAGATGTTTCTCGGCCTCTTTCAGGCTAATCCCCAAATGCGCCAGCTCATCGTCGAGGATCTGCCGTCCAGCCTGGATATTTTTGTCACGATCCTGCTTGCGGAACCAGGCGTGAATTTTCGAGCGTCCGCGGCTGGTCGTCACATAGCCCAGGTTTGGATTCAGCCAGTCGCGGCTGGGATTCGGCTGCTTCTGAGTGATAATTTCAACCTGATCGCCCATCTGCAACTGATAGGTGAATGGCACAATACGCCCACCAATTTTCGCGCCGATGCAGCGGTGCCCGACATCGCTGTGGATGTGGTAAGCAAAATCGAGCGGCGTAGATCCGGCAGGCAAGTCAACCACGTCGCCTTTTGGCGTAAAAACGTAGACCCGATCGTCAAACACCTGGCTGCGCACTTCATCCAGCATTTCGCCGGAGTCGGCCATCTCTTCCTGCCAGGCGATCAGCTTACGCAGCCACGCAATTCTGTCTTCATGACCGGAACGCACGCCGCCGGACGCGGCGCCTTCTTTATACTTCCAGTGTGCCGCCACGCCCAGTTCGGCGTCTTCATGCATCTGTTTGGTACGGATCTGGATCTCAACGGTTTTACCGCCCGGCCCCAGGACCACGGTGTGGATAGACTGGTAACCGTTCGGTTTCGGGTTAGCGACATAATCATCAAATTCATCCGGCAGGTGGCGATAGTGCGTATGCACTATCCCCAACGCGGCGTAGCAGTCTTGCAGACGTTCAGCGACAATACGCACGGCGCGCACGTCAAAGAGTTCATCAAACGCCAGATGCTTTTTCTGCATTTTTCGCCAGATGCTATAAATATGTTTTGGTCGTCCGTAGACTTCCGCCTGCACGCCTTCGTTTTTCATTTCGGCGCGCAGATGTCCAACAAACTCTTCGATGTAATGTTCGCGATCGAGACGGCGCTCATGCAGCAGTTTGGCGATGCGTTTGTATTCCGCCGGATGCAGGTAGCGGAAACAGTAGTCTTCCAGTTCCCACTTCAGTTGCCCGATGCCCAGACGATTAGCGAGCGGCGCATAGATGTTGGTACATTCTTTCGCCGCCAGCACGCGCTCATCTTCCGGCGCCTCTTTCACTTCGCGCAAATGAGCGATTCGCTCGGCCAGTTTGATCACCACGCAGCGGAAATCATCCACCATCGCCAATAACATTCGACGGACGTTATCAACCTGCTCCGAAGAAACAGAGTCGTTATGAGTGGCGTTTAGCTGACGGATCGCCGCCATATCGCGCACGCCATGAATCAGGGTAACGATAGATTTGCCAACGCTTTCGCGCAGTACATCTTCGCTGACTACGTTGGCATCGGCCAGAGGGAACAGTAGCGCCGCCCGCAGCGTGTCGATATCCATACTCAGCGTGGAAAGAATTTCTACCATCTCCACGCCACGCCACAGCAACAGATCCGCATCCGGATGTCCTTGTGTCTGTTGCAGGCAATACGCCCAGGTTTCGGCTAAGCGCTCACACGACTGCTGGCTGGAAATTCCCAGGCTTGCGATCCACTTCTTCGGATCAAATTCACCAGCTTTATTAATATGTGCACTTCTTACCGCGACCATCGTCCTCTCCTTAAGGGACCAGGCCTACCGAAGTCGGTAAGCCGGTAATCATTACATGCGCTCGAACAGAACCATTGATTCCAGATGTCCTGTGTGCGGGAACATGTCGAGCATCGCTAAACGCGTAACCTCATATCCCGCATTGACCAGCGCTTCACTATCGCGCGCCAGCGTCGCCGGGTTACAGGATACATAAACAATGCGAATAGGTTTTAATTTTATAATATGTCGCATCACTCCTGTAGCCCCCGCACGCGCAGGATCGAGTAAGACTTTGTCAAAGCCGTTTTTCGCCCACGGCTGCTTCGTGACATCTTCCTCCAGGTTCTCATGGAAGAATGTCACATTATGTAAACCATTGCGGATGGCGTTTTCACGGCCTTTTTCTACCAGCGCCGGAACGCCCTCAACCCCAATCACGCTTGCCGCGCGCGTTGCCAGCGGCAGCGTAAAATTCCCCATTCCGCAGAACAGATCCAGGACACGATCCTCGGCGCGCACATCAAGCCACTCCAGCGCGCGGGCGACCATTTGCTGGTTTACCGCCTCATTAACCTGAATAAAGTCTCGCGGACTGAAGGCTAAACGTAAGCCGTGCGAATCATACCAGGGCGCCTCGCCAGATACCGTTTCCAGTATCTCGCTAAACGGCGCCAGAAACAGAGACAATCCCTCAGAATGCGAAAAGCGTTCCAGTTTTTCTTTATCCGCCGCACTTAATGGCGCGGTATGGCGCAGAATCATCAGCGTACCGCTTCCCGCCTGTACCAGCTCAACATGCCCAAGATGTCGGGTGCCGTGTAAACTCGCCAGACACGCCCTGATTCGGGGCAGCAATGCTTCAAGCTGGGGCGCCAAAACGGGGCACTGTTCGACATTGACGATATCGCTGGAACCCGCTTTGCGAAATCCCATTTGCAGCGGTTTATCCGGCGGGCAATTCAGACTTAACCGCGCACGACGCCGATAACCCCAGGGCGCGCCGGCGATGATGTCATTCACCTCGTGTTTCATCAAACGCGCCAGCGCCGCGCTTTTGCTGCGTTGTTGCAGGGCGATGCTGACATGCTGTTGCTGACAACCGCCGCAGACGCCAAAATGCGGGCAGCGCGGCGTTTCTCGTTCCGGGCTATCATTCAAACGGCGCGAAACGCGTGCGCGGGCAAATTGCTTTTTATCTTCTGTAATAATGACTTCTGCGCTTTCCTCAGGCAATAAACCGGGGATAAACAGCGCCTTTCCGTTATGACGGGCTACGCCCTGACCAAATGAATCGAGGTCATTGACTTTAACGGTTATGATCTGACGCGTCGTCACGCGCCGTTTTGCAGAGTAGAATTGCGCCATCGACCAGCTTTTTCTCAATTTAACAGTGTGACCCTAATTGTCCCATAACGGAACTCCATGACCAACTACAGCCTGCGCGCACGCATGATGATTCTGATCCTGGCCCCGACCGTCCTGATAGGTTTGCTGCTCAGTATCTTTTTTGTAGTGCACCGCTATAACGACCTGCAGCGTCAACTGGAAGATGCCGGCGCCAGTATTATTGAACCGCTCGCCGTCTCCAGCGAATATGGTATGAACTTACAAAACCGGGAGTCTATCGGCCAACTTATCAGCGTCCTGCACCGCAGACACTCTGATATTGTGCGGGCGATTTCCGTTTATGACGATCATAACCGCCTGTTTGTAACGTCTAATTTCCATCTGGACCCCTCACAGATGCAGCTTCCCGCCGGAGCGCCGTTTCCACGTCGTCTGAGCGTCGATCGCCACGGCGATATTATGATTCTGCGCACCCCGATTATCTCGGAGAGCTATTCGCCGGACGAGTCAGCGATTGCCGACGCGAAAAATACCAAAAATATGCTGGGATATGTGGCGCTTGAACTGGATCTCAAGTCGGTAAGGCTACAGCAATACAAAGAGATTTTTATCTCCAGCGTAATGATGCTTTTTTGTATTGGCATTGCGCTGATCTTTGGCTGGCGGCTTATGCGCGATGTCACCGGGCCTATCCGTAATATGGTGAATACCGTTGACCGCATTCGCCGCGGACAACTGGATAGCCGGGTGGAAGGATTTATGCTGGGCGAGCTGGACATGCTGAAAAACGGCATTAATTCCATGGCGATGTCGCTCGCCGCCTATCACGAAGAGATGCAGCATAATATCGATCAGGCCACCTCGGACCTGCGTGAAACCCTTGAGCAGATGGAAATCCAAAACGTTGAGCTGGATCTGGCGAAAAAGCGCGCCCAGGAAGCGGCGCGTATTAAGTCGGAGTTCCTGGCGAACATGTCGCACGAACTGCGAACGCCGCTGAACGGCGTCATTGGCTTTACCCGCCTGACATTAAAAACGGAGCTGAATCCCACCCAGCGCGACCATCTGAACACCATTGAGCGTTCTGCGAATAATCTGCTGGCGATCATTAATGACGTGCTCGACTTCTCCAAGCTGGAAGCCGGTAAACTCATTCTGGAAAGTATCCCTTTTCCACTGCGTAATACGCTGGATGAAGTGGTTACGCTGCTGGCCCACTCGTCGCATGATAAAGGGCTGGAGTTGACGTTAAATATTAAAAACGACGTCCCGGATAATGTGATTGGCGACCCGCTGCGCCTGCAACAGGTCATTACTAATCTGGTGGGTAATGCCATTAAGTTCACCGAGAGTGGCAATATCGATATTCTGGTAGAAAAGCGGGCGCTCAGTAACACCAAAGTACAGATTGAAGTGCAGATCCGGGATACGGGGATCGGCATTCCGGAGCGCGACCAGTCGCGACTGTTTCAGGCGTTTCGCCAGGCCGATGCCAGTATTTCTCGCCGTCACGGCGGCACCGGGCTTGGGCTGGTGATTACGCAAAAGCTGGTCAACGAAATGGGCGGGGATATCTCTTTCCACAGCCAGCCTAATCGCGGCTCGACCTTCTGGTTTCATATTAATCTTGATCTTAACCCAAATGTCATTATTGACGGGCCGTCGACCGCGTGTCTGGCCGGGAAACGACTGGCTTATATCGAACCGAATGCTACCGCCGCGCAATGTACCCTGGATCTGCTGAGCGACACGCCGGTGGAAGTGGTTTACAGCCCGACCTTCTCCGCGCTGCCGTTAGCGCACTACGATATTATGATTTTGAGCGTTCCGGTGACCTTCCGCGAGCCGCTCACCATGCAGCATGAACGTCTGGCGAAAGCGGCGTCAATGACGGACTTTCTACTGCTGGCGCTACCTTGCCATGCGCAAATTAACGCCGAAAAGCTGAAACAAGGAGGCGCGGCGGCCTGTCTGTTAAAACCATTGACGTCAACGCGCCTGTTGCCAGCGCTGACAGAATATTGCCAGTTGAATCACCATCCTGAACCGCTGCTAATGGATACCAGTAAAATCACCATGACGGTTATGGCGGTTGATGATAATCCCGCTAATCTGAAGCTTATCGGCGCGTTACTGGAAGATAAAGTCCAGCACGTAGAGCTTTGTGATAGCGGACATCAGGCGGTGGATCGGGCGAAACAAATGCAGTTTGATCTGATTTTGATGGATATTCAGATGCCGGATATGGACGGCATACGCGCCTGCGAATTGATTCACCAGCTTCCTCATCAGCAGCAAACACCGGTTATTGCCGTTACGGCACATGCGATGGCCGGGCAAAAAGAGAAGTTGCTCAGCGCGGGCATGAACGACTATCTGGCTAAACCGATAGAAGAAGAGAAGTTGCATAATCTGTTGCTGCGCTATAAACCTGGCGCCAACGTAGCAGCGCGTCTGATGGCGCCGGAACCAGCTGAATTTATCTTCAATCCGAATGCAACGCTCGACTGGCAGCTTGCGCTCCGCCAGGCTGCCGGTAAGCCCGATCTGGCGCGGGATATGCTGCAAATGCTGATTGATTTTCTGCCGGAAGTGCGCAACAAAATTGAAGAACAACTGGTGGGAGAAAATCCCAACGGCCTGGTCGATCTGGTCCATAAGCTACACGGGAGCTGCGGCTATAGCGGCGTACCGCGGATGAAGAACCTTTGCCAGCTTATTGAGCAACAGCTTCGCAGCGGCGTCCACGAAGAGGAGCTGGAGCCTGAGTTTCTGGAGCTGCTGGATGAGATGGATAATGTCGCGCGTGAAGCGAAGAAGATATTAGGCTGATATTCGCCGGATGGCGGCGTGACCGCCTTATCCGGCCTACAACTCAGCGTAACTGTTGCCCCGCTTTCAGCGTTGCAGCCACGTTGCGCGCGGTCATTCGTACGTTTTCACTCGCATTCTTCAGCGCGTCCTCCAGCGTGCAGATGGTATAAATCACGCTGAAAACGGCATCAAGCCCATGTTCATGAACCACGCCAACGTCCGCCGTCAGGCTACCCGCTATACCAATTACCGGCTTGTTATACCGTTTGGCGATGTTTGCCACGCCAATAGGGACTTTACCGTGAATGGTCTGGCTGTCGATGCGTCCCTCGCCGGTGATGACTAAATCAGCATCCGCAAGACACGCTTCCAGATGAAGCGCATCGGTGACAATCTCAATACCACGCCGTAGCTGCGCGCCGCAAAACGCGTATAACGCCGCCCCCATGCCGCCTGCCGCGCCGCCGCCTGCCAGATCCAACACATCGACATGCAGATCGCGGGCAATCAAATGCGCATAGCGAGTCAATGCCGTATCCAGGCGTTCAATCATTTCCGGCGTCGCCCCTTTTTGCGGACCAAAAACCGCAGACGCGCCCTCTTTGCCGGTAAGGGGATTCGTGACATCGCAGGCGACCTCTATATGGCACGCCGACAAACGCTTATCCAGGCCGCTGATATCAATGCTGGCGAGTGTTTCCAGCCCAATGCCGCCTTGCGCAATATCATTGCCCTGCGCATCCCGTAGCCTGGCCCCCAGCGCCTGTACCATCCCCGCGCCGCCATCGTTGGTGGCGCTACCGCCGATACCAATAATGATATGCTCAACGCCCGCATCCAGCGCATGACGGATCAGCTCGCCGGTTCCCCATGATGTGGTCTTCAACGGATCGCGTTGCGCGGGCGGCACCTGCTCCAGCCCGCTGGCGGCCGCCATTTCAATGAACGCGGAACGCGCATCGCCGGAAAGCCCATAAAACGCATTGACGCGATGCCCCAACGGCCCGGTGACCTCAACATGCACGATTCGACCCGCCGTCGCTTCAACCATCGCTTCGACAGTACCTTCTCCGCCATCAGCCAGCGGCAATTTCAGGTAATCGGCGTCAGGCCAGATCTCGCGAAATCCTTGTTCAATGGCGGTCGCTACCTCAAGAGCACTCAAACTTTCCTTATACGAGTCTGGTGCGATCACTATTTTCATAAGTCGTCCTTACGCATGTTGATCCTGTTAAGCATACACCCAGAGAAGCACCGGTTCCTTACGGAACCGGTTCTGACTTAACGCACCATGCAAGGACGCTTATTATCAAACGTCCAGCCAGGAATTAAGTACTGCATTCCCATCGCGTCGTCACGCGCGCCTAAGCCATGTTTTTGATAGAGCTCATGCGCTTTCATCACCTGATCCATATCGAGCTCAACGCCCAGACCCGGTTTGGTCGGTACTTGCACCATGCCGCCTTTAATTTCAAACGGTTCTTTAGTCAGACGTTGGTTGCCTTCCTGCCAGATCCAGTGGGTATCGATCGCGGTGATCTTGCCCGGCGCCGCCGCGGCAACATGGGTAAACATCGCCAACGAAATATCAAAGTGGTTGTTAGAGTGCGAGCCCCAGGTCAGACCGAACTCATGACACATTTGCGCCACGCGTACAGAGCCTTGCATAGTCCAGAAGTGCGGGTCCGCCAGCGGGATATCGACGGATTGCAGCGACAGCGTATGCCCCATTTGACGCCAGTCGGTCGCTATCATATTGGTGGCCGTCGGTAATCCGGTCGCGCGACGGAATTCCGCCATCACTTCACGTCCGGAAAAACCCTGCTCCGCGCCGCACGGATCTTCTGCATAGGCCAGAGAACCTTTCAGGTATTTACCAATGCTGATCGCTTCGTTCAGCGACCAGGCACCGTTTGGATCGAGCGTGACGCGCGCTTGTGGGAAACGTTTCGCCAGCGCCACGATTGACTCGGCCTCTTCTTCGCCCGCCAGCACGCCGCCTTTCAGTTTGAAGTCGTTGAAGCCGTATTTTTCATAGGCGGCTTCCGCCAGACGCACTACCGTTTCCGGCGTCATCGCCTCTTCATGGCGCAGACGATACCAGTCGCATTGCTCATCCGGCTGGCTCTGATACGGCAGCGGCGTAGCCTTGCGATTACCGACAAAGAACAGATAACCCAGCATTTCGACTTCGCTGCGCTGCTGACCGTCGCCTAACAGCGAAGCGACGTTGACGCCCAGGTGTTGGCCCAAAAGGTCAAGCATTGCCGCTTCAATACCAGTCACCACATGGATAGTGGTACGGAGATCGAATGTTTGTAAACCGCGTCCGCCCGCATCGCGATCGGCAAACTGGTTGCGAACGGCGGTCAGGACATTTTTATATTCACCCAGCGTTTTTCCCACCACCAGTGGGATCGCATCTTCCAGCGTTTTGCGAATTTTTTCGCCGCCCGGAATCTCGCCGACCCCGGTATGGCCGGAGTTATCTTTAATAATGACGATGTTGCGCGTGAAGAACGGGGCGTGCGCGCCGCTCAGGTTCATCAGCATACTGTCATGACCCGCAACCGGGATAACCTGCATTTCAGTCACTACAGGCGTCGTAAATTGAGTACTCATAACTGTGTCCTTATTCAGAATTAGTGACGACCAAAAACAGGGCGTTTGCGGTCAAAAGTCCAGCCGGGGATCAGGTATTGCATCGGGCCTGCATCATTACGCGCGCCGCCTGGCAGCTTTTTATACGCGTCATGCGCTTTTCGCACCTGTTCCCAGTCAAGCTCCACGCCCAGTCCTGGCGCATCCGGAACGGCAATTTTGCCGTTTTTAATTTCCAGCGGATTTTTAGTCAGGCGGCAATCGCCCTCCTGCCAGATCCAGTGCGTATCAATAGCGGTGGGTTTGCCTGGCGCCGCCGCGCCGACATGGGTAAACATCGCCAGTGAAATATCAAAATGGTTATTCGAATGGCAGCCCCAGGTTAGCCCCCAGTCATCGCACAGTTGCGCCACGCGAACGGCGCCGGTGAGAGTCCAGAAATGCGGGTCGGCAAGAGGAATATCTACCGCGTTGAGCATCACTGCATGCCCCATTTCGCGCCAGTTGGTGGCAATCATATTGGTCGCCACCGGCAGTCCTGTCGCGCGGCGGAACTCCGCCATGACTTCACGACCAGAGAATCCTTGCTCCGCGCCGCACGGATCTTCCGCGTAGGTCAGTACATCTTTCAGCCCTTTGCACAACGCAATGGCTTCATCCAGTAGCCAGGCGCCGTTCGGATCCACGGTAATACGCGCGTCCGGGAAGCGTTTTTTTAGCGCGCGAACGGTATCAATCTCTTGTTCGCCCGGCAGCACGCCGCCCTTGAGTTTAAAATCTTTAAAGCCGTAGCGATCCTGAGACGCTTCCGCCAGCCGCACGACCGCGTCGCTGTCCAGCGCTTCCTGATGGCGCAGGCGATACCATTCATGACTGCCCGGCGTGCTTTCCAGATACGGCAGATCGGTTTTAGTGCGATCGCCAATATAGAAGAGATAGCCCAACACGGTGACGGCATCGCGCTGTTTACCGGGTCCTAACAGTTCACAGACCGGCACATTAAGCGCCTGCCCCAGTAGATCAAGCAGCGCCGCTTCCAAAGCTGCCACCGCGTTAACCCGCAGTTCAAACGTCCATGCGCCTTTACCAAAGGTGTCAAAATCAGCAGCCTGGTTGCCTTTATGCACCTGCTGCACCACTTTGTTCAGGCGGGCGACTTCCTGGCCTAATACCATCGGAATAGCATCGACCAGCGTCTGATAAATCACTTCTCCGCCCGGCGCCTCGCCGACGCCAGTATGCCCGGCGTTATCGGTGAGGACGACGATGTTACGGGTGAAGTACGCGTTATGCGCGCCGCCGATGTTGAGTAGCATACTGTCATGTCCGGCAACCGGAATGACCTTCATGTCCGTAATAACGGGACTGGATTGCGTTGTCATGATAATTGTCCTGCGACAGGTTTCAGTTCAATACGCTTAATATCGCCTACCAGCACCAGATAGCTGATGATGGCCACCAGGGCATGTACGCCGACATAGATCAACGCGCCGTTGAAGGAACCGGTGGTGCCAACGATGTAACCAATCGCGATTGGCGTC
This sequence comes from Salmonella sp. 32020114201800008SM, assembly GCF_017572025.1. Lineage (NCBI taxonomy): Bacteria > Pseudomonadati > Pseudomonadota > Gammaproteobacteria > Enterobacterales > Enterobacteriaceae > Salmonella > Salmonella sp. 32020114201800008SM. The sequence goes on along the minus strand of NZ_JAGEQM010000004.1, from coordinate 359,081 downwards.
ACAATACCGGAGATATTGCCGAACATATTAAACAAGCCGCCGGAAAGACCGCTGATCTCTTTCGGCGCGGTATCCGCCATTACTGCCCAGCCCAACGCGCCGATACCTTTACCGAAGAAGGCCAACGCCATAAAGCCGATGATCATCCATTCCACGTTCACATAGTTACAGAACACCATAACCATTGACAGCAACATCCCCAGCACAATCGGCGTCTTGCGCGCGATATTCAGGGAGCCAGTACGACGCATCAGCCAGTCGGAAATGATGCCGCCCAACACGCCGCCGATAAAGCCGCAGACCGCAGGAACCGAGGCGACAAAGCCCGCTTTGAGAATCGACATGCCGCGCGCCTGGACCAAATAGACCGGGAACCAGGTAATAAAGAAATAGGTCAATGCGTTAATACAGTACTGACCGATGTAAACGCCAATCATCATACGAGAGCCCAGCAGCTGTTTGATCTGGCCCCATTTGACGCTAAACGGTACTTTCGCTTTGGTGTCTTTCTGATCCATATTGATCAGCGCGCCGCCTTCTGCGATGTACTCCAACTCTTTCTTATTTACGCCCGGATGGTTATTTGGTTCATGGATAACTTTCAACCAGATAAAGCTGATGATGATCCCTAACCCGCCCATAAAGAAGAAGACATGCGACCAGCCCACTTCGTGCGTCAGCCAGCCCATAATCGGCGCGAAAATAACCGTGGCAAAGTATTGCGCGGAGTTAAAGATGGCCACCGCCGTTCCCCTCTCCTGCGCCGGGAACCAGGCCGCAACGATGCGACTGTTGCCCGGGAAAGAAGGCGATTCCGCCAGACCGACCAGGAAACGAAGCGTAAAGAGGGCGACAATAATGCCGAAACCACTAAAGATATCGACAAAACCCTGCAACAGGGTGAAGACTGACCAAATGAAAATAGACCAGAAATAGACGCGTTTGGAACCAAAGCGGTCCAGCAGCCAGCCGCCCGGGATCTGCCCGATAACATAGGCCCATGAAAAAGCAGAAAAAACATAGCCCATACCTACCGGATCAAGGCCGATATCTTTGGCCATTTCTGAGCCGGCAATGGACAATGTGGCGCGGTCGCCGTAGTTGAAGGATGTGACGATAAACAGCATCACCACTATCCAGTAGCGGGCGTTCGTGCGTTTCTCCGCACTGCTCGCCGCGTGACTTAATGAACTCATTGTTGCACTCCTGAAATTTCGCGTTAGCTACGCTCACTCTGAACTGCACAACCGGTAGGGAATCAGAGATAACGTTTCCTTGTTGCAGCTTTTATTAGGTCGTTTGCTTTGCACGCTGCATGCTTTTATTCACTGGCAGGAGAAGTATAAAAAGCGCGCCACACACACTCACCGTGCAACAACACAGTATTTTGGCGATGAATTACGCCTGTTTATGGCAAAAGCCCAGGACAGTGGAAGCCACTTCACGGAAATGAAATCAGAAGGCGTCGGCGTCGACGCAGGAGGAGTAAAAAGAGAAGAATGTGAAACAGGTCGCTTGATTACATGAAAACGCCCGTAAAAAACTGCCGCTTTTGCGGGCATATGCCCAAAGCTAACACGATTCAGTTACTTTACACTGTGTACAGGTCGTGATTTTGCTTACTGGCAACGCAAGCAAACGAAAAGGTACCCTCCCGTAGGGGGGAGGGATTTACCTCAGGAAAGTAAAGTTCCCCAGTTTTCAACCCAGGGATTGGACTGGCTCTCCGGCTCCGGATGTTCGCTGGCGTCAATGAATAACATCTCCCCCACCCGCTGCGCGCTTTGCTCTTGCAACAGGGCATCAAACTGTTTGCCGCCATTACAGAAATTGGGGTAGCTGCTATCACCTAGCGCAATCACCCCGTAACGCAGGTTTGGCTGAAAACCCAACGTATCTTTAATGCCGTGAAAGAGCGGCGCAATGCTATCCGGTAGATCGCCCTGCCCGGTCGTCGAGGTAACGACCAGCGCAACCTTATCCTGATATTGCTGCCAGTCGGACAGTTCAGGATCTTCAAACACGGTCGCGCTGTGGCCCTGTCTGGCGAGGATCGCTTCCGCTTCTTCCGCCACCAGCAGTGAGTTGCCATACATGGTCCCGACAAAAATACCAATTTCTGCCATTATGCGTATCTCCCTGAATTATGCCTGATGAGTCTCATCCTGCCGGGACGCCGCCGTAAACTCAACCCTTTCATTGTCAGGGAGAAGTCCACGCCAGCCAAACTGTGTCAGCGCCTGCATCCAGGTTTCATCCAACCCGGCCTGAATTATCAACGGCTGTCCGGTGAAGGGGTGCGTCAGTTCAAGCCGACTGGCATGAAGCATCAGGCGACGACAGGCAAAATGCTCTGCGGCGCTGCGGTTTTGTCGCAAATCGCCATGCTTGCTGTCGCCGATGATAGGATGACGCAGATGCGCCAGATGACGACGAAGCTGGTGCTTGCGTCCCGTTTTTGGTTCCAGCTCAACCAGGCCATAACGCGTGGTGGGATAACGCCCGGTCGGCACAGCCATTTCGACCGTCGCCAGCCCGCGATACTGCGTTACAGCCGGCTGGGGCGCTTTATCTTCGCGGGCGAATTTATCGGCAATTTTATCGCGCTCTTCCACCAGCGGATAATCCAGTACCGCGTCATCCATCAGCCAGCCGCGCACAATGGCATGGTAGCGTTTACGGATGTGGTGCTGCTCGAACTGCTGCGCCAGACGGCGTCCCGCTTCGCTGGACAGCCCCATTAACAGTACGCCCGACGTGGGCCTGTCGAGACGGTGGGCGGTAAAAACATGCTGGCCGATTTGGTCGCGCACCGTTTGCATGACCACGACTTTTTCGTCGCGATCCAGCCAGCTCCGGTGAACAAGCCAGCCTGCGGGTTTATTCACGGCAACCAGCCACGGGTCTTGATAGAGGATCTCCAGCATCAGGATTTATCGCGGACGAATAGCGCATCCAGATCCTGCAAAACCGCCAGGATCGCCTCCCGCTGCGGATGATCCGCCGCCAGCGCCATTTCATAATAAGGGGCGACGGCAAACGCCTCGGGCAGCGGCTGCGCATTATCAAGTAGGGTATGCATACGTGGGATCAATACCCATTGCAGCCATTCCAGCGGTTCCATGGTATCCATAAAAAATGGTTGGGTGCTGGTAAACAGGTGCGCCTGCGGCGCATCCTGCCGCCAGTGGCGATGCTCGCGCAGCAGCGTTTCAAGCGCATGTAACTGCTGACGCACACGGTCATGAGTCGTCATGTTAAAAACCTCAATGATGAAAATCTGGCGCGCAGAATAACAAAAAAAAGGGAGCACTGTATAAACAGTGCTCCCGGTTCGTTTCGCAGCATTCCAGCTACTTTTCGTGCTCCCTGCTCATCCGTGACAACTTTTCCTGTGACCTTACGGCCTGTTCATCCTGAACGTTTGCATCCTGCGCACATCGCCCGATGTGATAGCTTCTTCCTGAAGCGTCCCTGGTCATCCAGACCCGCCGAACATCCTGATCGGCTCTCGTTCTCCGTCCTGGAGGTGTCCTTTAACGCATCCTGCGCTTTCCACTTTGCTTCATCCTGAAGCCTTTCCTTGTAACACCATCCTGGCGTGTCCTGCCGAAGCGTCATCATCCTGACGTTCGCTTCGTTGTACGACTCCCTGTCGACGAAGATAGAATCGCCTGTTTCACCTTGTCTTACAAGACGCTTACAGACAATACCTTAAGTAAATTTTCATATGAAAGTGCGCAAAACATTTTAATTAGTTGTTTTATATAGACTTACATAAGAAAACGGGACTCAGTATCCGCTGATATCCTGGCGATCTCCTACAGACTTTGTAAGAGATCTCTCACACCCGTTAGGGCAAACGATTACAGAAGAGGATTAAGTTGCGTAAGGAATTCCGCAAGCGTTGCGGCAAGAACGGTACGATTGCGGGTGCCCAGCGTTTCTTTAATCACCTCGCCGGACAGATTACAGACCGAAATGACCTCAAGCTCATTTTCCTGCGTCGCAATAAAAAGCGTGGGAGGAAGCTTGAGCCGCTTTTGCGTGACCAGGTGGCCTATCAGATTTTCCTGCACGCGCCGAAAGTCATCCTGACTCCAGGTTTGCAGTAGCGTAAGCTTTTCATCCGCAAACTGCGCGGGCATGTCGCCAGCAAACTGCGTGGTGTAAAACGCGTGGAGCGCAGGTTGTACCATAATATCAAAGGCGCGTTCAACCGCGTTTACATTTTCTTCGCCTTCAAAAGGCTGCGGCTGCCAGTAAACGGCATCGCGGGTTGAAGAAATAATGCACGGAGAAGGTACGCCATACAGTTCTTCGCTCAACGGCCAGCTACCGTGTTTTTCTTGCCACGCGTCGCAGTAACGCGTCGTAAAGGCTTTCAATGCCTGCGCTGTCAGTTCGTCCACCAGTTTCTCTCTTCATAAAAGCCAGGATACACTTGGCGCATAGTGTATCTGGTTTATGACGGTGAAACATGTCTTCTTATGAAAACCATCAGGCTCTTGATGGCCTGACTCTCGGAAAATCAACGGATTACCGGGACAATTATGACGTCAGCCTGCTGCAGGGCGTACCGCGCAGTTTGAATCGTGACCCGCTCGGATTAACAGCCGATAATTTGCCGTTCCACGGCGCGGATATCTGGACGTTGTATGAACTTTCCTGGCTTAACAGCCAGGGTCTTCCGCAGGTCGCCGTCGGGCATGTCGAACTGGATTACACCAGCGTTAATTTAATCGAATCCAAAAGCTTTAAACTGTATCTGAACAGCTTTAACCAGACGCGCTTTGACACCTGGGAGACGGTTCGCCAGACGCTGGAGCGCGATCTGCGCGCCTGCGCGCAGGGCAACGTTAGCGTGAGGCTTCATCGTCTTGATGAGCTGGAAGGACAGCCTGTCGCCCATTTCCACGGCACCTGTATTGACGATCAGGATATCAGTATCGACAATTACCAGTTTACTACCGACTATCTGCAACATGCGGTCAGCGGCGAGAAGCAAGTAGAAGAAACGCTGGTCAGTCATCTGTTGAAATCCAACTGCCTGATCACCCACCAGCCGGACTGGGGCTCGATACAAATTCAGTATCGCGGACGCAAAATCGACAGGGAAAAACTGCTGCGTTATCTGGTCTCCTTCCGTCACCATAATGAATTTCACGAGCAGTGCGTAGAGCGTATTTTCAATGACATTCTGCGCTTCTGCCAGCCGGAAACGTTAAGCGTTTATGCACGCTATACCCGCCGCGGCGGGCTGGACATTAATCCCTGGCGCAGCAATACCGATTTCGTGCCCGCCACGGGCAGGCTGGCGCGACAGTAATTTTTTTGTCAATTTTGCGTGCCGGATTGCGCATGTAAGGTTGTGAAAGGTCATCAGCCAGGGCTATTGTAATCAACAGGGAATGGCGTGTTGCGTCCCATAAGGAGTTTACTTGATTACACATATTAGCCCGCTTGGCTCAATGGATATGTTGTCGCAACTGGAAGTGGACATGCTGAAACGCACGGCCAGTAGCGACCTGTATCAACTGTTTCGTAACTGTTCACTTGCCGTTCTTAACTCCGGCAGCCTGACCGACAACAGCAAAGAGCTGCTGTCCCGCTTTGAAAATTTCGATATTAACGTACTGCGCCGCGAGCGCGGCGTGAAGCTGGAATTGATTAACCCGCCTGAAGACGCTTTTGTTGACGGGCGGATTATTCGTGCGCTACAGGCTAACCTGTTCGCGGTGCTGCGCGACATTCTCTTTGTGAATGGGCAGATCCACAATGCCGGCCGTTTCCAGCATCTGGATCTTGAAAGCTCAACACATATCACCAATCTGGTGTTCTCCATTTTGCGCAACGCCCGGGCGCTGCACGTCGGCGAAGCGCCAAACATGGTGGTATGCTGGGGCGGCCACTCAATTAACGAAAACGAGTACCTGTATGCCCGTCGCGTCGGCACGCAGTTGGGATTACGCGAGCTGAACATCTGCACCGGCTGCGGCCCTGGGGCGATGGAAGCCCCCATGAAGGGCGCGGCGGTCGGTCACGCGCAACAGCGTTATAAAGACAGCCGCTTTATCGGCATGACTGAACCTTCCATTATTGCGGCTGAACCGCCTAATCCGCTGGTGAACGAACTGATCATCATGCCGGATATTGAAAAACGCCTGGAAGCGTTCGTCCGTATCGCACACGGTATCATCATCTTCCCGGGCGGCGTGGGTACGGCGGAAGAGCTGCTTTATTTGCTGGGGATTCTGATGAATCCAGCCAATAAAAATCAGGTGCTGCCGCTGATCCTGACCGGACCAAAAGAGAGCGCCGATTACTTCCGCGTGCTGGATGAGTTTATTACCCATACGCTGGGCGAAGCGGCCCGCCGTCATTACCGCATCATCATTGATGATGCGGCGGAGGTAGCGCGGCTGATGAAGAAAGCGATGCCGCAAGTGAAAGAGAATCGCCGCGATACCGGCGACGCCTATAGTTTTAACTGGTCGATGCGTATTGCACCGGATCTGCAGGTGCCGTTTGAGCCGTCGCATGAGAATATGGCCAACCTGAAACTGTACCCGGATCAGCCGGTTGAGATTCTGGCGGCGGATCTGCGACGCGCCTTCTCCGGTATTGTCGCGGGGAACGTGAAGGAGGTCGGGATACGCGCCATTGAAGCTAATGGTCCGTATAAAATCCACGGCGATCGAGAGATGATGCGTCGCATGGACGATCTGCTGCAGGGATTCGTCGCGCAGCATCGTATGAAATTGCCAGGTTCCGCCTACATCCCCTGTTACGAGATCTGCGCTTAACGCTTATGCCCGGTTGCCGCCAGCAGCCGGGCGCTTCTCCCATTCCTTTCATTGCGGTACGGCAATTAACGCATGCCTTCATTTTTTATGATGATCATCAGAGGCATAGCCCGCATTGTTTTATAAACACCATTTATAATTCATCATAAATAGATTGCCAGGCAAACGTTTACTTCACTCCTCTTACCGTGATTTATCGGTTCAAACTCTTATTCTTCGCCAGAATTCACTAAAAACCTTGATTTTTATAGTCAAACCTCCGTATCTTGCGCCCCAATCTTTCCGGCCTTATATCGTTAATGGTAGCCTTCGCGCCCGGAAATTCGTTATGACGTTTTTTTAATAGATTAATGGTCCAAATTTATCCATGTAAGAAGCGGATTATTGCATTTGAGATCGGGATCACTGATAGATTCATCACTTAAATGTATCTTTCCGCCCGAAAATTATTACGGCGAAAAATTATATAAAAAGCGTCCCTAAGCAGATTTCATTTTACGATCAGGTCTTTTTTCATTGGATTAGACCAGCAACCTGATTTTTAGCATCCTCCAGGAGAAATAGATGGAAACCACTCAGACCAGCACTATTGCTTCGATTGACTCTCGAAGCGCATGGCGCAAAACGGATACCATGTGGATGCTGGGCCTTTACGGCACGGCTATCGGCGCGGGCGTTCTGTTCCTGCCGATCAACGCAGGCGTCGGCGGCATGATTCCGCTCATCATCATGGCGATTCTCGCTTTCCCGATGACCTTTTTCGCACACCGTGGTTTAACCCGCTTCGTGCTGTCCGGTAAAAATCCGGGTGAAGACATCACTGAAGTCGTTGAGGAACACTTCGGTATCGGCGCAGGTAAACTGATTACCCTGCTTTACTTCTTCGCGATTTACCCCATCCTGCTGGTTTACAGCGTGGCGATTACTAATACCGTGGAAAGCTTCCTGACCCACCAGTTAGCGATTAATCCGCCGCCGCGGGCGATTCTTTCCCTGATCCTGATTGTTGGCATGATGACCATCGTGCGCTTCGGCGAGCAAATGATCGTTAAGGCGATGAGTATCCTGGTATTCCCGTTCGTCGCTGCGCTGATGCTGCTGGCCTTGTACCTGATCCCGCAGTGGAACGGCGCGGCGCTGGAAACGCTGTCCTTTGATTCCGCCGCGTCCACCGGCAACGGCCTGTGGATGACGCTGTGGCTGGCGATTCCGGTGATGGTTTTCTCTTTCAACCACTCCCCGATCATCTCCTCCTTCGCGGTTGCGAAGCGTGAAGAGTACGGTGAAGGCGCAGAGAAGAAATGTTCTAAAATTCTGGCCTTCGCCCACATCATGATGGTGCTGACCGTGATGTTCTTCGTCTTCAGCTGCGTGCTGAGCCTGACGCCGGCAGATCTGGCAGCGGCAAAAGAGCAGAACATCTCTATTCTGTCTTACCTGGCGAACCACTTTAACGCGCCGATCATCGCCTGGATGGCGCCGATCATTGCGATGATTGCTATCACCAAATCTTTCCTCGGCCACTACCTGGGCGCGCGTGAAGGCTTTAACGGGATGGTGATTAAATCGCTGCGTGGTAAAGGTAAATCCATCGAAATCAACAAACTGAATAAAATTACCGCGCTGTTCATGCTGGTCACCACCTGGATTGTGGCGACGCTGAACCCCAGCATCCTGGGCATGATTGAAACCCTGGGCGGCCCGATCATCGCGATGATTCTGTTCCTGATGCCGATGTATGCCATCCAGAAAGTACCGGCAATGCGTAAGTACAGCGGTCATATCAGCAACGTATTCGTTGTGATTATGGGCCTGATTGCCATCTCCGCTATTTTCTACTCACTGTTCAGCTAAGTCCTTTAGCGCCGCTTACCGCGGCGCTTCTCTATGATACAACCGCAATGGATGCCCTATGATTAGCGTATTCGATATTTTTAAAATCGGCATTGGCCCTTCCAGTTCTCACACCGTCGGACCAATGAAAGCAGGCAAGCAGTTCACGGACGATCTGATTGCCCGCCATATCCTTACAGATGTCACCCGCGTCGTGGTGGATGTCTACGGCTCTCTGTCATTGACGGGCAAAGGCCACCACACTGATATCGCCATTATTATGGGCCTGGCGGGGAATCTGCCGGACACCGTCGATATCGACGCCATTCCGTCCTTTATCCAGGATGTGAACACCCATGGGCGTTTACTACTGGCCAATGGGCAGCATGAAGTCGAATTTCCGGTCGATAAGTGCATGAATTTCCACGCCGACAACCTGTCTCTGCATGAAAACGGGATGCGTATTACCGCGCTGGCGGGCGATAAGGTGCTCTACAGCCAAACCTACTACTCCATTGGCGGCGGCTTTATCGTCGATGAAGAGCACTTTGGTTTGACGAATAGCGAACCCGTTAACGTACCGTACCCTTACAAAACCGCCGCGGATTTACAGCGCCATTGCCAGGAGACGGGTCTGTCGCTCTCCGGTCTGATGATGCAAAACGAACTGGCTCTGCACAGTAAAGAAGCGCTGGAGCAGCACTTCGCCAGGGTCTGGGAGGTGATGCGCAGCGGTATTGAGCGCGGTATCACCACCGAGGGCGTATTGCCGGGCAAACTGCGCGTTCCGCGTCGCGCGGCGGCGCTGCGTCGGGTGCTGGTCAGTCAGGATAAGACCACCACCGATCCGATGGCGGTCGTCGACTGGATCAATATGTTCGCGCTGGCAGTGAACGAAGAGAATGCCGCAGGCGGACGAGTAGTCACTGCGCCGACTAACGGCGCATGTGGTATTGTGCCGGCGGTGCTGGCGTACTATGACAAGTTTATCCGCGAAGTAAATGCTAACTCACTTGCTCGCTATATGCTGGTCGCCAGCGCGATTGGCTCGCTGTATAAGATGAACGCCTCTATTTCCGGCGCCGAAGTGGGTTGTCAGGGAGAGGTCGGCGTGGCCTGTTCCATGGCGGCAGCGGGTCTGGCCGAGCTGCTGGGCGGTAGTCCGGCGCAGGTGTGTATCGCTGCAGAAATCGCCATGGAGCATAATCTGGGGTTAACTTGCGATCCGGTTGCCGGTCAGGTACAGGTTCCCTGCATTGAGCGTAACGCAATTGCTTCAGTCAAAGCGGTCAACGCCGCGCGTATGGCGCTGCGCCGTACCAGCGAACCGCGCGTATGCCTCGATAAAGTGATTGAGACCATGTACGAAACCGGTAAAGACATGAACGCTAAGTACCGCGAAACTTCGCGCGGCGGCCTGGCGATGAAGATCGTTACCTGCGATTAATTCTCAGCACATTTTAGGATCTGTAAGCCGGATAAGGCGCTCGCCGCCATCCGGCTTTTGTTGCCTGATGGCGCTTCGCTTATCAGGCCTACGGATAGCGCTATTTCGCAATGCTCGCCTCCCCCCGCCGTGAATGTTACCCTACGCGCAGGTTTGTAAGGGAGAACACCGTGGCTGCTCATCTGCTTATCGTCGACGCGCTCAATTTGATTCGCCGTATTCACGCCGTTCAGGGATCGCCCTGTGTGGAAACCTGCCAACACGCGCTCGATCAATTGATTATTCACAGCCAGCCAACCCATGCCGTAGCGGTATTTGATGACGACGCGCGCAGCAGCGGCTGGCGTCATCAGCGTTTGCCGGACTACAAAGCAGGACGTCCGCCGATGCCTAACGATTTACATAATGAAATGCCCGCCCTACGCGCCGCGTTTGAACAGCGCGGCGTACGCTGTTGGGCATCAGACGGTAACGAAGCGGACGATCTGGCGGCGACGCTGGCGCTAAAAGTTACCGAAGCCGGACACCAGGCAACCATTGTGTCAACCGATAAAGGCTATTGCCAGTTGCTCTCTCCGGGATTGCGCATTCGCGACTACTTCCAGAAACGCTGGCTGGACGCGCCGTTTATTGAAAAAGAGTTTGGCGTACTTCCCCGGCAGTTGCCGGATTACTGGGGTCTGGCAGGAATCAGTAGTTCGAAAGTCCCCGGCGTTGCCGGTATCGGCCCCAAAAGCGCGACCCAGCTGTTGATTCAGTTTCAAAATCTGGAGAGAATTTACGCCCATCTGGACGAGGTGCCGGAAAAGTGGCGCAAAAAGCTTGAGACGCATAGAGAAATGGCATTTCTCTGCCGCGATATTGCACGTCTGCAAACCGATTTACATATCGACGGAAACTTACAGCAGCTACGGCTGGCGCGGTAGTTTTGTTGCCGGATGGCGGCGTGAACGCCTTATCCTGCCTACAGGACTGCACGAAATGTAGAGCGGATAAGCGCAGCGCCATCCGGCAAAATTACCAGGCGATATGATACAGTTCGACAATGTCCGCCAGACTCGCTTCACGCGGATTGCCGCCCGTACAGACATCATCGAACGCCGCCTGCGCCAGCGCCGGGATATCCTCTTTTCGAACGCCGACATCACGCAAATGCAGCGGAATTCCCACATCGCGATTTAGCGTAAATACGGCTTCCACTGCGGCATTACGCGCCTCTTCAAGGCTCAATCCTTCTACCTTCACCCCCATCGCCCGGGCGATATCACGGAATTTCTCGTTGGTATACCCGGCATTAAAACGCATCACATGCGGAAGCAAAATAGCATTCGCGACGCCGTGCGGCGTGTTGTAAAACGCGCCCAGCGGATGCGCCATCCCATGCACCAGCCCCAGCCCCACATTGGAAAACCCCATCCCGGCAACGTATTGCCCCAGCGCCATCGCCTCACCGGCCTCTTTTTCTCCGGCTACGGCGCCGCGCAGCGCGCCAGCAATAATCTCAATGGCTTTGATATGTAATGCATCCGTCAGCGCCCATGCGGCCCGGGTAATATAGCCTTCAATAGCATGGGTTAGCGCATCCACGCCCGTTGCCGCTTTCAGCGCGGGCGGCATACCGTCCATCATATCGGCATCGATAAATGCCGCCTGCGGAATATCATGCGGATCGACACAAACGAATTTGCGCCGTTTCTCTTCATCGGTAATCACATAATTGATAGTGACTTCCGCCGCGGTTCCCGCCGTTGTCGGGATCGCCATAATCGGCACGCTGGGTTTACGGGTCGGCGATAGCCCTTCCAGACTGCGCACATCGGCAAATTCCGGATTGTTACTGATAATACCGATCGCTTTGCAGGTATCCTGCGGAGAACCGCCGCCAATGGCGATGAGATAGTCCGCGCCGCTTTGGGTAAAGACCTTAAGCCCTTCCTGGACAACGGAAATCGTAGGATTAGGGATCACGCCCGCATAGATCTCCCACGCCAGCCCTGCGGCATCCATTCTGCTTGTCACTTTATCGACCACACCGCATTGCACCAGCGTTTTATCGGTAACAATCAGCGCTTTATGATAACCGCGGCGCGTCACCTCATCGGTTAATGCGTCCACCGCTCCCCGGCCAAACCATGCCGTTTCATTCAGAATCATTCTGTTCGCCATCGCCTGTCTCCTGACATCACTCTTCAATACGTAATCCGTAAGTTTTAAATTTCTCCAGTACGATAGCGATCGCCTCGTCATCCAGTACCGGTACCGGATCGACAATGGCCAGCGTACTTAAATAGAGCTGCGCCAGCACTTCCACTTCATGCGCCAGCCACAACGCTTTGTCTAAATCTTCTTCACAAGCGATAAGCCCGTGATGCTGTAACAGCGTCGCTTTACGATTTTTAAGCGCCACGGCAACATGGTCAGAAAGTTCGCGGGTGCCAAAAGTGGCGTAGGGCGCGCAGGGAATAGAGTTTCCTCCTGCGGCGGCAATCATGTAGTGAATCGCCGGAATCGGGCGATTCAGGATCGAGACTGCCGTACAATGGACAGCGTGGTTATGTACCACGGCATTGGCGTCAGGGCGCGTCTGGTATGCCGCCATATGAAAACGCCACTCGCTGGAAGGCAGCTTGCCCTGCTCATGCTGACCGTCAGCATCAATAAAGACAATGTGCGACTCTGTCAGCTTCTCGTAGGGGATCCCCGTCGGCGTAATCAGCAATCCGCCCTGATAACGTACGCTCACGTTACCTGCCGTCCCCTGATTTAACCCTAACCGCGTCATTTCCAGACAGGTATCAATAATCTGCCGCGCCAGTCTATTTCGTTCCATTATTTACCTCTCTCTGTGATTCAAAATGAGACAACAAAACCGCCTTTCGCATCGCGCTGCTGTCCTGTTGAAATAATCGAATAGTTAGCAACTATCATCATACTGAATAAAGAGAAGGGAATTTAAATAACGATATTTTGTGATTCACATCAATTAATTCGCCACGATAAACCAGACGACTACCGTTTCTCTCGCCGATAAATGCCCGCTCTTAATAATATTTTTTAAAACGGGCAAAAATGAAGAATAAGCTACTACTGCCCGTTTTCGTGGCAATAATTTAATTCGGGCATTCAGTCTGTGGTTTTTTAAATTAAACATCTCAAACGGTCATTTTTTTATGAAAATTAAAGTGATGATAATCACAGAACGCTCTGCTCTCAGGTATAAATGTGACCGCCATCATATTAAAAGGCCTTTTTTATTTGAAAATGAATCCATGAGTTCATTCCGGACGCCAATTTATTACCGGTAAGAAAAGCGAACTCACCTAATTTTACGGTCTGGTGACCAGAACCGACCGCACGCAAAAGCTTCTGAACCGATGAGGATGCTATGGGAAACACAACAATACAAACACAGAGTTTTCGTGCTGTGGATGCAGAGCAAAGCAAAAGCAAGCGCTACATTATTCCATTCGCCTTACTTTGCTCGCTATTTTTTCTGTGGGCCGTCGCCAATAATCTGAATGACATTTTATTACCGCAGTTTCAACAAGCTTTTACGCTAACTAACTTCCAGGCCGGACTTATTCAGTCAGCCTTTTATTTCGGTTATTTCGTCATTCCAATTCCTGCTGGGATTTTGATGAAAAAACTCAGTTATAAAGCAGGGATTATCACTGGACTTTTTTTGTATGCTTTTGGCGCCGCATTATTCTGGCCTGCCGCCGAGATAATGAATTACACATTATTTTTAATTGGCCTGTTTATCATCGCCGCCGGTTTAGGCTGCCTTGAAACTGCGGCCAATCCTTTTGTGACGGTATTAGGTCCAGAAAGCGGCGGACATTTCCGGCTTAATCTGGCGCAAACTTTTAACTCCTTTGGCGCTATTATCGCCGTTGTGTTTGGGCAAAGCCTTATTTTGTCTAACGTGCCGCATCAATCACAAGAAGCGCTTGATAAAATGACGCCGGATCAGCTTAGCGCCTATAAACACAGCCTGGTGTTATCGGTACAAACGCCATACATGATTATCGTCGCCATCGTATTAGTAGTTGCGCTGCTGATTATGCTGACCAAATTTCCGGCCCTGCAAAGTGACGATCATAGCGATGCTAAACAAAGCTCTTTCTTATCTTCTCTCTCCCGACTCATCCGTATCCGCCACTGGCGCTGGGCGGTGCTGGCGCAGTTCTGCTACGTGGGGGCGCAAACCGCCTGCTGGAGCTATCTGATCCGCTACGCCATTGAGGAGATCCCTGGAATGACGCCCGGTTTCGCCGCCAACTACCTGACCGGCACGATGGTGTGCTTCTTTATCGGCCGTTTCACCGGGACCTGGCTTATCAGCCGCTTCGCGCCGCATAAAGTGCTGGCCGCCTATGCCCTGCTTGCCATGCTCCTGTGTCTGATTTCCGCCTTTAGCGGCGGACATATCGGCCTGCTGGCGCTGACGTTGTGTAGCGCATTTATGTCAATCCAGTACCCGACCATCTTCTCGTTGGGTATCAAAAATCTGGGACAGGACACTAAGTACGGCTCGTCTTTTATCGTCATGACCATCATTGGCGGCGGTATTGTCACGCCAGTAATGGGCTTCGTTAGCGACGCCGCAGGCAAAATCCCGACCGCCGAACTGGTTCCGGCATTGTGCTTTGCCGTCATCTTCATTTTTGCCCGTTTCCGTTCACAAGCGGCGACAAACTGAACATTTATCCGAATAACGTGAGGAATCTGTCATGAAAAAAATCAGCTTACCGAAAATCGGTATCCGCCCGGTGATTGATGGACGTCGTATGGGCGTACGCGAGTCGCTCGAAGAGCAAACCATGAACATGGCGAAAGCGACGGCGGCGCTCATCACCGAGAAAATCCGCCACGCCTGTGGGGCACAGGTGGAGTGCGTCATTGCGGATACCTGTATTGCCGGAATGGCGGAATCCGCCGCCTGTGAAGAAAAATTCAGTAGCCAGAACGTGGGCGTGACCATTACCGTTACGCCGTGCTGGTGCTATGGCAGCGAAACCATTGATATGGACCCGATGCGTCCAAAAGCCATCTGGGGCTTTAACGGCACAGAGCGTCCCGGGGCGGTTTACCTTGCCGCGGCGCTGGCGGCGCACAGCCAGAAAGGCATTCCAGCGTTCTCCATTTATGGCCATGACGTGCAGGATGCCGACGATACCTCCATTCCTGCCGACGTCGAAGAAAAACTGCTGCGTTTTGCGCGGGCAGGGTTAGCGGTAGCCAGCATGAAAGGCAAAAGCTACCTCTCCGTCGGCGGCGTGTCGATGGGGATCGCGGGTTCCATTGTCGATCATAACTTCTTTGAATCCTGGCTGGGCATGAAGGTGCAAGCGGTAGATATGACCGAACTGCGCCGCCGTATCGATCAAAAAATTTATGATGAGGCCGAACTGGAGATGGCGCTGGCGTGGGCGGATAAAAACTTCCGCTACGGCGAAGATCAGAACGCCTCACAGTATAAGCGCAATGAAGCCCAGAACCGCGCGGTGCTAAAAGAGAGCCTGCTGATGGCGATGTGTATTCGCGACATGATGCAGGGCAACAAGACGCTGGCGGACAAAGGGTTAGTTGAAGAATCGCTGGGCTACAACGCTATTGCCGCCGGCTTCCAGGGCCAGCGCCACTGGACCGATCAATACCCGAACGGCGATACCGCCGAAGCGCTGCTCAATAGCTCTTTTGACTGGAACGGCGTACGCGAACCGTTTGTCGTCGCCACCGAAAATGACAGTCTGAACGGAGTAGCGATGCTGTTTGGCCATCAACTCACCGGTACCGCGCAGATATTCGCCGACGTGCGAACTTACTGGTCGCCGGAAGCCGTAGAACGCGTCACCGGCCAGGCGCTCAGCGGCCTGGCGGAACACGGCATTATTCACCTGATTAACTCCGGTTCTGCCGCGCTGGACGGTGCCTGTAAACAGCGCGACAGCGAAGGCAAGCCGACCATGAAACCGCACTGGGAAATCAGCCAACAAGAGGCGGATGCGTGTCTGGCGGCCACTGAATGGTGCCCGGCAATTCACGAATACTTCCGCGGCGGCGGCTACTCATCCCGTTTTCTGACCGAAGGCGGCGTGCCATTCACCATGACCCGCGTGAATATCATCAAAGGCCTGGGACCAGTACTGCAAATCGCCGAGGGGTGGAGCGTCGAACTGCCGAAAGCGATGCACGATCAGCTTGATGCCCGCACCAACTCTACCTGGCCTACTACCTGGTTTGCGCCGCGTCTTACCGGCAAAGGCCCGTTTACCGATGTCTATTCGGTGATGGCGAACTGGGGCGCTAACCACGGCGTACTCACCATCGGCCATGTAGGGGCGGATTTTATTACTCTCGCCGCAATGCTGCGTATCCCGGTATGTATGCACAACGTGGAGGAGGCGAAGATCTACCGTCCTTCCGCCTGGGCGGCTCACGGTATGGATATCGAAGGCCAGGATTATCGCGCCTGCCAGAATTATGGCCCGCTGTATAAACGTTAATGCGGCTTAGCCCGGTGGCGCAGGCTTACCGGGCCTACGGGCGCGTGAACCGTAGGCCGGATAAGCGTAGCGCCATCGGGCGGCGTTTATGGAGTTATCTATGAAACAAGACGTTATTCTGGTTCTCGACTGCGGTGCGACTAACGTTCGGGCGATCGCCGTTGATCGCCAGGGGAAAATTGTCGCCCGCGCCTCAACCGCTAACGCCAGCGACATTGCCGCAGAAAATAGCGCCTGGCATCAGTGGTCGCTGGACGCCATCCTGCAACGTTTCGCCGACTGCTGCAGGTCACTCTCCAGCGCCCTGTCGGAGTGTGTTGTTCGCGGTATTACGGTGACTACGTTCGGCGTCGATGGCGCGCTGGTCGATGCGCAGGGTAAGCTGCTCTACCCGGTCATCAGTTGGAAATGCCCGCGAACCGCCGCCGTGATGGAAACGATTGGGCGCTTTATCTCGCCCCGGCAATTGCAGACGCTCTCCGGCGTCGGCGCGTTCAGCTTTAACACGCTGTATAAACTGGTCTGGCTTAAAGAGAATCATCCGCGCCTGCTGGAACAAGCTCACTGCTGGCTGTTTATCTCGTCGCTGATTAACCACCGTCTGACCGGCGAGTTTACGACCGATATCACTATGGCAGGCACCAGCCAGCTACTGGATATCCATCAGCGCGACTTTAGTCCGGAAATCCTGCAGGCGACGGGCCTGGCGCGCCGCCTGTTCCCGCGTATCGTGGAAGCGGGCGCCCCGATAGGCACGCTACAGACAGACGCGGCCAGGCTACTCGGTCTCCCGGCGGGTGTGCCGGTGATCTCTGCCGGACACGATACTCAGTTCGCGTTATTCGGCGCTGGCGCGCAGCAAGGTGAACCGGTGCTCTCCTCCGGAACATGGGAGATTCTGATGGTGCGCAGCGGTCAGGTGGATACCTCGCTGCTCAGTCAGTATCCGGGCTCGACCTGTGAACTGGACAGTCAGTCGGGGCTTTATAACCCCGGAATGCAGTGGCTGGCCTCCGGTGTACTCGAATGGGTACGAAAACTGCTGTGGACGCCGGAAACGCCATGGCAAACGCTGATCGACGAAGCGCGCGCTATTCCCGCTGGCGCGGAAGGCGTACGGATGCAGTGCGATCTGCTCGCCTGCCAAAATGCAGGCTGGCAGGGCGTGACGCTCAATACCACCCGCGGCCATTTCTATCGCGCCGCGCTGGAAGGCCTGACGGCGCAACTTCAGCGTAATCTGCGCACGCTGGAGAAAATCGGTCATTTTAACGCCACAGAACTGTTACTGGTTGGCGGCGGCAGTCGCAACGCTTTGTGGAATCAAATTAAAGCGAATCAGCTTGCTCTCCCTATCAAGGTGCTGGACGACGCGGAAACCACCGTGGCCGGCGCTGCCATGTTTGGCTGGTACGGCGTAGGCGAATTTAGTAGCCCGGAGCAGGCGCGTGCGCAGGTCAATTATCAGTATCGCTATTTCTGGCCGCAAACCGAACCTGAAATTATTGAGGGAGTATGAAATGCTAAAAACCATTTCACCGTTAATTTCCCCGACACTGCTCAAAGTGCTGGCCGAGATGGGCCACGGGGACGAAATCATTTTTTCCGACGCTCACTTTCCCGCGCATAGCCTGGGCCCGCAGGTGATTCGCGCCGATGGTCTTAGCGTCAGCGATCTACTGCGGGCAATTATTCCGCTCTTTGAGCTGGATAGCTACGCCCCGCCGCTGGTGATGATGGCCGCCGTGGAAGGCGACACGCTCGATCCCAGCGTTGAAGCGCGCTATCGCGATGCCTTGTCATTAGAAGCGCCGTGCCCGGATATCGTTCGTATCGACCGCTATGCGTTTTATGAGCGGGCGCAAAAAGCGTTTGCGATCGTTATCACAGGAGAGTGCGCGAAGTACGGAAATATTCTTTTAAAAAAAGGGGTAACGCCGTAATCTCTTGCCGGTGCGCCCGCATGACGCGGGCGTTCATCGAATGATGGGGTGAGAAAAATGAAAGCGGCACGCCAACAAGCGATAGTCGATCTGCTGATCAATCATAAAAGTCTGACCACCGAAGCGCTGGCCACCCGGCTTAACGTCAGTAAAGAGACCATCCGCCGCGATCTCAGTGAACTACAGACGCAGGGAAAAGTGCTGCGTAATCACGGACGAGCTAAATATATTCATCGTGAAAATCAGGACAGCGGCGATCCATTCCATATCCGCCTGAAAAGCCATTATGCGCACAAAGCCGATATTGCCCGTGAAGCGTTAGCGTGGATAGAAGAAGGAATGACGATTGCGCTGGATGCCAGTTCAACCTGCTGGTATCTGGCCCGCCAGTTGCCGGATATTCCCATTCAGGTTTTTACCAATAGCCATCCTATCTGTCAGGAGCTGGGAAAACGCGAACGCATTGCGCTGATAAGTTCCGGCGGCCAGCTTGAACGTAAATATGGCTGTTATGTTAATCCGTCGCTTATCTCACAGCTAAAATCGCTTGATATCGATCTGTTCATCTTTTCCTGTGAGGGAATCGACGGCGGCGGCGATCTGTGGGACTCCAATGCGATCAACGCCGATTTTAAATCTATCCTGCTCAGGCGCGCCTCGCAGTCTTTATTATTGATTGATAAAAGTAAATTTAATCGTTCAGGAGAGGCGCGCATCGGGCATCTGGATGATGTGACGCATATTGTTTCAGATGCGCCGCAGTCATAGGCCGGACAAGCGTGCGCCATCCGGCGCTGATGACGCGCCGGATGACGGCAGCGCGTTTTTATCGCTCGTCGCGACGCCCGCCAACAGCCGCCCACAACCGACGCACGTGTACCGTCACTTCTTCGCGATCGTGATAAAGCTGACGCGCCTGGATCTGCGCATTAACGCCATGCTCATCCAACTGCGCCTGAAGATACGCCAGGTTATGCGACACCTCTTCATAGCGTTTTTTCATCGGCAGTTTAAGGTTAAAAATCGTCTCCCGACACCAGCCGTTCACCAGCCACTGCGCCATTAACGCGGTGACTTTGGCCGGCTTCTCCACCATATCGCAGACCATCCATGAAATATTATTCCGGTTCGGACGGTACCTGAAGCCATCCTCACGCAACCAGGTCACCTGCCCGGTGTCCATCAGGCTTTGCGCCATCGGGCCGTTATCTACGGAGTAAACCCACATATTGCGCTTCACTAACTGGTACGTCCATCCGCCGGGACAGGCGCCCAAATCCACCGCATACATGCCGTTCGCCAGACGTTCATCCCACTCATCTTCCGGGATGAAAACGTGGAGCGCCTCTTCCAGTTTCAGCGTTGAGCGGCTCGGCGCATCAGACGGAAACTTCAAACGCGGGATGCCCATATAAAACGGTGAATTGTTATGCGCGAACGAATAACCGGTATAGCAGCATCCTGGCGCGATAAAAAAGACATGAACGACCGGACGCTTCGGCGTTTCATAATTCGTCAATACGCCCGCATCACGCAAAGCCGCGCGCAGCGGCACCGTAAATTTGCGGCAGAACTTCATCAGTTCTTTACTTTCATTGGTGTCGGCGACTTCAACCCGCAGCTCGCCGCCCTTTTCCACTACGCCCTGCAACATGCCGACAATCGGCGTGATTCTGTCTTCCGGCGGTAAATGTTGCAGCAGTTCACCCACCACAAACCACTGGCGGGCGAAAATCAACGAACTGAACGGCAGTTCTGAAATCAGCTTTTCGCCATCTTCCGGCTGATAGCATTCATAAATGACATAGCCTGCGTTCTCTTTTACGCGTGCAAAACCAAATATTTCCCGTTTTCCCGCTTTATCGGTAATTTCTGCAGCGCACTCTTTTTCAAACCCCGGACGGCAGAGCAAGACAACTTTATTCATGGCTCGCGCCCTTACGTTTCATACGAATGGCGCCAATCAGCAATAGCGCCCAGCCCACCAGGAAACTGACGCCGCCGACAGGCGTGATATACGCCCACAGGCGCAGATGCGAAAGCGCAAGGCAGTACAGACTGCCGCTAAACAGCACCGTGCCCAGCGCCAGAAAAACGCTGCTCCAGTAAAACCAGATGCTGATACGGCGCTGCATCGCCACCGCCAGGCCAAAGATCGCCAGCGTATGGAACGCCTGATATTGCAGGCCGGTCTGAATCCAGCCCATTTCAACCACGCCCAGGGTTTTACTCAAAACATGCGCCCCGAACGCGCCCAGAGCAACGTAAATAAAACCGCTGATAGCGGCGACAATCAGCATAAAACGGCTGGTCATGGTCATACCCTAAGTTAATTATTGTTCGTAACGAAAACGGAATTTTTCTTGCTCCGTCGCCGCCTTCGCCAAAATCCACTGACGGAAGGCGGCTATTTTACCCAGTTCTGCCTGGCTGTCATGACAAACCAGATAAAAAGCATTCTTACTCACCAGAACATCGTTAAATGGACACACCAGTCGCCCGGCTTCAATTTCCGACTGCGCCATAACATTATTCGCCAGCGCGATCCCCTGTCCGTGAATAGCGGCCTGTAGCACCATCGCGCTGTGGCTAAATATCGGCCCTTGCTGAACGTTAATATGGTTGAGCCCTAACTGACGAGTATAGGCCTGCCAGTCACGCCGGGAGGCATCGTGCAATAACGTGTGTTTCGCCAGATCTTCCGGCGTTTTTAACGGTTTTTCGCCTGTGAGTAATAAAGGAGAACAGACGGGCAGTAAATATTCTGCGTATAATTTTTCGACGCGCAAGCCCGGCCAGTTTCCCCGGCCATAAAAAATCGCGACATCGACATCGTCTGCCAGTTTATCTTCCTGACGGTCAACGGCTTGTATCCGAACGTCAATTCCCGGATAAGCTGAGTTAAAGCTGGAGAGCCTGGGCACCAGCCATTGGATGGCAAAACTGGGCGGTAAACTCACCGTCAGCGCCCCTTTGGCACTGCGCGCCTGGAGCTTACGCGTTGCTTCCGTGAGCTGGGAAAATATCTCTTTAATGTCGAGAAAATAGCTTTGGCCTTCTTCCGTCAGCAACAGCGAACGATTGCGGCGGCGGAACAGTTTTAGCCCCAAAAAATCCTCAAGTGACTTAATTTGGTGGCTTACTGCGGCCTGCGTCACAAAAAGTTCTTCCGCTGCTCGCGTAAAGCTCAAATGGCGCGCGGCAGCATCAAAAACGCGTAACGCATTTAAAGGAGGTAATCGTTTTGACATGGCCTCTGGACTTAATGTCGAATGAATTTAACAAATAGGTAACAACATGTAACCTATTAGTTTTTTTAATCTGAGACATTATAAATTGTCCGTTGAGGTTCTACCAGCAAATACCTATAGTGGCGGCACTTCCTGAGCCGGAACGAAAAGTTTTATCGGAATGCGTGTTCTGATGGGCTTTTGGCTTACGGTTGTGATGTTGTGTTGTTGTGTTTGCAATTGGTCTGCGATTCAGACCACGGTAGCGAGACTACCCTTTTTCACTTCCTGTACATTTACCCTGTCTGTCCATAGTGATTAATGTAGCACCGCCATATTGCGGTGCTTTTTTTTGTATAACAAACGGTTAGTTTTCCAGAGCCACCATCTCTTTCACGTCAGTACGATTGATCTGCTGTTTGTTGCCATTAGCGTCTTTATACGAAATCATACCGGTATCGTTATCGGTCTGGGGTTTACCGTCGGTCACAATGCTACGTCCATCATTGGTGTGCATAACGTAATTAGGACCGGAACAGGCGCTCAGGGCAAAAGTCAGCATACATGCAGAGATAATTGCGGCAGTCTTTTTCATCTTCTTCTCCTTAAAGCTGTTTGTGCTATTTAAAGCGGACTCCGTAACAGGCTTAAACATTCGCCTAACATTATTCAGCATAACCTCCTTTACATAATTCGCCAGGATATACAGACGATTCCGATGGTTAGGACAAACCTTGTATCAGCCGCGCTTTTACGCCACGATCGGTAAACTGAACCGAGGAATATCATGAACGCTTTTAATCCCACGCAGTTTCGCGCGCAGTTTCCCGCGCTAGCCGATGCGGGTGTTTATCTCGATAGCGCCGCCACGGCATTAAAGCCACAGGCAGTCATTGACGCCACGCACCAGTTTTATTGTTTGAGCGCCGGTAACGTTCATCGTAGCCAGTTTGCGCAGGCGCAGAGCCTGACGGCGCAATATGAAGCGGCCAGAGCAAAAGCAGCGCGGCTGTTAAACGCGCCCGATGAAAAAAGTATCGTCTGGACACGCGGCACCACCGAAGCGATCAACATGGTGGCGCAGTGTTACGCCCGTCCTCGTCTGCGCCCCGGCGATGAAATTATCGTTAGCGTCGCCGAGCATCACGCCAACCTTGTGCCCTGGCTGATGGTGGCGCAACAAACCGGCGCGCAGGTCATAAAACTGCCGCTTAATGACCGGCGTCTTCCTGATGTTGAGCGTCTGCCGGAACTGATCACGTCGCGCAGCCGCATTCTGGCGCTGGGGCAAATGTCGAACGTAACGGGCGGCTGCCCGGATCTCGCAAGCGCTATCAGCACCGCTCACGCAGCGGGAATGGTCGTGATGGTAGATGGCGCGCAAGGCGCGGTACACTTCCCGGCGGATGTTCAGCAGCTTGATATCGATTTTTATGCTTTTTCCGCTCACAAACTGTATGGCCCGACCGGTATCGGCGTGCTGTACGGTAAGCCGGAGCTTCTTGAGGCGATGTCGCCCTGGCTCGGCGGCGGCAAGATGATCCGTGACGTTAGCTTTGAAGGCTTCACCACTCAAAGCGCTCCCTGGAAGCTGGAAGCGGGGACGCCGAACGTCGCCGGGGTCATCGGCCTGAGCGCTGCGCTGGAATGGCTGTCCGATATCGATATTGAACAGGCCGAAAACTGGAGCCGGGGGCTGGCAACGCTGGCGGAAGACGCACTGGCGAAACGCCCGGGCTTTCGTTCGTTCCGCTGCCAGGACTCCAGCCTTCTGGCCTTTGATTTTGTCGGCGTGCACCACGGCGATATGGTGACACTGCTGGCGGAATACGGTATTGCGCTCCGGGCCGGGCAACATTGCGCCCAGCCATTGCTGGCGGAACTTGGCGTCACAGGGACTCTGCGCGCCTCTTTTGCGCCGTATAATACCCAACATGATGTGGATGCGTTGGTTAACGCCGTTGACCGCGCGCTGGAACTGCTGGTGGATTAATGACAAACCCTCTTTATACCGGACACCCGTTCGGCACAACGGTAACGGAAGAGACGTTACGCGCTATCTTTCTCCCGCTGACCCAGTGGGAGGATAAATATCGTCAGTTGATTCTGTTAGGAAAACAGCTCCCCGCTCTGCCGGATGAATGCAAAGCGCAGGCGATGGAGATAGCCGGCTGCGAGAACCGCGTCTGGCTGGGCTTTACCCGATCAGATAACGGAACGATGCACTTTTTCGGCGACAGTGAGGGGCGGATTGTCCGCGGCCTGCTGGCGGTATTGCTCACCGCGGTGGAAGGAAAAAACGCCGCCGAGTTGCAGGCTCGTTCACCGCTGGCGCTGTTTGACGAGCTGGGTTTACGCGCCCAGCTTAGCGCCTCACGTAGTCAGGGGCTGAACGCGCTGAGCGAAGCGATTGTTGCCGCAACGCATAAGGGTTGAAATAGCGTAAATATTCTGTCGCCTGACAGCGCCGCCCGCGGCGGTCAGGCGATGCAGATAAAATAATCCAGTCACTTTATTAGTTTCGGCGTCAGATTTCCCTGATAAGCATTCTTTTGATTTTTATCAGCTATCACAATGAAATTACAATGTTAGAATCCATGTTAAAACGGCGTGAAGATTTTAGAGTAAATAAAGCCACTCGATGTAGCGTAGCAGGTGAACTGGAAAATTCATACGCATCGGGTGAAGTTATAACAGGATATGGATAAGTGGAAAAATATCTGCGTAGCGGTACCATGTTTGTGGTACTGGCATTTATATTATGGGGGTTAACACCTTTATATTATCAATATTTATCAGGGGGAAATCTCGCACAAATATTGATATACCGGGTATTCTGGTCAATTCCATTATTACTGGCAGTAAGGTTCTTATTTCGGCAGCGAACGCGATTTCATGATGTCTGGAAAGATAAAAAATCCTTTTTCTTCTGCATGATCGCCGGACTTTTGATGATTGTATCATGGTCATCTTTTATTTATGCGCTAACCCATCATCTGGTGCTTGATGCCAGCCTCGGCTATTTTATCAACCCGCTATTTGTTATTGCGCTGGGATGCATTTTTCTTAAAGAAAAACTGTCGTTGTTTCAGGCCATCGCCGTTTTTTCTGGTGTCTGTGGCCTGACTTTTCAAATTATCATGTTACGGCATTTCCCGGCGCTGGCGCTAACCATGGGATTATCATTTGCGCTATATGGCCTGGCGCGAAAGTTTATACATTATGATGTGATGACATCGATAACGATTGAAACATTATGGGCATTGCCTGTCTCACTATTAATTTTTCTCTTTAGCGATACCGGACCACTTATATCCGCTAATACTCCTTTCTTTTTGTATGTCATGACGGCGCCAGTGACGATCATTCCACTGGTATTATTTGCCATCGCGTTAAATCACACCTCGTTGATTGTCACCGGACTGGCGCAATATATAGAGCCGTCTTTACAGTTCTTACTTGCCATTATGATATTTGGCGAGCACATTAATTACGCGGAATTGCTCTGCTTTTGTGCGGTATGGTTCGGGTTGTTTTTATGCATATCTGAAAATTTATATTCCCATTATCTCCGCGCCCGTCTGAAACCGGTGTTCGGCAGGGTACAGCGCTTCTTTCGCTAACGAAGGGCGCAGGGCCGGATACGCGTCTGCGTGACACTCCGCCCCGTCCTTTTATTCTTGTCGCGCCGCTTTAGCCATGATCTTCTTCAGCGCATGGGAAACGGCGACAAAACCGAACGTTGCCGTCACCATCGTCGCCGCGCCGAAGCCAGAGGCGCAATCCATCCGTTTTGGCCCTTCTGCGGTAGCTTTCATCGCGCATACGGAACCGTCCGCCTGTGGGTAAACCAGCGCTTCGGTGGAAAAAACACAGTCCACGCCCAGCTTACCTTTACTGTTCTTCACTACGCCAAAATTATGTTTCAATCTCTCACGCAGTTTTGCCGCCAGCGGATCCTGGATAGTTTTCGCCAAATCAGCGACCTGGATTTGCGTCGGATCGATCTGCCCGCCCGCGCCGCCTGTGGTCACTAAAGGAACCTTATATCGGCGACAGTACGCAATCAGCGCGGCTTTTGGACGAACGCTGTCAATGGCGTCAATGACATAGGTAAAACCCGCGTTCATATAACCCGCCACATTATCCGGCGTGATGAAATCATCGATAACCGTTACCCGGCACTCCGGGTTAATTTGCCGAATCCGTTCGGCCATCACTTCCGCTTTCGCCAACCCGACGTTATCACGCAACGCATGGATCTGACGGTTCGTATTGGTCACGCAGACATCGTCCATATCAATCAGCGTAATCGCGCCGATGCCCGTACGCGCCAGCGCCTCTGCCGCCCATGATCCCACCCCGCCGATTCCCACGACGCAGATATGCGCCTCAGCAAACCGCTGCAGCGCTTTTTCACCGTACAGACGCGCGGTGCCGCCAAAGCGTTGGCGCCAGGCATCACTTATCACCACTGACATATGACCTCAGAATAAAAAAAGGTGAGGTTATTCCTCACCCCTGCTCACTATTTTCAGGCCCGATAGCGATCGCGTTATCGGGCAATCCGGTTGTCGCAGAATACCACAATCAGCCGCTAAACACGTTACCGGCGCCCGGCGCGCTTTTTAACACCCAGACGCGACCATAGTGATTATACCATCCGGCACGATGCCCGGCATCCGGGCCGATCCCCTGGTAAATATCAAAGTGCTGGCCTTTAATCGCTCCGCCGACATCCAGCGCGACCATCAAACGTAGCTCATACTGACCGCTAAATTTACCGTTGTTATCCAGCAACGGTACTTCCGCCAACAAGGTCGTGCCAGGCGGAATGATGCTGCGGTCGGAGGCGACGGATGCTCGCCCAATCAGCGGTACGGCGCTGGCGCCTTTGACCGGCGCAAAAGATTGCGGCTTAAAGAAGACGAACGATGGGTTCTGCTCCAGTAATTCACGCACTTCCGCTTCGCTGTGCTTCTCTCCCCATTCGCGTATAGCCTGCATCGACATATCTTCTTTTTTCACTTCACCGCGATCGATAAGCACTTTACCAATACTGCGATAAGGCCAGCCGTTTTTACCGGCATAACTAAAGAAGTTCAGCGGACTACCGTCACCGAAATCAATATAACCGCTGCCCTGGACATCCATAATAAAGTTATCCATCAGCGAATTACTCCAGGCCAGGATGTACTTATCGCTCAGCGCGCCTGCGTAGATCTGAGCGCGGGACGGTAAGCGTCCGCGTTTTGGCGGCATACTATAGATAGGATACTGGAACGCGCCCTGGCGCGTATGGCGAGCCTGAACGACGGGCGTATAGTAGCCCGTGAACTGGACGTTACCGTAGTTGTCGGTGCCTTCCATCTGCCAAGCATCGATACCAAACTGACGCATAGTGCGCGTATCGCCTCCGGAACGTAACCAGTTCTGGACAGCGTTATAGACGTTGCTTTGATTGGTGTATAAACGCGGCGACGCGGAACGGATCTGGTTGACCTGCTCGGCAAAGTCTCCAGCATTAATCGGCGCGCCCACTGCGTCCGGCTGGTTTACCAGGGAGAAGGGCTGGGTAAATTTCCCGTCCTTATATTGCTGACCGCGATCGGTCGGTTTTGATGAACAGGCAGCCAGCATTGCCAGCATTACGCCTGTCGCCACATATTTTGCCCAACGTCCTTTCATGGTGTCTCGTCTTCTGCGTAATCGAAAGTGCCCGGTGAAGATAACAAACCGTCCGAAGTAATGAAATGCGATCGCGATCTCATTATGTAAATTCGTTTAAAAATCGTGCTATCTGCGGTGTATTTGCGCAATTCATGAGAAATTAGCGATTTATATGAAAAAAGGGTTGCAACAAAAGCTCAGCGGAGTATAGTGCGCATCCACGGACGCGGGGTGGAGCAGCCTGGTAGCTCGTCGGGCTCATAACCCGAAGGTCGTCGGTTCAAATCCGGCCCCCGCAACCAATTACAATGAGAATGCAAGTTTAGACGGACGCGGGGTGGAGCAGCCTGGTAGCTCGTCGGGCTCATAACCCGAAGGTCGTCGGTTCAAATCCGGCCCCCGCAACCAACTTAATGAACACCCTTACGGGTGTTTTTTTGTATCTGTCGTCTGGTCCGCAACGACAGTGCGGGCAGCATCCTACTTACCCGCGCAATAAACTCGCCGTCATCTCAGGTTAACTTCTTCTCGCCAGCGTCGCCCCATCGGCAAAATACGCTTTAATGCCCGCCAGAATCGACTCTGCGACCTGTTGCTGGAACGTCGCGGTCTTGAGCTTGCGTTCTTCTTCAATGTTACTGATAAACGCCGTCTCGACCAGAATAGACGGAATATCGGGCGCCTTTAACACCGCAAACCCCGCCTGCTCGACCTTGTTTTTATGCAGGTCATTAATTTTACCAAGCTGCTTCAACACCGCTTTACCGAATTTCAAACTATCGGCAATGGTCAGCGATTGCACCATATCGAACATCGTATGGTCGACATAACGGTCACCGCTTTTGCTCACGCCGCCAATTAAGTCCGAGGCGTTCTGCGTTTGCGCCAGATATTTCGCCGCGGTACTGGTGGCGCCTTTGGTCGATAGCGCGAATACGGATGAACCGCTAGGCTGCCGGCTGGTGAAGGCATCCGCATGAATAGAGACAAACAGGTCGGCGCGCTGTTTCTGCGCTTTCGCCACCCGGACTTTTAACGGAATGAAGATGTCTTCATTGCGCGTCATATAGACCTTCATGTTGCCTTCTTTTTCGATCAACGCGCGCAGGCGGCGGGCTATCTGGAGCACCACGTCTTTTTCACGCGTTTTGTATTTGCCTATCGCGCCGGGGTCTTCGCCGCCGTGTCCCGGATCAAGCATAATAACAATGGGGCGGTCGCGCCCCGCTTTACCGGGCTGCGGCCCGCTTTGCGAAGGCGGCACCTGCTTATCCAGATCGCCTTTATTGTAGTCTTCCAGCAGCGCCAGCAGCGGATCCTGCATATCCTGCGCATTGGCAGGATAAAGATCCATCACCAGACGTTCTTTAAAGCCTGCCACAGGCGCCAGCGCAAATAGCTGCGGCTTCACGTTTTGTTTTAGCTCAAAGACCATACGCACAGTCTTAGGATCAAACTGCCCTACCCTTGCGGATTTGATATACGGATCGTCGCTGCGAATCTGCGCGCCAATGCCTTTAAGCACCGAGTTCAGATTCACATCCTCAATATCTACTACCACGCGGTCCGGGTTACTTAAGGCAAATTGTTTATATTTCAGCAGACGATTCGACTCTACCGTGACGCGGGTATAGCTGGACGCAGGCCAGATACGCACCGCAACGACCTGGCTTACGGCAGCCAGCCCGACCTGGCTCACGCTTAATAGCCACATGGCGCCCGCGCCTTGTAGTAAACGGCGACGGCTGATTGCTGAATTGGCTCCCGACATGCTTCTCCCGAGCAAAAACTAAATAGAGATCATACAAAGTTCATCCAAATTGACCGGAAACTTTAGCGAATGACGCATAATCTGTCATCTATAAAAGGGTAAACATTCTTTTTATATTCACGGCATTACTAAGAAAAGCGATCGGACCGCATAAAATTTACGCTTGCACAGAGGGCAAAAACAGAATAAAAATACACTAATTTCGAATAATAATTCACTAGTGGGGCGCGCAATGATAAAGGAACGTAAAACCGAACTGGTAGAAGGGTTTCGCCATTCAGTTCCCTATATCAACACCCATCGCGGAAAAACCTTTGTCATTATGCTCGGCGGCGAAGCCATTGAGCATGACAATTTTTCCAGCATCGTTAGCGATATCGGGCTACTGCATAGCCTCGGTATTCGCCTTGTCGTGGTGTATGGCGCGCGACCGCAAATCGACGCCAATCTGGCCGCGCATCATCATGAACCGATTTACCACAAAAACACGCGGGTGACGGACGCCAAAGCACTGGAGCTGGTGAAACAGGCCGCCGGTTTACTCCAGCTTGATATTACCGCCCGTCTGTCGATGAGTCTGAACAATACGCCGTTGCAGGGCGCGCACATTAATGTCGTCAGCGGCAATTTCACCATTGCGCAGCCGCTGGGCGTTGATGATGGCGTGGACTACTGTCATAGCGGCCGTATCCGGCGCATTGATGAAGATGCGATCAACCGCCAGCTGGATAACGGCGCGATCGTTCTGATGGGGCCGGTCGCCGTCTCAGTGACCGGCGAAAGTTTTAATCTGACCTCAGAAGAGATTGCCACTCAACTCGCCGTTAAACTGAAAGCGGAAAAAATGATCGGTTTCTGTTCTTCTCAGGGCGTTACCAATAGCGAGGGCGGCATCATTTCTGAACTCTTCCCGAATGAAGCACAGGCGCGGGTGGAAGAGTTGGAAGCGCAGGGCGACTACAACTCCGGAACCGTACGTTTTTTGCGCGGCGCGGTAAAAGCCTGTCGTAGCGGCGTTCGTCGTTGCCATCTGATCAGCTATCAGGAAGATGGCTCGCTATTACAGGAACTGTTCTCGCGTGACGGTATCGGTACGCAGATCGTCATGGAGAGCGCCGAGCAGATCCGCCGCGCCACCATCAACGATATTGGCGGTATTCTGGAGCTTATCCGCCCACTGGAACAGCAGGGCATTCTGGTACGCCGTTCCCGTGAACAACTGGAGATGGAGATCGATAAATTTACCATTATTCAGCGCGATAATATGACTATCGCCTGCGCGGCGCTGTATCCTTTTGTGGAAGAGAAAATAGGCGAAATGGCCTGCGTAGCGGTACATCCGGATTATCGCAGCTCATCGCGTGGAGAAGTGCTTCTGGAGCGGGTTGCCGCCCAGGCGCGGCAAATGGGGCTGCGTAAATTGTTTGTGCTGACGACGCGCAGTATTCACTGGTTCCAGGAGCGCGGTTTCACGCCTGTCGATATTGAGTTACTGCCTGAGAGCAAGAAAAAAATGTATAACTATCAGCGACGTTCAAAGGTGCTGATGGCGGATTTAGGATAACGAGGGGGGCCTGATAGCGCTGCGCTTATCAGGCCTACGCTCGAAAGCGTCATTTGGAGGCCGGATAAGACGCTACGCGTCGCCATCCGGCGAGAACTCGTCTTATCCGGTACGACTGACTTCATCAAATAAGGTGGCTAACCCGCTGCGCCGTTCCGTTCGCGTCACAATCGCGCCTGCCAGGATCCGTTCATCGGCATACAGCGATAACCGCCGCCGCGCCCGCGTAACAGCGGTATACACCAGCTCCCGCGTCACGACCGGCGAACGTTGGCTGGGTAAAATCAGCGCGGCGTGATCAAATTCAGACCCCTGTGATTTATGTACCGTCATCGCCCAGGTTGTATCATGTTCCGGCAGACGGCTGGGCTGAACGGACTTGATCGTGCCGTCCGGTATCACAAACCAGACGCGTAACCCCTGCCCGCGATCGAGCGCAATACCAATATCGCCGTTAAATAGCCCCAACGCGCTATCGTTGCGCGCAATCATTACCGGACGCCCTTCATACCAGCGAGAATGCGGATGCCGCTGAATTTTTCGTTGCTGCACCATCGCCTGCTCAATGCGGTCATTCAGTCCCCTCACGCCAAATGGGCCTTCGCGCAGCGCACAAAGCAGTTGATACTCATTGAAAGCCTGAAGGATTGCCTCCGGCGTCGCTTTTTCATGCAGCAACCGCAGGTAGCGACCATAGCCCGCCAGCGCTTCATCCAGCATCCCGGCATAATCGTCGCTGCTTTGCAATGTACGCTTCTCTATATCGCTAAACCCCTGCTGAAAAACAGCCTGGATTGCCGACCTGTCGCCGCAGTTAATTGCCGCCGCCAGCTTGCCGATGCCAGAATCGCTGCCGAAACGATAGCTCTTTTGCAACAAACAGAGGCTATCGCGTAAAGATGCGGCTTGCGTTCCGGCCCCCGCCGGAATGGCGCTACCAGTGAGTCGACTTAGCTGTCGGGCGCGTTCCGCCGTAAACCCTGCGTTGACATAGGCGCAAATATCGCCCAACACAGCGCCCGCCTCAACGGATGCCAACTGATCGCGATCGCCAAGAAAAATGACCCGCCCGTGCGGCGGCAGAGCGTCAATCAAACGTGACATCATCGGCAAATCAATCATTGATGCTTCATCGACCACCAGCACGTCCAGATGTAGCGGGTTGCCCGCATGATGGCGTAATCGCTGGCTGCCGGGCTGTGCGCCTAGCAGTCGGTGCAGCGTACTGGCGTCCTCCGGTATACGCTTTTTCTGCGCATCGGTAAGTGGAAGCTGACGCAACGCCGCGCCGAGCGACTCCGTCAGGCGTGCGGCCGCTTTCCCGGTCGGCGCTGCCAGCCGGATACGGCAACGTTCGCCATCCGCCATTTGAATTAATGCCGCCAGCAGCTTCGCGACGGTGGTGGTTTTACCGGTGCCGGGACCGCCTGAAATCACGGAGATACGGCGAGTTAGCGCTACGGCGGCGGCCACCTTTTGCCAGTTCACCTCGTCTGTCGGAGGGAATAGCGCGTCCAGAATACGGGATAACTGATCTTCATCTACGGCGATGGCCTGGTTAACCTCGTTAAAAAAGCGCGCAACCGTACGCTCGTTGCACCACATGCGATTCAGGTAGAGACGATCGCCGCACAGAATTAACGGCGCGGGGCTATCGCCGCAGCTAACCGCCGCAGACGCCAGTAACCGCTTTTTCCAGTCGATTGGCGTAGCCGTTTCGCTTATCCAGGCGACCAGTAAGGGATGCGCCTCCTCCGTTAACGTTAAACGCGACAACGGCAGACACACGTGACCTTCACCTGCGTCATGACTAAGCAGCGCTGCCGCCAGCGTCACGGCGGGATCGTCGTTACCGGCGACGGTTAAAGCAAACTGGGCATCAATGGGCCGTAAGAGTTTTTGTTCAACGGCCTCCAGCAACCGCTCCTGGATTGTCATTGCGCCTCCTCACTCATTTCACCTGCAAACATATCATCCAGTTGGTTAATTAACGCCGCCGCAGGACGAGTGGTAAAAATACCCTGCTGCGGACGTTCGCTATCCACCCCGCGTAAAAAGAGATAGATGACGCCGCCGAAATGGCGTTCATAGTCGTAATTCGCCATTCGATGACGAAGGTAACGGTGCAATGCCAGCGTATAAAGCTGGTACTGCAAATCATAGCGATGCGCCTGCATCGCCGCAGCCATCGCCGTCTGGGTATAAGCGGCGCTATCCTCGCCCAGCCAGTTAGATTTATAGTCGAGCAAGTAATAGCGCCCCTCATAACGGAACACCAGGTCGATAAAGCCCTTTAACATGCCGCGAACCTGCATGAAATCCAGCGCAGGGCAACCTGCTGAAAGCGGGTCGTACCGACGAATCAACGCATCCAGCTCTCCGGCGGTAAGCGGCTGGGCAATCGGCAGATAAAACTCCATTTCGACCTGTTTTTCACGCTCGGTCAGCACGCTCAGACTAACGCCCGTCTCGTTAAGGGGAACGTGTAACACGGTGTCCAGCCAGCGGGTAAGTACGGGCTCCCATCGCGTTTCAAAACCACTCAGCTCCAGTTTTTCCTGTACCCATTGGGGGTCTATCGGTTGAGTAAAATCAAGCTCTTCAAACAGGCTGTGCAAAAATGTTCCCGGCGATGCCCCGCGAGGAAAGTGATGCGGCGTCATTGCCGGCGCTTCCGCCGCTTCGCCAACGCCTGCGGCGTCAATGTCGAGACGAGGAATAAGATCTTGCGCCACGCTATGTCCCCGCTGCTGCAAACCGGAATAACTGGTGACGCGCCAGCTATCATAAAGCAGGCGTTGCAGCGTTCTGGCGCTGAGTTCCGCATGCGATGCAGCGGCAATTTGCCAGCGGTCGTTATCCGTGTTGCCTGGCGTTCGACACACGATATCCTCGTCGCATAGCGCCTCAATACAGGCGCGAAGGCCTGCGGCATCCATCGGTTCGCCTTTTTGCAGGAGTCGCCCAAGCGCGCTTTGGTGCACATCCGTCTCGCCTTTCTTATCGCTGCGACGCCGTACCAGCGGCGCGACGCCGAGGCTGCAATGCCACACTGCACGGGTCAGCGCGACATAAAGTAGGCGCAGGTCTTCCGCCAGGCGTTCGGCTTCCGCCAGTGCTATGCTCTCTTCGGCATGACTAAGGTCCAGAACCGCCTCGTAGGAGTGCCTGTCGTGATAAAAAGCCTGGTCCTGCACGCGGAAATGGGTGATAAAAGGTAACCAGACCAGCGGGTATTCCAGACCTTTCGATTTATGAATGGTGACGATTTGCACCAGATGCTTATCGCTTTCCAGACGTAGTTGCTGGCTGGAAGCATTGCTATCGGGTTCAAGGATATGTTGCGCCAGCCAACGCACCAGCGCATGTTCGCTTTCCAGCTGCGAACCGGCTTCCTGTAACAGTTCGCTAATATGCAGAATATCCGTCAGCCGACGTTCGCCTCCCGCTGTCGCCAGCAGGTTTTCAGCAATATTGCGCGCCGACATTAGCGCGCGCAGCATAGGCATCACGCCGCGTTTATGCCAAATCTGTCGGTAGCCATCAAACTCTTCAACAACCGCATCCCACGCATTTTCATCATTGTTAAGCGTTTCGATATCCAGCGCGGTAAGGCCCATCATTGATGTCGCCAGAGCGCTACGCAGCGTATTCTCACGTTCGGGCGCCATCACCGCCTGCAACACCCACAGCATTTCCTGCGCTTCGAGCGTTTCGAATACGCTGTCGCGGTTTGAAAGATAGACGGAAGGGATCGCCAGTAAGGTCAGCGCATCCCGTATCAGCGCGGCTTCCCGCCTGCTGCGCACCAGCACGCTGATATCCGAGGCACGAACGGGCCGCGACGAATCGCCGTTCGTCAGCAGCGCGTCGCCCGTTTGCCCGGCACGCAGCCAGTCGCGAATTTGTGTGGCGCACACCTGCGCCATATAACTTTGATAATCGCCCGAACCGCAGCTTTCTCCCTCCATTAGCCACAGGGTCATCGCCGGTTGAGGCGCGTCATTCACTTTAAATTGCAGCGACTGGTTTCTGGGCGCAAACTTTACCGGACTGAAGGGAATATCGCGGAACATAAAGGCGTCGTTCATCTGACTGAACAGCTTGTTAACGCTATTCACCATCCCCGGCGCGGAGCGCCAGTTAGTGTCAAGCGTATAGTGCGCGCTCACTTCGCTGCGAGCCTTCATGTAGGTAAAGATATCCGCGCCACGAAACGCATAAATCGCCTGTTTAGGATCGCCAATCAGCAATAGCGCCGTATCGGGTTGATGTCGCCAGATACGGCGAAAAATACGGTACTGTTGTGGGTCGGTATCCTGAAATTCATCGATCATCGCCACCGGAAAACGGGTACGAATCGCCGCAGCCAGCGCCTCGCCGCTTTCACTACGCAGCGCGGTATCTAAACGGCTGAGCATATCGTCAAACCCCAGCTCGCCGCGCCGGCGTTTTTCCTGAGCCACCGTTTCACGGATCTCTGAGAGCGCTCGGGTAAGAACCAGATCTTTAATCGATAGCGGTTCGCCTAACAGGTTATCGATGGCGACAAACAATGGGTGCTGGGGCGTCACGCCGCCAGCTTTGGTGCGCTCAGCTAAAAAACGCTGTGAAAATTTTCCCAACGCCTCAGGTAATTGATAATTTTTAGTCTCTTCTTGCGCCCACGCGGTGATCTTTTCGATCCATTTCGCCTGATTGCCGCGGTTGAATTTTCTGCGATCGATGCCGGATGATTCGATTAGCGCGTCCAGCTCGCTAACCGCCTCACACCACTGCTGCTTCACCTGGTTGATACGCGCCAGGATCTGTTCATGACGCGATGCCAGCGTCTCCTCCTGCGATGGCGGCGCTTTAATGACCGGCGCTTCGCCCTGCAGATAACGATCGATATCCTTTAAGAGCGCCTTCGGTCCCTTCCACACGTCAAACACCACCTGCGCGATGTCGCGCGGCAGCGGATAGCAATGACGCCGCCAGAAATCGGCGCAGGCCTGATAACGCAACAAAGATTCGTCTTCAATAAGCTGTTGCTCAAACAACATACCGGATTCGAAAGCGTTCAGGCTGAGCATACGCTGGCAAAAACCGTGGATGGTAAAGACCGCGGCCTCGTCCATTTGTCGTTCCGCCAGTAATAACCACTGCGCGGCCTGCTTTTTATCGCTAATTTCTTCCAGCAAGCGGGCATACAGCGGATTATCCGTGCTTTCCCGCAGACAGGCGATGCGCAACTCATGGATATTACTGCGGATTCGCCCACGCAGCTCTTCAGTGGCGGCCTCCGTAAAGGTTACCACCAGCAGTTCTTCAACGGTCAACGGACGGGGAAATGCGGCACTGCCGCCTAAACCGAGCAATAACCGCAGATACAGCGCCGCGATAGTAAACGTTTTGCCTGTGCCCGCTGATGCTTCAATCAGACGCTCGCCTGTCAGGGGCAAGCGTAGAGGATCAAGAGTCTCGGCGACATCATTCATTCTTTTCGCTCATTAGAGGTAACGTTTGCTGCAATGCGCTGACGTTATCCCACACTTTCCAGCCTGTCGGATGCACGTATTCTGCTTTTCCATTCTGGCTACCAGCAATCTGTGACAATATTGCCATACCTTGTGGTTCCACCACCGCCTGGTGGAAGAAGTCGGCAAGCTTTTGTGGCGTCAGCAATTTTATCTGAGCGATGATTTTATCACGCGAGTCAAAGCGCATATTACCCCGATCGAAATCCTTGCTTAAACGGGATGCTTCTTCGCCCAACGTTTGCGGCGCCTGGCGCATTTGCGTAATGATCGCCTGCTGAATTTGGGCGAACTCTTCCGGCTTCATCGCCCTCAGCTTCGCCTCGGCGTCAGGGAAAAATGCCTGATAGCGTTGCCACAGGTAAGAGGGCTGTTTATCGTTGCTCTGTAGCAGGAATCCCATTCCCCACTGACGGCCAACGCTCATCGGAAAGGCAAAAACGGCGTATCCCAGTTGCTCTTCGGTTCGTAGCTGATTGTAAAACCACGGTTGAACAATCTGACCTAACATCGCGCTGTAGGCGGCGCTGACATACTCGTCGTAGCCGACCGGGACAAAGACCGCGGCTAACGCGGAGTCGGTGCTACTGCCCGCTTTTTCAAATATTACGGACTGCTTTTTCTCAACCACCACGTCTTTGTTACGACACCACGCCGATCCGTTCGCCGCGAGCTGTTTTTGGACATCTTGCGCCAGAGAGGTCGCCTGGGCTTCGCTCATATTCCCTATAACCAGAAATTCCGGACGAGCGCCCGTTTTTAACGCATTACGATAGGCCATCACCTCTTTTAACGTAATGGACGGCAGCAAAGCGCGACGTTCATCACGGGAAAAATAAGGCACCTGCGAAATCATCTGCACCGGCATAATCGCCTGTTCGTAGGCTTTTCCCTTCTCCGCAGAATCCATCATCTGCGTATACCAGGATTTCGCCTGCGCCAGCTGTTCCTCCGTGGCGTCGTAGCTAAAATATCCTTCCAGCAGCGCCAGGAAAAGCTGCGGCAAACGCTGGGTATAACCGTTCGCAGTGACCATCAGACCATTGTTGGCGTTAGTGGAAAAGCTAATGCCGCCCACTGCCGCCTGGTTGCTGAGCTGATCGAGCGCCATTCCCGCCAGATAATCATTAAGGGCGAACAGTACCTGATTGCGGGCGCTGTCCATCGCCTGCGGGTTACGCAATACCACGCTCACGTCAGCTTTTGGCTCGCTGGCGAAATAACGACTCGGCGCATAAACCACGCGCAAATCCGCTTTATCGACAATCAGTTCTGGCCGCACGTAGTTTTTGTCATTCTTAACAAGCGAAAAATCATCAGGAATATAGGGGTTTAACTCCGGCAGCGACAACGCAATGCCCTGTGCTTTTTGCTGCCAGTTTTTAAACGTCTGTTCGCTAATCTTATCGACCTGATAAGGCGCATCCACAAAATACGCAATCTTATTATGGGGTTCCTGGGGACTGATGTACCAGATGCGCGCATTCTGCGGCGTCATCATCGCCAGGCGATTTTTGATAGCGGCAGGATCGTAACGATCGGCGATATTCGCCGCATCCAGCGTATGCGCTACCGGGACGCGGATCATAGTGTCCGCCAGCCACTCGACATAGTCCATATCGCGGGTAATCGACGGATAGCGGAAGTCGAGATCCAGCACATGCGCCAGCTCGTCAAAGTAACGTTTATCTATCCCTTTTTCACGTAACGTATTGAGATAGCTAAAGATAGCTGCGACGACTTCATCACGATTGGCCAAACCTTTATCAGTCAGCGTTGCCGAAATGGCAAATACGCCGCTGTTACCATTAACAATCGGATCGGAATCCGCGCTAATACCTTCGACCAGTCCTTGTTTTTGCAGCCAGTCAGAGAGCGTCCCCGGGCTACGATTGCCAATCAGATAAGAGACCAGTTCATCGGTCTTGCTACGGAACTGCGCGCTATTGTTATCAATACGAAACTCCACGCGCAGCACTTTACGCGGTAGCGCCGGCACGTAATGAATAATGATGCCCTTCTGCGCCTCGGTGATGACAGGTACGGTAATTTCCGGTTTTTTAATCTGTTTATTCGGCACGCGACCATAGGTTGCGGCGGCAATACTCGCCAGTTCCGGCAAGGGTTTATTACTGTAAATCACCGCCTTCATCAGATTAGATGAATAGTATTTTTCATGAAAAGCGATCAACGCCTGTTGCACCGGATTTCCCGGCTTATCGCTTAGCGTTTCCAGATTGCCGCCAGAAAAGTGCGAGCCTGGATGCGCCGGGTTAATGGTTTCGGCGCTTACCTGCGCCATACGCATACCGTCGCGGGTGCGCGCCATCGTCAGCTCGGCATTCACCGCGTTTCGTTCGCGTTCGGCATACTTTTTATTGAGCAATGGCGCGGCAATGGCGTCGGCCAGTCGATCTACGGCACCTGGAAGCGCGTCGTTTTCAACCTCCAGGTAGAAGGCTGTTCGATAAGGCGCGGTGCTGGCGTTGTGGCTACCGCCATGTCTTTTAAGGTATTCGGCAAGGCTATCCGCCTGCGGATATTTTTTTGACCCCATCAGGCACATATGCTCAAGATAATGAGCAAGCCCCTGATGAGCCTCAGGATCTTCAAGCGATCCAACGGGCACCACTAACGCTGAAAGCGACTTTACAGCCTGCGGATCGGATACGAGCAACACCACCATGTCATTATCAAGACGTATCGCCTGATACTGCCGGGTATCTTTATCGCTTTTACGGATAGTTTCTTGCAGCGGTTGCCAACCGATATCCGCCTGAACTGCAGGCCCCCAGAGGGCGACCAATAACAATAACGCTTTGAACCAGGTGCTGCGGGGCATTCACGGACCTCATCATTAACTTTCATTCCCACTCATCTGTATGGTCACGTAAACCATCGACCTGAGCGGAACGGGATATTATTGTGCTGAACCAGGCAGCATTTTTTTATCAGTAATCAGTCCGTGACGAAGAGCGCATCATAGTCGAAGCCTTTTAATGGCGCGATTTTCATACAATCAACGAGACTGATTAAAACGAAACAGCGGTAACAGGTAATGCCGTGACTGCGCAATGATAGCCTGCAACGTTTCAGATTCCAGCTGACGCCAAAGACGTTGATACCAGATATCTTCGCCTTCGCCGCTCACCATCATGTTGCCTTCATAAGCCTGTAGAAACTTTGTTCTGGCCTTCTGTAAGGTGTCATCGTCGTCTAACATGACATCATTTTCAGCGTCATAACAGGCTTTTATCCATGCGCCGCCGCTTTCCGGCAGTACCAATAGCGGAGAAGACATGCCTTCCCGGTAGCCTTCAATCAGTTGCGCCAGGTAAGCCATTGCCTGCGTTTTATCAAGAGGCGGAAATCGCCACTCTCCCTCTTTGCGCAAAAACAGGCGACTTTCGCCACTCCCGCCGCTGGCACAATAGACAAGGTGTTCCAGCCAAAGTTGCACACCTTGCGCCACGCTGATTAAAGCGGGACGCCAGCGCAATAATCCATCCTCCTGTACCTGCGGTAGCCAGCCGGTTAGCTGAACGCCATTGCAAAGCAGATCCACTTCCAGGCTTTGGCTCGGCTTACGGCAGGCGATGACCCGGCTTGCCAGTTGCTGCATCTCCTGACATTGCGCATCCCAGAATATTTCGCCAAACGCGCCGTAAGGCAACTCTCCCGCAGCCCGGAAACGGCGGAACAAGCGTTCGGCGTCGTCCTCTTCAACCAGCGTATTGAGCAACTGTTGGTTAAGTTGATATCGCGTCAATCCCTCTAATTCAAACGGTTCCGCATCAGGAATCTCACTCTCTTCCGAGCGGAAATTAACCTGAAGCCGCATCTGAAAAAATGCGCGTACCGGATGGGCCCAAAAACGCTGCAGACTTTCCAGAGTCAATGTTTCCGGCATCGTAAAAGGAAGCGGCTGCACAAAGTCAGAATGCGCTTTTCCCGATTGACTCGCCGCGGGCAACCACTCTCTGGCATAACTTTGCTGTTCGCCGGGTTGGTAATTTTGCGCATCAAAAGGCATACGGGTATGCAGACGCGTAATATGCGCTTTGACTCGTGCTTCGCTCTCATCACAGGTCAGCGTTTCGTCGCCCGGCAAATAGTGGCTTTGTCCGATGTAATCCACCAATTCTTGCACCAGTACAGAGGGAAAGCGTTCGCTATTATCCTGGATGGAGCGACCGATGTAGCTGATATACAGCGTCTGCTGCGCCGAGATTAACGCTTCCAGAAACAGGTAGCGGTCATCGTCGCGACGGCTACGATCCCCGCGCATGGGTTTTTGGCTCATCAGGTCAAAGCCCAACGGCGCAAGCTGGCGCGGGTATACGCCGTCGTTCATTCCCAGCAGGCAAACGACTCTAAACGGAATGGAACGCATCGGCATCAGCGTACAAATATTGATGGGGCCCGCCAGGAAGCGCTGGCTAATACGTTCCTGATCCAGACGCTGCGCCAGTTCATCCCGCAGTAGCGAAATCGGTACCGCGTCGCCATATTCCGCCGCGACGCCTTCGGCGATAATGGCCTGCCACTGCTGTTCAATCAATGTCATTGCCGCTTCCGTGTCCGCATCGGGCAGGAAGAAATCATTGAGCATATCGCGACAAACGGGCAACCACTCTTCCAGCGGTCGCTCCTGCGCCAGACCGCGCCGCCAGATATTAAGCTGCATCAGCAGCGAAGCCAGATGCCCGACCAGCTCAGCAATCAGACCGCTGGATTCGTCATAAGGCAGAACCGACTGCCACTCGCCCTGAGAGCTTTCCATCGCATACCCCAGCAGCATACGCGTCAGGCCAAATTGCCATGTATGCTGCCCCGTGGCAGGAAGTTCCAGCTCGCGCACGTTGTCATCGTCAATCCCCCAGCGAATGCCTGACTCATTGACCCACAAGCGCAAATAACGCAGCCCTTCTTCGTTGATCGTAAAGCGGGCAGCCAATACCGGTACGTCTAACAACGCCAGAACATCCTCGGAGACGAAGCGGCTGTCCGGTAACGAAAGCAGACTGATAAATGCCTGTAACACCGGATGTGACTGACGCGCCCGCCGATCGGAAATGGCATAAGGCAGATAGCGCTCCGTTGGCGCGCTGCCAAATACCGCCTGGATAAACGGGCTATAGCTGTCAATATCAGCCACCATAACGATAATGTCGCGCGGCGTTAGCGTCGGATCGGCTTCCAGCATCGCCAGCAGGCGATCGTGCAGTATTTCCACCTCGCGCTGCGGGCTGTGACAAACGTGAAAAGAGAGGCTGTTATCCTCGGGATCGAGCAGACGCTTATTGTCGCTGCGCGAATACTCCTCAAGATTTACGCCCACCACCGCATGGCTTTCCAGTTCAAGGATATCCGCCTGAATCCGATGCAAAAGATTATCTGGCGTAATATCAACAAACGCATCCAGCTCCTGGCTGTTTTCCAGTTCAGATAGCAGGTAGATATAATCCCGTCCCAGTTTTCCCCATGAGGCCAGTAGCGGATTACCGATATCCTGTTCGCCGTCGCTGTTAAACAAGGCTTCCGGATTCTGGTTTTCACGGAACAACGGTAAATGACGGTCTTCAAAACTGTGACGACGCTGGCGAGCCATGAGTTTTGCCAGCCAGGCTGGGTCTTTTATATCCCCCCAGTAATACCGACACGGATTAGTAAAAAGGAGATGGATTTCAATATGTTTACCCAGCGCCTGCAATGCTCTGAGATACACTGGCGGTAACGCGGAAATGCCGCAAATAAAAACGCGGGACGGCAACCCTGGCGGGCAGGCGGTCGCGCTTTCCAGCGTTTGAATAAAGCGTTGGTAGAGATTGGCGCGATGCCAGCGCGGCTGCCCCAGCGCGGCG
The DNA here is from genome assembly GCF_017572025.1 of Salmonella sp. 32020114201800008SM. Lineage (NCBI taxonomy): Bacteria > Pseudomonadati > Pseudomonadota > Gammaproteobacteria > Enterobacterales > Enterobacteriaceae > Salmonella > Salmonella sp. 32020114201800008SM. The sequence goes on along the minus strand of NZ_JAGEQM010000004.1, from coordinate 316,925 downwards.
GTATATTCCACCAATGCTTTCCACAGCGGCGCCTGCCAGTTTTGCGCCTCTCCCAGACCTTCCACGGTTTTTCCCGCTTCCCACTGCGTAAGCCAGTCAGGCCGATAAACCAGATACTGATCGAACAGGTCGGCGGCGCGCGCGGAAAGCTGAAAGAGTTTGCGTTTATCGGTGTCGTCGGTCAGATAATGGCGCAGCAGTACAAACTCATCCTTATCCAGCAACTGCGGCAGCAAGGTCATCAGTTTCCAGCTCATGCTTTGTTTGCTGAAAGCGCTTTCTTTGGGAATATCCGGCAACACGCGGACAAACATCTCCCAGATAAAACTCGCCGGTAACGGAAAAGCGATATTCGCCGCAATACCAAACTTTTGTGAAAGGGTCATCTGCAGCCACTGCGCCATACCCGTGCTTTGTACCAGAATCATTTCTGGTTCAAAGGGATCATCCAGCCGCTCGCGTTCGACGATGAATTCCATCAACGCTTCCAGCACATCCAGACGATTGGAGTGGTAGACCCTTAACATAATTACTCCTGACGATTAACGATTTGGACAATGCAAGCGCGTCATTTGCCCCTGCCTGCCAGAGGGTGAAACCATCGTGACGCTGATGCTGACACATCCCGATTGCGTTGTCTGCATCCGGTTGGCCTTCCAGCTGTCAGCAGGCGAAAATGGATACAGCGCCGTTTGCTGCCACGCCTGCCGCCAGATCTGGAGATACTGATGTCGTAATGCAAAACTGTGCATTAATACCCGCTGATAGCCTGACAGCGCGGTGACGATCATTACCATTAGAACCATCGCCACTAAAACTTCCGGGAGGCTAAACCCGCGTTGTAAATTCAGGGGATGCGACATAACGCCACCTCTTTTAACGGACAAAAATCGCTCCAGCCGTGGGGAGAAAAGACAATGCTTCCCTGAATGACGTTGCCCAAACGCCATAACGTCATGCCGTCATCTTGCGCCGCCATCACCACCTCATCCCCCGATAATCTCCGCAAACAGACTCTCGCTCCTGAAGAGGAATAGCGCCGACATTCCATTTCGGTTACGCCTGACCATAGCTGCCCCCGTCCCCATTCCAGCGCCGACTGCACAAGCGCCTGGCGTTGTATCGCCAGGCTCTGCGTCGTCACGCGGGCGGCATAGCTGGCCTGCTGCTGATTTACGCCTTGCAGTAGCAGACTGCCCAGAATCAGTATTAAAAGCGCCAGTATTAGCGAAGAAGCGCCACGTTCCCGATTCACAGATTAAATCCCGTTACGCTGTATTGCGCGTCAATAACCGTCTGAGGCTCGGCTTTGCTGGCGCCGCGCAGATGCAGCATGAGCACTGGCGAGAATCCCGTTATATCCCGGCGCTCAACGGTAAACGCCGTGATGAGTACCGTATTGGGATCGGTCATTTTTTCCCATCCCTTACCCTGGCAAGATGTTGCTCCGCGTAATGTCTCCAGAACGTTATCCTTCACACGAAACCCGGTCTGGTCGGCCTCTTTCGCCGGTATGGTATCCCAGACACCGTTATTATTCCCGTCCCACTGAACGATGACGCATTGCCCCTGTTCGGCAAGATGTAACCCTTCGCCAATACAGTGGCCATGACAGTAACCCGCACGTTGAAGATGCTTCGCTACGGTATAGGTTCGCTGCCAGATTTCATCTTCCAGCGATAACTGTCGCGTGTTGTGCCAGATTTCACGCTGTAGCGCCGGTAAAAATCGTGCGGACCCAAGCAGTAAAATGGAACCTATCGCCATCGCCAGCACAACTTCCAGTAGCGAGAACCCCCGCGTGGTTATTGACACGTGGCGGCCTCATTACGCTCGCATAGCCTGATTCGCCCCCAGGAGGAGACGACCAGACGCCACTCTCCGGCAGCGTTTTTCAGTACGATGTGCCCTGCCCATGCCGTATTGCGCAAGCCAAAGAAGGCTAACGACGGCGTGATATCGGCAAGGACGACATCACGCCAGTCGGGCGTAAACACAAAGGGGGAAGATGGCGTACACGATGTTTGCGTAGCAACAGAGCTGACAAAGCACCATGAACCGCCTTCGCTGACCACGCGAAGAATGTGATCGCGGTTATGCCAGTGAGCGTCCTCACGAAGTTGCAGCAGGTAATCCCGCACCTGACATGCGGTTTGCCACAGGCGCTGTTGCTGCTGCCAGCGTTGCCAGCCATAAAGTCCTGTGGCGCTGAGAATGATAATGAGCGACATCGCGACCACCGTTTCAATGAGCGTATAGCCCTGTTGTTTTTTCATGTCGGCAGTATGGCGGGCGGAAGAAAAATAACGAGCGCCAAATACAGATTGTTCGGCGCGTTACGAGAAAAAGTTCATGTCTTGCAGCGCGTTGCAAAATTTCAGGAATCCGCGCCGAAGATTGAGACGAAGGGTAAAAAAAACCGACGCGCAATGACGTCGGTTATGGCAGGATCGTCAGCGCTTAGATAGCGACCGGCGCTTTAATACCGGGGTGCGGATCATAACCTTCAATTTCGAAATCATCGAACCGGTAGTCAAAAAGCGAATCGGGTTTACGCTTAATGACCAATTTCGGCAGCGCGCGCGGTTCACGGCTTAATTGCAGGTGCGTCTGCTCCATATGGTTGCTGTACAGGTGCGTGTCGCCGCCGGTCCAGACAAAATCGCCGACGTCCAGGTCGCACTGTTGCGCCATCATATGCACCAGTAACGCGTAGCTGGCAATGTTGAACGGCAGACCGAGGAACACATCGCAGGAGCGCTGATAAAGCTGACAGGAGAGTTTTCCATCTGCGACATAAAACTGGAAAAAGGCGTGACACGGCGCCAGCGCCATCTTATCCAGCTCGCCGACGTTCCACGCAGAAACGATAATACGACGAGAGTCCGGGTCGTTTTTAAGCTGGCTTAAGACCGTGGCGATCTGATCGATATGGCGGCCATCCGGTGTTGGCCATGCACGCCACTGCTTACCATAAACCGGGCCTAAATCGCCGTTCTCATCGGCCCATTCGTCCCAGATGGTGACATTATTTTCGTGCAGGTAAGCGATGTTGGTATCGCCCTGCAAAAACCATAGCAGTTCGTGAATAATTGAACGTAAATGGCAGCGTTTCGTCGTCACCAGAGGAAAGCCTTCCTGCAGGTTAAAACGCATCTGATGGCCAAAAATGGAAAGCGTGCCGGTGCCGGTACGGTCGTTTTTCTGTGTGCCTTCATCCAGCACTTTTTGCATCAGTTCTAAATACTGTTTCATGGTTCCTCAGGAAACGTGTTGCTGCGGGCGGCGGCGATATGCCCAAACCATCATGATCGCGCCAGCGATAATCATCGGGATAGAGAGAATCTGCCCCATGCTGATGTACTGTACCCACGCGCCGGTAAATTGCGCGTCCGGCTGGCGGAAGAATTCAACAATGATACGAAACGCGCCATAGCCAATCAGGAATAATCCGGAGACTGCGCCCATCGGACGCGGTTTGCGAATAAAGAGATTAAGGATGATAAACAGCACCACGCCTTCTAATGCCAGTTCATACAACTGGGAAGGGTGGCGCGGCAATACGCCGTAGGTATCAAAAATAGGCTGCCATTGCGGATGTGACGGCAGCAGCGCAATATCTTCCGCGCGTGAGCCAGGAAAGAGCATGGCAAACCGGAAGTCAGGATCGACGCGCCCCCACAATTCACCGTTGATAAAGTTGCCCAGACGCCCGGCGCCCAGGCCGAACGGAATTAACGGCGCAATAAAATCAGACACCTGAAAGAACGAGCGCTTCGTGCGCCTGGCGAAGATAATCATCACCAGTATCACGCCGATAAGCCCGCCGTGAAAGGACATGCCGCCGTCCCAGACGCGGAATAAATAGAGCGGGTTATCCAGAAACAGAGGGAAGTTATAAAACAGGACATAGCCAATACGTCCCCCCAGGAAGACCCCCAGGAAACCTGCATAGAGTAAATTTTCAACTTCGTTTTTGGTCCAACCGCTTCCCGGACGGTTAGCGCGACGCACCGCCAACCACATCGCGAAAACGAACCCCACCAGATACATCAAGCCATACCAGTGAAGCGCGACGGGCCCAATTGAGAAAATGACCGGATCAAAGTCCGGAAAATGCAGATAGCTACTGGTCATCTGTCACCACAATTTCTTGTTATTTCGCTGAAGAGATAGCGATTGATAAGCGCGCCTGCGCGTTGCAGACGCTCCAAAGGTGCGAATAATAGCACAAGGGTTAAAAGCGAGATGCCGATTACCGTTAAAAGATATGTATACGCATTGTCTTTCATCTTGCAGGCGTGTTGTCTGCGCCGTGAATCCACAGTCACTTTTTCCCGCTCCAGTCGTTACAACCCTCCGCGAATCAATCCCCCCATCCCGCGGCGCTCCATAAACGCCGCCACCTGATGACGCACTTCGGTCGCCATCTGCGCCTCAAGGCTGCGTCTGGCAAGAGTTTGCGCGTCTTCAAAATCGATATGCCGCAGCAGATATTTCACACGCGCTACCGAACGGCCATTCATTGAAAGATGGCGATATCCCAGACCGATAAGAATCGCCACGCACATCGGATCGCCCGCCATCTCGCCGCACAAGCGAAGATCGAGGCCATTTTTTTCGGCTTCCTGCGCAATCATGGACAGCGCGCGCAGCATAGCCGGATGCAGACTGTCGTAAATACTGGCCACGCGGGTATTGTTGCGATCTACCGCCAGGATATATTGCGTTAAATCGTTGGTGCCGACCGAGATAAAGTCGATCCGGTTAGCCAGATGCGGCAGCATAAATACCATTGATGGTACTTCCAGCATAATGCCGATACGCGGTTTCGGGATCGCATAGCCGATCATCTCCTCGACCTCGCGCCCGGCGCGTTCGATCAGACGTCGCGCTTCATCGACTTCATCAATACTGGTGACCATCGGCAGCAAAATGCTGAGGTTGCCAGTCGCCGCATTGGCGCGCAGCATCGCGCGGACCTGGATCAAAAAGATCTCCGGCTGATCCAGCGTAATGCGGATCCCGCGCCAGCCCAGACACGGGTTCTCCTCGCTGATCGGCATATAGGGCAGTTGCTTATCCGCTCCCACATCCAGGGTCCGCAGCGTCACCGGTTTATCGTTAAACATTTGCAGCATCCCTTGATACTGCGCCACCTGCTCTTCTTCCGAGGGAAACCCGCTTTGCAGCATGAAGGGTATTTCAGTACGGTACAGGCCGATACCGTCGATCCGACTGCCTAACTTTTCCTCATGCTCGGGACTGAGCCCGGCATTCAGCATCACTTTGACTCGCTCGCCGCTTTTCAGTTGGGCGGGAAGATTGACGTCGTCCTCCGCCAGACGACTGAGTTCTATCTCTTCACTAATGAGCCGCTGATATTCCTGAATAAGCACGGGTTCAGGATCGACCAGTAATTCACCGCGATAGCCATCCACCACCAACGTACGACGATGTAGCACCGAAGGCTGGATATCAGCGCCCATGACGGTCGGGATACCGAGCGCGCGCACCATAATCGCCGCATGCGAGTTTGCCGCGCCGTCGCGCACCACAACGCCCGCCAGCCTGTCCTGCGGCAGCTCCGCCAGGGTGGTCGCCGACAGCTCATCCGCGACCAGAATAAAACGTTCCGGCCAGGCGTTTGGCCCCTGAACTGAATCATCAAGGTGGAATAACAGCCGCTGCCCCAGCGTGCGTAAGTCTCCCGCACGTTCTTTGAGGTAGTTATCGGTTAGCGCCGCAAATTGCTCGGCAAATTTTTCGATGATTTTTTTAACGGCCCACTCCGCAACAGCGCCTTTGTCGACCTCGGCGAAGAGTTCGCGACGCAGTCTGGCGTCTGAAAGCAGGTGTGAGTACAGATCGAAAATGGCCGCCGTCTCTTTTTGCGCGCCGGCGGCAAAGCGTTTGCTGTATCGTCGGAACTCGTTCGCCGCCTCTTCCAGCGCGCCGGTCAGTCGTTCGCGTTCAAGAGAGGTATCCAGCGTAGACGCTTCGTAAACCTGTTCCATCAGCGGCATGGTCGCGTCTTGCCAGCCCGTTGCGATAGCCACGCCCGGCGCCGCAGGAAGCGCGCGGATTCGCGTCTGCCGGTATTGCCCGAACAGCGCTGTGACCTGCGACTGTGACAGGATAGCCGCCATCTGCGTAGCGAGCGTGACGAGGAAAGACTCTTCGCTTTCATCGTACTGGCGCAATTCGCGCTGCTGTACGACCAGCACGCCGAGAAGTTGGCGACGCTGAATGATCGGCACGCCGAGAAACGCGCGAAAACGCTCCTCTTTTACCGAAGGAATGTATTTAAAGCTGGGATGTTTTTGCGCATCGGCAAGGTTAATGGGTTCCGCCAGTCTGCCCACCAGACCGACGATCCCCTCATCAAACGCAAGCGCAACGGTTCGACCACGCGGTTTTTTCAACCCCCGCGTCGCCATCAGGTAATAACAGCGTCGGTCATGATCGGCCAGGTAAACCGAGCAAACCTCTGTATCCATCGCAAGACAGATATCCGTGACCAGAATATTCAGCGCCTCGTTCAGACGCGGCGCACTGGCCACTTTTTCGACTATTTCGCGCAGGCGAGTGAGCATAATTTGCGTGGCTTAACCTCTTTTACGTCGATAAGCAGGCGCGCTTTGTAGCTTAGGGGGATTATCCTGAAGCGCCATGACAACACTTGCAAACTCTTTCATTACCCTGCGGTAGACATCGCGTTTAAATGACACCACTTGTCGAACCGGATACCAGTAACTTACCCAGCGCCAGCCGTCAAACTCCGGCGTACTGCTGGTTTGCATATTGATTTCGGCGTCGGCGCTCATTAACTGCAAAAGAAACCACTTTTGTTTCTGGCCGATACATACCGGCTTTGTGTCCCAACGCACCAAACGTTTTGGTAACTTGTAACGCAACCAGTTGCGAGTAGAAGCAAGGATCCGCACATCTTTACGGCTTAACCCAACTTCTTCAAACAGTTCCCGGTACATCGCCTGTTCTGCCGACTCCCCTGGATTTATCCCGCCCTGCGGGAACTGCCAGGAGTGCTGACCAAATCGCCGGGCCCACATCACCTGCCCCTGACGATTACAAATTACGATACCTACATTTGGGCGGTAGCCATCGTCATCAATCACCGGACTACCTCAACATAAACCTTATATATGAACGATTGTTTCATACTCCAGTGAGGCGGTAAACCACTCTGTAATAGTGACACAGCCTAATAACAATTGAATAACTCACAGTAAATAGCCGAGTTATAAACAGATGATGACGCCCTTGCGCCATTTTATTCACCTTTTCTGTGGATATAGTTGTGAAGAAGTATGGAATTACCACGGGAAAACCCAGAACAGTCTGAATTCCTCATGCTGGAGACAGTAAAAATAGTGCCTTATATTCATTGCGTTATAGACAAATCTTACATGCTACCTTCATAAAGCGTGACCAGCATCACATCTAAGATCCTTATGCTGATGAAAGATCAACCAGCGTCGGTTTTATCCACAGATTGTGCCAATAACTTACGCACTATTTGTCTGAATTTTCGATTTTCGTCGCACGTCAAGGCTGTAAATGGAAACAGTAGTGGCGGTTTTACACAGTTATCCCAACTTTCTGTGGATAACATAGTGTAAGATCCTGTTTATTGTCAGTGACCAGAATTGGAAAACCCGCTTCAGCGTTGCGCAACACGAAGAAACAACACAAAAAAGGCAATAAAAATCAGTCTATTGAATATAAGACACAGAAAAAGATAAACTCTGCCCATACGGTATAAAATCACTGCTCATTTTTTGACCTAAGGTAATTGTCATGTCCGCTCTTTGTCCGCTACTGACTCCGCCTGCTTCGGAAGCATTGCTGTTAGCCCAGGCGCGGCAGCTTTCCGGCTATACGTTAGGCGAGCTGGCGGCGATGGCCGGCATTACCACGCCTAAAGATTTGAAGCGAGACAAAGGCTGGATCGGTGTCTTGCTGGAGATCTGGCTCGGCGCCAGCGCCGGGAGCAAGCCGGAGCAGGATTTCGCCGCGTTAGGCGTAGAACTGAAAACCATCCCGGTGGATAGTCTGGGTCGTCCTCTGGAAACAACCTTTGTTTGCGTGGCGCCGTTAACCGGTAACAGCGGCGTGACCTGGGAGACAAGTCACGTACGGCATAAATTGAAGCGCGTGTTATGGGTGCCGGTCGAAGGCGATCGCAGCATACCGTTAGCCGAACGCCGCGTAGGTTCGCCGCTACTCTGGAGTCCGAGTGAAGAAGAGGACAGGCAGCTACGCCTCGACTGGGAAGAGCTGATGGACATGATAGTGCTGGGCCAGGTGGAACGCATTACCGCCCGTCATGGCGAAGTCTTGCAACTGCGACCCAAAGCCGCCAATGCCAGGGCGCTCACCGAGGCTATCGGCGCGCGCGGGGAACCTATTTTGACGCTACCGCGTGGATTTTATCTGAAAAAAAATTTTACGCAGGCGCTGCTGGCTCGCCATTTTTTATTGCAGAATCCGTAACGTCCATTACACGCAAATGCGCCTCCGCTATGGCTACGCATCGGGCCGGCGCCGGATAAACGTAAACGTATTGTCGCCGCTATTTTACACCGTTCCTGGTTGCGCAAATTCAGCCTGGGCTTTCGCCCGTCACTCGACGGGCCTATAATTACCGCTTCTTTTTTTGGCAGGACTTTGTTCGATGTTATTTGCATGGATAACCGATCCTAATGCCTGGCTGGCGCTCGGTACGCTGACGCTGCTGGAGATTGTACTTGGGATCGACAACATTATTTTTCTTTCTCTGGTGGTAGCAAAACTTCCTACGGCGCAACGAAACCACGCACGGCGGCTTGGGTTGGCGGCGGCGATGGTTATGCGCCTGGCGCTGCTGGCGTCAATCGCCTGGGTCACTCGTCTGACTAATCCGCTGTTTGAGCTTTTCGGCGAAGCGATTTCCGCCCGCGATCTCATTCTGTTACTGGGCGGGTTATTTTTAATCTGGAAAGCCAGCAAGGAGATCCATGAGTCCATCGAAGGCGAAGAAGAAGGGTTAAAAACCCGGGTTTCTTCTTTCCTGGGCGCAATAGTACAGATTATGCTGCTGGATATTATTTTCAGCCTTGATTCAGTTATCACAGCGGTTGGCCTCTCCGATCATCTGTTTATTATGATGGCGGCAGTCGTTATTGCCGTGGGTGTCATGATGTTTGCGGCACGGCCCATCGGCGAGTTTGTTGATCGCCATCCGTCGGTAAAAATGCTGGCGCTCTCCTTTCTGATCCTGGTTGGCTTTACCCTGATTCTGGAAAGTTTCGACGTTCACGTTCCGAAAGGGTATATCTATTTCGCCATGTTCTTCTCTATCGCAGTAGAGAGCCTGAACCTGTTGCGTAATAAAAAGAATCCGCTGTGATCCTGTCTCGCTCCCCCACCGGGGAGCGAATACTCACTTTATTTCCTTTCTTCTCACAGATTAAGATTTTGCTGCTTCCGACATGCAGAGCTGCGCGTTATTACTAGACTATTATCAGACATATGATTAACAGACTATTATCAGATGCAGGCTACGTGAGGACAAACGGATGAAAAAGTGGGCAGTTGTAATTTCCGCAGTAGGGTTGGCTTTTGCGGTATCCGGATGCAGCAGCGATTATGTAATGGCGACGAAAGATGGTCGTATGATCCTGACCGATGGAAAACCGCAAGTTGACGATGATACCGGTCTGGTCAGCTATACCGATGCACAGGGAAACGAGATGCAAATCAACCGTGACGAAGTGTCTCAAATCATCGAACGTTAAGCGGTGGCCTGTGATCGAGGTCAGCGTTCTGCAAGCCTTCAGGCTGCGTCCCGTAACGGTGCGTGGCGACCACGCCCGGTAACAATTACGCCGCGCAGCCTGCAATTTTACTTTCCCTTTTGCCTTCCCTCTGCCATTTTTATTGTCCTTTGTCGGGAATTTCTGACTTCATAATAAAAAGGAAACGGCTATGCACTATCACCGTATACCCCACAGCTCGCTCGAAGTAAGTACGCTAGGGCTGGGCACAATGACATTTGGTGAACAAAACAGCGAAGCCGACGCTCACGCACAGCTCGACTATGCCATCGCAAATGGCATTAACCTTATCGACGCCGCCGAGATGTATCCGGTACCGCCGCGCCCGGAAACACAAGGGCTGACGGAGTCCTATATCGGTAACTGGCTCGCTAAACGCGGCAACCGTGAAAAACTGATCATCGCCAGCAAAGTCAGCGGACCGGCACGTAATAATGATCAAGGCATCCGGCCTCATCAGGCGCTGGATCGTAAAAATATTCGCGAAGCGCTACACGACAGTTTGACCCGATTGCAGACCGACTATCTGGATTTGTATCAGGTGCACTGGCCGCAGCGCCCCACTAACTGCTTCGGTAAACTCGGCTATAACTGGACGGACTCCACGCCAGTAGTAAGTCTACTGGAGACGCTAGACGCGCTAAGTGAGTTTCAGCGAGCGGGTAAGATTCGTTATATTGGCGTTTCAAATGAGACAGCGTTTGGCGTTATGCGCTATCTGCATCTGGCGGAAAAACATGACCTGCCGCGTATTGTCACGATCCAGAACCCCTATAGCCTGTTAAACCGCAGCTACGAGGTCGGGCTGGCGGAAGTCAGCCAGTATGAAGGTGTTGAATTGCTCGCCTACTCCTGTCTGGCGTTTGGCACATTAACCGGTAAATACCTGAACGGGGCCAAACCCGCAGGCGCGCGGAATACCTTGTTCAGCCGCTTCACACGTTACAGCGGCGAACAGGCGCAAAAAGCCGTTGCCGCCTACGTCGATATCGCGAAGCGTCACAATCTTGATCCGGCGCAGATGGCGCTGGCCTTTGTTCGCCGCCAGCCGTTTGTCGCCAGTACGTTACTGGGCGCAACCACGATGGCGCAGCTCAAGACGAATGTGGAAAGTCTGCATCTGACGTTAAGCGAAGAAGTTCTGGCGGAGATTGAGGCGGCGCATCAGGTTTATACCTATCCGGCGCCGTGATGGTCAGTGCCCGGTGGCGCTACGCTTCCGGGCTTACAGAGACAATGTAAGCCCGATAACACGCACTCGCCGCCCGGCATATTCACTCAGTATGATGCCTGCCGGCGCTGCCAGATCCACAGCGCCGCGATCGCCAGCGCGAACAGCACGCCAAAGCCGATACCTATCGCCACTGCCGGAACGCCAACCAGCACCGCCAGCGAGTACAGTCCCAGCATTAATAGCATGGCGCTATTCTCGCCCAGATTTTGTACGGCAATGGCATTCCCGGCGCCAACGCTCTTCTTACCGCGCTCCTGGAGCAAAGCGTTGAGCGGCACCACAAAAAAGCCGCCCAGCATACCTATCAACAGCAACAAGGCATAAGCAGGCAGCAATGCGTGCTGTAATGAGAAGATCGCAACCACAACGCCAATCAAAATCCCGGCGGGCATACAGCGCGATACGGTCTCCAGCGTCACCAGTTTTGCCGCCGCGCCCGCGCCGACCACAATGCCTACCGCCACCATGGCGTTCAGGTAAGTCGGCGTGGCGTTATCCGTAATCCCCAGCGCCACCGGCACCCACAGCACCAGCAGAAAACGCAGCGTCACGCCTGCGCCCCAGAATAGCCCGGTCCCCACCAGCGAAAAACGCGTTTCACCGTTACGCCAAAGGACAACGCAAGCGCTGAAGAAACTACGCGTCATCGCCGACAACCGCCAGGATTGTCCTGGACGCGCCGCCACAAGCTTCGGGATAAACAGGTTCGCCGCCACTGCGCCAGCGTAGGCCAACGCGCAGGCAACCAGCGCAGCGATGACATGCCAGTCGGCCAATACGCCGCCCGCGACGGAACCGAGCAAAATCGCCGCAATCGTAGAGGCTTCCATAAGGCCATTGGCTTTCACCAGCTTATCGCCCGTCGTCAGTTCGCCCAGAATACCGTATTTCGCCGGAGAATAAGCCGCCGCGCCAATCCCGACCAACGTATAACCGACAAAAGGATTTATGCCGAGGCAGATACCTGCCGCTCCCGCCAGTTTAAGACCATTGGCGACCATCATCACCCGGCCTTTGGCAAAGCTGTCCGCTATCTGGCCGACAAACGGCGCAAAAAGAATGTAAGCGCCCACAAACACCATTTGCAAAACAGGCTGGCTCCAGTCCGGGTAAAACTGAGCTTTCAGCAGTGCCAGCGTCGCGAACAGCAGCGCATTATCGCCAAAAGCCGAGAGAAACTGCGCGACAATCACCGACAGCATCCCTTTCGACCAGATGGAGGTGTTAGTACGTACTGACTCACTCATGATGTTGTTCCGGCGCATCCACCCAACTTTTCAGCGTCACAAAATCGGGTTTCCCGCTGCCAAGCAAGGGAAGCTGCTTCAGATAACGGATATCACGCGGGACGGCAAGTTCCGGAATACCGTGTTCACGAGCATAGTGCTGTAACTTTTCTCGGGTGAGTTCGCTGTCAGTCGTAAACAGTACCAGCGCTTCACCTTTGCTGGCATCGCTTTTAATGGCGGTAGCGTGCATTTTGTCCGCCGAAACGCCAAGCGCCAGTTGCTCGACCATCTCCAGCGAGACCATTTCGCCAGCAATTTTCGCAAAGCGTTTCGCGCGCCCCTGAATCTGCACAAAACCATTTTCATCGAAGCGTACAATATCGCCCGTGTCGTACCAGCCGCGCTCAGTTTCGCCTCTGGAGTTTTCCGCCGACGGCACCTCCAGCACGCCCGGTTTTTCCACGCGCAGATAGCCATTCATGATATTCGGCCCTTTCAGCTGTAGCCGACCGCCGTTTTCAATACCGGGCACCGCCAGCAGACGCGCGTCCATGCCAGGCAGAATGCGGCCAACAGTGCCAGGCTTAGCCGCCATCGGCACGTTAATCGAGACTACTGGCGCGCATTCCGTTACCCCGTAGCCCTCAAGAATGCGCAGACCGAATTTATCCTGCCACAGTTGTTTGGTACTCTCCTGAAGTTTTTCCGCACCGGCCACCACATAGCGCAGGCGATAAAAATCATACGGATTGGCAAAGCGCGCATAGTTGCCGAGGAAGGTTGACGTACCAAACAGCACGGTACAGTTACGGTCATAGACCAGTTCCGGCACAATGCGGTAGTGCAGCGGACTTGGATAAAGAAACACTTCCGCGCCGGTCAACAACGGCGTAAACAGGCCCACCGTCAAACCGAACGAGTGAAAGAGCGGCAGCGCCGACATAAAACGGTCATTGGCGGTGAAATCCGCAATCGTTTTTATCTGCTCGACGTTCGCCAGAATGCTTTTATGGCTGTGCACCACCCCTTTCGGGTGCCCTTCCGAGCCGGAGGTAAAAAGAATGATCGCCGCGTCTTCCGGCTGCTGTTTTACCTGCGCCAGTCGCGGCGCCAGGAGGTGGGCAAAAATCCACAGCTTGTCGGCGGGTGTGACGTCCGCTTTTAAATCTTCCAGGTAAACCCAGCGAACCTGCGTTAGCTGCTCCGGCAGGTGCCACAATTTACCTTTATCGAGGAACTGGCGGGAGGTAAAAATCGTTTTAATTTCCGCCGCGGTAATCGCGCTGGTCAGCCCTTTTACCCCCGCCGTGTAGTTCATCATGGCCGGAATGCGGCGACGAGAAACCGCGCCGAAAATCACCGCCGCGCTGATGGCGGCATTCGGCAGCATTAAACCGATTTTCTCGCCCTCAACGCTGTACTTTTCCAGAATCCGGCCAACAAAAAGCGTCTTGGTCAGTAACTTACGATACGTATCCGGCGTAAAGTTAATGTCCTCAATACAGTTTTTACCCGCGCCGTAACGATATTGCGCCGCCAGCAACGATTCGTATAACGTCTCGCGCGGGCGCACCGCCATACGCGCTTCCATCATGATCTGGTGCAGCATCTCACCCGCTATCTTACGTCTGTCGCGCGCGCGCGGCGCTTCCGGCATCGGTATTTGCGTCGACGGTAAAATATGAAGCTGAATGCGGGGGAATAAGCGCCGTTTAACCAGACCTTTCAGGCGACTGAAAGGGGTAAGCTCCGCGCCGTCAATGCGGAGCGGAATGACGGTTGCGCCCGATTTTGCCGCCACAAAGCCTGCGCCGTCATAAATTTTCATCAGCGAGCCGGTCACGGAAATCCGCCCTTCCGGGAAAATCACCACTGGACGCCCCTGTTCCACCAGACGCACCAGGTGTTTAATGGACATGGGTTTAGTGGGGTCGAGCGGCACAAAATCGATCAGCGGCGTTAACCAGCGCATATACCATTGCTGGCTGATGGAGGTATATACCGCAAAGACAGGCCGTACCGGCAAAAACAGCGCCAGTAACATACCATCGATAAATGAAACGTGATTGGGGGTAATTAAGACCCGGTTCCCCTGTAGCGCCCGGACATCGCCAGTGACGCGCACACGATAAAGCACGCGAAACAGGTTACGGAAAAATCCAAACAGCATTTCAACTCCCTTTGGCCGACAATTCGCTAAAACATGAATTGTGGCAGATTACACGAGTTGCGTAACAGGAGCGATAGCAAAATAGGTTCGAAAAAAAACCTGCGCATCCGCGCAGGTTGGTGCAAGAGACAGGTACGAAGAGCGTACCGAATAATCTCACCAATCAATACCTCTGGGATCTTGATTGTGGGCTTCGCGCGTCTGCATCGCCAGTCCGAAAACGCAAAGGAATAAACGGAAATGCAACGAGTTGTGTAAATTATCCGTTACTGTTACAGGTTCAGGCGAAACAAAAAAAAACCTGCGCATCTCTACGCAGGTTGGTGTAATTCGTGTGATCAACAATGACGTTGATTCCACCTATCAATACCTCTGGGATCACCACTCTATCAACCTGACTCGCTGGCCTGCCAGCAGACAATCGCAACAGCGCTTCGCAAACTGTAACGAAAGATTTGTATTGTCACTTTACAGACGCATTTCTCCCGTGCAGGTCACATTTGCCCGATACGGCGGGGCAAGAGGCTTGAACAGACGTTCATTTTCCGTAAAACTGGCGTAATGTAAGCGTTTACCCACTATAGGTATTATCATGGCGACCATAAAAGATGTAGCCCGACTGGCCGGTGTTTCAGTCGCCACCGTTTCTCGCGTTATTAACGATTCGCCAAAAGCCAGCGAAGCGTCCCGGCTGGCGGTGACCAGCGCAATGGAGTCCCTGAGCTATCACCCTAACGCCAACGCGCGCGCGCTGGCACAGCAGGCAACGGAAACCCTCGGTCTGGTGGTCGGCGACGTTTCCGATCCTTTTTTCGGCGCGATGGTGAAAGCCGTTGAACAGGTGGCGTATCACACCGGCAATTTTTTACTGATTGGCAACGGGTATCATAACGAACAAAAAGAGCGTCAGGCTATTGAACAGTTGATTCGTCATCGTTGCGCAGCGTTAGTGGTACACGCCAAAATGATTCCGGATGCGGACCTGGCCTCATTAATGAAGCAAATCCCCGGCATGGTGCTGATTAACCGCATTTTACCGGGGTTAGAACACCGCTGTGTCGCGCTGGATGACCGTTACGGGGCATGGCTGGCGACCCGGCATCTGATCCAGCAAGGTCATACGCGTATTGGGTATATCTGTTCCAATCACACTATCTCTGATGCCGAAGATCGCCTGAGGGGCTATTACGATGCGCTGGCGGAAAGCCATATCCCGGCTAACGATCGGCTGGTGACGTTCGGCGAACCGGATGAAAGCGGCGGCGAGCAGGCGATGACTGAGTTATTAGGTCGCGGCAGAAATTTTACCGCGGTGGCCTGCTATAACGACTCGATGGCGGCCGGCGCGATGGGAGTATTAAATGATAATGGCGTGGGGGTGCCGGGCGAAGTATCGCTCATCGGTTTTGATGATGTACTGGTCTCACGCTATGTGCGTCCCCGACTGACCACCATTCGGTATCCGATCGTCACCATGGCGACACAGGCGGCGGAGCTGGCCTTAGCGCTGGCAGGGAAATGCCCTACGCCGGAAGTAACTCATGTATTTAGTCCGACACTGGTACGCCGACATTCGGTGTCCACGCCGACGGATACCGGGCACCTGTCGACAACCGATTAATCAGGGTAGCATGATGGCGACAATGCTGGATGTTTCCCGCCATGCGGGCGTATCAAAGGCCACCGTCTCACGAGTGCTGAATGGGACGGGGCAGGTAAAAGAAAGCACGCGCCAGAAAGTGTTTACGGCGATGCAGGCTCTGGACTATCGCCCCAACCTGCTGGCACGCTCGCTGGCAAATCGCACCAGCAACAGCATCGGTCTGGTCGTCTCTACGTTTGACGGCTTCTATTTTGGCAGTTTGTTGCGCCGGGCGTCGCGCCAGGCGGAGTTTCATAACAAGCAGTTGATCGTCACCGATGGTCACGATACGCCGGAACGAGAGCAGAAAGCCGTACAAATGTTGGCCGACAGACAGTGCGACGCTATTATTCTTTACACTCGCTATATGGATGAGCCGGCGATTTTGTCGTTGATTGACGCCACGGAAATGCCGCTGGTGATTATTAATCGCAACGTCACTCAGGCCCGCGATCGCGCTATTTTCTTCGAGCAGGAGACGGCGGCATTCCAGGCGGTGGAATACCTGATTACGCAGGGCCATCGCGATATCGCCTGTATTACGCTGCCTGTTCATACTCCCACCGGCACATCACGCGTAGCGGGTTATCGAAAGGCGCTGGAAAAATATGGCATTCCCTGGCAACCGGCAAAAGTGAAATACGGCGATTACACGCTGACGCGCGGCTATGACGCCTGCCGGGAATTACTGGAGGAAGGCGTCACGTTTAGCGCGCTATTCGCCTGTAATGATGACACGGCGCTGGGCGCGGCAAAAGCGCTGCGCCAGGCCGGATTACGCATCCCGCAGGATGTGTCGCTGTTTGGTTTTGACGATGCGCCGGGCGCAACCTGGCTTGAACCGGGGCTTTCAACAGTCTATTTACCCATCGAGGATATGATAGCCACCGCGATCGATCAGGCCGTTCGCCTGGCGAACAGCGAGCCGGTCGCCCCGATCCCGCCCTTTACCGGCACGCTGATTCTGCGCGAGTCCGTCGCCGCGGGCCCGTTTTTTCAACGTCCGGCCTAATGAGGCGCTTCAGAGCATCTCCAGCGCTAACAGCTCTTCAATGGTCTGACGACGGCGGATCAGCCGCGCCTGTCCATTGTCAAACAGTACTTCCGGCAGGAGCGGGCGGCTGTTGTAATTCGATGACATAGACGCGCCGTACGCGCCGGTATCGTGCAATACGAGGTAATCGCCGGGGATGACCGCAGGTAAGGCGCGTGTTTCAACCATTCCCCCTTCCTGCTGCGTAAAAACATCGCCTGATTCGCATAGCGGCCCGGCTACCACCGTCTCGACCCACGGGCCATTTTCAAGCGCGCGACCATCCGCCGCCAGCGCCGAAATACGGTGATAGCTACCGTACATCGCCGGGCGCATCAGATCGTTAAAACCCGCATCTACCAGCACGAAATGGCGGCTTCCCATCTGTTTTACGCTACGTACCTGCGTTACCAGCACGCCCGATTGCGCCACCAGAAAACGTCCGGGTTCGATCTCAAGTTTGACCGCATGTCCCAGATGGCGGGCGATTTGCTCGCGCGCCGCGTTCCACAGACCATAGTAATGGCGCGTATCAACGGGCTCTTCTCCCTCATGATAAGGTATCGAGAGTCCGCCGCCTGCCGAAATCGCGTCCAAATCCTGACCACATTCCAGCACCTGGCGAACCATCGCGCCGCAAACCTGCTCCAGATGACCATAATCGACGCCGGAACCAATGTGCATATGGATACCGACAAGTTTCAGTCGGTATTTCTGCATTACCGCCAGCGCCGCCGGAAGATCGCTATGCCAGATGCCGTGTTTGCTGTTTTCGCCCCCGGTGTTGGTTTTCTGGCTGTGGCCGTGACCAAAGCCAGGATTCACGCGCAACCAGATGCGATGCCCAGGCGAAACCTGACCAAGCTGCGTCAGCATATCTACCGAACCGGCATTGACCGGAATATGCAGTTCGCTGACGCGCGCCAGCGTGGCGGCGTCAATCACATCGGCGGTAAAAACGATATCATCAGGGCACGTTTGCGGATCGTAGCCCGCCGCCAGCGCACGTTCGATCTCCCCCAATGAAACAGAATCCACCTTGACACCCTGCGCGCGCATTAAGCGCAGGATATGAATGTTCGAACAGGCTTTTTGCGCAAAACGCACAACGTCAAACTGCTGCAGGGCGGCTATCTGACGGCGAATAATGTGCGCGTCATAGACCCAGACCGGACAGCCGAATTCAGCAGGCAATCTGAGCAAATTTTCAGCGTTAAGGTCAGTTTCAGCGTGATAATGCGGCAATGACATAACAAACTCCGGAACAGGCTTTTTAACGATTACGCCATACCTTAGAAAGAATAAAAAATATCGTTTTATTGTCAGTCTATGCAAAAATGATATGGGATAAATGATTCAGGGAAACGTATGGCTGCCGTTAATTTACGTCACATTGAAATTTTTCATGCCGTAATGACCGCCGGAAATCTCACCGAAGCGGCGCGGCTGCTGCATACCTCGCAGCCTACCGTCAGTCGCGAGCTGGCGCGTTTTGAGAAAGTGCTGGGATTAACGCTGTTTGAGCGCACACGCGGGCGCTTACATCCGACGGTGCAAGGGCTACGCCTGTTCGAAGAGGTACAACGCTCCTGGTATGGGTTGGATCGCATCGTCAGCGCGGCGGAAAGTCTGCGCGAGTTCCGTCAGGGCGAACTCTCTATCGCCTGCCTGCCGGTCTTTTCACAATCCTTTTTGCCGCCGTTACTACTGCCTTTTCTGGCGCGTTATCCGGATGTCAGCCTGAATATTGTGCCGCAGGAGTCGCCGTTGCTGGAAGAGTGGCTCTCCGCCCAGCGCCACGACTTAGGGCTGACGGAGACACTTCATGCCCCGGCAGGAACAACCCGCACCGAGTTACTAACGCTAAATGAAGTGTGCGTACTGCCCTGCGACCATCCGCTTGTCGCCAAAACGGTACTGACGCCAGACGATTTTCAGGGGGAAAACTTTATCAGCCTCTCCCGCCTGGACAGCTATCGACAGTTATTGGATACGTTATTTGCCGAACATCAGGTGAAGCGCAGAATGGTGGTGGAAACGCATAGCGCGGCCTCCGTCTGCGCGATGGTGCGCGCCGGGGCGGGCGTTTCGATCGTTAACCCGCTGACCGCGCTGGACTATGCCGCCAGCGGCGTCACCGTTCGCCGCTTCAGCATTGACGTGCCCTTTACCGTCAGCCTGATTCGCCCGCTACACCGCCCCGCCTCCGCGCTGGTTGACGCCTTCAGTAAGCATTTACAAACGCATCTTTCGCGCCTGGTCGAACCGCTGGAGGTTATTCTGGGGCCGATGACGAAAGCATAAAGCTCACGGCATCTGCGGCATGAATTGCCGTGGTATCGAAAACCGGTAGCGCGCTTTGCGTCTGGGGAACAAGCAAACCTATTTCAGTGCAGCCAAAAATAACGCCCTGCGCGCCTTGCGCAGCCAGTTGTTCGATAACCTGTAAATAATAGTGGCGCGACGCGTCAGTGAATGTCCCTTGGCAGAGCTCGTCAAAAATGACCTGATTGATACGCGCCCGATCGTCCGCCTCCGGCACGATGGTCTCAATCGCAAATTGCTGTTCCAGCCGCCCGCGATAAAAATCCTGCTCCATCGTATAGCGGGTCCCTAATAGCGCCACGCGATGCAACCCCTGACGGGCGATGGCTCGCCCGGTAGCATCCGCGATGTGTAGGAAAGGCAGAGAACAACGAGATTCAATAATGTGCGCGATTTTATGCATGGTGTTGGTACACAGCACAATGCCTTCTGCGCCCGCCTGCTGTAACCCCTGCGCGGCCTGCGCCAGGATATCGCCCGCTTTATCCCATTCGCCGCGGCGTTGACATACTTCAATATCGTGGAAATCTACGCTATGCAGCAGTAAGCTCGCCGAGTGCAGGCCTCCCAGCTGCTGTTTAATGCCTTCATTGATTAAACGGTAATAAGGGATAGTCGATTCCCAGCTCATCCCCCCCAACAGTCCGATCGTTTTCACTGCGCTCTCCTTTTTGTAAAGCATTATGGCAGTGAAGCAAACTTACACATCCGTTTCCAGTCTATTTTTCATCATGCCGGATAACAGGCGTCATCCGGCATGGGAGGGGTGATTACACGCCAATATTTCTTAGCTTCTCGCCCGCCATCAGCTTGCGTTCGATGTGCTCCAGGGTGACATTTTTGGTTTCCGGAATCAGCCAGAAAGTGATGCCGATAAAAGCGATATTCAGCGCGGTGTAGAGCCAGAATGTACCTGCCGCGCCAATGCTGTCCAACAGTGTCAGGAATGTCGCGCCGATGATCATGTTCGATACCCAGTTTGTCGTGGTTGAACAGGTAATGCCAAAATCACGACATTTCAGCGGCTGGATTTCCGAACACAGTATCCACACCACCGGAGCGGCGCTCATCGCGTAACCGGCGATACACATCATCGTCATCCCAACGGAAAGCCAGGAGAGACCGCTTGATGCCGTACCGTTATCAAACTGCATCAGGCAGTAGCCCAACACCAATGTCCCTAACGCCATTACGCTGAAACCGATTTTTAACGCCGGTTTACGCCCGGCCTTATCGACCGTAAAGACGGCGATAAAAGTCGCGAACATAAAGGTCAGTCCGACCACCAGCGTAGCGATCATTTGCTGTTCCGTGGTGGTAAAGCCGGCCATTTTAAAAATGCGCGGCGCATAGTACATAATGATGTTCATGCCGGTGAACTGCTGCATTGCCTGTAGCAACATACCGAGGAACACGGCGCGGCGAACATTACGGTTAGCTTTAAATAATGCCCATCCGCCCTGCTTGAGTTTGAGGCTTTCCCGAATCTCATTCAGTTCATCACGGGCTTTTTCCGAGGTATCGCGCAGCATACGCAGCACCTCTTCCGCTTCAATATGGCGACCTTTTTGCGCCAGCCAACGCGGACTATTCGGCAGGAATACCACCAGAATAATGAGCAACACCGCAGGCAGCGCCAGCACGCCCAACATCGCGCGCCAGTTGCCGCTGTAGCTGAATGCCGTATCGGATAAAAAAGCCAGCACAATGCCTAACGTCACCATCAGTTGATACATACTGATCATTTTGCCGCGAACATTTTCGCTAGCCATTTCAGAGAGATAAAGCGGCGCGGTATAGGACGCAATCCCTACTGCTACGCCCAGTATCACGCGGGCGCCAATCAATACTTCCACGCTGGAAGCAAACGCCGACCCCAGCGAGCCGAGCACGAACAAAATCGCGCCGGCCATCAGGCTATACTTACGCCCCAGCCGGAATGAAAGCCAACCGTTAAATAATGCGCCAATTGCCGCGCCAAGCATCATACTGCTGACGACCCATTCCTGCAGCCGACTGGTCAGCACGAAATGGTCGGTAATAAAAGGCAGCGCCCCGGCGATAACGCCGATATCCAGACCAAATAACAGTCCCGCAACCGCTGCAGAAACCGAAACAAACATATTCATACGTCGTGTGTCGCGAAGCGAACGCGGCGTTAAAGCAGAGTCATGATTAATAGAGACCATATTTTCCTGCCACCACAGAGTAAGACATAGCCTGAAAGTACGGGATACTCTTCCTCAAGTGTCAGGCTGGAAACGGCATAAATATGGATTAAATGGCTACGCTATAGCGATATGTGATGGATATTACACTTTTTAAATTTAACGCCGTTGCCGGGTATTTTTTCAAACCACCAATATTTCAATAAGTTAAAGCATTGATCATAGCTATTATTTAACAATATATGGATTAAGTTAAACCCACAATATGGACTATGTTAATGAAATCATAAAAAAACCCTGTACGAGGACAGGGCTTTATCAGTTTTTTCGGCCAAAGAGTCGATTTTCCCAGAAACGCATTTGTCAGTAGCGGATTAACGCGCCAGCCAACCGCCATCTACCGCTATGGTATAGCCGTTAATATAATCAGCGGCGCTGGATGCCAGGAAGACTACCGGCCCCATTAAATCGTCCGGTAGCCCCCAACGTCCAGCCGGAATACGGTCGAGAATTTCGGCGCTACGTTGTGCATCAGCGCGCAATTGCTGGGTATTATTCGTGGACATATAGCCCGGCGCGATGGCGTTTACATTGATATTGTGTTTCGCCCACTCGTTCGCCATCAGACGCGTTATTCCCATTACGCCGCTTTTCGACGCGGTATAAGACGGAACGCGAATGCCGCCCTGGAAGGAAAGCATAGACGCGATATTAATAATTTTGCCGCCGTTGCCCTGGGCAATAAAATGTTTTGCCGCCGCCTGAGACATAAAGAACACGCTCTTGATGTTCAGGTTCATAACGTCATCCCAGTCTTTTTCCGTGAAATCAATCGCATCTTCACGACGGATTAAACCCGCGTTATTCACCAGAATATCAATATGACCGTATTCCGCCACCGCCCGTTCCAGTAATGCCGGAATGCCATCGATTTGACGCAGATCGGCTGTCAGGCTTAAAAAACGACGTCCCAGAGCGGTGACGCGCGCAATAGTTTCCGTCGGTTCAACAATGTTAATACCAACAATGTCACAGCCCGCTTCCGCCAGCCCTAACGCCATCCCCTGCCCCAATCCGGTATCGCACCCCGTCACAACCGCGACTTTACCTTCAAGAGAAAATGCATTCAAAATCATTGTTAATCCTTATTTTTGTCATGCCTGTCACGCACAGGCGTTATCACCGGTCGCGACTAGCGCAGATCTTGTACCGCAACGTGATCCATGTCATCGAAGACCTGATTTTCTCCCACCATGCCCCAAATAAACGTATAGGCTTTGGTGCCAACGCCGGAATGTATTGACCAGCTTGGGGAAATAACCGCCTGTTCATTACGCATTACAATATGACGGGTTTCCTGAGGCTGCCCCATCATATGGAAAACGCAACTGTCCTCTTCCATATTGAAATAGAGGTACACCTCCATACGGCGCTCATGGGTATGGCATGGCATGGTGTTCCATAGATTGCCGGGCGCCAGTTCGGTGAGTCCCATACTGAGCTGACAGGTTTCCAGTACATCCGGTACGAAATATTTATTGATAGTGCGACGGTTACTGGTGAGGTTATCGCCTAAGGTGACGGGCGCAACGTCGGCAGGCGACACTTTTTTCGTCGGATAAGCGGTATGCGCTGGCGCGCAGTTGTAATAAAACTTCGCCGGTCTGCTCGCCTCATTGCTGACGAAGACCAGCTCTTTCGCCCCTTTACCAATATACAGAGCATCACGATGACCAATGTCATGGCGCTGCCCGTCAACGATAATGGCGCCCGCGCCGCCAATATTAATGACGCCCAGCTCGCGGCGGTCCAGTAACCGGGAAACGCCAAGCTGTTTACCCACCTCTCCGCCGATTTCAACAGAATGGCTGACGGGCATAATGCCGCCGACAATAATACGGTCGATATGGCTGTAGACCATCGTATATTCATCAGCGACAAAAATATTTTCTATTAAAAACTCGCGTCGCAGCGCCTGGGTGTCCAGCGTTTTAGCGTGCTCGCTATGGATGCTTTGCCTTACGTCCACTTTTCCCTCCAATGATAAATCGATCGCAATGGCATAAAATCAAAACACTGTTTTGTTTTATTTAACGGCATCATAATCGCCTGGATAAAGGTTTTCAACAATAAATAAAACAACGTTTCATTTATATGGTTGGTTATTTTTAAAACTGCTGTAGCGATCACGATCGGCGCTAAAACTTACGCACTTGTCTGATTTTCAGACATGTGCGCCAGATGCTGTATGCGGTTACTCAGATAAAAATTGGAGCTTGTTTTAGAACGAGGTCTGATGTGCGAATTGAATTAAAAGCGGTATGCGTCTGCAATGCCCGACGCGGCAAGAAGTTCTGCGCTATAACGAAAAAGGGGGGGTCTGTCACTGGCTTTGCCCTCGTGATAGAGGGCTTTTTATAACGGAATACTGAAGCAGGAAAAGGGTGGCTGGCGTAGGATCAGTCGCGTTCAATGGTTAAAGCAACACCCTGGCCGCCACCGATACACAGCGTCGCCAGACCTTTTCGCGCGTCGCGTTTAACCATTTCGTGCACCAGTGAAACCAGAATTCGACAACCGGAAGCGCCAATGGGATGCCCCAGCGCAATCGCGCCGCCATTAACGTTTACCCGTCGCTCATCCCATTCCAGCATTTTTCCTACCGACAACGCCTGGGCGGCAAACGCTTCGTTGGCTTCGATAAGGTCGACCTCCGTCAGTTGCCAGCCGGCACGCTCCAGACAGCGCCGGGTAGCATATACCGGCGCAATCCCCATTAGCGCAGGATCGACGCCGACGCTGGCAAACGCGCGGATGCGCGCCAGCACCGGCAGCCCCAGCGCCTGGGCTTTCGCCTCGCTCATCATCATCACCGCGGCGGCGCCATCGTTGATTGAGGAGGCATTACCCGCCGTCACCGAACCTAAACTATCAAACGCCGGATGCAGCAGGGCTAACCCCTCCGCACTGGCGTCGGCCCGCGGTTGTTCATCCGTATCGACAATTGCGGTCTGCCCATTACGTTGCGTGACGATGGGGACAATCTCATCTTTAAAACGTCCGGTATCAATCGCGGCCCTGGCTTTTTGCTGCGAACTGAGCGCATAAGCATCCTGTAACTCGCGGCTGATGCCATATTCCCGCGCCAGGTTTTCTGCCGTCACGCCAATGTGATAATCGTTGAAGGCATCCCATAAGCCATCATGTACCAGACTATCCACCAGATTGTCGGCATCAGGCAACGCGCCGGTACGGCTGTCATTGAGGACATGCGGCGCACGGCTCATATTCTCCTGCCCGCCCGCAATAACAATGTCCGCTTCGCCGCACTGAATAGCCTGCGTCGCCAGGTGCAACGCTTTTAAACCGGAACCACAAACGTCATTAATGGTAATAGCGGAAACGGTAGTCGGCAGCCCTCCTTTGATGGCTGACTGGCGCGCCGGATTCTGCCCGGCGCCAGCCGTCAGCACCTGACCGAGGATGACCTCATCGATAGCGTTAGCGTCCACGCCGGTGCGCTCAATTAACGCTTTTACGACCATACTCCCCAGCTCGACGGCGGAATGACGGGCCAGCGTTCCCTGAAAACAGCCGATGGGTGTCCGTAAAGCCCCCACTATCACAACCTCTTTCATTACCACCTCAGCGCAAAATGACACCGCCATAGTAGAGCATTGTTAAAATTAGTTATCTTGATTGTTTAAAAAAAGTGAGTTTTATCACAAAGGAAATGACGCTGATTTGACGGTGGCGCAGCTTATTTCTGCTGCAAATGGTAGCGAAGCCAGTTCCCCGCCGTTCCGGGCGGCGTCTTCTTGTTCCACAACAAATCAATAGCAATCGCCCTCGGCCAGCCAGGAACATCCAGCTGCGCCAGCGGTTTTTCCGCCGCAAACTCTTCCACCAGCGCGCAGGGCAATACGCACCAGCCAAATCCCTGAACCGCCATGCTCAACAGTAATAAATAGTTTGGCGCTGACCAGGCCGGGCCGCGCGTAATGTTGGCATTAGATTCAAGGTAGGTATTCAGACGCAGCTCGCGCCAGGTATGCAGTTGCTCCCATTGCAGGTTCGTCTGCGACGCCAACGGATGCGTGGTCGCCACATAAACTCCCATCCAGCTTTGAACAGGCAGACGCGTCGCGCCAATGTCTGTGGGATAGTCATCACGCGCTTCAATCAGACCTATCTGGGCGCGCCCTTTTTGCAACAGGTCGATGACATCATCATTTTCTCCGATCAAGCATTCAAACTCGGTATGCGGAAATTGACGATCAAACTGCGCCATTAACTCTTCCAGACTGTCAGGGTGCAGGGTATCAGAGAGGACGAACGTGAGTCTTGCCTCCGTCTCGCCGGATAACGTCAGCGCCACCTCATCCAAACGATCGCTCGCCGATAAAATAGCCTGAACATAGCTAAGCACCCGTTTTCCTTCTTCGGTCAGAACGGGCTGGCGCGATGATCGATCAAATAATGAAAATCCCAGATCCGCCTCCAGATGCGCAATGGCGGTACTAATGGTGGACTGGCTTTTACGCAGGCGGCGCGCCGCAGCAGAAAACGAACCGCAAGAGACGGTCTCAACAAATGCCATTAACGCTTCAGGTGAGTAACGCATAACCTATCTACTTTATCGATGGATGTTATCTTTTAGGTATCACATTAAACGATAAAATAGCGGAAATTTCTTTAGTTTGATTAAGAGTAAGGTTTTTTCGTTTATGCAACATGACGCCATACAACGTCGCTCGCTGCCGGAGCGTATTTTCCATGCTGTCTGTTTTGAAGGTATTGCGACTGCGATACTGGCGCCAACGACCGCCTGGCTAATGCAGCGCTCGGTGCTGGAGATGGGCGGCCTAACGATATTGCTGGCAACGACGGCCATGATCTGGAATATCATTTATAACGCTCTGTTTGATCGACTGTGGCCTGCGCATCAGGTGAGACGAACCGCCAAAGTGCGTGCACTCCATGCGTTAGGATTTGAAAGTGGGTTTATTGTCATTGGCGTGAGTATTGTCGCCTGGGTACTGAATGTCAGCCTGCTACAAGCATTCACCCTGGAAATTGGTTTCTTCCTGTTCTTTTTGCCGTACACGATGCTGTACAACTGGGCATACGATGTTTTACGCCAACGAATAGTGACCCGCCGCCAACAGCGCGTTAGTGCATGATATTGCTCTTTTTTGCCGGGATCGCAACGCTCCCGGCCCTCCGCCTCCACGACATCCATCTGCTTAAAACGCCCCCAACTGACGCTATTTATGGTAAATTGCGCTTCTTTTTATGTGTTTTATAGTTGATAAATTCAAATAATGTCTAAAATTTGGTCAAAAGATGAGACTCTCTGGAGTTTTGCATTATACGGAACGGCTGTAGGCGCAGGCACTCTTTTCCTTCCCATCCAGTTGGGATCGGCAGGCGCAATCGTGCTATTTATTACCGCGCTGGTCGCCTGGCCTCTGACATACTGGCCGCATAAGGCGCTGTGTCAGTTTATTCTTTCCTCAAAGACTTCTGCCGGTGAGGGAATTACTGGCGCCGTTACTCATTATTACGGCAAGAAAATCGGCAGTATTATTACCACGCTTTATTTCATTGCGTTTTTTGTCGTGGTATTAATTTATGCTGTGGCGATTACCAATTCCCTGACAGAACAATTAGCGAAGCATATTCAGATAAATATTCGCATCCGGATGGCAGTTAGCTTCGGCGTAGTACTTATCCTGAATATGATTTTCTTAATGGGAAGACATGCCACTCTTCGCGTAATGGGCTTTTTAGTCTTTCCACTTATCGCTTACTTCTTGTTCCTTTCGCTCTACTTAACCGGAAGCTGGCAACCCTCGTTACTGACCGGGCAGATGTCTTTGGATAGTCACACGTTGCACCAGGTATGGATTTCTATTCCGGTGATGGTTTTTGCTTTTAGCCATACGCCCATTATTTCGACGTTTGCCATCGACAGACGGGAAAATTTTGGCGATCAGGCCATGGATAAATGCAAAAAGATCATGAAGGTCGCCTATCTGATTATCTGCCTGAGCGTGCTGTTCTTTGTCTTTAGCTGCCTGCTCTCCATTCCGCCGTCATACATTGAAGACGCGCGCAACGAAGGCGTTACCATCCTTTCCGCGCTCTCGATGATGCCCAATGCGCCGGCCTGGCTCTCTATTTCCGGTATTATCGTTGCCGTCGTGGCCATGTCGAAATCTTTCCTCGGCACCTATTTCGGCGTCATCGAGGGCGCAACCGAAATGGTAAGAACCACCCTACAGCAGGTTGGCGTGAAAAAAAGCCGGGCGTTCAATCGCGCGCTGTCTATCATGCTGGTTTCCGGGATTACGTTTATTATTTGCTGTATTAACCCGAATGCCATCTCTATGATTTATGCCATTAGCGGCCCGCTCATTGCGATGATTCTGTTTATTATGCCCACGTTGTCAACGTACCTGATACCGGCATTGAAACCCTACCGTTCAGTAGGTAATTTCATTACGTTGGTCGTCGGTTTACTTTGCGTATCGGTGATGTTTTTCGGCTAAAGTAAAAGATAGCCGGGATATAACTCCCGGCTATTTTATATAAGAATCCAGCACCTTTAATATTACGTCCAGATCTTCTTCACGTCTGGCTTCATCACTCTGATGAACGATATGCTCGGTCAGATGCCCTTTAATCACCTCGCGCATTAAGCCATTTACCGCGCCGCGAATCGCCGCGATCTGTTGTAACACGGCCGCGCATTCATGCGGTTCATCCAGCATTTTTTTTAGCGCTATCACCTGCCCCTGAATCTTGCTGGTTCTGGCTTTAAGCTTTTGTTTGTCCCGGATGGTATGTGACATTACAACACCTCACTAACATTAACGAATACAAATTATAGCATTACGATGCTACTGGGGGGTAGTATTCCATACTGGGGGGGGAGTAGAATGACGCCCACATAAAACAACTAAGAATCATTCTCATGGGTGAATTTTCGACACTTCTTCAGCAAGGAAACGGCTGGTTCTTCATTCCCAGCGCCATTTTATTAGGTATTTTGCACGGGCTTGAACCAGGGCACTCCAAAACTATGATGGCGGCTTTTATCATTGCCATTAAAGGTACGGTTAAACAGGCTGTCATGCTCGGTCTGGCAGCAACGCTTTCTCATACCGCGATCGTCTGGTTAATCGCTCTGGGTGGGATGTATCTTAGCCGGGCATTCACCGCACAATCAGTGGAACCATGGCTGCAGTTAATTTCTGCGATCATTATTCTGAGCACCGCGTGCTGGATGTTCTGGCGGACATGGCGAGGCGAGCAGCAGTGGCTGGCGGGAAACCATCATCACGACCACGACCACGACCACGACCACGACCACGACCACGACCACGACCACGACCACGACCATCATGGTCACATACATCCGGAAGGTGCAACGTCAAAAGCGTATCAGGATGCCCATGAACGCGCCCATGCTGCCGATATTCAACGCCGTTTTGATGGTCAAACAGTGACTAATGGACAGATCCTGCTATTCGGCCTGACCGGAGGGCTTATCCCCTGTCCGGCTGCGATCACCGTTTTACTGATTTGTATCCAGCTTAAAGCGTTTACACTGGGCGCCACGATGGTGCTGAGCTTTAGTCTTGGCCTGGCATTAACGCTGGTGACGGTAGGCGTTGGCGCGGCGATAAGCGTTCAACAGGCAGCAAAGCGCTGGAGTGGTTTTTCGACGCTTGCCCGGCGGGCGCCCTATTTTTCGAGCATTCTGATTGGTCTGGTCGGCGTGTATATGGGAATTCATGGCTATACCGGGATCATGCAGTAAATATGTAACGCTTCTGCTCAGGCCGTATCATTCACGTCGGGTTTCATTCCAGAAGCGTTTTTACTTATCAAACGGTATGAAAGGCCATACATTCAGCGTCCCGCCTGAATTCTGTATTTTACTCCACTACAGGCAAAACATACCCCACCGCCACCGGGTGTAGCCGGCGTGTCAGTGTTTCTGGATAGGGTCGCCGGAGGCGGGTTATTGCGGCGCGATAAACGGAGTTCGCTGCAGTGATTTACAAAACCGGGTACCAAACAGCAGTTCCCGTAATCGGTTCCGCATTCCCAGCTTCACCAGTAACCGGTATTTGTCCTGCCAGATTTGCTTCTCCTGTGTATTCAGCCTTCCACACAACGCTGACAACCTTCCTCGTCCACGGTAAACTTCCTGAAGCAAGCGTAACTGGGCCAGGCTCACTCCACATGCCAGTATCTCCCGGTGCATCAACTGATCCATATAGTTCATCAACCGCTTCGGATTGTTAAATATCGGTGGCACTTCCAGAAAGCCCGTCACCGGATCCGGAGATAACAAAAAGGCGTCCAGCCCTCCTGTCCTGCGCAGGCGTGCGCCCCCGGCCCACTGTTCATCCCGCCGCCACCGAATAAGTATCTCCGCCAGTTCCTGCTCCAGCAGCGCCGGGATGCCGCCGTATACCTTCAGTACCACCCGGTCGCTGAAAAACAGCTCATCGCTGATAATCATAACCGGGTAGTCCGGCAGTATCTGTCTCAGGGAATAGAACAAAAAGAGATGTTCACGGGGACGCAGACACAGTATCAGTATGGCCTCCGGTTTCCGACGTAATTGCTGCAACAGAACAGGCAGCCTGTATGCGGTTTCACAGTTGCAGCCCGGCAGAAATCTTCGGACCAGGTGTGCCACGGCGATCGTCACCGGCCAGCAGTCACCGTAAACGATAATCTGCCGGGCCGGCATCCGGTTATGTTCCGTCATCCTCATCCTCCTTCTTTTTCAGGATCTTTCCCGCATTTCTGTTACTGCACAGCCGGTTCCACAGTTCATTTGCCATCGACCTGTCACCATTACCGACCCGGCGTTTTGATACCAGCGGCGGTCCGGCTTTTTCACGGCGCGTGGACGGGGTGGGACTGTCAAGAACCCGGATAACATAAATCTCATAGCGTCGTGCTTTATTAGGCAGGGTCTGGTGACGGCAGATGCTGACCACCCGCGATGTTTTGCTTCGCAGATAGGCAATCAGGTAGCTGGCCCGTCTGGCCGTGATGTGAAACGCCTCTGCTATCTGGTTACGCTGAACCCAGTTCTGCTGCAACAGGCACCAGTGTGCCACAATGATATACAGGGGCTCGTCGGCATACTGGCGGACGCTTTCCGGAATAAAACAGGCATCATGGTTGGTCTGTCCGGGATAATGAATATCGTTACCTGAAAAAACTATCTTCTCTTTTGATTTATCAGAAGACATGCAGACTCTCCGTTTTTTAGTGAAAAAGACCGAGAAGAAAAAATAATCATAAAGATAAATTTATATCTATTTTTAATTAACTATCAGGAAATGGTATTTAATTCTGCTAATTGTAAGTAACAATCACTGTCATTGCGGCTGAAAAAGCACCTGTTTTAATTACCGCACCGGGTATAGCTTCGACCTTTGCTTTATACTGTTTTATAATTTTGCCACCAGCACCGTTATCAAGATGGATAGATCCCATATCTGTTTTCATATTAAATTTAACTGGTGTGTTATTATCCACATCAATTACCGACAGTCTGAATCCATTGTTTTCTTGTTTATTATTCTTAAGAATTACGGTGCTGTCAGCATCTGCCAGTGTCAGATCGTTGGTCCTGAACTCTATAGCCAGTGGGGCAACGAACGGGGTCTGCGTTCCGACATTCTGTTGTGCTGTAACGGTGAAAGGTACTTCCCTGGGCACCATGGTTTCCTTATATTCCGTATAAAAATGCCCCATTTTGATGGTAGCAGAAGGAGAAATAATAACCTTGCCTGAGTTGTCAGGAATCATCCTGATATTAAAGGCAGAAACCGACAAAGGTGTATACGGTTTAGTTGGTGACGGTACGGTTGATGGTTTATAGGGAAGAATATCAAATGTACTTGCCGGAACGTTTATGTTCAAAAAACCATATTTAAAACTTTGTTCAACATAAATACGTACAGTAAGTTTTCCACTCAGATTATATGTTTTATTCTGTTCCAACTCTTGACCAAATATCTTTGAGCTGGACCAGCCGGCAAAACCTGCCTGTATCTCCCGCCATGAAAATTTAACAGGATCTCGACTACCCTCCTGAATAAACAACTCCATACCAAGACCGCTCTTTTTCAGGGCTTCCACCATTGGTTGCACATTCTTAAGACTGATAGTGGCATTATAAGGTTCTGAATAAGTATTAATTGCAGTTATGCAGGTATAACTGAAGGGAATGTCTTTAATTGTCTGTAGTTCATCACCTGTGCCATATTGCCCTGCTTTAATATTAATATTCTGGATGTTAACACTCCCAGTGGCATTACAATATGACCATTCGATAGCTGCCTGCGCAGAATCACAGACAGCAAAGAAAAAAAATACACCTGACAGTATCAGTGATTTCATATTGAATAATCTTCCTGTCATGATGTCGCCCCTGCGTCCTTAAACGCACAGTTCAGGGCATCGCAGGTGTAGCGATTCATCTGCAGTCCCCCGTAATCATCAATATACCCCACCCACAGCGTCCGGGTTTCTGCCGGCAGAACAGCCTTTAAAGGCAGGTTCCCCAGGGGCGGCACCATCACGCCCTCGCGGAAACCGCTGAGCCTGTGGCTACGGTCTGCTCCCAGCCACGCCACAGTGATGTAGTACGGCGTCGGGTTTCTGAGGGTCAGATGTCCCGCATTCCGCTCAGCAGTCAGCTTTCTTTCCGGCTGGTCACTGCTGCTTCTGATAATGGCTTTCGGACGGTAAAACAGTTTCAGCTGGCTCTGCATGGCCAGTTGCAGAACGTTGTCGTCTTCTGGCTTCGGGGGAACGCCCCGCACGTTAAACCAGAACAGTGTTTCCCTGTCCTGAGGGAGCTTATCTGTCAGCCCGCGAACCTGGGTGATACGGACCTGGGATTTCTGTCCGGCATCAATACGCTGCAGCGGCGGCAGCGCCATCAGCGCATCGGTTCTCACCCCGTCAGCGTCCGTCACCCAGGACTGCGCCAGGAACGGCGTGGTTTTGTCATCGTTATTCAGCGTGATGGCCACCGTTTTCTGCGGCGCATCCATGATAATACGGGTCCGGTCAACATTGACGGCCGCCGGGCTGTACTGGCTCCATGCTGCCGCCAGTGCGAGTAAAATCACACGGCTTCTTCTGCTGTTTTTCACCTGTTTTCTCCTTTAGACCTGCTCTGTGACAGGGATATTTTTATCTGCAGGGCAGTAACAGCGGCCCCCGGCTGAGTGTCACCGTTTCCGGCAGGGTGAGTCTGCACTGCACCCGGCCATCCCAGGACACATTCAGGGTCCGGCGGTCTTCCCCGCTGAGACCTGTCAGGTAGGCCAGACCGCCATCTCCGACCATCCCCGCGGTTCTGCCGGTTTTCCCGGACACCACCAGGGCGCCAAACGGCGGACTTGCGCCATCAGCCAGCCGGATATGACCGAGCACCTGCTCCCCCTGGCTGGCGTCAATCTTCCGGTAGCCCACCGCGCCCTCCGTCAGTACCTGACTGATGACGGAGCTGCTGACGTCCACGTCCTCCGGCAGGGCGGCCACATCAACCGAAATATCGCTGCGGCGATAGCTGCTGCCGGCGCTCACCACGCCCACCCCGAAGCGGTTGGTCACCCCGCTGTTGCCGTTCACCGGCACACCGGCCACGTCTCCGGTATCTATCATCATGCGGGGCTCATTCCCGGCCATCGACTGGCTGAAAGCGGCACCGTGGGCGGTGGCAGTCACCGAGCCGTACCAGCTCAGGCCCAGGCTGCGGTACTGTCCGGGCTGCAGGGTGGCGTCCGCTGCCGCCTGGCCCCACGGCAGACGGCTCTGCACGCTGCCGCTGAAGCTGCTGTTGCTGCCGGTGTCATAACGGTTATGACCGGCGCTGATGTTCCATGTAGTGTCCGGGTTATGGAAATCGCTGTAATTCACGGTCTGCTGCAGGCCGCCCCGGTTATCTTTCTGTACGCTGTAACTCACCTGGCGACTGTCTCCCCACGGGATACTGATGGTGGCGTAGACCTGGTTCTGGCTACCCCCGCCGGTGTACTGGTTACGGGCAAACGACACCGAGGCCGAGAGTCCCTGAAGGTCGCCGAGACTGAACACCTTGTTGAGGCTGAGCATGTAGTTATTGTTGGACTGTGCGTTCCAGTAATTGAGCCGGCTTACCGAGAGGGCCGCGCTCATGTTGAGTACCGGAACGGACTGGCTATAAGTCACGGTGTAGCTCTGTTTTTCATGCCATGCATCGCCGCCGTCAGTGGTCCGACGCTGCAGGTACTCCGGCATGGACAGAAAATGGCGGTCCGAGAAGCGGTATCCGACGAACGCCAGGGTACTGCCGGTTTTATCAAACGTTTTGGCATAGTTGATACGGTAGCTGTAACCGGACTGCTTCTGCCCATGCGGCAACCGCGCATCTGAGCGGGTGACGTCCGCAGACAGAGCGCCCAACAGCCCCATATTCTGGCCGATCCCGAGCGCCGCGGACTGGTAGTCGCCGGTGGAGGCAATGAGGCCGCCATACAGCGACGTGTTGTTAAATGCTCCCCAGGTGGCCTCCCCGAGCAGAAAGTCAGGGCTGACCGTGCTGTTGTTATGCGTCCCGCCGTACAGCGGACGTCCGGCGGCCACCTTATAGCGAACCTGTCCCTGGCGTGCCATAAAGGGGACGCTGGCCGTGTTGACCTGCCAGGTCCGGACGCTACCGTCGCTTTCCCGGACGCTGACATCCAGGTTGCCGCTGATATTCTGGCTCAGGTCGGGAAGCTCAAAAGGCCCCGGCGACACCCGGGTCTGGTACAGAATGCGACCATTCTGGCTGACGGTGACCTGTGCATTACTGTTCGCAATGCCGCTAATTTTCGGGGCATACCCCTGAAGAGAGGGCGGCAGCATGCGCTCATCGCTGGCCAAAGTGAGCCCGGCAAAGCGGAAGGAGTCAAAAATAGCGGAGCTGAGGTACGTCTGTCCGAGCGTCAGTTTTGAGCGCAGTGCTGGCAAGGCACGGAACAGATACGTCTGCGGCAGATAAAAATCGGACTGTGATGCACCCTGCCCACTGTCAAAACGGCTGTACTGGTAATCGCTCCGCAATCGCCAGGCGCCGAGATTAAACCCGGCGGTGCCGTAGAGGCTGTAGCTGGTAGAGGTTTCCCCCTGCTGCGGCATATAGCGGTTGACCATCAGGCTGTAATCAAGCAGGCCGGCGGTGACGCCGTCGCTCCAGCGTGAAGGGGGCACCCAGTCCGGGTCCTGATAACGCATCCAGGCCTGGGGAATAATGAAGGTCAGACGCTGATTTTCAGCGCTGTACCGTACCTGACTGTCAGCGGAGCGCAGCTCAAGGCATTGCCCGTCCGGGATACCGGTAACGGGTTTCAGGCCATGAATAATCTTATCCTTAAGACCCAGCATGGCCACCATGTCTGTTGTCACACAGATGACGGCCGCGTCGAGTCCGGCAACCGGTACAACCCTGACCGGATACTGTTCCCGTACCGGCTGGTCATTGAGCCAGATATCGAGAATATAGTTACCGGGCGCCACATACCCCTCGCGGCTGAAGGCCGTGAGGTCCACGTTAGACAGGTTCCCGCTGTCCAGCAGGCTGGCATTGAACTCCGTGGCCTGCGACTTCAGGACGGAAAATGTCAGGGTAATCAGAATGGCAAGCCGGGTAATTTTCATGGCATGGCGCTTTCGTGTTGTCGTCCGTGTAACAGACAGCCCGCAGGCACAGTCAGATATAAAAGCCGTCCGATCCCCTCCGTGGACGGCTTCTCCCTGTCGTTATTTACCGCGTGAAATCACAGGTATTTCAGGGTGTAGGTGACGGATGCGTTGAAGTCACCGGGAGTGACGCCATTATCCAGTGCTATTAGTCGGGCAAAGAAGTTGAGTTCGTTGTTTCCGGCCTGCAGTTGCTGAGCGTCGCCATCCGGCATCGGGGTGTTGGGCTCGATAATTGTGGCGTTGTCACTCTTCAGTAGCTGGACACCAACATGCTGTGCGATACCGCTGGTGGTGTAAGCCTTTTTGCTGGTATTCGCTGCGCCAGAGAAAGATACGGTTACTTTGGACATTTTCCCTGCGGAGCCAGCTGTGTCCGGGGTATTCGGATCGAAAGCACAGTTCTGTAGATGAATGGTGAACGGTTTTGATTCCGTAGTTGCGTCGGCGGTATTCAGTTTACGGTAAGAAATCTGTCCAAACGGAACGGTGATCGCATCGTCACCCGGCGCGATATCACAGGGGGAGTTGGTGATGGTGCCAGTGAAGGTAATTTTACCTGAGCCGAACGGGCCTGCTGTGGGTGGATCGACTGCATATACAGAAGCGCCATACATCATACCGGCAGCCGCCATGGCAAGTATTATTTTATTACGCATAGATAATATGTCCTTTGGGTGAATGAGAATTATTTTGCAAAGGCTGAAAACAACTCTGAGGGTATTAATGAAAGCGTTCAGAAAAGATTCGTATGAATAATAAACGCCTGGTGTTAAACGAAGCACCTGAACTTTCCATCGAAAAATATTGATTTCAGCTAATGCCTAATCAGTTGTAAGAAAATTCTTATTCAAATTAAAACAATAAAAATAGATCGATACGATCGATGAATATGATCGTAATTTAAGAATAATCATCAAAGAAATACTTTTTAATGTAATTATAAGCGGGTGAATACCTAACAGACAGATATTCGCAGCGGACATGAAATATTTTGTAATATGTTATCGGGAATGTATGTTTTGCTTTTCCATTACACTGGATATTTACAAAACATAATACTAATCATATATAACAATGAAATTACTGGCAGCATAAAAAACTGGATATAACGCAAGTAAAAGGCATTTAATTCCAAAACATTAACTTAATAAATCATTATGAACCATCATAAGTGGAAGGAATAAAAAATAATAAATGAAATGATATTCTTCTGTATTTGTGATGGGCATCACAATAGATATAAATGCAGGTACCCTGACATTTCTGAACTTCGCGGATGAAATTTAAAAACAATGCCGACAGCAAAGAACAAACTGGTAATAGCTGTCAGACATAATGCTGCCTGCTGTAATGTATACAGCAGGCTGGGGGATATTAATGCGCGGCGTCGTGCTGCACGGAGTGCGTGGGTGATTCCTGAACTGACTGAGAGTCTACAACTATGCCATCCTGAGCTGATTTCAGTAACAGACCTGCCTGATAGTATTTTCCTTCGTTCATCAAGGAAAGCGCTGTGGTCACATCCTTACGGGTTTGCTGAAGAGGAATGAGTTCCTGATTTTCAATAACACTGACGCCTGCTAGTTTCAGGGCCTCTATAGTTCCTTTTTTATCTCCTTCTTTCATTTTCTGGTTTGCTTTATTAATAGCATCATTTTTCTGGCCCGCAGGGAGATAATCTTCTGCTACCGTAATCGATGAATTTATCCGAATATAGTGGTCTCCTTCAACTGGGGCTTTTTTATCTGATTTGACATACAGATTCCAGTCAGTGCTGTCATCGTTCAGGAGTTTTTCTGCTTGCGCAGCCAGTTGTTCCGCCTTTTGGGTGCGACCATTAAACAACTCGAATCGCGACATTCCGATATCACGCATGGCCTGCCAGGCCTGTCCGGATATCTTGTCATTATTCAGAGTAACGTTATCAGTCATGTTTGTTGCGGCCATAATATTTCCTGAAAACAGGATAACCATCAGCGCAACGCCTGGCATAATATGGCTTTTCATAATCCATCATCTCCACAAAGTAACATTTTTTATCGGATTATCCTATTCAGAACCGGTAACCCACGCCAAGATTAAAACCATTGCTATTAAGGCTTCCGCTGTTATGGGTAGCATCAAAATCCGCTCCCTCATAACCCAGAGTTATAGCGACACTACTGACCGGGGTATAAGCCACGCCAGCAGAATAACCATATCCGACCTTACTGTCAGACTCATTTATCCCGTGATCACGCTGATGCAATAATACGGGGCCCACTTGACTATACAGACTTAACTGGTTATTTATTTTCCATGAGGGGCCTGCAAGCAGGGAGTAATAACGGGTTGTTACACGACCATTACTGCTTTCATCGGAATAGCGCTGGCTTCCATTTAGCCATGCAAATGAGGTTGTCAGCCCCCAGTCCGGTGACATTTCATAGTTGTTTGCCAGCCGTACCCCACGCAACGTCCCGGCGTGATTAGTATGGGACTGGGCGTATCCAAGTGA
Organism: Salmonella sp. 32020114201800008SM; assembly: GCF_017572025.1. Taxonomy (NCBI): domain Bacteria; kingdom Pseudomonadati; phylum Pseudomonadota; class Gammaproteobacteria; order Enterobacterales; family Enterobacteriaceae; genus Salmonella; species Salmonella sp. 32020114201800008SM. The sequence continues at coordinate 279,012 of NZ_JAGEQM010000004.1, read as the reverse complement.
AAATGTACTGGCATTATCGTCTGCCCATACCGGACTGGCTGCAGCAGACAGCAGAACAATACCGGCACTTCCGGCTAATAGCATTTTGTTCATCTTCTTCTCTCCGGTTATTTTTACCTGATGCCTTACTGGCATGTATTAAGTTAAAATCTTTCCGTGATAACAAACTATAAATAAATCTTTTAATTTATGAGCGCTGTTACGCCAGCAAATACCTTTATCTCCGGCTGTCGGGAGGCTATTCACGAAAATATATCCAGGCCAGAAACAGTATTTAATAATAAATAAACTGGAAAATAAAAACTGACAAAAATAGAAGTTCACTGATATATACCAAAAATAATTTGAGTTGCTGAAAGGCGGCAAGGGAGTGAGTCCCCGGGAGCATAGATAACGCTGTGACCGGGGAGAGCAACAAATCTGCTGGGAGCAGATTTGAACGTCGCGTGCGACGGCCCGTCAGGGCGAGGCCCATGGATGGACCGAGTAATCCGTTGCCAACACATAAGCACCTTGAAGTATGAAGGGTATATAACGGGAAAGAAGGCATATCGGCCTGGTAAATCAACGTCTGTGATTTAAGTTGCAGGAAACGGCTATGGAGAGGGGGGGGCGGCAGTTATCGGGCAGTAACGGCATTGTTCAGTGAGTATCCAGGAAACAAAAAAAGAAGGGAGCGGTACTCCCTTCGTAAACATGTCAGAATACGACATTTTGGTACTCTTTTATTTATTATCTGGCCGTAAAAGTTATGCTGTTGGCAGATATCTCCAGTCAACATAAAAAAATACCACCAGCTAAAAATGTGATGCAAACCACCATTAAGCAGGTAACCAAATTGACTGTGCCACTAAATCCGGAAAAGAGTTTGAATCCGGGGATAACATCTGATGCAGAAATTAGCACCAGTCTTCGATTCGGATACCCGGAATGCGTTCAAACTCGCGGAGATTGTTTGTGACGACGACCAGTCCGCGGCTACGGGCATGGCCAGCAATCATCTGGTCATAAGGCCCGACAGGTGTTCCCTTGCGGGCCAGTTCGGCACGGATTTGACCGGTATGTATCGCTGCCTGTGTATCGTAATCCAGAACCTCAAGGCGGGAGATAAATCCCTCCACGACGGCAAGATTACGCTCCGGCGCCAGGCTTTTTTCAGCACCGTAAATCAGCTCCATTAAGGTGATGGAGCTGATACACATTCGGGATGTATTGAGGTTGAAGCGTTCTCTGATGTGTTCGGGCTTATTTTTGATGGTGAAAATACAGGTATTGGTATCAAGCATGAATTTCAGCATCAGAATCCTTCCCGTTCCTGTACTGCGGGTTGTTCTCTGGTACTCATAAAATCAGTACTGGCGCCTTCGCCATCGAACCAGCTGTCCCAGGATTCTCCGACTGGAGTAATGATTCTGCTTCTGCCAACCGCAATGATTTCGACATGTTTCACATCATCCGGAAAGGATATCGATTTAGGCAATCTGACTGCCTGGGTCCGGTTACTAAAAAAAAGTGTTGTGTGCATAACTGCCTCCTTTCTGGATATACAACGAGTATATCCATTATGAGTAGAGGCGATGTATATGTCAAAGAGATATACAGGAAAAAATAATCCAGTCACATGACGCGCACTCCGCAGGGCATCCTTGTCCGACTCCGGCATTTCTGAATACATCCAATGAAGGAAATACCATGCAAACAATGCATAAAAAACATATGTGCCCATGGCTTCTGCCCGGTTTGCTCGGTCTGGCTCGGTGTGCGCCAGTACCGCATACTTACGCAGCCATCATTGAGGCAGGATTTTATCCGGAAGGTACAGATCTCCAGCTTGTTCTTAAGATAATTGAGACCGCGCGACAGGAAATCCGTCTGATGGACTATTCCTTCACCTCTTGGGAGGTGGTCCGGTTCGAACATTCAGTGAGTACAAAATTCTCCATGTCAAAGTGATCGTCAGCGACGACCGCCACACCGAGGTGGACGCGTCAGAATCGCTGATCGGACACGTCGCAATCTACACTCTGACTTATAAGCCAGCCTGAAGGGGCATGTTGGCTTTGACGATCAGGCAAAAAACAACGGCGAATAAAGTCGTATGATGATCTTCACATTTATCATCATCAGCGTTCATATTACTCAACCTGTAATCAACCTCTGGCGTTTTTCTGTATCCATCACAACCATTTCCGGTAAAGGTAAAAAAGGGATTTGAACCTTTCCGGAGATGATAATGAAGGTAAATGCATGGACAATTTTGCTTATGTCGGCGCATCTGACGGCCTGTGCCGTCCCTGGCACAGAAAAATATCAGACCAGCATGGACAGCGTTACGGCAGAAAAAATAAGCCGGATTATCCAGTCGGATGTCATTCCTTATAAAGGCGAAAACCATGGAGAAGTTATCAGCCGCGTATCGTCTGCTTTTCTCGGAACACCTTATCAGGCGGATACGCTCATCGGTGGGCCCGGCATCCCCGAAGTCCTTGTAGCGAATTTCAACGGCGTGGACTGCTTTACCCTGGCTGATTACGTTGAAGCCCTGGCCCGCAGCGATAATCAGAAATCGTTTCTGCATAATCTTGCCAGGACTCGCTACGCCGCGGGCAAAGTTGCTTATCTCAGCCGCCGGCACTTCTTCTCTGACTGGTTCGCCGCAGCACCGCGTAATGCACGGGATGTAACGCCGGATATCAGCCCTGATTATGTCGTTGTTGACAAGCAGCTTAACCATAAACCTGATGGCGGCGAGTACATTCCTGGTCTGGGCATCCATCCTCGTAAAATAAATTACATTCCCGGAAGAGCCATCAACCAGCAGGTCATGAACCACCTAAAAAACGGGGATTATATCGGTGTCTACTCCCCGCTTGACGGGCTGGACGTTTCACATGTGGGTATCGTAGTTCGCCATGATGAACAGGTGTGGTTCAGGAACGCCTCCTCATTGGCCGCAAACAGAAAAGTGGTGGACACACCGTTTATGGAATACATGCATTCCAGACCGGGCATCGTTGTGCTGCGGGCTGAATGATAAAGTCATTACCGGAGTCGCCAGCTGATAATAGCCGTCCGACATAGGTATTGAAACCCTGTGTACTGTGGGGCCGACACGGAAAATTGCTGTAAATTCGTGGATTTAGTAAATACTAGAAGATATTTGTCTGGAGCGGGCGAAGGGAATCGAACCCTCGTATAGAGCTTGGGAAGCTCTCGTTCTACCATTGAACTACGCCCGCTTTGAGATGCGTAAGGCATTATAAACCTTACGCTCTGGTTGGCAAGAGACTTACTGGCTGACTGGCGATTAATTCGCCGTCAGCACTTCGGTTTACTCCCCTGCGGCGGCAGATAACGCAGCGGATCGATGGCCGTCGCCCGGTAGCGAATCTGGAAGTGTAGTCTTACGGATGCGGCATCCGTGCTGCCCATCGTAGCGATTTTTTGCCCCGCTTTAACGCTTTGTCCATTATTAACCAGCATGGTGTCATTATGAGCGTAAGCCGTAATGTAATCTTCATTGTGCTTAATCATGATGAGATTGCCGTAACCGCGCAGCTGGTTCCCGACATAGACAACTTTACCCGCTCCCGCCGCATAAACAGGCGTTCCGCGCGCGCCCGCAATATCGATCCCCTTATTTCCGCCCTCCGCGGTGGAATAAGGTAAAATCACTTTACCGTTAGCAGGCCATACCCAACAACGCTGCCCCACCGGCGGCCAGGAGGATTTTGGCACCGAAGATGACGGTCTGACCGCAGCAGTTTTTGTTGCTGTTTTATTGCTGGTTTTGCGTGTTGAACTGCTACTCTTTGCGCTGCCGCGCACTTTAATTCGCTGCCCCACCTCAATAGTATAAGGCGGAGAAATGCCATTCAGTCGGGCCAGTTCTTTCACGCTGGTTCCCGTAGCGCGCGATATACGATACAACGTATCGCCGCGCTTAACGGTATAGACGGAGCCGGAATACGTTCCTGAGCCGGAATTACTGGAACACCCCGCCAGCAGCAGCCCTGTGCATAACAGCACCGCAATACCCAGGCTATTTTTGTTCAGGCGTCCTGCGCTCAAAACCATTCCTCACTCTATTGACAGACGCCTTATGATAGCAGCCAAATGCCGTATGCCCAATCCATTGACGCCGGAAAGGGTCCGCGCGGATGATGATGCCGCGAATATCCGATATGCCAGCATAATATCGACTCACGGCACAATGGTGCTCGTCTGCGTTCTGTCAGGGCCTGTTTTGGTAATGCCTTTCTTTCTGTTATGCGCTACGCTGATCGTCTGAGTATATGGCCTGGCCATGCTGCCGGGTCATTTTAATTTTCAGGAGCTTTCATGACTGAGGAACATGTCGTTTTATTGGATGAGCAGGATAAGCCTTCCGGCACACTGGAAAAGTATGCGGCTCATACGCTTAATACGCCTTTGCATCTGGCTTTCTCCTGCTGGCTATTTAACGAAGATGGTCAGTTGCTGGTAACACGACGGTCGCTGAGCAAGAAAGCCTGGCCAGGCGTGTGGACGAATTCGGTTTGCGGTCATCCGCAACAAGACGAAACCACCGAAGAGGCGATCATCCGCCGTTGTCGGTTCGAACTCGGCGTGGAAATTACCGATCTCACCCCCGTCTATCCGCACTTCAGCTATCGGGCGACAGATCCAAACGGTATTGTGGAAAATGAAGTCTGTCCGGTATTTGCCGCGCGGGCAACCAGTGTGTTACAGGTTAACAGCGAAGAGGTGATGGACTATCAGTGGAGCGAATTTAAAAGCGTATGGAAAAGCCTTCTCGCTACGCCGTGGGCATTTAGCCCGTGGATGGTCATGCAAGCGTCAGACGAACAAGCGCGTGAACGACTGCTCAATTACTGCCAGCGTTAAAAATTGCCTGATGGCGCTACGTCTGAACGAAGAGATGCCGGATGGCGGCTAATGCCCCATCCGGCAATTTACATCTTATTTCACCGGACGCATCGCCGGGAACAGAATAACGTCGCGAATCGTGTGGCTGTTAGTAAACAGCATCACCATACGGTCGATACCAATTCCCAGACCCGCTGTCGGCGGTAAACCGTGTTCCAGCGCCGTCACGTAGTCTTCGTCGTAGAACATGGCTTCGTCGTCGCCCGCCGCTTTTGCATTAACCTGATCCAGGAAACGCTGCGCCTGGTCTTCCGCATCGTTCAACTCGCTAAAGCCATTGCCGATTTCACGACCGCCGATAAAGAACTCGAAGCGGTCAGTGATTTCCGGGTTCACATCATTACGACGCGCCAGCGGAGACACTTCAGCCGGATATTCGGTGATGAAGGTCGGCTGAATCAGATGCGCTTCAGCGACTTCGTCAAAGATCTCGGTGACGATACGGCCCAGACCCCAGCTCTTCTCGACGTGAATGCCGATGCTTTCAGCAATCGCCTTCGCGGAATCGAAGTTGTCCAGATCAGCCATATCTGTTTCCGGACGATATTTCTTGATCGCTTCACGCATGGTCAGTTTTTCGAACGGCTTACCGAAGTCAAACACTTCATCACCGTACGGAACCTGGGTGGTGCCCAGAACATCCTGCGCCAGCGTACGGAACAGAGACTCCGTCAGCTCGATCAGGTCTTTGTAGTCCGCATACGCCATATAGAGTTCCATCATGGTGAACTCAGGATTATGGCGCACGGAGATGCCTTCGTTACGGAAGTTACGGTTAATTTCGAATACGCGTTCGAAGCCGCCAACCACCAGACGCTTGAGGTACAGTTCCGGCGCGATACGCAGGTACATGTCCAGATCCAGCGCGTTGTGATGGGTGATAAACGGACGGGCAGACGCGCCGCCTGGGATCACCTGCATCATCGGCGTTTCGACTTCCATAAAGCCGCGAGCAACCATAAACTGGCGAATACCGGCCAGGATCTTCGAACGGGTTTTGAAGGTGTTACGGGATTCATCGTTAGAGATGAGATCCAGATAACGCTGGCGATAGCGCGCTTCCTGGTCCTGCAGGCCGTGGAATTTATCCGGCAACGGACGCAGCGCTTTCGTCAGCAGGCGCAGTTCAGTGCAGTGGATAGACAGCTCGCCGGTTTTGGTTTTGAACAGCTTACCTTTCGCGCCGAGGATATCGCCAAGATCCCACTTCTTGAACTGCTCGTTGTAAACGCCTTCCGGCAGATCATCGCGCGCCACATACAGCTGAATGCGGCCGCCTACGTCTTGCAGGGTAACAAAAGAGGCTTTACCCATAATACGGCGAGTCATCATACGGCCCGCGACGGACACTTCAATATTCAGCGCTTCCAGTTCTTCAGCTTCTTTCGCGTCAAACTCTGCGTGCAGTTGGTCTGAGGTACGGTCACGACGGAAATCGTTCGGGAACGGGATACCCTGCTCACGCAGTGCAGCCAGCTTCTCGCGACGTGCCTTCATTTCATTGTTAAGATCGACTACCTCGTCAGCGCCCTGTGCGTTTTGTTCAGACATGTTGATTCCTCATAGCCCTGCTTTCAAACTTGCTTCGATAAATTGATCCAGACTACCGTCCAGTACCGCCTGTGTATTGCGGGTTTCCACCCCAGTACGCAGGTCTTTAATGCGGGAATCGTCCAGGACATAGGAACGAATCTGGCTTCCCCAGCCGATATCGGACTTAGTGTCTTCCATCGCCTGTTTTTCAGCGTTCTTTTTCTGCATCTCCAGTTCATAAAGCTTCGCTTTCATCTGCTTCATGGCCTGGTCTTTGTTTTTGTGCTGCGAACGGTCGTTCTGGCACTGCGTCACGATTCCGGTTGGAATATGGGTGATACGCACGGCGGATTCCGTACGGTTAACGTGCTGACCGCCTGCGCCAGACGCGCGATAGACGTCGATACGCAGATCCGCCGGGTTAATGTCGATATCGATATCGTCGTCCACTTCCGGGTACACAAACGCGGAGCTAAACGAGGTATGACGGCGACCGCCGGAGTCAAACGGGCTTTTACGCACCAGACGATGTACGCCGGTTTCAGTGCGCAGCCAGCCATAGGCATATTCGCCGGAGATTTTGATAGTCGCGGACTTAATACCGGCGACTTCCCCTTCCGATTCTTCAATGACTTCCGTCTTGAAGCCGCGCGCTTCCGCCCAACGCAGATACATACGCAGCAACATGCTGGCCCAGTCCTGCGCTTCAGTACCACCGGAACCGGCCTGAATATCGAGATAGCAATCGGCGCTATCGTACTCGCCGGAGAACATCCGGCGGAATTCCAACTGCGCCAGCTTCTCTTCCAGCGTATTCAGTTCCGCGACGGCTTCGTTAAACGTCTCTTCGTCGTCAGCTTCTACCGCCAGTTCCAGCAGCCCGGAAACGTCGTCCAGCCCCTGAGTCATTTGATCAAGCGTATCGACGATCGCTTCGAGCGATGAACGCTCTTTTCCCAGCGCCTGCGCGCGCTCAGGTTCGTTCCAGACATCCGGCTGTTCCAGCTCGGCGTTTACTTCTTCCAGACGCTCTTTCTTAGCATCGTAGTCAAAGATACCCCCTAAGAACGTTGGTGCGTTCCGTGAGGTCCTGAATGCGGTTATTCACCGGGTTAATTTCAAACATGGTCTGATTTCTTTTATTTGACTTGTCAAAATGCGGTTATAAGGGCGAAATATTAGCGGATTTCGCCCCTTAATTACAGCGAAAGTGTTGTTAAATCGCCCCGATCATAGCGGCCAAATATCATCGATAATAATCTGTAAACTACGGTTGCCGCGAAACTCGTTAATGTCCAGTTTATAAGCCAGTTCTACCTCCCGCACGCCGTTATCCGGCCAACAGGTCGTATCAATATTAAATGCGATGCCATCCAACAGCGGGCCGCCGCCGACAGGCTCCACCATCACCTTGAGGTGACGCTCGCCCACCAGACGCTGCTGTAGCAGACGGAAACGACCATCGAATAACGGTTCCGGGAACATTTGCCCCCACGGTCCGGCATCCCGCAACAGTTGCGCCACTTCCATAGACATCTCCGCCGCGCTTAATGGACCATCGGAGATCACCTCGCCTTGCAACAGGGCAGGATCGAGCCATTCCGTCACCAGCTCGCCAAACCGTTGCTGAAACTGCTCGAATTTATGCTCTTCCAGCGACAATCCCGCCGCCATCGCATGGCCGCCGAACTTGATCATCAGATCAGGGTAAAGGGTATCCAGCCGTTCCAGCGCATCGCGCATATGCAGCCCCTGAATCGATCGGCCTGAGCCTTTTAGCGTGCCGTCGCCCGCAGGCGCAAAGGCGATCACCGGGCGGTGAAAACGCTCTTTAATGCGCGACGCCAGAATTCCGACCACGCCCTGGTGCCATTCAGGATGATACATCGCCAGACCGCCCGGAAGCGTTTCACTACTGCGCTCAAGCTTTTCGCACAGGATAAGCGCTTCCGCCTGCATCCCCTGCTCTATTTCTTTGCGCGTCTGGTTAAGCGCATCCAGCTCGCTGGCCAGAACACGCGCTTCGCCGAGGTTATCGCACAACAGTAACGCCACACCAACGGACATATCATCCAGCCTGCCGGCAGCATTCAGGCGAGGCCCCAACGCGAAGCCTAAATCACTGGCGGCAAGCTGCTGCGGATCGCGATTCGATATCTCCAGCAACGCTTTAATTCCCGGACGGCATTTCCCGGCACGAATACGACTTAGCCCTTGCCAGGTCAGAATACGGTTGTTAGCGTCCAGCGGCACAACGTCTGCTACCGTTCCCAACGCCACTAAATCCAGCAGCTCCGCCAAATTCGGCGGCGCAATGTTGCGCTCGTCGAACCATCCTTTGTCGCGCAAAAATGTTCGCAACGCCAGCATCAGGTAAAACGCCACGCCGACGCCCGCCAGCGACTTAGACGGGAATTCGCAGTCGCGCAGATTGGGATTAATAATCGCTTCGGCATCCGGCAACGTGTCGCCAGGCAGGTGGTGATCGGTCACGATCACCGGAATCCCCAACGTCTTTGCATGCGCTACGCCGGCGTGGGATGAGATGCCGTTGTCTACGGTGACGATAAGCTGCGCGCCGCGCGCCTTCGCCTGATCGACCACTTCCGGGCTTAAACCGTAGCCGTCTTCAAAGCGATTAGGCACCAGATAACTGATGTTGTCACATCCCAACGCACGCATTCCCAATACGCTTAGCGCAGTACTGGTCGCGCCGTCGGCGTCAAAATCGCCAACAACAATAATGCGGGTACCTTCGCGAAAGGCGTTGTAGAGAATCTCCACCGCGTTATCTATGCCGCTAAGCTGTTGCCAGGGCAGCATTCCTTTCACGCTGCGCTCCAGTTCGCGGGCGCTACGAACGCCCCGGCTGGCATATAAACGTCGTAGTAATGGAGGAAGATCGGCGGGGAGTTCCGCCGTCTCATCAGCCTCGCGCCGACGAAGTTGTCTCTGTTGTTTCACGCGTATTATTTACCACTGGTCTGTTTTTGATGCTCATCAAGAAACGCTTGCATCTCTTTCGGTCCCTGATAGCCAGGCACCACATAGCCGTTACTCAATACAATGGCTGGCGTACCGCTAACGCCCAACTGCACGCCCAACGCATAATGATCAGCAATGTTCACGTCACAGCTTGCCGGTTTCACGCCCTTACCTGCCATGGCGTCATCAAACGCTTTGTTTTTGTCTTTGGCGCACCAGATAGATTTCATATCCTGCTCCGCCTGGCTTTCCAGCCCCTGGCGCGGAAAAGCCAGATAACGTACCGTGATCCCCAGCGCGTTATAATCTTTCATCTCTTCATGTAGCTTATGACAATAGCCGCAGGTGATATCGGTAAAAACAGTAATGACATGTTTCTCATCCGGCGCTTTATAGACGATCATCTCTTTTTCCAGCGCATTTAGCTGGCTCATCAGCAGTTTGTTCGTCACGTTTACCGGATGCGCGCCGCTCACGTCATACATCGGCCCTTGAATAATATGTTTGCCGTCATCAGTGACGTACAGTACGCCGCTGTGAGTGAGGACGGTTTTCATCCCTGCCACTGGCGAGGACTGAATTTCCGTACTCTGAACGCCCAGCTTAGCCAGCGACTGACGGATAGCCGCATCATCCGCATGGGCCACGCCTGAAAACGCCGCCGCCAGTAAAGTGAACATCATAAAACGCTTTTTCATAAACTATCCTTTCCTGTCAGCACTCATGCCCGCGGATGGTGCTGTTGATGAAGTTGACGCAAACGCTCCGTTGCGACATGCGTATAAATTTGTGTCGTCGAAAGATCGCTATGCCCAAGTAGCATTTGTACAACGCGCAAGTCGGCGCCGTGATTCAGCAAATGCGTGGCGAAAGCGTGACGTAAAACATGCGGCGATAGTTTTTCGCTATCGATTCCAGCCAGTACCGCATAATGTTTAATACGGTGCCAGAAGGTCTGTCGCGTCATCTGCTGCGCACGCTGGCTGGGGAATAATACGTCAATCGATACGCCATTGAGTAACCAGGGACGCCCATGCTCCAGATACGTTTCCAGCCAATATACCGCCTCTTCACCTAACGGCACCAACCGCTCTTTATTGCCTTTACCGATAACCCGCACCACGCCCTGCCGCAGACTGATATCGCTCATTGTCAGCCCCACCAGTTCCGACACGCGCAAACCGGTGGCATACAGCACTTCCAACATAGCTTTATCGCGCAGCTCCAAAGGTTGATCAATAAGCGGCGCCTGCAAGAGCCGCTCAACCTGCGCCTCGCTAAGGTCTTTCGGTAAACGCTGCGGAAGCTTAGGCGAGGCCAACTGCGCGCTCGGATCATCCTCACGATACTTTTCACGGTACAGATGCTGGAAGAAGCGCCGCATAGCGCTTAACAGGCGTGCGGAACTGGTCGCTTTGTATCCGCCCTCCACCCGTTCAGCCAGCAGCGTTTGTAAATCATCAGCCTGCGCCGTCGCAAGCGTTTTTCCGCGATGATGCAACCACGCAACGACCATCGATAAATCGCGACGATACGCGCTTAATGTATTTTCCGCCAGATTTCGTTCCAGCCACAGGGCATCCAGAAACTGCTCAATACGCGCTAAATCCTGTTCCATTCGCGCTCCCCACTTCACGCTGACTTTGGGTGCATTATGCCTCATTGTGCCGTGAATGCAGCGATTCTGTTACACTACCCGCAACGCTATAGCAGAATCGAGATGTAACGTAATGAACATGGGTCTTTTTTACGGTTCCAGCACGTGCTACACCGAGATGGCCGCAGAGAAAATTCGCGATATCCTCGGCCCGGAGCTGGTGACATTACATAACCTTAAGGATGACGCCCCCGCCTTAATGGAGCAGTACGACGTGCTCATTTTAGGCATCCCCACCTGGGATTTTGGCGAAATTCAGGAGGACTGGGAAGCCGTCTGGGAGCAACTGGACGATCTCAATCTGGAAGGCAAAATCGTTGCGCTTTACGGTATGGGCGACCAGCTCGGCTACGGTGAGTGGTTCCTGGATGCGCTGGGTATGTTGCATGACAAACTTGCCCTCAAAGGCGTTAAATTTGTCGGCTACTGGCCCACAGAAGGCTACGAATTTACCAGCAATAAACCGGTCATTGCGGATGGGCAACTGTTTGTCGGCCTGGCGCTGGATGAAACGAACCAGTACGATCTCAGCGATGAGCGTATACAGACCTGGTGTGAACAAATTCTCGGCGAAATGGCCGAACACTACGCCTGAAACCTTACTCGCTGTATTTCCCTCTCGACGGAACCGCGTTTACGCCGTTCCGTCAGTGTTGGCCTGATATCGGCTGCTGTAACAGTATCCGACGCAACTCACGCCATTCCGCTTCTTCCATGCTATCCGCCGCCAGCCATAAATGCTGATGACGTCCAGACTCTGCGCGTAAACGCAACACCATCCCGCTCTTCAGTAACCAGGGCGGACGCAAGAGCGTCCAGTCCTGCCCCTGCCAGCGTAAGCGCCCGTCCATGAGTAGCTTGATCTCTCCCTGGCAGGTATTAATCCTGCGCTGGCTACGTACACAGTCAAACACGACCAGCGACAGTAGTATCATCCATAACGGGGTATAACTCAGCGGCCAGGGCATCAATAAAATCACCGCGGCAACCAGCCCATGAATGAGCAATGAGATCCACTGAGCGCGCCATGAGACGCGTAAATCAGATTGCCACAGGACCACGTTCCCGATTCCGTGTCTGAATGAGTCGGACCATCTGTTCCAGTTCAGCGTCAGCCGGTTTACCGTGATTCATTAACCAATTAAATAAATCCGGGTCGTCACTCTGCAACAAACGGACAAAAATACGCTTTTCTTCATCACTTAAACTATCGTACTCATGTTCAAAAAACGGCATGATGGAAATATCAAGTTCGCGCATACCGCGACGACATGCCCAGTGAATACGTGCTTTATTGTGAATATCCATGTTCTTCCTGCCTCGCGAAAATGAAGTACCGGGCTATTGTAACGTGTTTTTGGCGTTGTTTTACGGGAATCTCAGTAATCTGGAACGCGATCGCGAAATAAAAGGCTGGGAATCAATATGTTCATCCATTTGGGATACCGCCTCGCAAAACGATCAATCCGCTCTCAATGGGCTATTTAAAGCACTTGCAATGACCGATGGCTCTTTTACCATTAACCATTATTGTTGCAGCTAACCAGGACATTATTTATGGCTTTTATCTCCTTTCCACCGCGTCATCCTTCATCGTCAGCCCGCCTGCCGCTGACGCTGATCGCGCTTGACGACTGGGCGCTGTCGACCATTACCGGCGTAGACAGTGAAAAGTATATTCAGGGCCAGGTCACCGCTGACGTAAGCCAGATGACTGAACAGCAACACCTTCTCGCCGCCCACTGCGATGCTAAAGGTAAGATGTGGAGCACTCTGCGCCTGTTCCGTGAGCGCGACGGTTTCGCCTGGATTGAACGCCGTAGCGTGCGTGAAGCACAATTAACGGAGCTGAAAAAGTACGCCGTATTTTCCAAAGTGGTCATCGCGCCAGATGACGAACGCGTATTGCTTGGCGTGGCCGGTTTTCAGGCCCGCGCGGCGCTGGCTAATGTCTTTAGCGAACTGCCCAATAGCGAAAATCAGGTGGTCAGAGACGGCGCCTCCACGCTGCTATGGTTTGAACATCCTGCGGAACGATTCCTGCTTGTCACCGATGTCGCGACGGCCAACATGTTAACGGAGAAGTTGCATGGCGAAGCCGAACTGAATAACAGCCAACAGTGGCTGGCGTTGGATATTGAAGCAGGCATTCCGGTGATTGACGCGGCGAACAGCGGTCAGTTTATCCCCCAGGCGACTAACCTACAGGCGCTGGGCGGCATCAGCTTCAAGAAAGGCTGCTACACCGGGCAGGAGATGGTCGCACGGGCAAAATTCCGCGGCGCCAATAAACGCGCGCTTTGGTTGCTGGCGGGCAAAGCCAGCCGGGTACCGGAAGCAGGAGAAGATCTGGAGCTACAGATGGGCGAGAACTGGCGTCGTACCGGCGCTATTCTGGCGGCGACGCAGTTGGACGATGGTCAGTTACTGGTTCAGGCCGTCATGAATAACGATTTAGAAGCCGAAAGCGTCTTCCGCGTTCGCGACGATGCCAACACCCTGCATATCGTCCCGCTGCCTTACTCGCTGGAAGAGTGATATCACGTTAAAAGCTGGATAGCCTGATAGCGCAACGCCATCAGGCTCGCACGTGCTGCTCTCGTAGGCCGGATAAGGTACGACAGCGCCGCCATCCGGCACGGGCATCCGGGAATTACGCCTGTCCCACATACAAATAGATAGCCAGGAAGTGGCACACGCTGCCGCCCAGCACAAAGCCATGCCAGATGGCGTGGTTATAAGGTATGCGTTTGCAAACATAGAAAATTACGCCCAGCGAGTAAACGACGCCACCTACCGCCAGCAGCGTCACGCCGCCTATCGCCAGCTTAATCGCCAACTGATAAACCACTATCAGCGACAGCCAGCCCATTGCCAGATACGTAACCAGTGAAAGCACTTTAAATCGGTGCGCAATCGTCAACTTGAAGAGGATACCGAATAGCGCCAGGCTCCAGATCACAATCATTAGTCCGCGCGCCAGCGGCGAATCCAGACCTACCAGCAGAAATGGCGTATAGGTTCCGGCAATGAGCAGATAGATAGCGCAGTGATCAAATTTCTTTAACCAGATTTTTGCCCGCTGATGAGGAATGGCATGATAAAGCGTTGAGGCAAGAAAAAGCAGGATCATGCTCCCGCCATATAAACTGTAGCTGGCGATAGCCGTCATACCCGCATTCGCCTCTACCGCCTGAACCAACAACAGCACCAGGCCGACAATACCAAATACCAATCCAATGCCGTGGCTAATACTGTTGGCGATTTCCTCAGCCAGCGAATATCCCTGCGTCATTAATGGTTTTTGCACCATAACTTACTCCGGAGAAACGTTCATAACGATGAACTGCGCCTCTAGCGTAACTGAGAATGGTTCCAGTGAACACATGTTAGCTAAAATAAATTCGCAAAATTAAATTTTCTTTCTTATTCAATAATTTAATCACAGAAACTCAACTAACACGCGTTCATATTTATCGAAGGCATTTAAAATCAATCACATAAAATTGCGTCTGGTTGGGATAGATTTCAGCAATGACCCGTTTCAGCTCATCAAGCGACATATTTTCCTGTTGCGCATGTTTTTCGTTCAGCGTATCCAGCGTCACAGTTGACGTTCCTGTCACTTCGATTGTGCAAAAATAGCCATCATCTTCGAACCGCCCCACGCGTAGCACATCGCCTGCTTTAAAGTGGGACTCGGAGACATCACGAATAGTGATGGTTTTACGCCCTGCCAGAATGTCATTCTGGAAACGTTGAAAGAAAGTAATGTCGTTTGGCTGCATGTGGTTATCCCCCTGAATATGGCCCCTTGAAGTGGATGTTACGATCTGAATGTGTTCTTGTCCCGACACGCGAGCATCCTGGAGTTTTGCGTACGCTTTACATGCCATTTGGTGCAGAATGATAACAGACTAAATAAATTGAGATTATGCAACAATGAGAAAACTCACCTTGCCAAAAGATTTTTTATGGGGCGGCGCGGTTGCTGCACACCAGGTTGAAGGCGGCTGGAATAAAGACGGTAAAGGCCCCAGCATCTGCGACGTGCTAACCGGCGGCGCACACGGCGTGCCACGCGAAATCACCCAGAATGTCGTTGCTGGCAAATACTATCCGAACCACGAGGCGGTGGATTTTTACGGACATTACAAAGAAGACATCCGTCTTTTCGCCGAAATGGGGTTCAAATGCTTCCGTACCTCTATTGCCTGGACGCGTATCTTCCCGAATGGCGACGAATCCCAGCCAAACGAGGCCGGTCTGAAATTCTACGACGACATGTTTGATGAGTTACTCAAATACAACATCGAACCGGTCATTACCCTTTCTCACTTTGAAATGCCATTACATCTGGTACAGCACTACGGCGGCTGGACCAATCGTAAGGTCGTTGATTTCTTTGTCCGTTTTGCTGAAGTCGTGTTTGAACGCTACAAACATAAGGTCAAATACTGGATGACCTTCAATGAAATCAACAATCAGCGAAACTGGCGCGCGCCGCTGTTTGGCTACTGCTGTTCCGGCGTAGTGTATACCGAGCATGAGAATCCAGAAGAAACCATGTATCAGGTCTTACATCATCAGTTTGTCGCCAGCGCGCTGGCGGTAAAAGCGGCACGTCGTATTAATCCACAGATGAAAGTTGGCTGTATGCTGGCGATGGTCGCGCTGTATCCTTTCTCCTGTAAACCAGAAGATGTGATGTTTGCTCAGGAGTCGATGCGTGAACGCTACGTCTTTACCGATGTGCAGCTGCGCGGCTATTACCCGTCCTATGTGTTGAACGAGTGGGAGCGCCGCGGATTTAACATCAAAATGGAAGATGGCGATCTTGAAGTGCTGCGCGAAGGCACCTGCGATTATCTTGGTTTCAGTTATTACATGACCAACGCGGTCAAAGCCGAAGGCGGTAGCGGCGATGCGATTTCCGGTTTTGAAGGCAGCGTACCGAACCCCTATGTTAAAGCATCTGACTGGGGCTGGCAGATTGACCCGGTGGGCCTGCGTTATTCATTGTGTGAACTGTACGAACGCTATCAAAAGCCGCTGTTTATTGTCGAAAACGGTTTTGGTGCTTACGACAAAGTAGAAGAAGATGGCAGCATCAACGACGACTACCGAATTGACTACCTGCGCGCCCATATTGAAGAGATGAAAAAAGCGGTGACTTACGATGGTGTCGACCTGATGGGCTACACGCCGTGGGGCTGCATCGACTGCGTGTCGTTCACCACCGGTCAGTACAGCAAGCGCTACGGCTTCATCTACGTGAACAAGCACGATGACGGTACGGGCGATATGTCGCGTTCGCGTAAGAAGAGCTTCAACTGGTACAAAGAGGTGATTGCCAGCAACGGCGAGAAGCTTTAACTCCTGCACGTTACCCGCCAGTCGGCGGGTAACACTTTGAACGAGTCTTACCAGGTCTTACCTATTTTAAATTCCCAGCGTACATCTTCCATTTTGGTTGGCGACTTCGCTTCCTGCATTACCGGGAAGAAGGCTCCGGCACCAAACCATAATTTCAGTGAATCGACGGCAATATTAAATGACGGACCAACAACCCATTCGGTAGTTCCAGAATGGTTATTAATTACGCTGCCATTAGACAGTTTTTTCGTTCCAGAGGCATTATTGCTGTAGGCACTTTCCAGACCAAGATCCAGCGGTAAATCGCTAAACATATACCGCACCTGGGTATTCCACTGGAATTCGTTACCTCGTTTCACGTCCTGGTTACCGCGCTCAAATGGTCCCTGATAGACAAAACCCATATCCCCTTTAATGTTAGGAGTAAATAATTTTGTTAAAGTGAGTGTTACTCTTCCTCCCCAGGCGCTATTCCCAGGCAAATGATTATCTCCATCTTGCCCGGTGGGTAGTAATACTGCCCCACCTACCGTAACCCAAAACGGATCACCTCTTCGCTGGCTCATTAAAGCATAATTGACCCCCACCGATTGGTCGCCCATTCCCTCTATGTGCTCAGGAGACAGATTGTCTCGTTTGTTATTGATATAGGAACCCACTGTTGATAATTCCAGTCTGTCGGTCAAACCGTAACGAATCTTCAATAACCATATCTGGGAGTAAACATCCGGACTTCCGTGCCCCTCGATTTGATGATCTTTATCGCGAAATGAGCTATTCACGGCGGTTAATAACTTTCCTTCCGGCAATACTGAACCACCAGAAATAGCGGTATTAACTGGTGCACCTAATAGATTACTGGGATTATTTTCTCCGTTAGCTGCCATTGCATTCATTAATAGAAAATATGTCATTAATGGCAGAAATATAAATCGTTTCATTATTCCCTCCAGGTATAAAAAACAAAGCGCTAAGTTAATAAATATTTACGTTATTTATGCTTATTTTTAATTTATAATTTAAATTAATAACTTGATGAATTTAATATACGGAAATTTTTGTAACTATATTGAGAGGTAAATAACGATTCCGGAGAGAAACTATTTGTAACTACATGTAAATATACTGTGTTGTTTTGATTAAATAACAGCAAGGTAAAAATGATGCACAATGAATCATTAGGCTCTAAAAAAGCGGTAATTTAATTCTGGCTAATACACTGATACAAACGCCAGGTTGCCTGACAGGAGCCAACGATTTACTGTAATATATTGAATTAGAAACAATTTGTAGCCTGAATAAGGCACTCACACTGCATCCGACATAAACAAAGCGCATTTTATTAACAAGCTGAAAAGGCGCCGAAGCGCCTTTAGAAAACAGTCGAATCAGTAAATTACTGGTAGTCGCTAATCGGTACGCAGGAGCAGAACAGGTTGCGGTCGCCATAAACATCATCCAGACGTTTCACCGTCGGCCAGTATTTGTCTGCCACGCCTGCCGGGAATACGGCAACTTCACGGCTGTACGGATGCGCCCACTCGGCGACCAGTTCGCTCTGAATGTGCGGCGCGTTCACCAGCGGGTTATCTTCCTGCGGCCAGACACCCGCTTTCACCTGGTCAATCTCTGCGCGAATAGCCAGCATCGCATCGATAAAGCGATCCAGCTCAGCCTTACCTTCAGATTCCGTCGGCTCTACCATCAGCGTGCCCGCCACCGGGAACGACATGGTTGGCGCATGGAAACCGTAGTCGATCAGACGCTTGGCAATATCCAGCTCGCTGATGCCGGTTTCTTCTTTCAATGGGCGAATATCAAGAATACATTCGTGCGCCACACGGCCATCGCGACCAGTATACAGTACCGGATAGGCATCTTTCAGACGGCTGGCAATGTAGTTAGCGTTAAGAATCGCGACCTGACTTGCCTGCTTCAGGCCTTCTGCGCCCATCATGCGGATGTACATCCAGCTGATTGGCAGGATAGAGGCACTACCGAACGGCGCCGCAGACACCGCGCCCTGACGGGTGAGCATCCCTTCAATTTGCACCACGCTATGGCCCGGTACGAACGGTGCCAGATGCGCTTTCACGCCGATCGGTCCCATGCCTGGGCCACCGCCGCCGTGCGGAATGCAGAAAGTTTTATGCAGGTTAAGATGCGAAACGTCCGCGCCAATAAAGCCCGGTGAGGTAATGCCGACCTGAGCGTTCATGTTCGCGCCGTCAAGGTAAACCTGACCGCCGAACTGGTGCACAACTTCACACACCTCACGGATCGTTTCTTCATACACGCCGTGGGTGGACGGATAGGTCACCATGATGCAAGAGAGGTTCGCAGCATGTTGTTCTGCTTTTGCCCGCAGATCGTCCAGGTCGATGTTGCCGTTCTTATCACACGCCACAACCACCACCTGCATTCCTGCCATATGTGCAGAAGCAGGGTTAGTGCCGTGAGCAGAGGCCGGAATCAGGCAGATATCGCGATGCCCTTCGTTGCGGCTTTCGTGATAGTGACGAATCGCCAGCAGCCCCGCGTATTCCCCCTGTGCGCCGGAGTTAGGCTGCATACAGACGGCGTCGTACCCGGTGAGTTTCACCAGCCAGTCAGAAAGCTGGCTAATCATCTGATGATATCCTTCGGCCTGTTCCGGCGGGCAGAACGGATGCAGTTCAGCGAATTCCGGCCAGGTGATAGGAATCATCTCGGCGGCGGCGTTCAGCTTCATGGTGCAGGAACCCAGCGGGATCATCGCCTGGTTCAGCGCCAGATCTTTACGCTCCAGCGAGTGCATATAGCGCATCATCTCGGTTTCGCTGTGGTAACGGTTAAATACCGGATGCGTCAGAATCGCATCGTCACGCAGCATACTTTGCTGAATAGAACGGCTATCAAGCGCCACGTCTTTATCCAGTGTTTCAATGTTCAGACCGTGGCTGTCGCCCAGCAAAACATTGAACAACTGCGCCACATTCTCACGGGTGGTGGTTTCATCGAGGGTAATACCCACCGCGTTATGAATATCGCTGCGCAGGTTGATCTCTGCCGCTTCCGCACGCGCCAGTACCGCAGCTTTATCAGCCACTTCCACACACAGGGTGTCGAAGTAGTGCGCATGACGCAGCTTTAAGCCTTTCTGTTGCAGACCTGCCGCCAGAATATCGGTCAGGCGGTGGATACGATTCGCAATGCGCTTCAGACCGACCGGACCATGATAAACGGCATACAGACTGGCGATGTTAGCCAGCAGTACCTGCGAGGTACAAATGTTGGAGTTCGCTTTCTCACGGCGGATATGCTGCTCGCGAGTCTGCATCGCCATGCGCAGTGCGGTATTGCCCGCCGCATCTTTTGAGACGCCGATAATACGGCCTGGCATGGAGCGTTTAAATTCGTCTTTGGCGGCAAAGAACGCCGCATGCGGGCCACCGTACCCCATCGGTACGCCGAAGCGTTGCGCAGAGCCGAAAACAATGTCCGCGCCCTGTTTACCCGGCGCGGTAAGCAGCACCAGCGCCATAAAATCGGCGGCGACGCTGACCACAACTTTACGGGCTTTGAGTTCGCTAATCAGCGCGCTGTAATCGTGAATTTCGCCCGTGGAGCCAACCTGCTGCAACAGCACGCCAAACACATCCTGGTGATCCAGTGCTTTCGCCGCGTCATCCACAATGACGTCAAAGCCAAAGGTTTCGGCGCGAGTACGCACGACGTCCAGAGTTTGCGGATGGACATCAGAGGCGACAAAGAACCGGTTGGCATTTTTCAGTTTGCTGACGCGCTTTGCCATCGCCATCGCTTCAGCGGCGGCGGTCGCTTCATCCAGCAGCGAGGCGGAAGCCATGTCCAGCCCCGTCAGGTCCAGCGTCACCTGTTGGAAGTTGAGCAGCGCTTCCAGACGCCCCTGAGAGACTTCCGGTTGATACGGGGTATAAGCGGTGTACCAGCCTGGATTTTCCAGCATGTTGCGCAGGATAACTGGCGGTAGCTGCACGGCGGTGTAGCCCATGCCAATGTACGACGTGAAGCGCTTGTTACGCCCGGCGATGGCTTTTAATTCCGCCAGTGCGGCATATTCGGTTGCCGCCTCGCCAACCTGCGGCGGAGTCGCGAGCTGAATGTCTTTCGGCACAATCTGACCTGTCAGCGCGTTTAACGACTCGGCGCCAACCGCATTCAGCATCTCTTGTTGCTGTACGGCGTCCGGTCCGATGTGGCGTTCAATGAAAGCGCCGCGGTTTTCAAGCTGGCTTAACGTCTGTGTCATGGGCGATGGTTCCTGAAACGTGCAGTGAATCGTGATTGTCTCTAACTCAATTGCCCGGTGGCGCTGACGCTTACCGGGCCTACGCGTGCGAAAACGAATACGCAAAATCATTCGCGTTGCAGTGAGTAGGCCGGATAAGCATTAGCGCCATCCGGCACAACATTATTCGTCTTCTAACAATGCCTCATACGCGGTGGCATCCAGCAGCGATTCAAGTTCGCTTTCATCGCTGGCTTTGATTTTAAAGATCCAGCCACCGGCATACGGTTCGCTGTTCACCAGCTCCGGGGAGTCGCTCAGCGCATCGTTTACCGCCACGATCTCACCGCTTACCGGCGCATAAATGTCGGACGCCGCTTTTACGGACTCCGCCACGGCGCAGTCGTCGCCCGCGCTTACGGTCGCGCCGACTTCCGGCAGATCAACAAAAACCATATCGCCCAACAGCTCCTGAGCGTGTTCAGTAATGCCAACGGTGTAAGTGCCATCCGCTTCTTTACGCAGCCATTCGTGTTCTTTGCTGTATTTCAGTTCTGCGGGTACGTTGCTCATCAATTAATCTCCAAAAAAGGATGAATCACGCGACGGCTTTGCCGTTACGCACAAAAACAGGTTTAGTCACTTTTACCGGCATTTCACGGTTACGAATTTGTACAATCGCCGTCTCGCCGATGCCCGCCGGAACACGCGCCAGCGCAATGCTGTAGCCCAACGTTGGGGAAAACGTCCCGCTGGTGATAATGCCTTCTTGCTGATTGCCCTGCGCATCGGTAAAACGCACCGGCAGTTCATTACGCAATACGCCTTTCTCGGTCATCACCAGACCGACAAGCTGCTCATGGCCTTTTTCACGCTGCATCTCCAGCGCCTCACGGCCAATAAAGTCGCGGTCAGCAGGTTCCCAGGCGATAGTCCATCCCATATTAGCCGCCAGCGGAGAGATACCTTCATCCATCTCCTGACCGTACAGGTTCATGCCAGCTTCCAGACGCAGCGTGTCGCGCGCGCCAAGACCGCACGGCTTCACGCCCGCCTCCACCAGCGCACGCCAGAAATCCGCCGCTTTTTCATTCGGCATGGCGATTTCATAGCCCGCTTCGCCGGTATAACCGGTGGTGGCGATAAACAAATCGCCCGCCTGAACGCCGAAGAACGGCTTCATACCTTCTACTGCATGGCGCTGTTCGTCAGTAAACAGAGTCGCCGCTTTTTCCTGCGCATTCGGCCCCTGTACCGCAATCAGCGACAGGTCGTCACGAACGGTAATGTCGATGGCATAAGGTTCAGCGTGTTGGGTAATCCAGGAGAGGTCTTTTTCGCGGGTGGCGGAGTTAACAACGAGACGGAAGAAATCTTCAGTGAAGTAGTAGACGATAAGGTCATCAATCACGCCGCCCGATGCGTTAAGCATACCGGAGTAGAGGGCTTTACCCGTCTTCGTTAGCTTCGCGACGTCGTTGGCCAGCAGATAACGTAGAAACTCTCGTGTGCGGCTGCCATGAAGATCGACAATGGTCATATGCGATACATCAAACATCCCGGCATCGGTGCGCACAGCGTGGTGTTCATCAAGCTGAGAGCCGTAATGCAGGGGCATCATCCAGCCATGAAAATCGACCATGCGGGCGCCGCATAGCGTGTGTTGTTCGTACAAAGGCGTCTGTTGGGCCATCTTTTCCTCGTTGAATTAGCGGGGGCTAACAACCATTTTCATGGGAAATCTTCGCCACGAAACCTGGCATCGACGCCCTTTTTCCTGCGCCGACGCAAACGTTCTCTTGCTCCTGAACTTACCACCGAACCAGGCGCTAAACCATAAGGCTGAATTTACCATCACATTAGCTTATGACTAAAAAACGCCAAAACCCCATCAGCACAAAAAACCACTATTACGCTAAATAACCTCCATAAAAATGAAGCTGATACGATTTATCACAACATAAATTAATATTAAATGTGGAAAAAATGTCGAAAATCTCGTTCGCAAAAAATAGTGGCATTAGAAAATATAATGCGAAATAAGCGGTGAAATTAGATTATTTCAAACGAGGAAAGCCCCCCGGCGCGATAGCCGGGAAAGCAAAGTGTGACGGGTTTCAAACTCTTGCTGGCGTGCAGTCAGACGCTTAACGAAGCCATTGCGGAAGGTCGTTTAGCCCCATTGCCTGGCGAAGCAGTTGGGGTTTGACGCCGGGGAGCGTATCCGCCAGTTTCAGTCCGATGTCGCGCAGCAATTTTTTTGCCGGATTTTCGCCGGCAAACAGGTCACGAAAACCTTGCATCCCGGCAAGCATCATCGCCGCACTATGTTTACGGCTACGCTCATAACGACGGAGATAAAGATGTTGGCCAATGTCTTTGCCCTGGCGCTGAAGCCGACGCAGATCGTCCACCAGTTCGGCCGCGTCCATAAAGCCGAGGTTGACGCCTTGCCCTGCCAGCGGATGGATGGTGTGCGCGGCATCGCCGACTAACGCCAGACGATGCGCGGCAAACTGGCGAGCATAGCGGCCCGTCAGCGGAAAAACCTGCCGTTCGCTTTCCAGGCGGCATAAGCCCAGCCGATTATCGAAGGCGATAGTCAACGCCTGGTTAAACGCCTCGTCGCCGCTCTGTTGCATACGCTCCGCATCCTGCGGAGAAAGCGACCAGACAATGGAACACAGATGCGGATCGCTTAACGGCAAAAACGCCAGAATACCTTCACCATGAAACACCTGGCGAGCAACCGCGCCGTGCGGCTCTTCGGTGCGGATAGTCGCTACCAGCGCATGGTGACGGTAGTCCCAGAAAGTTAAGGGAATATCCGCTTTGTTACGCAGCCAGGAGTTGGCGCCATCCGCGGCAATCACCAGACGCGCGGTTAACATCGCGCCGTCTTTTAAAGTCAGGAAGGCGTCGTTCTCTCCCCAGGCAACCTGCTGTAACTCCGCTGGCGCCATTAAGGTGATATCCGCCGCTTGCTGCGCTTTTTGCCACAATGCGTAGTGAATGACGCTGTTTTCAACAATATGCCCCAGATGGCTATATCCCATGCTTGCGTCATCAAACGTAATACGGCCAAAGCTGTCTTTATCCCAGACTTCCATACCGTGGTAGCAACTTGCCCGTCGCGCCACAATGTTTGACCATACGCCAAGACGGGTAAGCAGTTTTTCGCTGGCGGCATTAATCGCCGACACCCGAAGCTGAGGCGGCGCATCGTTCGCCAACGGCTGGGGGACAACGTGATCCAGTACCGCAACGCGCAAACCGCTCCCCTGCAAGCCGCAGGCGACAGCCAGTCCCACCATGCCTCCGCCAACTATTGCTACATCAACACTTTGCACTATTTACTCCTGGAAACCGGAACAATCAAAACCGTAGGCCGGATAAGGCGAAGCCGCCATCCGGTATTTTTACGAACACGATGCCGGATGGCGGCGTGAACGCCTTATCCGGCCTACAGATCGGCTTAACGCGCAACCCAACCTAAGGTCCGCTGTGCCAGCGCATCGCGCGCAGGTGGTAATAATTCCATCGCCATTAAACCGATATTGCGCCCAATAACCAGCGGCGCCCAACGATTTGCAAACAGATGGACCAGACCGTTCGTTACGCCAATCGTCGTATCCCGGTCAACCTGACGACGCTGCTGATAGCGCGATAACACGTGCCAGGCGCCAATATCCTCGCCCGCGTCCTGTGCCGCGACCAGCGTTTCCGCCAGGCTCATGACATCGCGCAGACCGAGATTAAACCCTTGTCCGGCGATAGGATGCAACGTCTGCGCCGCATTGCCGACCACGACAGTCCGGTGAGTAAACACTTTCGCCGCCGTAGTCAGGGCAAGCGGATACGCGCTGCGCTTACCGGCCTGAGTAATTCGCCCCAGCCGCCAGCCGAACGCGGCCTGCAATGCATGGCAGAACTGCGCGTCGGACCAGCTCAGCACCTCATCGCGCTGGTCGAGCGGGTGACACCAAACCAGCGAACATCGGCCATGCGACATCGGCAACATCGCCAGCGGGCCATTGGGGGTAAAACGTTCAAAGGCGCGTCCCTGGTGCGGGATAGCGGTTGCGACATTCGCTATCACCGCTAACTGTTCGTAAGGCTCCTGATGCCAGTCAACGCCGCAGGCTGACGCGAGCGCGGAGTGGGTACCGTTAGCCGCCACCAGCACGCTGCCAGCTATCACATTGCCGTTTTCCAGAGTGACGTTAACCTGCTGTTGGGTACGCGACACGCTGGCTACGCGCTCCGGGCAGTGCAGCGTAACGCCTGGCGCTTTACGCAAGAGCGCAAACAGACGCAGCCCGATATCATGCAGCTCCGCAACGTGCCCCAACGCTGCCAGACTGTAGTCCTGCGCGTCGAGAGTCACAAATCCGGCATGGCCGCGATCGCTGACGTGTACGGTGTTGATTGCCGTTGCGCAATCGGAAATCGCCTGCCAGACGCCAATTCGCGCCAGTTGCTGACAAGTGCCCGCCGCCAGCGCAATCGCTCTGGCGTCAAAGCCGGGATGACCGTCGGCTTCAGGCGCTTTCGCTTCAATCAGGTGTACCGGCAACGTCCCATGACTGAACTGAGAGATGGCCAGCGCCAGCGTCGCGCCTGCCATGCCGCCGCCAACGATAATGACGCTCATTGCTGCCGCGCCGCCGCCATTAATGCCTCAATGTCATCCGCCTTCTTCACAACGCCAGCGGTCAGGTTTTCATTACCGGTTTCGGTAATGACAATGTCATCTTCAATTCGAACGCCAATGCCGCGATACGCTTCCGGCACGTCGGCATCCGGCGCGATATAGAGGCCTGGCTCTACGGTCAGCACCATGCCCGGCTCCAGGATGCGGGAGCGATCCGGCCCATAAACGCCGACATCATGAACATCCAGCCCCAGCCAGTGGCTCAAGCCATGCATAAAGAAAGGACGATGCGCATTTTCGGCAATCAGTTGATCAACCTCCCCTTGCAAAATCCCCAGCTTCACCAGCCCGGTTATCATGATGCGCACGACTTCGCCGGTCACCTCCTGAATAGAGGTACCAGGACGGAACAGTCGCAGGCTGGTCTCCAGCGATTCCAGAACGATGTCATAAATTTCACGCTGGGCTGGCGTAAATTTCCCGTTCACCGGGAAAGTACGCGTGATGTCGCCCGCGTAACCTTTATATTCACAACCCGCGTCGATAAGCACTAAATCGCCGTCGCGCATTTCACTTTCGTTTTCAGTGTAATGCAGGATACAGCCATTTTCGCCGCTGCCGACAATGGTGTTATAGGAGGGATAGCGCGCGCCGTGGCGATTAAATTCGTGGTGAATTTCCCCCTCCAGTTGATACTCAAACATCCCCGGACGGCATTTTTCCATCGCGCGGATATGCGCCAGCGCGCTAATTTCCCCGGCGCGGCGCAGGACAGCAATCTCTTCCGGCGATTTGAACAGGCGCATCTCATGGACGATCGGTCGCCAGTCAGTCATAGTGGCCGGCGCGGTCAGATTCTGGCGGGAGCCTTTACGCAGCTTCTCCAGCGCAGCCAGAACAATCTCGTCGGCATACGCATATTCGCCCTGCGCGTGGTACACCACATCCAGACCATTAAGCAACTGAAAGAGTTGCTGGTTGATTTCGCTAAACGCCAGCGCCCGGTCAACGCCCAGTTTTTCCGGCGCGGCATCCTGTCCTAAACGGCGACCAAACCAGATTTCCGCCGTCAGGTCGCGAACGCGGTTGAACAAAACGCTGTGGTTGTGGGTGTCATCACTCTTAATCAGTACCAGCACGGCTTCCGGTTCGTTAAAACCGGTGAAATACCAGAAGTCGCTACTCTGGCGATACGGATATTCACTGTCTGCGCTGCGCGTCGCCTCCGGCGCGGCAAAGATCAGCGCGGCGCTGCCGGGCTGCATTTGCGCCAGTAATGCCTGGCGACGGCGTTGGTATTCCTGCTGAGTCATGACATGGCCTCCATTTCGTTTTTTCTTAGTGTAGCGTCGGTTTACGCACTTCCGGCGCGGTCGGCTGTTGGCGCGTGAAAGTGTCATGACATAACAGCGCCGCAACACGGACATATTCGATGATCTCTTCGAGCGACATCTCCAGCTCTTCCTGATCTTCGCTCTCATCATAACCAAGCTGCGCAATATTACGCAGGTCGTCAATCGCTTCACCCGTTTCGCCGGTGACTTTATCAAGTTTAGGCTGCGTTACGCCGAGGCCAAGCAAAAAGTGGTTAACCCACCCGGCTAAGGCATCTGCGCGATCGAATACGCTGACATCGTCGCCTTCAGGCAGATAAAGCTGAAAAAGAAAGCCGTCGTCTTCCAGCGCGTCGCTGGTCGCCGCGTGCATTTTGCGCAGCGCCTGAGCAAGCTCATGCCCGAAGGCCAGACCTTCGTTCGTCAGATCGTGCAACAGCGGCTGCCATGAGCTGTCGTTGTTGCCGCCGCAAATCATCCCGCTGATTAAACCATGCATTTCAGCCGGGGTCAGACCGGCCCCTTGTTGATTCAAAAACCGGTTCATTTCGTTGTAACCAGGCATTTCGTTCTGTATAGACATAAGCATTCGTCATCAAAGGGAGGATATTCATGATATGCTACCACTTTGGACCCTGGTGAACCAGAAAAGGGCTTGTATCTTCACACCAGGGTAGCTATAGTGTCGCCCCTTCGCGGACCCTGGGTCTGGAGACGAAGGCAGCGCAGTCAATCAGCAGGAAGGTGGCATGTCTGCACAACCCGTCGATATCCAAATATTTGGCCGTTCACTGCGAGTGAATTGCCCGCCTGACCAAAGGGATGCGTTGAATCAGGCTGCGGACGATCTGAATCAGCGGTTGCAAGATCTGAAAGTTCGCACTAGAGTCACAAATACTGAGCAGTTGGTTTTCATTGCCGCATTGAATATCAGCTATGAGTTAACTCAGGAAAAAGCGAAGACCCGCGATTACGCGGCGAGCATGGAACAACGTATTCGGATGCTACAACAGACCATCGAACAGGCGTTGCTTGATCAAGGTCGCATAACCGAAAAAACGGGCCAAAACTTTGAATAACACTTTTCGCTTTACTATGGTAAAGTGATTGTGAAAACAGAATTTCTCTGAGATGTTTGCAAGCGGGCCAGTCCCCTGAGCCGATATTTCATACCACAAGAATGTGGCGCTCCGCGGTTGGTGAGCATGCTCGGTCCGTCCGAGAAGCCTTAAAACTGTGACGACACATTCACCTTGAACCAAGGGTTCAAGGGTTACAGCCTGCGGCGGCATCTCGGAGATTCCCCTTCTGACTGGCGACAGCTATGACGCAACTTCCCGAACTCTCTTTATCACGACAAGAAATCCGCCGAATGATTCGGCAACGTCGCCGTGCGCTGACGCCAGAGCAGCAACGCCGCTTTGGTCAACAGGCCGCCGCCCGAATGCTCAGCTTTCCTCCCGTCGTGATGGCGCACACTGTCGCCGTGTTTCTCTCCTTTGATGGCGAACTCGACACCCAGCCGCTGATAGAACAGCTATGGCAAGCGGGCAAGCGCGTCTACCTTCCGGTTCTTCATCCCTTTAGCCCTGGCAACCTCCTGTTCCTGCACTATCATCCGCAGAGTGCGCTGGTGACCAACCGCTTAAAGATCCAGGAGCCACGGCTTGATGTCCGCGACGTATTGCCGCTGCCAAAGCTGGATGTGCTGGTAACGCCGTTAGTCGCGTTTGACGAAGACGGGCAGCGCCTGGGGATGGGCGGCGGATTTTATGACCGTACGTTGCAAAACTGGCAGCAGCATAAGATCCTACCCGTGGGCTACGCGCATGATTGCCAGTTAGTAGAAAAACTGCCAGTTGAAGAGTGGGATATCCCGCTGCCTGCGGTGGTGACGCCGTCCAAAATTTGGGAGTGGCAGCCGTGTTTTGTCGATTGACAGCGTCGCTTTTTTGACCTAAATTTCTCGGTGAAGGGTGAGGGAGGCGAACCTCCCTCCTGCGTACTCACTGTTAATATGCTGGGCAAGCGATGATTAACAGGATCAGCAGCATGATGACGTATCTCATCATCGTCCCTTTCCTTTTTAGAGCCCCTGCCTCGGTAGGGGCTTTCCCGTTTCAGCGCTATGCTGAGCCCTTATCGTAAATTCCTTTTATTGCTGTACAACACGCAACGCTGCCTTTAATTACCAATTGCGGCAAGGCTCGAAAACAGAATGTATGCGTTACACGAAGAGATGTTGAGGCAGGGAAACCAGAGAAAGGATGGGCAGGTCATCTCCTGCCCATTTAGCGGAAATTAGTACAGCAGACGGGCGCGAATGGTGCCCGGAATCGCCTTCATCGCCAGCAGCGCTTTCTCCGCCACATCGCCATCGGCTTCTATATCAATTACCACATACCCCATTCGGGCGGAGGTTTGCAGATACTGTGCGGCAATGTTAACGCCCTGCTCGGCAAAGATCTGGTTAAGCGCGGTCAATACGCCCGGGCGGTTTTCGTGGATGTGCATCAGGCGACGACCACCGTGCAGCGGCAGCGACACTTCCGGGAAGTTCACGGCGGACAGCGTCGAGCCGTTATCCGAGTACTTAATCAGTTTTCCTGCGACTTCCAGACCGATGTTTTCTTGCGCCTCCTGCGTCGAGCCGCCGATATGCGGCGTCAGGATCACGTTATCGAATTCGCACAGCGGAGAGGTAAACGGATCGCTATTAGTGGCCGGTTCCGTCGGGAAGACGTCGATAGCCGCCCCCGCCAGATGTTTCGTCGCCAGCGCGTCGCACAAAGCCGGGATATCCACTACCGTACCGCGCGCGGCGTTAATCAGCAGCGAACCCGGCTTCATCAGGGCAATCTCTTTTGCGCCCATCATGTTTTTGGTGGAGGCGTTTTCAGGTACGTGCAGACTGACCACATCGCTCATATTCAGCAATTCAGACAGGTGCTGCACCTGAGTTGCGTTACCAAGCGGCAGTTTATTTTCAATATCATAGAAATAGACATGCATCCCCAGCGATTCCGCCAGAATGCCCAACTGCGTTCCTATATGGCCGTAACCGATAATGCCAAGCTTTTTACCGCGCGCTTCGAACGATCCCGCCGCCAGTTTATTCCATACGCCGCGGTGCGCTTTGGCGTTCGCTTCCGGCACGCCGCGCAGCAGCAGCAATAGCTCGCCAATCACTAGCTCCGCCACGGAACGGGTATTCGAGAATGGCGCGTTAAAGACCGGAATACCGCGTTTTGCCGCCGCATTTAAATCCACCTGGTTGGTGCCGATGCAAAAACAGCCAATCGCCACCAGCTTCTCTGCGGCGTTAATCACTTCTTCTGTCAGATGAGTACGGGATCGCAGACCGATGAAGTGGGCATCGCGGATGGACGCTTTCAACTGTTCAGCGTCCAGCGCGCCCTTGTGATATTCAATGTTGGTGTAACCTGCCGCACGAAGGCTTTCCAGCGCCTTTTGATGCACCCCTTCAACCAGCAGAAATTTAATTTTATCTTTCTCCAGCGATACCTTTGCCATTTCCCCGATCCTGTCTTTTTTTGCCATCTGATGTTGTGTGTGGATTTGCATCCGTCCTTCAACATATCAAAAAAAATTATCACGGCAATATGAACGTTTGCGCCAGCGTCGTGAAGGAATCGCATACAGCGGGAAATAGCAGATGAAAATACCGGGAATAACTTTTTCTTTGGAGGGATCGGCAGGGCAAACGATTAAACGTGATACATGTCACCAAATTTGCCCTGACCGAATTTTTTACGCGGCAGGAAATACGCCTGGTGGGATCATTTTACGATGGTTTTCACCCCGTCCGGCGTGCCGATCAGTGCGACATCGGCGCCACGGTTGGCGAACAACCCTACGGTCACGACGCCCGGAATCGCGTTAATGGCGTTTTCCAGCGCGATGGGATCAAGGATTTCCATACCATAAACATCCAGAATCACGTTGCCGTTATCCGTGACCACGTTCTGACGGTACTCCGGACGCCCGCCCAGCTTCACCAGTTGACGAGCGACCGCGCTGCGCGCCATCGGAATCACTTCGACCGGCAACGGGAATTTGCCAAGAATATCCACCTGTTTAGAGGCATCCGCAATACAAATAAATTTCTCTGCCACGGAAGCAATAATTTTCTCACGGGTTAATGCCGCGCCGCCGCCTTTGATCATCTGCATATGACCGTTGATTTCGTCCGCGCCATCGACATAGATACCCAGGCTATCCACTTCGTTGAGATCAAACACATGAATACCGAGGCCTTTGAGTTTTTCAGTCGAGGCGTCCGAGCTGGAGACCGCGCCTTCAATCTGGCCTTTCATTGTGCCCAGCGCATCAATAAAGTGTGCGGCCGTTGAGCCTGTACCAACGCCCACAATGGTGCCGGGCTGTACATACTGAAGTGCCGCCCATCCTACCGCTTTTTTCAGTTCATCCTGCGTCATAGATCGTTTCGCCTGTGGTGTGAAAATACAGCCGCATTATAGAACATTGTCGGGAAAAATCTCCGTGTCCGTACACAGGCTACGGATTTCATCTGTACCGACGGCAAATTTATGTCATAGTGCGGAAAAAAATAACAGGAGCATGACACAACAATGAAACGTCCGGACTACAGAACACTACAGGCGCTGGATGCCGTTATACGTGAACGAGGATTCGAGCGCGCCGCCCAGAAGCTGTGCATCACGCAATCCGCCGTCTCACAGCGCATAAAACAGCTTGAGAATATGTTCGGACAACCTTTATTGGTGCGTACCGTTCCTCCTCGCCCTACGGAGCAAGGGCAAAAATTACTGGCTCTGCTGCGTCAGGTTGAACTGCTGGAAGAAGAGTGGCTGGGCGATGAACAAACCGGCTCTACGCCGCTGCTGCTGTCGCTGGCGGTTAACGCCGACAGTCTGGCGACCTGGCTGCTTCCGGCGCTGGCGCCGGTACTGGCGGACTCCCCTATCCGTCTCAATTTACAGGTGGAAGATGAAACGCGCACGCAAGAACGTCTGCGGCGCGGCGAGGTGGTGGGCGCGGTGAGTATACAGCATCAGGCGCTACCCAGTTGCCTGGTGGACAAACTGGGCGCACTCGACTATCTGTTTGTCGCGTCAAAGCCGTTTGCCGAGCGCTATTTCCCCAATGGCGTTACCCGGTCGTCGCTGCTAAAAGCGCCCGCCGTCGCGTTCGACCATCTGGATGATATGCATCAGGCCTTTTTGCAACAGAATTTCGATCTACCGCCCGGCAGCGTGCCGTGCCATATCGTTAATTCATCCGAAGCATTTGTACAGCTTGCGCGTCAGGGCACGACCTGCTGCATGATCCCTCACCTGCAGATTGAGAAAGAGCTGGAAAGCGGCGAGTTGATCAACTTAACGCCTGGTTTGCTGCAGCGCCGGATGCTTTACTGGCACCGCTTTGCCCCGGAAAGCCGGATGATGCGCAAAGTGACCGACGCGCTGCTGGAGTACGGGCACAAGGTGCTGCGTCAGGATTAGCCTCTCTATGAATGCCGGATGGCGGCGTGAACGTCTTATCCGGCCTGCATGACCCATTATTCCCTCGTCACTTCTTTGAAGTTCATCACAAAATCATTGCGTTCAGGCGGCAAAAAACGACGCGCCATTGGCTATTTTTTGCTGGCGACAAGGCGATTCAAAACGCTCACCGTATTAGCAAATCTTCATTTCAATGCGTAATACGGAGCAAAAAATGAGAACACCGGGAGAAAACGCGGCCTGGAAGCGCCCAGGCCGGGCGAGATTACTGCGTGCTGGCGGCCGTGGTCGACGTCTGCCCTGTTCCAGGTTCAAGCTGGAATACCACATCGACCTGATCGTCGAACTGAATGGTCGGCTGCTCGTAAGTTTCCTGCGCGGATACCGGCGCAGCATCTGCGGCTTTCATCATTCGCACCACCGGACTCGGCTGATAATTAGAGACATGGTAACGAACGCTGTAAACCGGCCCCAATTTGCTGTTAAAACCGGCTGCCAGCGCTTGCGCCTGATGAATCGCGTCATCAATGGCGGCTTTGCGGGCCTTGTCTTTATAGGCGTCCGGTTGCGCCACGCCCAGCGATACCGAACGAATCTCGTTCAGACCCGCCTTCAGCGCGCCGTCCAGCAGCGAATTGAGTTTATCTAACTGACGCAGCGTCACCTCAACGGTTCGCACCGCGCGATACCCTTTCAGAATGCTTTTACCGTTTTGGTAATCATAATCCGGCTGCGTGCGCAGATTCGCCGCGCTAATGTCTTTTTTCGCAATCTGATTTTGCTCAAGGAAGGAAAGATATTGCGCCACGCGCTCATCGGCCTGCTTCTTCGCCGTCGCCGCATCCTTCGCCGCGACGTTCACTTCAATCGCTAAGGTGGCGATATCAGGCACAGCATCGACGCTTGCCGTACCGGAAGTCACGATGTGCGGGCCTTCCGGCAGTTCGCTTGCCTGCGCCGACATTGCACTTAAACCCACTAATGCCGCCAGGGCCATCACTTTGAACTTCACAGTCTCTCCTCCATATTGCAGTCATTGCCCTGATATACAGGGCGCATGCAGGCAAGCTTAGCGGATATCGGCCTGTTGTCCATCAGACAACGCTTAGTTGAAAAGCGCGTGCATATGCGCGACGCCTTCCCGCGCCAGTTGGAAGGCGATAAGCCACATCACCACCCCAACCAGAATGTTGATAATGCGTTGAGCTTTCGCCGTACGCAGTCGAGGCGCAAGCCAGGCCGCCAGTAGCGCTAACCCAAAAAACCATAAGAACGACGCGCTAATCGTGCCGAGGGCGAACCAGCGCTTTGGCTCCATAGCCAGTTGTCCGCCGAGACTGCCCAACACGACAAACGTATCCAGATAAACGTGCGGATTCAGCCACGTTACCGCCAGCATCGTAGCAATAATTTTCCAGCGCCCCTGCTTCATAACCTCGGCGCTGGCCAGCTCCAGATTACTGCTCATTGCCGTTTTCAGCGCGCCAAAACCGTACCATAACAAGAACGCGACCCCGCCCCATGTGACCAGCGCCAGCAGCCACGGCGACTGCATCAGCAACGCGCTGCCGCCAAAAATACCGGCGCTAATCAGGACTAAATCACTTAACGCGCAAAGCAGCGCTATCATGAGGTGGTACTGGCGACGAATTCCCTGATTCATCACAAACGCATTTTGCGGGCCAAGCGGAAGGATCATGGCGGCGCCAAGGGCAAACCCTTGAAAATAATAAGATATCACGTTAACTACCCTGAGCTGTTTTTCTTAAAGGCAGACTATAGCGCGGGAATATTATTAGCGAAAATTGATAATTTTAATCACTAATAAGAAAAGCTAATGAAGAGACTGAATAACGGATGGCGGCTACGCTTATCCGCTCAATAACCAGAGAATACTGGAGGCGGATAAACGCAGCACCGGCAGGCAGCACGGGAGGAAAATTACTCCGCGGCGTTATCTTTCACGCGTTTAAAATTGACGTCCATCTGCGGGTACGGGAAGCTAATACCAGCGGCGTCGAATTCACGTTTAATACGTTCCAGCACGTCCCAGTAGACATTTTGCAGGTCGCTGCTTTTACTCCAGACACGCACCACAAAATTAATCGATGAGGCGCCCAGCTCATTCAAACGCACCGTCATTTCGCGATCTTTTAAAATACGATCGTCGGACTCGATAATCGTCGTGAGCAACTGTTTCACCTGATCGATATCCGAATCGTAGGCCACCCCAATAATGAATTCGTTACGGCGAACCGGCTCACGAGAATAGTTGATGATATTTCCCGCGATAATTTTGCCATTCGGAATCACAATAATTTTGCCGTCTACCGCGCGCATTGTCGTGGAAAAGATTTGCACGTTAAGTACCGTACCGGCAACGCCGCCCAAATCGACATACTCACCGGCGCGGAACGGACGGAACATAACCAGCAATACCCCAGCCGCAAGGTTAGAAAGCGATCCCTGTAATGCCAGGCCAACGGCTAAACCAGCGGCGCCCAGTACGGCAATAACCGAGGCGGTTTGAATCCCCACGCGACCCAGAGCCGCAATCAGCGTAAAAGCGATAACCCCATAGCGCACCAGCGCAGAAAGAAAGTCGGCCACTGTCGCATCAATATGACGCGCACGCATCAGACGATTTACCGTATTGGAAATCACGCGCGCTACAATCAAGCCGATGATGATAATAGCGATAGCCGCAACAATATTCACAGCATAGCTGAGCAATAACGCCTGGTTGCGTACCAGCCAGGTGCCCGCACCATTTATGCTGTCGACAACATTCAAATCTTCCATTCAATATTCCTTGGTCATAGCAAAACAAGCAAATGAGATCATTCTCACGAAAAGAACTTTTTAAAGGTAAACAAAAACAGAGGAATATGCCATTTTTCGGCATCATCCCAAAAAAGGCAGGTACATTGTGAGTTGGCCGGATGAAAGCGCTAACTAACGCCGCTCTCCGGAAATAACGATAAAAAAATGGCTTCCCGAGGGAAGCCATTTCAATCAGCAGACTATATTACAGAACGTCAATCGCGTTCAGTTCTTTAAATGCTTTTTCCAGACGAGCGATCATCGAAGTCTGGCCAGCACGCAGCCATACGCGCGGGTCATAGTATTTCTTGTTCGGCTGATCTTCGCCTTTCGGGTTGCCCAGCTGACCTTGCAGATACGCTTCGTTTTCTTTGTAGTAGTTCAGAACACCTTCCCAGGTTGCCCATTGGGTATCGGTATCGATGTTCATTTTCACTACGCCGTAGCTTACGGAGTCTTTGATTTCCTGAGCAGTAGAACCGGAACCACCGTGGAAAACGAAGTTCAGGCTGTTGTGCGGCAGGTTATGTTTCTTAGAAACATAGTCCTGAGAATCACGCAGAATGGTCGGGGTCAGAACCACGTTACCCGGCTTGTAAACGCCGTGTACGTTACCGAAGGAAGCGGCAATGGTGAAACGCGGGCTGATTTTGCTCAGCTCAGTGTACGCGTAATCAACGTCTTCCGGCTGGGTGTACAGGGCAGAAGCGTCCATGTGGCTGTTGTCCACGCCGTCTTCTTCGCCACCGGTGCAACCCAGTTCGATTTCCAGAGTCATGCCAATTTTGGACATGCGCGCCAGGTATTTGGAGCAGATTTCGATGTTTTCGTGCAGAGACTCTTCAGACAGGTCAATCATGTGAGAAGAGAACAGCGGTTTACCGGTAGCCGCAAAGTGTTTTTCACCCGCATCCAGCAGACCGTCGATCCACGGCAGCAGTTTCTTCGCGCAGTGGTCAGTGTGCAGGATAACCGGCACGCCGTAGTGTTCAGCCATCTGGTGAACGTGATGCGCGCCAGAGATAGCGCCCAGGATTGCCGCGCCCTGAGGTACGTCAGTTTTCACGCCTTTACCCGCGATGAAGGACGCGCCGCCGTTGGAGAACTGAACGATGACTGGTGCTTTAACTTTTGCAGCGGTTTCCAGAACAGCGTTGATGGAATCAGTGCCCACGCAGTTAACTGCCGGCAGAGCAAAATTGTTTTCTTTTGCTACCTGGAACACTTTCTGTACGTCATCACCAGTGATCACGCCTGGTTTTACGAAATCAAAAATTTTAGACATGTTTCGTTGTCCTGTATCGTCGGGCTTTGGGAAAAAACACGGGCCGCCCTGAATGTCAGATCGGCGATAAATCAACGGGCAGGAATCCCCTGCCCGTAACGATTACTTCTTAGCGCGCTCTTCGAGCATCGCTACGGCTGGCAGAACTTTACCTTCCACGAATTCGAGGAATGCGCCGCCGCCAGTAGAAATGTAGGAAATTTTGTCAGCAATGCCGAACAGGTCGATTGCCGCCAGGGTGTCGCCGCCGCCAGCGATGGAAAACGCTTCGCTATCAGCGATGGCATTCGCCACGATTTCAGTCCCTTTACGGAAGTTCGGGAACTCAAACACGCCAACCGGGCCGTTCCACAGAATGGTTTTGGCATTCTTGAGGATTTCAGCCAGCTGCTGAGCGGAAGCATCGCCGATATCCAGGATCTGCTCGTCTTCTTTCACGTCGTTAACGGATTTCAGAGTCGCCGGTGCGGTTTCGGAGAACTCGGTGGCAACGCGAACATCGGTCGGAACCGGGATATCGCAAGTGGTCAGCAGACGTTTTGCTTCGTCAACCAGGTCAGCTTCGTACAGGGATTTACCGACACTGTGGCCCTGAGCGGCAACGAAGGTGTTGGCGATACCGCCGCCGACAATCAGCTGGTCAGCGATTTTAGACAGGGAATCCAGAACGGTCAGTTTGGTAGATACTTTAGAACCACCAACGATAGCCACCATCGGACGAGCCGGTTCTTTCAGCGCTTTACCCAGCGCATCCAGTTCAGCGGCCAGCAGCGGGCCTGCGCACGCAACATCAGCAAATTTGCCGATACCGTGGGTAGAAGCCTGCGCGCGGTGCGCGGTACCAAAGGCGTCCATCACGAATACGTCACACAGGGCGGCATATTTTTTAGACAGCGCTTCGTCGTCTTTCTTTTCGCCTTTGTTAAAGCGAACGTTTTCCAGAACCACCAGCTCACCTTCGGCCACGTCAACGCCGTCCAGGTAATCTTTGACCAGGCGAACCGGGTTAGACAGTTTGTCTTTCAGGTAGTTAACAACCGGCAGCAGAGAGAATTCTTCGTTGTACTCGCCTTCGGTAGGACGACCCAGGTGGGAAGTTACCATCACTTTCGCGCCCTGTTTCAGAGCCAGTTCGATGGTCGGCAGAGAAGCGCGGATACGCGCGTCGCTGGTCACTTTCCCTTCTTTAACAGGTACGTTCAGATCCGCACGGATAAAAACGCGTTTCCCGGCCAGATCCAGATCGGTCATCTTAATTACAGACATGGTGAATCCTCTCAATGATGCTTAAAGTTTTGTCGACGCTGACGCGTCGAGCCTGAAACCAACTGCGGCCATCGCTAACGTGGTGTCGAGCATCCTGTTAGCAAAGCCCCATTCATTATCGCACCAGACCAGCGTCTTGATCAGGTGGGCGCCACTGACCCGGGTTTGCGTGCCATCAACAATGGCGCTGTGCGGGTCGTGGTTAAAATCTATCGAGACCAACGGTGATTCCGTATAGTCAACTATACCATGAAATGCACCTTGTGCTGCTTTTTGCAGCAACTGGTTGACTTCACTGGCTTTTACTGGTTTTTTCACCGTTACGCTTAAATCGATCGCCGTCACATTAATGGTTGGAACGCGCACTGCAATCGCCTCAAAACGGTCGTTAAACTGCGGGAATATACGCGTAATGCCTGCCGCCAGTTTTGTATCTACCGGGATAATCGACTGGCTGGCCGCGCGCGTGCGCCGTAGATCGGAGTGATACGCGTCGATCACCTGCTGATCGTTCATCGCGGAGTGGATCGTCGTGACGGTACCAGACTCGATGCCGTAAGCATCATCCAACAATTTAATGACGGGAATTATGCAATTCGTGGTACAGGACGCGTTTGAGACAATACGATGTTCCGCACGCAGTTGGTTCTGGTTCACGCCAAAAACGACGGTGGCGTCAAGATCGTTGCTGCCCGGATGAGAAAAGAGCACTTTCTTCGCGCCAGCGGCAATATGCGCCTCGCCATGCTCCCGGTTGCCATATACGCCCGTACAATCCAACACGACATCCACGCCCAGTTCGCGCCACGGCAGATCCGCCAGCGTTCGTTCATGCAGAATACGAATGACATCGTCGCCGACAAAAAGCTGCTCGCGCTCGTGGCGAACCTCCCATGCAAAACGCCCGTGGCTGGTATCGTATTTCAACAAATGCGCCATGCCTGCGGCATCCGCCAGCTCGTTGATGGCCACCACGGTAATTTCCGCCCGACGTCCGGATTCATACAAAGCACGAACCACGTTACGTCCGATGCGACCAAAGCCATTAATCGCTATGCGTACGGTCATAGGTCTCCTGCAAGGCTATCCCGATTCAGATGAGGCTGACAGAGTAATGCAGCTCATCGTCGAGTAAAACCTCACCTGTCGCAAACTGCGACTGATTGGTTAATTGTCGAACATTTAATTAACTGAAACGCTTCAGCTAGAATAAGCGAAACGGGGAATAAAAGGAATGTTTGTCCAGTCGAAGAAGACAGTTATCTGACCTGCATCACATTTCATGGCCGCTTACGCTGCAATTTATTCCATATTTAAGAATCACCAGTACATCCGTCAGATCTTTTCATCGTCGCGTCACAAATACTGATTTATATCAGAAAGCGCTGTCGCCAGCGTCTATATTATCAGCGCCACGTCCGAGTCTCGGAGTCCTGTAACGATGACTGTATCTCACCACAATGCCTCTACAGCGCGCTTTTACGCGCTTCGTCTGCTTCCCGGCCAGGAAGTGTTTTCCCAATTACACGCCTTTGTGCAACAGAACCAATTACATGCCGCCTGGATTGCAGGGTGTACCGGCAGTCTGACCGACGTTGCGCTGCGTTATGCCGGGCAAGAGGCGACCACATCGCTCACCGGCACGTTTGAAGTTATCTCGCTAAACGGCACGCTTGAATTGACCGGCGAGCATCTGCATCTCGCGGTATCGGATCCCTACGGGGCCATGCTCGGCGGCCATATGATGCCAGGGTGTACCGTGCGTACCACGCTGGAACTGGTTATCGGCGAGCTGCCAGCGCTGACGTTCAGCCGTCAACCGTGCGCCATTTCCGGTTATGACGAACTGCATATTTCTTCCCGTTAATTGACGACTCTTTAAGAGGTACTTTATGGCGCGTCGCCCGTTTTCCAGCCAGTCTCTGGTGCTGATTGTCATCGCCATTGCCATCAATATGATTGGCGGACAGCTTATTAGCATGTTGAAGCTGCCTATTTTTCTCGACTCGATCGGCACCTTAATTAGCGCGGTACTGTTAGGGCCGTTCATCGGCATGTTGACTGGGCTTCTGACCAACTTGCTGTGGGGGCTGCTTACCGACCCTATCGCTGCCGCGTTTGCCCCGGTAGCGATGGTTATCGGTCTGGTCGCCGGGTGGCTGGCGCGCGCAGGCTGGTTTCGTACCCTGCCCAAAGTGATCGTCAGCGGCGTCGTCATTACATTAGCGGTGACGCTGGTCGCCGTACCGCTTCGTACCGCGCTTTTTGGCGGCGTTACCGGTAGCGGCGCTGATTTATTCGTCGCCTGGATGCATTCAATGGGCCAAAACCTGGTGGAGTCGGTCGCGATTACCGTCATAGGCGCTAATCTGGTCGATAAAATTCTGACGGCGATCATCGTTTGGGTGCTGCTGCGTCAGCTACCGTTACGTACGACACGGCATTTTCCTGCGATGTCAGCCGTACGCTAAATGCATCCGTTTACCTCGTTAACCTTATGGGCGCTGGCGGCCTGCACCACGCTGCTACTCCCTGCGCAGACCGTGCTCCCGGTTTATAGCGCGGCGGCCTTCCTCTGTCTGCTGGCGCTGAAATCAACGCGGCG
This sequence comes from Salmonella sp. 32020114201800008SM, assembly GCF_017572025.1. Classification (NCBI taxonomy): domain Bacteria; kingdom Pseudomonadati; phylum Pseudomonadota; class Gammaproteobacteria; order Enterobacterales; family Enterobacteriaceae; genus Salmonella; species Salmonella sp. 32020114201800008SM. The sequence goes on along the minus strand of NZ_JAGEQM010000004.1, from coordinate 238,809 downwards.
GCGGGCGAAGTATGTCGCCTGGCTGATGCTGTCTTTAGGGTTTGGGCTATGGCTGGTACATGGCGGTTGGCTAACGGAATGGATAAGCGGGCAGCCTCGCGATCCGCAGCGCTGGATATATGCCGTTACGCTATGGCTACGCCTGCTGGCGATCGTGTCGACGTCGCAGCTATGGATGCAGTATGTGCCGGTTCAGCGGTTTATTCGCGCCCTGTTCGCTTCACGTTTGCCGCCCGGCATCGCTTACCTGTTCGCTGGCCCGCTGCTGGTCGTCGAACAGCTCAAACGACAACTGACGATCGTTCATGAAGCCCAGCGCGCGCGTGGCGTACCGCTGGATGAAGGCTGGTATCAGCGGCTACGGGCAATGCCTGCGCTGATCGTGCCGCTTACGCAAAATGCGCTTAACGATCTGACAATACGCGGCGCGGCGTTGGATATGCGGGGGTTTCGGCTGCATCGAGCCCGAACCACGCTGTGGGCGCCGAAAGATAGCATGTTACAACGGGTTGCGCGGTATGGCATGGTACTGCTAATACTGGCGGAAGCGGGAGCGTGGATATGGTTACGTTAGAGCAGTTTCGTTATCTTCCGTCCGATGCGACACGCCCACCGGCATGTTTTGATTTCCACTATTCAACACCCGGAATAGTGGCGATAGTCGGCGATAACGGCAGCGGAAAAAATACGCTGGCGCAACTGATGGCTGGCTGGTATCCGGATTATCTTCCCGGTGATATTGACGGCACAGGCTTACTGCTTGGCGTCCCTATCGGGCAGCTCCCGCTGGTAGAACAGTCGCCCACCATCCAGTTGGTGCAGCAATCGCCTTATTTACAGCTTTCCGGCTGTACCTTTAGCGTAGAGGAAGAGGTGGCGTTTGGCCCGGAGAATCTCGGCCTCCATGAAGCGGAAATTCTACGGCGCATTGACGAGGCGCTGACCCTGACAAACTGCCAGTCGTTACGCCATCGCCATCCCGGCACGCTCTCCGGCGGCGAAACGCAGCGGGTAGTAATTGCCAGCGCGCTTGCCATGCAGCCCAGACTGTTAATTCTTGATGAAGCCTTCAGTCGGCTGACGTCAGCGGCCACCGGGATGCTGCTGGAACGGCTACAACAGTGGGCGCTGGAACGTCATTCTCTCATTGTGCTTTTTGAGCGTAACCATTTTCCTTTTCTGACGCGATGCCAGCGGGTATGGCAATTGCGCGACGGAGCGCTAACCCCATTATGTTGACGTTAAATCAGGTCGCTTATCGCTGGCCGGATGCCGCAGCCGACTGTCTGCACGCTATCTCGCTTGAACTTCGTGACGGCGAATGGCTGGCGTTGACCGGCGATAACGGCGCGGGAAAATCAACACTGTTACGGATTATGGCCGGCCTGCTTTCCCCCACTTCCGGCTCGGTAACGCTTAATGGAGGGCCGATTGCGCAGCTTAAAAATCGTCAACGCGCCGCCGCTATCGGCGTACTCTTTCAGGAAGCGGAAAACCAGATTTTCCACAGCAATGTCGCGCAAGAGGTCGCTTTTGGGCTGAAACTACAACGCTTATCGGCAGAGGAAATTTCACGGCGCACGCAGGCCGCGCTGCGGTTATGCCAGCTAACGGACGTCGCCGAGGCGCACCCGCTTGATCTGCACGCCGCACAGCGCCGGATGGTGGCGGTCGCCAGTCTGGAGGCGATGGCGCCGCCTGTGTTATTGCTGGATGAACCCAGCCGGGATTTTGACGCCCACTGGCTAACCGTATTTGAACACTGGCTGGCGACATGCCGGGCACGGGGAACCAGCGTCGTGGCGATTAGCCATGACGCTGCGTTTACCCGGCGTCATTTTTCACGGGTGGTACGGCTGCATAATGGCGCGATAACACCGCGTAACATCATTAAGGACACGCCATCCGATATTCGCCCGTAGAGGTCATTTCCAGCATGAGATCGGCTGGCAGGCTACTTTCCAGCACCCGGCGCACATTTGGGCCGTCGGTGCGTTCATAAAAGGTTTCCGCCTCCGCCTGTGATAATCCTCCCGCCAGTTTACGTCCAATCAACCGGGCGCGTAAGGTTTCCGCCGGGGCGCGAATAAATAATGAGAAATCGCAAAACTCCGCTAACGCGCGCCATCTCTCGTCATCCCGCAGGAGCCAGTTTCCTTCCACAATCACGATCGGCGCCGTGACCACAACAGCGTGTTCCACCGGGTCGTGCCGCTGTCGGTCGTACTGCGGCCAGGTCGCTTCGCCAGCCCGCACCAGACGCAGATTTTCCGCCAGCTTATCAACGTCAAAGGTTTCCGGCGCGCCTTTACAGGCACGTAAATGATGCGCCTCCAGCCAGCGGTTATAGTAATGAAAGCCATCCATGGGAAGCGTTTGAATTTCCGGCAGGCCAGCATCCTGACGAGAGAGATATTCCCAGAAGGTGGTCAGCGTGGATTTGCCTGTGCCGGGCGGCGCGCTAAGAAAAACGATGGTACGGCGCTCAGGTTTAGCGGCATGTATTTTAGCCAGTTGTTGCAGTAAGGGCTTGTGAACCTTCTCTATTTCATCATCATGATAATGTGCTTCAACGTGCAGCCCATTAACCGTTAATGCGATTTTCACGGCGTTAATTCCTTTAAAATTGTCGTTACCGCCAGCGCCATCGCCGTTTTGACCATACCGGTAAAGCGCACCTCAGACCACGCGGCGAAGTCGGCAAACTTCATCGACTCCAGCGCGCCATATAAGGGCGCATTACGGGTAATACAGTTAACGTTACTGATGAAGTCCCAGGTAATGTCGTCGGCAAAACCGGGAATCGCGTCCTGTTCATGCAGGTACTGATAAAACTGAGAAAAATGGGTGATGTCAGCGTAGAGCCATTTATCCATTTTCCCCAGCGCATAAATCAGACGTAATGCAACGTCGATATCGTCAAGCGGCCCGCTTTGGGCGAGTAACGGCTTCACTGCATATTCCACAATTTCTTCATCATTATCGACAAATAGCGACGGCAGAAAGCGCTTAATGCCCTGGAGCAAAATGTTATGTGCCGTCGTCATAAACGAAAGTAAATTATTTTGAGCATCCAGTTGCTCAAGCACATCGTCTTCTGTCAGCGTCGTCATTTGTGTCCCGATATACTCATCGTCTTTCAAGCTACAGGTGGGCGTGGACTTGCCACCGTCCTTCATCCTGAAAAGCCCAGAGTATATACCCTAAATAATTCGAGTTGCAGACAAGCGGCAAGAGAGAGAACCACCAGGAGCTTACATGAGTAAGTGACTGGTGTGAACGCGCGTCGCCAACGTACTTGCAACGTGAAGAATGACGGGGATAAGTCACCATGAATGCAGAGAGTCTATAATATTACACGTTCGATCTGCGCTACCGATCAGTAAAGTTTGCGTGCGCACACCGTTCGCAACCCGTTGGATCCCGTTAACCAGATCGCCGCCCGTAACGCCCGTCGCGCTAAAGAGAATGTCATTACCGGCAGCCAGCTCGTCAAGGGAGTAGACGCGGTTAACCGCAACGCCCATTTCTTCGCAGCGTTGACGCTCCTGTTGCGCCACCAGGCGGTTGTCAGCGTTGTCCCCTTTCGCTTCACAAAAGTCGAGCAGCTCCGCCTGCATATCACCGCCCAGCGCTTTTACCGCACAGGCGGAAATTACGCCTTCAGGCGCGCCGCCAATGGTATACATCAGATCATAAGGGTTATCCTGCAAACAGGTCAGGACACTGGCCGCCACATCACCATCGGGGAGAGCGAATACCTTAACCCCAAGTTGCGTCGCCTGTGTAATGGCCGGTTTCAGCCGCGGTTTATCTAACGTGACCATACGCAGATCCTCCAGCGGCTTATTTAGCGCCCTGGCGACATTTCGCAGGTTATCGGTTAACGATAACGCCAGATTGATCACGCCTTTCGCCTGCCGATTTACAACCAGCTTTTTCATATACATATCGGGCGCATGTAACAAGCTGCCCCGGGACGCAAACGCCATGACGGCCAGCGCATTACTTTGTCCCATGGCGACCATTCGGGTGCCTTCTATAGGATCGACGGCGATATCCACCTCCGGCCCCTCGCCGTTACCCACCTCCTCGCCAATCCACAGCATGGGCGCATGATCGATTTCCCCCTCGCCGATGACGATCCGCCCACGGATAGCGATATCATTCAATGCCTGTCGCATCGCGGTAACAGCCAGCCCATCAATTCTGTTCTTATCGCCGCATCCGGTTTGCGGCCAGGCAGCCAGTGCTGCCTGCTCCGTAATGCGAAATAGCGGCCATGCCAGAGACATCATGCCGCCTCCCCGATATCCACGCCAAATTGCGCCAGCAGGTATCTTTCCGCTTTTTCGTTCCAGATGCCGTGCGTCTCTTCAACCAGACGCGCCAGCTCCCTGAACAACGGATCCGTTTTTCCTTTTTCGGCGAAATCAGTAATCGCCGTCAGCGGCATGGTGACGCCGTTATAGATAAGCTTTTTACCGCCGGGAATATCCGGCAGGTTGAGTACGGTGTCCGGTACTGCATCCAGCCCACCAATATGCGTCACCATGAATGAAGGTTGAAGCTGTCCTGTTGCGCTTAACGTAATAGCCTCTTTCATATCATCCGTGGAGCCGCCGGATGTCCCTACGACATGGGTACTGTTGTAATGCACATTGTAAAAATTAAACGGTACCTTGAACTGGCTATCTGTCGGCCCGGCAAAGAAATTCAGGCAACCGTCTTCGGCGAGAAGATCGTCAGCCATTTCAACGACGGACGGAACGGCGGCATAAACAAAGACATCATCAAATCCTGCGCCATCGGTTAATGTCCGAAGTTGCGCAGCAGGATCAGCCATGCCCGCGGTATTCACATAGATAAGCTCAATGCCTTTCTCGGCGGCCTGTTTGACCGGCAGCAGTTTTTTCGCCTGCGCCAGGCGGGCTTCATCGATATCTACCACCACAACTCGCGCCGGCTGGATCCCGCCGTTAATGGCATAATCAATCGCGCCAATGCCCATCGGTCCGGCACAGGCCAAAAGCGCGATATTACCGCCGGGTTTGACTCCCATCCGATGTTCATAAACATAAGGTGTTGTATGGTAATTGGCGTTATAAGCGCCAATAATGCAGCACATCGGTTCCGCCAGCGATGCCGCGGCAAAATATGAGCCGTGATACGGTAAAACACAGCCCAGATTAATCGCTACTTCCGGGATTATCATGTACGTGGCGTTACCGCCAAAATATTCGTAACTGTAGCCAGCAGAATAACCGCTCGGCAGGCCCATCGCCGGTTGTAAAACAAAACGCTGTCCTTTTTTATATTTATCAGTCAGATTTTTTCCTACTTCGACGATAATTCCAGCACATTCATGACCCGTAATGACTGGATGATTTTCCAGGTCATCTGGCACTCGTTTATGTTCACTGCCTAATAAAGCGGCTTTCCAGGTAGAGAGACATACGCTGTCGGAAATTACGCTTACGAGCAGTTCATTCTCCGTAATGTCGGGTAATTCAAACTCACGGATACGGACATCCCGCTTGCCATATATAGCAGCTACTTTCGTTTTCATATTTACTCCAGAAACCTGAAATATTAATTCGATGTCAAATGGTTAAATAAATCATCAAGGCACGGATCGCCAATATAGTTTTTAATAAGTATTAAGGGTTTATCGCTGACTCGCTTAACCCGTCCTTCAAGGCTGGCGTGGGTAACGATAATATCGGCATCATCCGGTACATTTTCGATAGCATAATGTTTAACGTCGATAGTCAGGCCCGCCTTTTCCAGACGTCGGCGGAACGTTGTGGCGCCCATTGCGCTGGAGCCCATCCCCGCATCGCAGACAAAGGCGATGCGTTTCACGTCGCGATATGAAAATTTGCCTTCTTGCTTCATGGCTTTCACCGCTTTAGCGGAATCGCTAAAAGTATCTTCGCTGTCGGCTTCGCTACTTTTTTCCATTTTCAAAATGAAAGCGGTAATAATAAAGGTCACTGCCGTTCCCGCCGTTACGCCAGCAATCGTAGCAAGGAAAGAACCTTTCGGCGTCAGCGCTAGGTAAGCGAAAATTGAACCCGGACTTGGCCCTGCAACCAGGCCGCCATCCAGCAGGTTAAACACCCATGTTCCGCTCATCCCGCCGGCAATCATGGCGATGAGTGTTAATGGCTTCATCAGCACATAGGGGAAATAGAGCTCATGAATCCCGCCGAGGAAATGGATAATCATGGCGCCAGGCGCAGATTTTTTTGCCATTCCTTTGCCAAATAGCGTAAAGGCAAGCAGCAAACCTAAGCCAGGCCCCGGGTTAGAGGCCACCATAAAGAAAATGGACTTTCCGGTTTCCGACGCCTGTTGCATTCCCAACGGATAATAAACGCCCTGATCGATGGCATTGTTCAAAAAGAGGATTTTTGCCGGTTCATTGATTAAAGACAGCAGCGGCAGATAGCCCGCATGTACCAATGATTCAATACACTCCTTCACAAAGTTATTGGCAATAAGTACCGCCGGACCAATCACTTCAAAACCCAGCAGGCACAAAATCATCCCGGCGATACCCAGCGAGAAGTTATTAATCACCATCTCAAAACCGGCGGGAATCCGCTTTTCCAGCAACCGATCAATATATTTAATGACCAGACCGCCGAGAGGCCCCATAATCATTGAGCCAAGAAACATGGGGATATCAGCGCCGATGATAACGCCAATGGTGCCAATTCCCCCCATCACGGCGCCACGCTTTCCACCGACCAGATGTCCACCGGTAGAACCAATCATCACCGGCAGTAAATAAGTAATCATCGGGCCGACAATTTTGGCGAAATGCTCATTTGGCATCCACCCGGTTGGAATAAATAATGCAGTGATAAAACCCCAGGCAATAAAAGCGCCGATATTGGGAATGACCATCGCGGTCAAAAAGCCCCCAAAAGCCTGGACCTTTGCACGAGCAGACTTGTGTTCCATATTAATATCCTGTAAAGGAGAGAATAATTATGCGTGAGCTATAATATCCGCCAGCTCTTTTTCTGATTTCGCAGCTAATAACGCCGCTAAAACATCCTCTTCACATAATAGTTCGCTTAACGCCTGGATAGCGCCAATATGTGAATCTGAATCTGCTGCTGACAGGCCGATTAATAATTTTATGCCGTCATCCTCGTCGGTAAACTGCACATCCTGCCTGAGCAATGTTAATGACATCCCGGTTTTTAACGCGCCGCATTCGGGGCGAGCATGAGGCATCGCGACACCAGGTGCCAGAATATAGTAAGGACCATTACTGATTGTTGAATCTTTGATAGCCTGAATATAATTTTCATTTATATAACGATTAGCCAAAAGGGATGACATGGAAAAATCAACAGCTTCCTGCCAATTTTGTGCCAATGGTCTTATTGTAATAGATGCTTCAGGAAAATAATCTATTAACCGCATAAACTATCCTTATTTTATTTTTAGGGTACAACCTGTCGTTAAAAATAAAATACGCGGGCGGCAAAATGAAATCAATCCAGGCGAAAAAGCGAGCGCTTAAAATGACATGATTATAATTTATCTATAAAACAACCTGTTATAGTTATAAAAATAAAAAGCAAGTTTCATTTTGTGATATACATTGCAAATTCAATAAATAAAAAAATATCAAAATTGTGATAAAAATCCCAAATAAAACCTTGTTAGCTAAAAATAAATGTATCTAAAAATAAAAACGGGTCGCCGAAGCGACCCGTTTTATGCCGTATTAAGGATTACAGCAGTGCTTTCGCTTTGGCGATCACGTTGTCCACCGTGAAGCCAAACTCTTCAAACAACAGCTCTGCCGGGGCGGATTCACCGAAGGTGGTCATCCCGACAATAGCGCCGTTCAGGCCGACGTATTTGAACCAGTAGTCAGCGATACCCGCTTCAATCGCCACACGCGCAGAGACCGCTTTCGGCAGGACAGCTTCACGGTAGGCCGCATCCTGCTTGTCGAACGCGTCGGTGGACGGCATGGAAACCACGCGCGCCTTCACGCCTTCGGCAGTCAGTTTTTCGTAAGCGGCAACCGCCAGCTCAACCTCAGAACCGGTCGCAATGAAGATAATCTGCGGCTGGCCTGCACAATCTTTCAGTACGTAACCACCGCGGGCGATATTCGCCAGTTGCTCTTCAGTACGTTCCTGCTGCGCCAGGTTCTGACGGGAGAGGATCAGCGCGGTTGGGCCATCCTGACGCTCTACGCCATATTTCCACGCCACCGCGGATTCCACCTGGTCGCACGGACGCCATGTGGACATGTTCGGCGTTACGCGCAGGCTTGCCACCTGCTCGACCGGCTGGTGCGTCGGGCCATCTTCGCCCAGACCGATGGAGTCGTGGGTGTACACCATCACCTGACGTTGTTTCATCAACGCTGCCATACGCACTGCGTTACGGGCATATTCGACGAACATCAGGAAGGTGGAGGTGTACGGCAGGAAACCGCCGTGCAGGGCGATACCGTTGGCGATAGCGGTCATACCGAATTCGCGCACACCGTAGTGAATATAGTTACCCGCCGCGTCTTCGTTGATAGCCTTAGAACCGGACCATAGGGTCAGGTTAGACGGTGCCAGGTCTGCAGAGCCGCCAAGGAATTCCGGCAACAGCGGACCGAAGGCTTCGATGGCATTCTGGGACGCTTTGCGGCTGGCGATTTTCGCCGGGTTAGCCTGCAGTTTAGCGATGAATTCATTCGCTTTCGCATCGAAGTCAGCCGGCATGTCGCCTTTCATACGACGAGTGAATTCAGCAGCTTCCTGCGGGAAGGCTTTCTCATAAGCCGCGAATTTCTCATTCCATGCAGACTCTTTCGCCTGGCCGGCTTCTTTCGCATCCCACTGGGCGTAGATTTCAGACGGGATTTCGAACGGCGCGTATTTCCAGCCCAACTGTTCGCGGGTCAGCGCGATTTCCGCGTCGCCCAGCGGCGCGCCGTGGGAATCGTGGGTACCCTGTTTGTTCGGCGAACCGAAACCGATGATGGTTTTGCACATCAGCAGGGACGGTTTGTCAGTCACGGCGCGAGCTTCTTCCGTGGCGCGTTTAATGGCGTCGGCATCGTGACCGTCAATGCCACGGATAACGTGCCAGCCGTAGGCTTCAAAACGTTTCGCGGTGTCATCGGTGAACCAGCCTTCAACATGACCATCGATAGAGATACCGTTATCATCATAGAACGCGATCAGTTTGCCCAGTTTCAGAGTACCAGCCAGAGAGCACACTTCGTGAGAAATGCCTTCCATCATGCAGCCGTCGCCCATAAAGACGTAGGTGAAGTGGTCAACGATGTCGTGGCCAGGACGGTTAAACTGCGCCGCCAGAGTTTTCTCGGCAATCGCCATCCCGACGGCGTTGGCAATACCCTGACCCAGCGGGCCAGTAGTGGTTTCAACGCCAGCGGTGTAGCCCACTTCCGGGTGACCAGGGGTTTTTGAATGTAGCTGACGGAAATTCTGCAGTTCGGACATCGGCAGGTCATAACCGGTGAGGTGCAGCAGGCTGTAAATCAGCATTGAGCCGTGGCCATTGGACAGCACGAAGCGGTCGCGGTCGGCCCAGGACGGGTTGGTCGGGTTGTGGTTCAGGAAATCACGCCACAGGACTTCGGCAATGTCAGCCATACCCATCGGGGCACCCGGGTGACCGGATTTGGCTTTCTGTACTGCGTCCATGCTCAGCGCACGAATAGCATTGGCAAGCTCTTTACGTGAGGACATTTTGACTCCAGATCGGATGTTGAAAGGCCATGCCCGTAACGACTTGACGACAGCGCGTTTTGGGCTACGCCGGAAAATTTGCCAACAATTTACCCCAAGCCGCGCGTCATGTACATGGAACATCCTTTTACCGCTTCAGAAATCTCCGGATCGTGCTCGCATGTTGTGCAATTAGCTAACTTGCCTGCCACGCTTTTCTTTATACTTAACCCAGGCGCTAATTCATCTGCAACGGGCGCATTTCAAAATAATATTAATTCGTATGGAAGAGAAAAATGAAAATTCGCGCTTTACTGCTTGCTTTGGGCATGGCGACGGTGCTGACCGGTTGCCAGAATATGGACTCTAATGGACTGCTTTCTTCGGGCGCTGAAGCTTTTCAGGCCTATACGTTAAGCGATGCGCAGGTAAAAGCGTTGAGCGATCAATCCTGTCAAGAGCTCGACAGTAAAGCGAAAATCGCGCCGGCGAGCAGCGAATACACTAAACGACTGGCAAAAATTGCCGCCGCGCTGGGGGATAACATTAACGGCCAGCCGGTGAACTATAAGGTTTACGAGACGAAAGACGTCAACGCGTTTGCCATGGCGAACGGTTGTATCCGCGTCTACAGCGGACTGATGGATATGATGACCGACAACGAAGTTGAAGCCGTGATCGGCCATGAAATGGGCCATGTCGCGCTGGGTCATGTAAAGAAAGGGATGCAGGTCGCGCTGGGCACTAACGCCGTTCGTGTTGCGGCGGCATCGGCAGGAGGCGTAGTCGGCAGCCTGTCGCAATCACAGCTTGGCGATCTTGGCGAAAAACTGGTGAACTCGCAGTTCTCCCAGCGTCAGGAGTCCGAAGCGGATGATTATTCTTACGATCTGTTGCGCAAACGCGGTATCAGTCCGGCAGGACTTGCCACCAGCTTTGAGAAACTGGCAAAACTGGAAGCGGGTCGTCAAAGCTCGATGTTCGACGATCACCCGGCGTCTGCAGCACGCGCACAGCATGTGCGCGATCGTATGAGCGCGGACGGGATCAAATAATCCCCGAACAGTGCCGGATGGCGGCGTGAACGCCTTATCCGGCCTACAAGCATCAATCAGCCGTAGGCCGGATAAGCACAGCGCCATCCGGCAAAACAACTTACTCGCCCTTCTTCGCCGCCTGGATATAGAGCATTTCTAATGCCAGCGTCGCGGCCGCCAGAGCGGTGATCTCCGACTGATCGTAAGCCGGCGCGACTTCCACTACATCCATACCGACAATGTTCAGATCTTTCAGACCGCGTACCAGTTTAATGGCGCGATCGGAGGTCAAACCGCCGATCACCGGCGTACCGGTGCCAGGCGCAAACGCCGGATCCAGACAGTCGATATCAAAGGTCAGATAGACCGGCATATCGCCGACGATCTGTTTCACCTGAGCGAGAATATCATCCACGCCGCGATCGTTGACCTGGCAGGCATCCAGCACGGTAAAGCCATTGTCTTTGTCAAACTCAGTGCGAATACCGATCTGTACCGAATGATGCGGATCGATCAGGCCTTCTTTCGGCGCGGTGTAGAACATCGTGCCGTGATCGAATTCGCAGCCGTTAGCGTAGGTATCGGTATGCGCGTCAAAATGTACCAGCGCCATTTTGCCAAAATGTTTCGCGTGGGCGCGCAGCAGCGGCAGCGTGACGAAGTGGTCGCCGCCGAAAGAGAGCATACGCTTGCCTGCAGACAGCAGTTTTTCAGCGTGCGCCTGTAATTTTTCACTCATCTCACGGGCATCGCCAAACGCATACACCAAATCGCCGCAGTCCACGACGTTCAGGCGCTCGCGCATGTCAAAATTCCACGGGAAACGGTGATGTTCCCAGGCGAGGTTGGTCGACACCTGACGGATCGCCGCCGGGCCATGACGACCGCCAGCGCGACCGGACGTTGCCATATCAAACGGTACGCCAGTGATCACCCAGTCGGCATCGCTGTCATACGGCTGGAAGTTCATTGGCAGACGTAAAAAACCAAACGCATTAGAAACCAGTGAGTTATCGTACTGATGACCTAAGGTGCTCATGGCAAAAACCTCTTCTTAGTCAATATAAAAAAACCCTCCCGCGTCGTTAGGCCCGACGAGGAAGGGTTTGAATTTGTTTACGGCTCAAAGTTTACTCTGACAGACCGCATTATTGAAGTCAGTTTAGCCAGGTACAGTAGACAACGCCCGAAAAAAATATATATCCAGCGCAAATCAGTAGGCTCATACGTCCATCGCGGTCAGTTAAGAGGCCTTAGGGAGTTGCCGCTGTAAAAACTCAAGCACTAATGCGTAAAACAGCGGTGTTTTTCCTGGCGTCTGGAAAATGGCGTGACCGCTACCGGGAATGAGGGTCATCTCCGCCTGAGGCAGCAGCCGGTACAGCTGCGTTACCTCTTCAACGGTGAAAAATTCATCCCGGTCGCCGTCCAGTAATAGCACCGGAATGTGGATTTTTTTCACCTCTTCTTCCGTCAGCGATGTGGGCGTTGTCCACATTGGCCAGACACCTTCGAGAAACGTGCGCCAGTAGTCTTTTTGCTCTGGATGATGCATGTTCTGATAAAATTTAACCATCCCGGGCGCATCCGAAGCCATTTTATCCAGATCTCGATCCGTCAATTGCCCCTGAGGCATTCCTTTACCATAAAAAATTTCCATCCCCTGCATGTAATGGGTCGTAGCAAAGCGATGCGTTGCGCCGCCGACGATAGCAGCGCGCGCTAGATCCGGGTATCGGCTGGTTAACTTCAGAACGACCATGCCGCCATCGCTGTAACCCATCACCAGCGGTTTTTCCAGCTTCAGCGCTTTAACAAAAGCCGCCATATCTTCCGTCATCAGATCATAGCTAAACGTTCCTTGCGGGTTATTGGTTAATCCATGTCCACGACTGTCCGGCATGATGACGCGAAAATATCGAGATGCCTCTTTCGCTAATCCCTGCCAACTTTTCGCCGTCAGACCACCACCATGAATCAACAGCAGCGGAGGCCCCTCGCCCTCTTCAACGTAATGAATTTTGATACCATTCGCTTCCACAAATTTAACTTTGTCCATCGTTGTTGCTGAAGCATTTATTAAAAATATAATATTGACAATAAAAATAAATGCTAATTTAAAAATATGATTCATAACACCTCGCCAATCACTTTCCGTGTAAAAGACCATATTATTCAGATTGAACAAAAATAACATCAAAATCGATTTGTATCATTTTCACTTATTTACCGGGGAGACCCCGCATCCTCTTTTTACAGAACGTAAAAAGCCTTTCCGCGATTAGCCTCAACGCGAAAAGGCTCTGAAGTCAGAAAAGTGCCACCTTATTCATTCTGGCTGTAATTCAGGATGACTTGAAGGTCTCTTCCTGAATTGTATTTGGCGCTTTCTTTATTCCTTCGTCTGACAGGGCAAGCTTGACTCGCTAAATGCCGTGGCCGGAATTTTCACAATCGCTTTTTTAACCGGCGCAGGTTTACCACGCGTACAAAGCGGACGGTGGATCTGGTTGGGATAAAAAAGCGCGAAATCGCCAGGATTTAATGTAACGAACTGCTCATTAGCGACACATTCAGGAAAGATGATGTCATCAGGAAGATGCTCAAGCTCCTTTATCCTGGTATCAATTTTGTTGGAATAGCCAATCTCCTCATAACCGCTTAGTAAAATCTGAACATCGATATATTTTTTATGAAGTTCAGCTTTGCGGTTTAACGAAGAGTGTGTTTCTCCTTCGCTTATCATAAGAAATGATTCCGGGAAAGAAAGTTCATATCTACCAGCAGGCTGATCTTCAGCTATCTTCACCGCTTCGATGATAAGTTTTTTAATAATGTTGTTAACGTAAGGTAATAAAGTAAGCTGCTCTATATTTCCATATAGCATACTATAGTTATCCTAAATAATGGTCGTGATTATAATTATCAGCCAATCAGGTACTGGTAAATACCCTCAGCCACAGGAATACCTTCTTTTAAACATTTTTCTTTATAGGCGATTTGCGGATCGTTTGGCGCCAGCACTTTATCAACACCGGGCATCGGTTTTACAGCCCTTAGCTCATTGACCATTGTGCTCATTATTGAGGAAAACAGCGGATTGCCCAACATCTGCGGATCAATAACGATAACCAGACTCGCTAACTTGCGCATCTTGTCATAGTCGCCATACATCCGAACAATATGGTTGCTAAAGTTTGCCCCCATCAGGACGCCCGTGAGCGCATCAATCGCCAGGGCAATACCAGAACCTTTGTGTCCGCCAAAGGGCAGCAGATTTTCAATTTTATGCGGATCGGTAGTGATATGTCCCTCTTTATCCAGCGCCAGGCCATGACCTATTGGTTTCCCGGTTTCTTTGGCGTGCAGAATTTTACCAAACGCAATGGCGCTGGTCGCCATATCGACGATCATCGGATGGCTGTCTTTAACGGGGAAGCCGAAGGCGATTGGGTTAGTCCCCAGAAAGCGCTCCGCGCCGCCATACGGCGCAACGCAGGTATCCGTTTGCGTCATGGCGATAGCCACCATTCCCTGGCTTGTCGCCTGCTCAATAAACCACGAGAGCGCGCCGCAGTGGGACGTATTTTTGACGCTGACGAAGCCCAGCCCCGTCTCTCTTGCCAGACTAATAGCGTGGTCTGTCGCCTTTATCAGCGCGCAGTGCCCCATTCCATCATCAGAGTCCAGAATAGCGACAGAAGGCGAAATCTGTTCGATGCTGAATGTTGCTTTTGGATTGAGCCCGCCTGCGTTCAGGCGGGTACAATAGTGCTCTACGCGAATAACGCCGTGGGAGTGAACGCCGGTAATATCGGCATGAACCAAAACGTCGGCTACCTGCTGCGCCGTTTGCGCGTCAAGACCCGCCTGGGTGAGTTTATTAAACGCCAGCGCTTTCAATTCATTTTCTTTGACTAATATTGTTGACATAACTATCCCGCTATTAAAATTTGATAACGCCTTTAACCAATTTTTTGTTTTCTACCACGTTCTTCTGGTACTGGTTGCCGAACGTATAGAAATCGAATTCCTGGTTTTTCATCATTGTTTCGCTAATAGCGCCCTGAGCCATTAGCTCAATGACACATTCGAAGTCTTCCCGCGTCGCGTTACGGCTGCTCAATAGCGTGGTCTCTTTTTTATGGAAGGTCGGATCGTCAATGACGAGCTCGCCGATATACAGCCCGATGAAGACGATTTTTCCGCCGTGACGAATCAGATCGACAGCGCGGCTCATGGAGGATTTATTGCCGGTGGCATCAAGCACAGTGCCGGCTAATTCACCGGAGAAACAGGCTTTCAGCGCATCAATATAGTCGTCTGACGACGGATCGAGCGTTGCAACGCCTACCTTTTCGGCGACCAGACGACGGCGTTCGGCGTCAATATCAGCTACCGCGACGCGAGCGCCTTTGGCTTTTGCTATCGCGGCGGCGGCCAGCCCAATCGGCCCGGCGCCGACCACCACAATGTTTTGCTGCGGCTTCACGTCAGCGCGGCGTACTGCATGGGCGCTGATGGCGAAACACTCAACCAGCGCGCCCGCGCTGTCGGTGAGGTTATCCGACAGTTCAACCAGATTTTGTTCACGAACGGCCAGATATTCGCTAAAGCCGCCGTCCTGGTGAACGCCATACAGCGAGACGTTCTCACAGCAGTTGGTTTTTCCTTCCCGGCAGGCTGCGCAAGCGCCGCAAGGAATACAGGGAATAACGCTATAGCGTTGGCCGACCTTCGCCGTGCTGCACGATTTACCCAACATTTCTGCCACGCCGCAAATTTCATGACCCAGCACGCGCGGATAGGCAAAAAAGGGCTGGCGACCGGCAAACGCATGGATATCGGTGCCGCAAATACCAACCGCTTTAATTTTTAACAGTACTTCATCGTCTTTTAAATGAGGAATATCTCTTTCAATGTATTCGATATTTCCCGGATTATTACAGATAAGCGTTTTCATACTTAACCCTTTGAAGATAAACGGTGAATGGTGGCCGTGACGCCATGTAACTCAATATGGTTAAAGGCCTGCTGAATGTCGTTTAAAAAGTCTGCGTTGTCGCCGGCCAGCGTTCCAAAGATGCTATTTATCTGCAGCAAAGACAGCGCTTGTTCCCATCGCGTGTTTTTATTTTTAATAGCCGCATTGAAGGTATCATTGAGCGGGTCGGCCACACTCTGCCCCTGAGAGAGGGTATTAATGACGTAATGGAGCCAGCCCGCAATCAGCGTCGCCAACGCCCTGCCCTTAACGCCGCGCGCCTGGAGCGTCAGATAAGGATCGACGGCCCGCTGAGGCAGCTTCTGAGAACCGTCCATCGCAATCTGTCCGGTCTTATGTTTAATATTCGGGTTGCTGAATCGATCAATGAGCAACTGCGCATATTGATGTACATCTACCGCCAAATTCGGGCGCAGCGATTTTGCCTGCTCTTCCGTCATTAAATGATGTACGGCGGTTTTAAAAGCGTCGTCTTCCATGCACTGATAGATAAACTCATATCCAGCCAGGCTGCCGTTATAGGCGAGAAACGAATGGCTGCCATTCAGCATACGAAGTTTCATTTCTTCATAGGGAAGCACGTCCGAGACGAACATCGCCCCTGCTTTATCCCAGTCAGGACGACCGGCAACGAAATTATCTTCGATAACCCACTGACGGAAATCCTCGCATACGATGCCGCAGGGATCGGCAAAACCGATCTGGTCTTTAATCATGTCAAATTGCTCTGGCGTCATTGCCGGCACGATGCGATCGACCATGGTGCCAGGAAAGGTGACATGCTTCGCTATCCAGGCCGCCAGTTGCGGATCGAGATTATCGGCAAACGTAACGATCGCCGTTTTGGTCAAATGACCGTTTTCCGGAATGTTATCGCACGACAGTACACTAAACGGGGGAAGCCCTTGCTGGCGGCGTATCCGTAGCGCTTCGACGATCAGTCCGAGTGCTGACCGGGGATGTTCAGGATCGGCAAGATCGTGTTTGATGAGCGGATGGCTGAGATCGAGCGTTCTGGACCGTGGATCGGTGCAGTAACCTTTTTCCGTTATCGTCAACGAAACAATTTTTACCTGCGGCTCAGTCAGCTTCTCGATCGCCGCCTGAATACCTGACTTCGGCGTATGCAACGCGCCGGTGATGGTACGAACCAGGCGACTATTGATGGCGCTGGCTGACGTTTCCACCACTGAAAACAGCCCCTGTTGCGCATTTAGCGCATCCACCAGCTCCGCATCGCCGAACAGATTCAGTTCAAAAATCCCCCAGCGGTTGCCGGTTATCTCATTCGTGAGATCGTTATAAACAGCCTGATGACCACGGTGAAAGGCGCCAAATCCAATATGTACGATGTTGGCTTCCATTCCCTGACGTGAATAAGTCGTTTTGAATTGGTGCCTTGCGGCGTCTAACTGGCGAGCTATGGTGTCCATGAATTTTTCCCACTCCTGTTTTGTTTACCAATTCTGCTTAAACACCATACCAAAATCCGTGAATATGATCACACTCATGGCACCAGATTCTTTACCATGGTATGCTGACTAATAGCCAATGAATAAAAATAATTTATTTATCAATTAGTTACAAAAATCACTTCTCAGGATAAATTTTACGATTCACAAAAGCGTGATTTTGATTAGAAAAATCGGCCACGAATTGGCATACCACCCATACAACCCGTAATCATTAAACCCCATGAAAAACAATATCTTATTGAATAATACGCCCGCTGCAAGCGTATATGTCACGCATGATTGGTTCAATAATTACCCGAAATACAGCAAACCAAACCTGATAATTTGTCTAGTGAATTAATGAACTCAATTTATTATCAGCATCAACATTAACCTAAGAACATCAGTTACGGTTTTGATCATCCGGGTCGCTGCTAAAGCGATGAGGAGTGAGCCGCCTTTAGACGTAATTGGCAAATTAATCCATTGATTTAAAACAGGAAAAAATTGATGAAGACGCGGATTAGGCACGTTGAAACAAAGCTTTCAAAGCCCCTCTGGCCGAGGTCTTAGTTGACGCGAAACATGGCATAATAGCCATTTCGAACTGGTAACCACGACGATTACGCTGGAAGACGGTTCAACTGGCACCGGATATACCTATACCGGCGGAAAGGGAGGGTATGCAATTAAAGCGATGATCGACCACGATCTTGCCCCGGTACTGTCAGGGAAAGAGGCGCTGCGATTGACGATATCTATGACTTTATGGAATAGCATATTCACTATATGGGTTGCGGAGGCATCGCGTCGTTTGCGATGTCTGCAGTGGATATCGCCCTTTGGGATTTGAAAGGCAAACGTGAAAAACTGCCGCTGTGGAAAATGGCTGGTTGAAGGCGGCGCGTCTGTCGACGAATAGCGGTCGTTTGGTATGCTCGCTCGGTATGCAGGAATTACACGTCAGACTGGTTTCCGCATTCGAGACTGGCTGACTGGAGGTTCACAGTTTCCCGATCGATCAATATACCAAACATCCGCTGGTGGTCGACAATTATCGCGCCGTGGCACCGGACACCTACGGCATTGGCGTAGAGTTTGACTGGGATAAGCTGAGCGTTTACGAAGCCTGATTCCCTCTCTCCGGGTTTGTTTTTGGCGGCAGGCCCGGTTAATCGCTGACAAAAATGTCATCCGCCTGAAAATAGCCGTCAGGTGGCGAAGAAAAAATCATCAAAATCTTCCAGCGAATCATCCTGTTGGAAGATTTTTACCAGCTCATTTTTACTGTTTTCAAGATGGGTCCACGAGGCCTGTCTGGCCTGCTCAGCATCGCGTTTTTGCAATGCAAGGAAGATACTACGGTGATCTTCCACCCATTTCATTCTTAACTCTTTCTTATGTAAATACTTATAGTTTAACTGCTTCCAGCGCGGATTTTCGGTCCTGACAGCCCGCCACAGCTCGGCAGATTGTTTCATTAATACACGATTTTGCGTGGATTCCGCGATGATATTGTGGAACTGACGATCCAGTTCTTCAAATTTGTCGCTGTCGCCGCCAATCTGCTTTTCCTGCTGCTCAATAATACGTTTAAGCTGCTTAAGCTCATTAAATCTTATTTGCGTAGCGGCAAAACCGGTGATGTTACTTTCGATAACCTGCCGGGCCTGTAGCAATTCAAAGGGGCCAATGTCTGAGTAAGGCAAGAGCGCTTTTTGATTGATTTTTTCCAGACTATCAATAAAGTAAGTGCCTGCGCCTTGCTTAACCTCTACCACTCCCTTCAGCTCAAGCATAATAATCGCCTCACGAATCGTCGTGCGGCTGGTTTGAAAACGCTCGCTGAGTTCTCTCTCCGCCGGAAGTCGCTCGCCAGCTTTAAATACCCCTGAATAGAGTAGTTCTTCTATTTGCAGCCCTATATCAAAATAGCGCCGCTTGGTTAAAATTTGTTCCATGCACATACCTATGTAGACAGCAATTGCTCCACTTGAGGGTAGTGTAAACAAATCCTAATGTTTATGGTAAACAATTTCCCTGTCAGAGAGTGGTCGTTTCTTTCCCACAACCTACGGCTATGCGCGTCACACAGTCCTTCCCCACCAGACTCGGCAGGAAAGGCGCTGATTCCCATAACGCATATTTGACGTTTGATGCCGGGTTTATTTGCGGCAGGGCGGCGGCGCATACCCGTTATTGTCCGCCGGGAAAGCCTGCGAGGAACAAGGCGGTAGCGTATTTGTTGCTTTACCCTGCAATGCAAAGGCGGCAAAGCCGATGACGCCGATGTTGCGTACATCGCCCTGCGCGGAGTGGGCCGCATAAGCGTCAGCTACGTCGGCGAACTGGAATGCCGCCTCAGTGTGTTTATCTTTGCGAAACCCTTTAATCGCCAGTGAGTCGCCGGCGTTAACAATATAGCCATGATGATTCAGCGAGCCTGCTTTTCCGTTCAACACGTCCAGGCCATCAACCGTTGCGACGATTTCGTAATTGGTATCATGACTGTAATTACGAATATATAACTGATAGTTCATCCCTGATCTTGCAGGAATACTATATTCCCATTGTCCCATTGATTCGTTGTAGCGACGAGTAATTGGAATCGAATTAAAATTAGCGTCGCGCACAGCATATTCAAGATCGCTGATACGTATACTATAAACTTTATCGTAACCTGACGGATATTGAGTGGAGTAATTTATTATCACCATTTCGGCAGGTTCTCGATCGGCACGTTCTACCGAAACGCTTTGTACCGATGAATGCACGTCGCCGCCCCAGGCGGTGCCGACGTCGGATGAAGAGCCATTATTAGATTGCATTCCGCTGGAACAACCGCCTAACAGCAAAAACAAGCCAACAATGACGGCATTAAATTTAAATTTGCTCATACTCATACCCCTTTTTAATTATTAGGGGGATTGTAGGCCCATAAAATCACATAGAGAAGCGGCACCGCTGATAATTAAGAATTTATAAAATATAAAAGGGTCGACTTAAATAATTAAATCGACCCACAAGCGGAATACTCTTAATTACTCATCTTCAAGATAAGTATAACCGTACAGTCCCGCTTCAAATTCCTCAAGGAACTGCTGCTGCAACGCATCGTCCAGATCCGTCTGTTTTACCTGGTCGCGGAAATGCGTTAACAGCGTTTTTGGATCCAGTTGCACATATTGCAGCATATCCGCAACGGTATCGCCTTCGTCCGACAGCTCAACCTCGACGCTACCATCCGGGAAGACAAACACGTCAACCGCTTCAGTATCGCCAAACAGGTTGTGCATGTTACCGAGGATCTCCTGATAGGCGCCGACCATAAAGAAGCCGAGCATCGGCGGATTCTCTGGATCGTATTCTGGCATCGGCATCGTCGTGGCGATACCGTCGCCATCGATATAGTGGTCGATAGCGCCATCGGAATCACAGGTTATATCCAGCAGCACGGCACGACGTTCCGGTACCTGATCTAACCCTTCCAGCGGCAGTACCGGGAAGAGCTGATCGATTCCCCACGCGTCCGGCATTGACTGGAACAGCGAGAAGTTGACGTACATTTTGTCCGCCATCCGCTCTTGCAGTTCGTCGATAATCGGGCGATGCGCACGGTTTTGCGGGTCCAGTTGCTTCTGCACTTCATGGCACATGCTGAGATAAAGTTGCTCCGCCCAGGCGCGCTCCTGCAAACTAAACGCGCCGGAAGAGTAGCCGATATGAATATCGTGCAGATCCATTTGGCTATCATGCAGCCACTCACGCAACGAGCGGCGAGTGCCAGGCTTATGCATCTCCTGCCAGGTTTCCCACAGATTTTGTAGCGCGCGCGGCGCATCTTCAGCAGGGGCTGTCGGATCCGTGTATTCGTTACGCTCCACGCCGATAATGTTAGAGACCAGTACCGTATGGTGCGCAGTGACGGCGCGGCCAGACTCGGTAATCACCGTCGGATGCGGTAAACCATGCTCTTCGCAGGCATCGCCAATCGCCCAGATGATGTTATTGGCATATTCGTTCAGGCCATAGTTCACCGAACAGTCGGACTGCGAGCGGGTACCTTCATAATCCACGCCCAGACCGCCGCCCACGTCGAAGCACTGGATATTAACGCCCAGCTTATGCAGCTCAACATAGAAACGCGCGGACTCGCGCACGCCGGTCGCGATATCGCGAATGTTCGCCATCTGCGATCCCAGGTGGAAGTGCAACAGTTGCAGACTGTCCAGACGCCCGGCGTCACGCAGGGTCTCCACCAGTTGCAGCACCTGGGTCGCCGCCAGGCCGAATTTTGATTTTTCGCCGCCGGAGGATTGCCACTTACCGGACCCCTGAGAGGCCAGACGCGCACGCACGCCCAGGCGAGGAACCACATTCAGGCGCTCGGCCTCCTCCAGCACAATCGCGATTTCAGACATCTTTTCGATGACCAGATAAACCTTATGGCCCATCTTCTCGCCAATCAGCGCCAGCCGAATGTATTCACGGTCTTTATAACCATTACAGACGATCACGCTACGGGTCATGCCGGCATGCGCCAGCACCGCCATCAATTCCGCTTTTGACCCCGCTTCCAGCCCCAACGGTTCACCGGAATGGATAAGGGACTCGATCACGCGGCGATGCTGATTGACCTTAATCGGATAAACGAGGAAGTAGTCGCCGTTATAACCGTAAGATTCACGCGCACGCTTAAACGCCGCGTTAATTGAACGCAAACGGTGTTGCAGGATCTGCGGGAAGCAGAACAGCGCCGGCAGACGCTGACCTTGCGCTTCGCGCGCTTTCACCAGTTTGGCAAGATCGACACGCGCTTCCGGTACGTCGGGATCGGGGCATACGCTAATATGGCCCAGCTCGTTGACGTCGTAGTAGTTATTGCCCCACCAGGCAATATTGTAAGTGCGCAGCATCTTGCTGGCTTCCTGGGAGCTCATTGCAACCTCCTGCATGGAGCGTAGTACACCCTGTTCGCCTGCTGACGAAGGCGAACCCATAGACATGTCGTCAGACATAGCGAACCTCAATTTTTATTAGCAAGTGTAAAACAGTTGACTACTATCGCAATCCGAAGACGCGATAACAACCCATAGACAAGCGGATTTTCCAGCAGATAGCGCTGATGCTCCGCCTGCGCGACCGGTTTCTTTTTCATATCATTGTAAACACGTAACCGAACTCACAGATAACGGTTCGGCGAAACCACGAGAAAACTCTTGCGTTAACAAGAGCGCCCTTGTTCAGTCTTCAGCGCCATTGCCGGCTCTGGAATCCTGAGAAGCGCCGAGATGGGTATAACATCGGCAGGTATGCAAAGCAGAGATGCAGATTGCGGGGGACATGCGCGCACCAGAACGATGCGACAGATTCAGCAGAATACAACGGTTCATTATCTCGTATCACCTCCACGGCCGCCTCGTAAGACGAACCCACAAGCCAAAGCAACGTTTTAACCCGGCTGGAAGTGGCGACACGAAGAAAACGTCGTGTGCTTTTGTATGAGCCGCGCGTCGCGTTTTATACCCAGAACGCAGAAAAAAAGCAAAGCATAAATGCGCATAATGTCAGCATTATCAGAAACGTTTACCGCCTGATTTTGACCGACATTGCGACGGCCTTCAAAAAAAGCTGGAAATTGGGCGAAGAAGTGACCTAAAATAGCCGTCCAGATGTTAATCCATCCATACTGATTAACACTCAGACTGCCAGTGTCAGTAACCTTCAGACTCATGGTAGAATCTTCTGTCATGACTATTCCGCACAACAGTTTGAGCTAACTAAATTCTCCTTAGGTGAAATTAAATATGGCAAAACACCTTTTTACGTCTGAGTCCGTATCAGAAGGGCATCCTGACAAAATCGCAGACCAAATCTCTGATGCCGTGTTGGACGCTATCCTGCAACAGGATC
Organism: Salmonella sp. 32020114201800008SM; assembly: GCF_017572025.1. NCBI lineage: Bacteria > Pseudomonadati > Pseudomonadota > Gammaproteobacteria > Enterobacterales > Enterobacteriaceae > Salmonella > Salmonella sp. 32020114201800008SM. The sequence continues at coordinate 215,672 of NZ_JAGEQM010000004.1, read as the reverse complement.
CGAAAGCACGCGTCGCCTGTGAAACCTACGTTAAAACCGGCATGGTTTTAGTTGGCGGTGAGATCACCACCAGCGCCTGGGTCGATATCGAAGAGATTACCCGTAATACGGTGCGCGAAATTGGCTATGTGCATTCCGACATGGGCTTTGACGCCAACTCTTGCGCGGTACTGAGCGCAATTGGCAAACAGTCTCCGGATATCAACCAGGGCGTTGACCGCGCAGACCCGCTGGAACAAGGCGCGGGCGACCAGGGCCTGATGTTTGGCTACGCGACAAATGAAACCGACGTACTGATGCCTGCGCCAATCACCTACGCGCACCGTCTGGTACAGCGTCAGGCTGAAGTGCGTAAAAATGGCACCCTGCCATGGTTGCGTCCGGATGCAAAAAGCCAGGTCACTTTCCAGTATGACGACGGCAAAATCGTCGGTATCGACGCCGTGGTTCTCTCTACGCAGCACGCAGAAGATATCGACCAAAAATCGCTGCAAGAAGCGGTGATGGAAGAGATCATCAAACCCATTCTGCCGTCTGAATGGTTAAATACGTCCACTAAGTTTTTTATCAACCCAACCGGGCGTTTTGTTATCGGCGGCCCGATGGGCGATTGCGGTCTGACCGGTCGTAAGATCATCGTTGATACCTACGGCGGTATGGCGCGTCACGGCGGCGGCGCCTTCTCCGGTAAAGATCCGTCTAAAGTTGACCGTTCTGCAGCTTACGCTGCGCGTTATGTCGCGAAAAACATCGTGGCGGCAGGTCTGGCGGATCGCTGTGAAATCCAGGTCTCCTACGCTATCGGCGTAGCGGAGCCGACGTCCATCATGGTGGAAACGTTCGGTACTGAAAAAGTGCCTGCTGAACAGTTGATTCTGCTGGTGCGCGAATTCTTCGACCTGCGCCCGTACGGCTTGATTCAGATGCTGGATCTGCTGCACCCGATCTACAAAGAAACTGCGGCTTACGGCCACTTCGGTCGCGAAAACTTCCCATGGGAAAAAACCGACAAAGCGCAACTGCTGCGCGATGCTGCCGGTCTGAAATAATCGCCCGCGCCTGACGCTGTTTTTCAGTCAGGGAAACCATACCGTACTTATCAAGGCCAGCGCTCTGCTGGCCTTTATCATTGCTGATACACGCAACGTTATCAGATATTCCAGCGTGAATTTATACTGACCTTTTTGTGATGCGCAGCACAATCCACTCTCCCCTTTCGTTTCTTCGACTACACTTTTTATCATTCAGTTTCAGTCATCATGAAAGCGGTTACATTCATTTTCATTAAGAACTGACTACATCACTATCGGTATGCTAATTCTGCGATGAAAATATTACATAATTTTTCAACTTTGTCTGAATACCAGGCGATTGATATGGTTATAAGATTATTAAAACTATTATTTTTCAGATAATTAAATAATCACCGAGATAAATAGTAGTGTAAACGATTACACCATTGTGATTAGCCTCACATCTTTTTACGGCGTACTCACCTACTCTTAACATCGATAAAATTGCTAACCCAACCGGAGGGCATAATGCCTGACAATAAAAAACAAGGGCGTTCCAACAAGGCCATGACATTTTTTGTCTGCTTTCTTGCAGCCCTGGCAGGATTACTTTTTGGCCTGGATATCGGCGTTATCGCCGGTGCTTTACCCTTCATTACCGACGAGTTTCAGATTACCGCACACACTCAGGAATGGGTGGTCAGCTCCATGATGTTTGGCGCGGCCGTCGGCGCTGTCGGCAGCGGCTGGCTCTCCTTTAAGCTGGGTCGTAAAAAAAGCCTGATGATCGGCGCTATCCTGTTCGTCGCCGGTTCGCTGTTCTCCGCTGCGGCGCCTAACGTTGAAGTCCTGATTATTTCTCGCGTGCTGCTGGGTCTGGCCGTCGGCGTCGCTTCCTACACTGCACCGTTGTACCTGTCCGAGATCGCGCCGGAAAAAATTCGCGGCAGTATGATCTCAATGTACCAGCTCATGATCACCATCGGGATTCTGGGCGCTTATCTGTCCGATACCGCGTTCAGCTACAGCGGCGCATGGCGCTGGATGCTCGGCGTGATCATCATCCCGGCCATTCTGCTGCTGATCGGCGTCTTCTTCCTGCCGGACAGCCCGCGCTGGTTTGCGGCGAAACGCCGTTTCCATGATGCTGAACGCGTCCTGTTGCGCCTGCGTGACACCAGTGCGGAAGCAAAACGTGAGCTCGATGAAATTCGCGAAAGTTTGCAGGTTAAACAGAGCGGTTGGGCGCTGTTCAAAGAGAACAGCAACTTCCGCCGCGCCGTGTTTCTTGGCATTTTGTTGCAGGTCATGCAGCAATTTACCGGGATGAACGTCATCATGTATTACGCGCCGAAAATCTTCGAACTGGCGGGGTACACGAATACCACGGAGCAGATGTGGGGCACCGTTATTGTTGGTCTGACTAACGTGCTGGCAACCTTCATCGCTATCGGCCTGGTTGACCGCTGGGGCCGCAAGCCGACCCTGACGCTGGGCTTCCTGGTCATGGCGATTGGTATGGGGATTCTGGGTACGATGATGCACATCGGCATCCATTCGCCGTCTGCGCAATACTTCGCTATCGCTATGCTGCTGATGTTCATCATTGGATTTGCGATGAGCGCTGGTCCGCTGATTTGGGTACTGTGCTCCGAAATCCAGCCGCTGAAAGGCCGCGATTTCGGCATCACCTGCTCCACCGCGACCAACTGGATTGCCAATATGATCGTCGGCGCAACGTTCCTGACCATGCTGAACAATCTGGGTAACGCCAACACCTTCTGGGTCTACGCGGGCCTGAACGTACTGTTTATCCTGCTGACCCTGTGGCTGGTGCCGGAAACCAAACACGTTTCGCTGGAACACATTGAACGTAACCTGATGAAAGGTCGTAAACTGCGCGAAATCGGCGCCCACGACTAATCCCTCCACGCTTCCTCCTGCCACAGGAGGAAGCGTTTTTCTTGCAGTCCCTCTTCCGTCGCACTATTCTCTGCCGCTATGAAAACCCCTCGTCTCCCTATCGCTATCCAGCAGGCCGTGATGCGCCGTCTGCGGGAAAATCTCGCCCAGGCGAACCTCAAGCTCGATAGACATTATCCGGAGCCGAAACTGGTGTATACGCAACGCGGCACCTCGGCGGGCACCGCCTGGCTGGAGAGCTACGAAATCCGCCTCAACCCGGTGTTACTGCTGGAAAACATCGACACCTTTATAGCAGAGGTCGTGCCGCATGAACTGGCGCATCTGTTGGTGTGGAAGCACTTCGGACGCAAGGCTCCGCATGGCAAGGAATGGAAGTGGATGATGGAAAGCGTGCTGGGCGTTCCGGCCAGACGTACTCATCAATTTGCGCTGCAATCCGTACGGCGCAACACCTTTCCCTACCATTGCCAATGCCAGCAACATCAACTCACCGTCCGCCGTCATAACCGCGTAGTACGCGGCGAAGCGGTTTATCGTTGCGTTCACTGCGGTGAACCACTGGTCGCCGGGTAGTTCCCGAAACGTCCGGGAACTTTCCTGAGCGGACTGATTGCATACAGACACAACTTTCGTTACGTTGCGGGCTCGTTTTGCTATGGAGTGTGCAATGTACCGTAATTTTTCTTTTGCCGCTGCGTTGCTGGCCGCAGCGTTTTCAGGCCAGGCCCTGGCCGATGGCATTAACAATTTTTCTCAGGCCAAAGCGGCGAGCGTCAAAGTCAATGCTGACGCGCCCGGCAGCTTTTACTGCGGGTGCCAAATCCGCTGGCAGGGTAAAAAAGGCGTCGTAGACCTGGAGTCCTGCGGCTATAAGGTGCGTAAAAACGAGAATCGCGCCAGACGCATTGAGTGGGAGCACGTTGTCCCCGCCTGGCAATTCGGTCATCAGCGCCAGTGCTGGCAGGACGGCGGACGAAAAAGCTGCGCTAAAGACCCGGTCTACCGCAAAATGGAAAGCGATATGCATAACCTGCAACCCGCGATTGGCGAAGTGAATGGCGATCGCGGCAACTTTATGTATAGCCAGTGGAACGGCGGCGAAGGTCAGTACGGGCAGTGCGCCATGAAAGTGGATTTCAAAGCGAAGCTCGCCGAGCCGCCCGCCCGCGCCCGTGGCGCAATCGCCCGCACTTATTTTTATATGCGCGACCAATACCAACTGAAACTTTCCCGCCAACAAACGCAGCTTTTTAACGTCTGGGATAAGCAGTACCCCGTTACCGCCTGGGAGTGCGAGCGCGATGCGCGTATCGCGAAGGTCCAGGGTAATCATAATCCCTATGTGCAACGCGCTTGCCAGGCGCGAAAGAGCTAACCTACACTAGCGGGATTCTTGTTAACCCATGCCCTGGATAGCCAAACGCCGGGGCCATGACGCGGATTTTTTTATTATGCGTATTCCCCGCATTTATCACCCTGAATTGTTGACGTCCGGTACGCAGATTTCGTTATGCGAAGATGCGGCCAACCATATTGGTCGTGTACTGCGCATGGGACCGGGACAAGCGTTACAGCTGTTTGACGGCAGTAATCAGGTATTCGATGCTGAAATCATTAGCGCCAGTAAGAAAAGCGTTGAAGTGCAAGTGATGAAAGGCGAAATCGACGATCGTGAATCGCCGCTGCATATCCATCTGGGCCAGGTGATGTCGCGCGGTGAAAAAATGGAATTTACTATCCAGAAATCGATCGAACTGGGTGTAAGCCTCATTACGCCACTGTTCTCTGAGCGCTGCGGCGTTAAACTGGATAATGAACGTCTGAACAAAAAGCGCCAGCAGTGGCAGAAGATCGCCATCGCCGCCTGCGAACAATGCGGGCGTAACCGGGTGCCGGAAATTCGCCCGCCGATGGCGCTGGAAGCCTGGTGCGCCGAGCAAGATTCCGGGCTGAAGCTCAATCTTCATCCGCGCGCCCATGCCAGCATCAACACTCTGCCGCTGCCGGTTGAACGCGTCCGACTGCTGATCGGCCCGGAAGGCGGGCTGTCGGCGGACGAAATCGCGATGACCGCGCGCTATCAGTTTACTGATATTCTGTTAGGACCTCGCGTTCTGCGTACTGAGACAACCGCGCTCACCGCCATTACCGCGCTACAGGTGCGTTTTGGCGACTTAGGATGAAGCGTTAACGGAGAAAATAATGATCAAGCTCGGCATCGTGATGGACCCCATCGCACACATCAACATCAAGAAAGACACCAGTTTCGCTATGCTGCTGGAAGCCCAACGTCGTGGTTATGAACTTCATTATATGGAGATGGCCGACCTTTATCTGATTAACGGCGAAGCCCGCGCCCGCACGCGAACGTTGAGCGTGGAGCAAAATTACGATAAATGGTACGAGTTCGGCAGCGAGCAGGAGATTAAACTCGCCGATCTGGACGTCATTTTGATGCGCAAAGATCCGCCGTTTGATACCGAGTTTATTTATGCGACCTATATTCTGGAACGCGCTGAAGAAGAAGGGACGCTGATCGTCAACAAACCGCAAAGCCTGCGCGACTGTAATGAAAAACTGTATACTGCCTGGTTTGCCGACCTGACCCCGGAAACGCTGGTAACGCGCAATAAAGCGCAGCTCAAAGCGTTTTGGGAAAAACACGGCGATATCATTATGAAACCGCTGGACGGTATGGGCGGCGCGTCCATTTTCCGCGTTAAGGAAGGCGATCCTAACATAGGCGTTATTGCCGAAACGCTGACCGAGCTGGGCAACCGCTACTGCATGGCGCAGAACTATCTGCCCGCGATCAAAGATGGCGATAAGCGCGTACTGGTCGTCGACGGCGAGCCGGTGCCTTACTGCCTGGCGCGTATTCCGCAGGGCGGCGAAACCCGCGGCAACCTGGCGGCTGGTGGTCGCGGCGAACCCCGTCCGTTGAGCGAAAGCGACTGGGAAATCGCCCGCCGCGTTGGACCAACGCTTAAAGCCAAAGGGCTTATTTTCGTCGGTCTGGATATTATCGGCGACCGCTTAACGGAAATTAACGTGACCAGCCCAACCTGCGTGCGTGAAATTGAAGCGGAATACCCGATCTCTATCACCGGGATGTTGATGGACGCCATCGAAGCGCGTCTGGCGAAGTAAAGGTTTATTGCCCGGTGGCGTGCGCTTACCGGGCCTGAGCAATCACGCCGCCCCGGTCGGATAAGGCGGCGCGTCAGCATCGCCATCCGGCAGTCTATTGCCCGATAAGGCCGCCGTCCTTTGGCAAAAGACGGCTTATATGAGTGACAACCGTCCGCTTTCCCCACATACTGAACGCTGTCGTTTTTTTGAACCAGGAAACAGAACCTCTGACAATGAATTTACAGCATCACTTTCTTATTGCCATGCCTGCGCTCCAGGACCCGATTTTCCGCCGTTCCGTAGTGTATATTTGCGAGCACAACCAGGACGGCGCTATGGGGATTATTATTAATAAGCCTTTGGAAAATCTGCAAATTGAAGGGATTCTGGAAAAACTAAAAATTACGCCGGAACCGCGCGATTCGGCAATTCGTCTTGATAAAGCCGTGATGCTCGGCGGCCCGCTGGCGGAAGATCGCGGATTTATTCTCCATACTCCGCCGTCACGTTTCGCCTCCAGCATTCGTATCTCAGACAATACCGTGATTACCACCTCCCGCGATGTGCTGGAAACGTTAGGTACCCAACAACAGCCTTCCGATGTGCTGGTCGCGCTGGGCTACGCCTCCTGGGATAAAGGCCAGCTTGAACAAGAGCTGCTTGATAACGCCTGGCTTACCGCGCCCGCCGATCTCAATATTTTGTTCAAAACGCCCATTGCCGAGCGCTGGCGCGAAGCGGCAAAACTTATTGGCATTGATATTCTGACCATGCCTGGCGTTGCGGGGCACGCCTGATGAGCGGCACCTTACTGGCCTTTGACTTCGGCACAAAAAGCATCGGCGTTGCAATAGGACAACGCATTACCGGCACCGCCCGTCCGCTTCCGGCAATCAAAGCACAGGACGGCACGCCCGACTGGACGCTCATTGAACGTTTGCTGAAAGAGTGGCAGCCGGACGAAATTATTGTCGGGCTACCGCTCAATATGGATGGCACTGAACAGCCGCTGACGGCGCGCGCACGTAAATTCGCCAACCGTATTCATGGGCGTTTCGGGGTAACTGTCACGCTGCACGATGAACGACTCAGCACCGTTGAAGCACGCTCCGGTCTGTTTGAACGAGGTGGGTATCGCGCGCTGAACAAAGGCAAAGTGGACTCGGCCTCCGCCGTGATTATCCTCGAAAGCTATTTTGAACAGGGGTATTAAAGCCGTTTTTGTCAGCAGGCGGGTAACGCGGTCACGGTTGCCAGGCTTACTGGGCAATAAGCTGGTTTAGTGCCTTCAGCGCCTGTAAACGCGCAGCCGCCTCCGCCTCATCAATCCGCCACATTCCCGCAAAGGCCAGCGCTGCGGCGTGCTTGTCTAGCGGTTGCGCCATAGAAACTTCACCATCAGCGTGATGCCACAGCACGTATCCCCGCTGGCGCTGCTGCGCCACATGCGGCGCCAGATTACACCACTGCTCCGGAGTAAAACGCTGCATTAGCGCCTCATCGCTTTCTGCCGCCAGTAACGCCACTCCTGTTACCGACTGCCAGGCCGGGCACATGCGAAACCCCGCCAGCGCCTGACTTCCCTGCGAACCCGGCGTAGAGTGATAAATATAGATAATCTGGTCTTCCCATAGCACGCCTAATGCCACCACGATGTCTTTGGGCGCATGGCGTTCAAGGATAGGCAACGCATGGGAGAACAGCGCTGAACCACGAATCGCCTGCGCCGCCAAAGCATGAATGCCTGGCCCGGGTAAATAGCGTCGGTGCTCATCCTGCATCGTGAGTCCAATAGAGGCCATCGTCATTAACAGGCGATTAACGCGCGTGGTATTAATATCCATCAGCCGGGCAAGCTCGCGACATCCGATAGCACGGTCGCTGGAAACCAGATATTGCAGACAGCGAATGCCATCTATCAGGCTTTGATTCGGTTGTGATGACATCGTTAAATGGCTTCGCTGTGGTTTTAACAAAGCTGCGATTTTAACGCCGGTTCGCCAGGATACAAGCCTGCATGCCGTTCAATCCACCGCGCCAGTCAACACTTTCCTCCCCCCCTATGCCGCCATCTTCGCTACAGCCGTCCCTGCACCTGACGCCATTGCGCGCTCTGGGCGAATGTCATCATCCCCTGCTGCTGCCCGGTTTGTATCACGTGGGCCAACTGATGGAGTTTGCCTTCACGGATCAAATTCCCTGTGGCTGGCGTATTAATCAGTAATTCAAACAACGCCACGCGCCCATCCTGTCTGTCGACCTCCAGTTTTTGTGATAGTACGGCGCGCAGACTACCCGCCAGTTGGCTGCGTACCGGTTCTTTTTCCTGCGCCGGAAAACTATCCACTAATCTTTCCACCGCCTGCGCCGCACCGCGAGTATGCAGGGTTGCCAGTACCAGATGCCCCGTTTCCGCCGCCGTCAGCGCCAGGCGAATGGTCTCGCTGTCACGCAGCTCTCCCAGCAAAATGACATCGGGATCTTCACGTAACGCTGCGCGCAGCCCGGCGGCAAAAGTGGCGCAATGCTGGCCGATTTCCCGCTGCTGTATCAGGCAACGCTTGCTGGTGTAACGGTACTCAATAGGATCTTCCAGCGTCAGGATATGTTTATCGGCATGTTGATTAAGATATCCCACCATCGCCGCCAGCGTGGTGGATTTCCCGCAGCCAGTAGCGCCAGTGACCAGAATCAGTCCGTTCTCGCTGGCAAGCAGTGCGGGTACTATCGGCGGCGTCTGGATTTCCGCCAGATCAGGACAACGCTCGGGCAATAGCCGTAGCGCCAGCGACGTTCCCTGTTGATGTGTGAACGCACTGGCGCGCAGGCGCCGCGTGCCAGACAGCGAGACGGCGAAATCAAGCTGGCCGTGCGTTCGCCACTGATATTGTTGCGCATCATTAAGCCAATCAAGCAGAAGCCTGTCGACATCAGGCGCGGTAAAAGGCGCGTTCTCCATGCGTCCTTGTTTGCGCCATCGCGCAGGCCAGGCGTTACACAGGTGTAGATCCGAGACGTTATGCTTTACACTAAGCGTCACAATTTCTTCCATATTCATATAAACATCCTCGGAAAATGAACGATATCGCGCATAACCTGGCACACATCCGGGACAAAATCTCCGCTGCGGCGACGCGTTGCGGCCGCTCTTCAGAAGAAGTTACGTTGCTTGCAGTGAGTAAAACCAAACCTGCGAGCGACATCGCAGAAGCCATTGCCGCCGGACAACGGGCATTTGGTGAAAATTATGTACAAGAGGGGGTGGAAAAAATCCGCCACTTTCAGGAAGCGAAAGTGGAAGGCCTGCACTGGCACTTTATTGGCCCTTTACAGTCCAACAAAAGTCGGCTGGTGGCCGAGCATTTTGACTGGTGTCATACCATCGATCGCCTGCGTATCGCCTCGCGTCTGAGCGAACAGCGCCCGGATAATCTGCCGGCGCTAAATGTTCTGATCCAAATTAATATCAGCGATGAAAACAGCAAATCAGGCATTCCGCTGGCGGAACTGGATGAGCTGGCCGCTGCGGTGGCTACACTGCCGCGTCTGCGGCTTCGCGGACTGATGGCGATCCCGGCGCCAGAGTCAGATTATGTAAGGCAGTTTGAAGTCGCACGTCAAATGGCTGTAGCATTTGCCGGGCTGAAAGCGCGCTACCCTGACGTTGATACCTTATCTCTGGGTATGAGCGACGATATGGAAGCCGCGATTGCGGCAGGTAGCACAATGGTGCGCATCGGCACCGCTATCTTTGGTGCTCGTGATTACACAAAAAATTAAGGAAAACTGAGGAACGCCATGAATACGTTGACCTTCCTGCTCTCAACGGTAATTGAGCTGTATACCATGGTGCTATTATTGCGCGTGTGGATGCAGTGGGCCCGCTGTGACTTTTACAACCCTTTCTCCCAGTTCGTGGTGAAAATTACGCAGCCCATCATCGGACCGCTGCGTCGTATTATCCCGCCAATGGGGCCGATTGACAGCGCTTCCCTGCTGGTGGCGTTTATTCTTAGCGTTATTAAGGCGATAGTGCTGTTTAAGGTCATTACGTTTCAGGCGATTATCTGGATTGCCGCAGTGCTTATCTTGCTTAAAACAATCGGCCTGCTGATCTTCTGGGTGCTGCTGGTCATGGCTATCATGAGCTGGGTGAGCCAGGGTCGTAGCCCGATTGAATATGTATTGATTCAGCTTGCCGAGCCGCTGCTCAGCCCGATTCGCCGTATACTGCCTGCGATGGGCGGCATCGACTTCTCGCCGATGGTTCTGGTGCTGCTGCTGTATGTCGTTAATATGGGGATCGCTGAAGTCTTACAAGCGACAGGCAACATGTTGCTGCCGGGGCTGTGGATGGCGCTATGAGTGCTGTGACTCGCTGCGAAGACGGTCTGGTGTTACGGCTTTATATTCAGCCGAAAGCCAGCCGCGACAGTATTGTGGGCTTACATGGCGACGAGGTGAAAGTCGCCATTACTGCCCCGCCGGTTGACGGTCAGGCAAACAGCCATCTGACCAAGTTTCTTGGTAAACAGTTTCGCGTGGCGAAAAGTCAGATCGTCATCGAAAAAGGCGAGCTGGGCCGTCACAAACAGGTAAAAATTATTCACCCGCAACAGATCCCGCCGGAAATTGCGGCGTTAACTGAGTAGGTATTCCATGCAAAAAGTTGTTCTCGCAACCGGCAACGCCGGTAAAGTGCGCGAGCTCGCGTCGCTGTTAAGCGATTTTGGGCTTGATGTGGTAGCGCAAACGGAACTGGGCGTTGACTCCGCGGAAGAAACCGGCCTGACGTTTATTGAAAACGCGATTATCAAAGCGCGCCATGCCGCTAAAATGACCGGTCTGCCCGCCATTGCCGATGACTCCGGTCTGGCCGTTGACGTTTTAGGCGGCGCGCCGGGTATCTATTCCGCGCGCTATTCTGGTGAAAACGCGACAGATCAGCAAAATCTGGAAAAACTGCTGCATACTCTACGGGATGTTCCGGACGACAAACGCCAGGCGCGATTCCATTGTGTACTGGTTTATTTGCGTCATGCCGAAGATCCCACACCGATAGTCTGTCACGGTAGCTGGCCTGGCGTCATTACTCGCCAGGCGGCCGGAAATGGCGGATTTGGCTATGATCCTATTTTCTTCGTACCGTCTGAAGGCAAAACCGCCGCAGAACTGACCCGTGAAGAAAAAAGCGCGATTTCCCACCGTGGACAAGCGCTCAAGCTGCTGCTGGATGCGTTACGCAATGGCTAAACTACCGCCGCTCAGTCTTTATATTCATATTCCCTGGTGTGTACAAAAATGTCCATATTGCGACTTCAATTCCCATGCGTTGAAGGGCGAGGTGCCGCATGACGACTACGTCCAGCATCTGTTAAACGATCTGGATGCCGACGTCGCCTGGGCGCAAGGGCGTGAAGTAAAGACCATTTTTATTGGCGGCGGTACGCCAAGCCTGCTTTCCGGGCCGGCGATGCAAACGCTGCTGGACGGCGTGCGCACGCGCCTGAACCTGGCGGCGGATGCGGAAATTACTATGGAAGCGAACCCCGGCACGGTCGAAGCCGACCGCTTCATCGACTATCAGCGCGCCGGCGTAAACCGGATCTCCATTGGCGTGCAGAGCTTTAGTGAGCCTAAGCTGAAACGTCTTGGCCGTATTCACGGTCCACAAGAGGCGATGCGGGCAGCAAGACTGGCAAATGGGCTTGGACTACGCAGCTTTAACCTCGACTTGATGCATGGATTGCCGGATCAAACGCTGGAAGAGGCGCTGAATGATTTGCGACAGGCGATTGCGCTTAATCCGCCGCATCTCTCATGGTATCAATTGACGATTGAACCCAACACTCTGTTCGGTTCGCGTCCGCCGGTTTTACCGGACGATGACGCACTGTGGGATATCTTTGAGCAGGGCCACCAGTTATTAACCGCCGCGGGCTATCAGCAATACGAAACTTCGGCCTATGCCAAACCCGGTTATCAGTGCCAGCATAATCTGAACTACTGGCGCTTTGGCGACTATCTGGGGATTGGCTGCGGCGCCCACGGTAAAGTCACCTTCCCGGGCGGCAGGATCCTGCGCACCACCAAAACCCGTCACCCACGCGGTTATATGCAGGGACGTTACCTGGAAAGCCAGCGTGACGTGAGTGATGACGATAAACCCTTTGAGTTCTTTATGAACCGTTTTCGGTTGCTGGAGCGCGCGCCTCGCGCCGAATTTGTCGCCTATACCGGGCTTACGGAAGCGGTTATTCGTCAGCCAATCGACGAGGCTATTGCCCAGGGCTACCTGACCGAATGCGAGCAATACTGGCAGATTACCCGGCACGGTAAACTGTTTTTAAACTCTCTTCTTGAGTTATTTCTCGCGGAATAACAAGGAATAAGCCTGTCGCGCCAGCGGGTAAAATACCTGATGGCGCGACGCTTACCGACCTGTGGCGGTTAATGCGCCGCCGGCAAGCGCATTATTTAATAACCCCTTTACGACGCAAATCGTCGGTATCTTTTTTCCAGCGCTCGTAACCGTCATTAATATCCATAATTTTCACACGGATATCACTCTGTTGCATCTGAAGTTTCTGTACCGCTATATTCAGCGGATATTGTCCTTTCTCTAACGTTATCCAGTCATTCTGCGCTTTTCGACGCAGCTCTTCTGATTTCAAAAATACCTGCCGCCGTTGCTCGTGTATGTCTAAATCTCTTTTCTGCTGAATAGCCGCTTCATTGCACGGCTCACTCTGCTTACGACACGCGTCTAATGCCGGTTGATAGACCTCTTTTTCGTATTTCTCGGCATATACGCTGCTATCGTTGGCTTTTACATAATCATCGCGCTCTTTTAACGTCTTTTTAAACGCCTCGGCGCGGGTCAACGGTTTCCCATCAGCGCCTTTTCCCCAATACGCGTCCGCTTCTTTTTTAGCTACCGCTATTTTCTTATCCAGGGCAGAGAGTTGTTCTTCAAGACCGGGGATCGACGCTTTCTGCGCACGCCAGGAGGCTTCAATGTTGCCAAACCGATAGTTAAAGTCATCACTGTTGACGATCAGGTATTTATCATTCGTTTTAATGTCGTCAATAGCCCGGCCCTGATCGCTGGCTGCCATTTGTAATGAGTAATAGCTCACCGTCCAGCCAGAGGCTGGCGTCCCTTTGCTGGTTAACATGGCAGAAAATTTAACGGGACGATCTTTGGTCCAGGTTTTTTCAACAAAATAATAATCCGCCGCCATACCAACGCCGGTATACATATCTTCACGGGAAGAAATATCCCCTTCGGCAGACCAGGTGGCCTGATTGCCCGTCGAATCAAGATTTTTTAAGGTAATGGAATCCAGTTTAAGTATGCCGTGGTACTGCTTACTAAACTGTTCTTTTAAGATGTTATCGGAGGGTTGAGCAACCTCTGCCCAGCTATAGCCTGAAATCAGGGCAAACAGCGCTGCGCCAGCAATCCATTGTCGAACCACTTGTGGACCTCCCGTCCAGAGACATGACGCCCACGATTATCATAACCAGGATGATAATTAGCAAGATAATAGTGTTGGTTGTGCGAGAGGTCTTCCAAAGATGGCCCCGGCCTTCCGACCGGGGCATTATCTTTAATACTGATTGAACATCGTCTGGATCTGTTTTGGATCTTTAGTCTGGGTTAACGCCAGTTGCAGTAAGACACGCGCTTTTTGCGGGTTCAGCGTGCCGGAAGCGACAAAGCCGTATTTTGCATCGTCAACTTCCGCATCCTGCGTGGTTGCGCCAGTCGGCACACGTGAAGAACGCACCACTACCGTACCGTTGTGCGCGGCGGTCGCCAGGGTATCAAAGACCGTTTTATACAGGTTGCCGTTACCCACGCCTGCGCTCACGATCCCGTCATAACCCGCGTCTACCAGCGCTTTTGCCGGCAGATCGGACGCATTCGCATAGTTATAAACGATACCGACTTTCGGCAACGCGGTCAGCTTCGACACGTCGAACGGGGTGGAGGTGGTATGTTTACGCTCTGGCGTACGCTGGTAGTCAATTTTACCGTTGTGGATATAACCCAGCGGGCCGTAGTTAACCGCTTTAAACGTCGCCACGTCAGTCGTATTGGTCTTAGTGACGTCGCGTCCGTCCATGACGGTATCATTCATTACCACCAGCACGCCGCGGTTGGCAGACTGTTTATCAGCCGCTGTTACTACCGCATTATAGAGGTTGAACGGGCCATCTGCGCTCATTGACGTGGAAGGACGCATCGCGCCGACCAGTACCACCGGTTTATTGCATTTCACGGTCAGATCGAGGAAATAAGCGGTCTCTTCCATCGTATCAGTACCGTGGGTGATCACGAAACCGTCGGTGCTGTCGCACTCGGTATTGATTTTTTTCGCCAGCGTGAGCCAGACTTCATCGTTCATATCCTGCGAGCCAATGTTAACGACCTGCTCGCCTTTCACTACCGCAATGTCCTTCAATTGAGGAACGGCATCCACCAGATTTTCGACGCCAACTTTACCTGCCGTATAATTTGATTTTGTTGCTGAATCACCGCCACCAGCGATCGTTCCGCCGGTCGCTAAGATGGTGATATTCGGTAAAGCGAACGCTGCGCCGCTGAAACCCATTACCAGAGCAGCTAATGCCGTTTTCCTGAAAAACTCCATGTTATATCTCCAGTTATGTCAACTGGTCGCATTATCCCTATATTGCAGACGAATAATGTGATGTCATACGATTAACCAGCGATATATATCCAACAGAGAGTATTTTTTAGAGATGGATAACAAAATGCAGGAAAAAACAGAATAAAAAGGCGCAGATACGATCTACGCCATTGTTTAAAAAGGAAAGATTACTTCAGGCTGCCAACCAGCGCTTTGCGGCTATCTTCTAAGGTCACTACGCGGCTACAGACATCTTTGCCAAACTGCTGGAAATCTTTCTCCTGATTTTTCCATTCGTTCTGGATAGCGGTTTGCAAACCACCGAGGCTGCCCATCACGCCCTGTAAAGGATTGCCGCCGCCTTTAAGCACCGCTTTGGCGCCCATTTCGTTAATGCTGTCCTGCAAAATACCGCCCATCGCCTGATTCACCAACTGCTGACCGTCGGCACGCACCTGGTCGATAGCCTTATAGTGGAACGTCAGGCCGTCCGTACGATGTTCGATAATACGGTTCATTTGCGCTTTTAATTGCGCATCAAGCTTCGTCAGGCGGCTACGCATGTTGCTGCTTTCGCCCACCTCTTTAGCGATGATTTTATCCAGCGCCACGCGGCCTTTTTCGACGCGCGATCGGGCGCCCTCATCAATCCACGGCAGCGCGCTTCGCAGTTCCGCCTGGTAATCTTTCGCCTGCTCGCGCTGCGCGGCGCTAAGGGTGTACTGCTTACCGTTGTACATCACATTGCCGTCCGGCGTGATCACCAGGTTGCCGTTTTCACCTTTCACCTGCACCGTTTGTGGACTCAGGATCACATCGTCACGCGGCGTGACGCTGCATTTGTAATCTGCATGAGCGGCCATCGCCGTAAACGTTAGCACTGTCGCCAGCAGCGTTTTGCGCATCATAACTTTCCCTCAAGACAAAGCGGGCCGGCATTTGCCGACCCTGTACTTATTAGTCCCACCAAACGTCGAAAAGTTCGCTGGTTCGGACTTCTTCAAGGTTGCGCGCTTCCAGCCACTTACGCACAATCGCCTGATGTTCTTCGGTACATTTACCGATTTCCTGCATACAAATCAGCCCTTCCCAGGCCAGGTAGCCGCTGCCGTCAAACGCCAGTTTATTAGGCTCAATAACGTCATTAATAAAGTCATCGACAGTCTTATCGACCTGCTCTTCAGATGTACCTTCCGGAAAACGCCATGCCACCGAAAATCCTAATTCCTGGAATTCGTCAATGTGCATTTTTTTACGCAGACGACGACTACGGTTCTTTGCCATTATTTCACCCTCTCGAACATTAAGTCCCATACGCCATGACCAAGACGATGGCCACGTTGTTCAAATTTCGTTACCGGGCGCGATTCCGGGCGCGGTACATAATCATTGCTCTCTGACAGATTTTTGTACCCGTCGATAGAAGACATGACTTCAAGCATGTGTTCCGCATACGCTTCCCAGTCGGTCGCCATATGGAAAACGCCGCCCAATTTCAGCTTGCTCAATACCAGTTCAGCAAACGGCACCTGAACGATACGGCGTTTATTATGACGCGCTTTATGCCACGGGTCAGGGAAAAAGAGCTGAACCATCGATAAAGAATTGTCAGGAATCATTTTATGCAACACTTCTACCGCGTCGTGGCACATGACGCGCAGGTTTTCAACGCCCTCTTCATGAGCGGATGCCAGACACGCGCCGACACCGGGTGAATGCACTTCAATGCCGAGGAAATTCTGCTCCGGGCGCGCTTTCGCCATCGCCACGAGAGACGCCCCCATGCCAAAACCAATCTCCAGCGTCACCGGCGCTTCGCGACCAAACAACGTGGCGAAATCTACCGGCGCTTCGCTGAACTCGACGCCCATCACCGGCCAGTAGTTTTCCAGCGCGTGTTCTTGCCCCTTTGTCAGTCGCCCCTGGCGACGAACAAAACTACGAATACGGCGCAGCGGGCGTCCGTTTTCATCAAATTCCGGTGAAATGACGTCGTTTTTCATAAAAGTGTAGTCTGCTGTGTTTGAGTTCTGAAAACGGGCATTATCCAAAGTTAGTTGCCGGATGCAAGCATGAAGCGCACTGCGGAAAGTTCCGGTTTACACCCTGCGGCCTCTGTGCTGCAATCTTGCCCCCGGCAATAATGAATGAGTTTCCATGCAAGCGTCTCAATTTTCAGCCCAGGTTCTGGACTGGTACGACAAATACGGGCGGAAAACGCTGCCCTGGCAAATTAACAAGACGCCTTACAAAGTATGGCTCTCGGAAGTCATGTTGCAACAAACGCAGGTGACGACGGTGATTCCTTACTTTGAGCGATTTATGGCGCGCTTTCCCACAGTGACGGATTTAGCGAATGCGCCGCTGGATGAAGTACTCCATTTATGGACCGGGCTCGGCTATTACGCCCGCGCACGTAATTTGCATAAAGCGGCGCAACAGGTGGCGACGCTTCACGGTGGAGAATTCCCGCAAACTTTTGCCGAAATCGCCGCGCTACCCGGCGTCGGGCGTTCAACCGCCGGCGCAATTCTCTCCCTCGCGTTAGGTAAACATTATCCGATTCTTGATGGAAACGTTAAACGTGTGCTGGCTCGCTGTTATGCTGTTAGCGGCTGGCCTGGAAAAAAAGAGGTGGAGAATACGCTGTGGACGCTGAGCGAGCAAGTGACGCCCGCACACGGCGTGGAGCGTTTTAATCAGGCGATGATGGATCTGGGCGCGATGGTTTGTACGCGCTCAAAGCCAAAGTGCACCCTGTGTCCGCTGCAAAACGGTTGTATCGCCGCTGCGCATGAAAGCTGGTCACACTATCCGGGCAAGAAACCGAAACAGACGTTGCCGGAGCGGACGGGTTACTTTTTATTGTTACAGCATAATCAGGAGATTTTCCTGGCGCAGCGCCCTCCCAGCGGTTTATGGGGCGGACTCTACTGCTTCCCGCAGTTCGCCAGCGAAGATGAATTACGTGAATGGCTGGCGCAACGGCATGTTAACGCTGATAATTTGACCCAGCTTAACGCGTTTCGCCACACATTTAGCCATTTCCACCTGGATATTGTGCCTATGTGGCTTCCCGTGTCGTCACTGGGCGTCTGCATGGATGAAGGCAGCGCGCTCTGGTATAACTTAGCGCAACCGCCGTCAGTCGGACTGGCGGCCCCCGTGGAGCGCTTGTTACAGCAGTTACGTACCGGAGCGCCAGTTTAACGCTCCGGTCGATGAAGAGGATGACTTATGAGCAGAACGATTTTTTGTACTTACCTGCAACGCGACGCTGAAGGGCAAGATTTTCAGCTCTACCCTGGCGAACTAGGAAAACGTATCTATAACGAGATCTCTAAGGACGCGTGGGCGCAGTGGCAGCATAAGCAGACCATGTTGATTAACGAGAAAAAGCTCAACATGATGAACGCCGAGCACCGTAAACTGCTGGAACAGGAGATGGTGAGCTTCCTGTTCGAAGGCAAAGACGTTCATATCGAAGGTTATACGCCGGAAGATAAAAAATAGGCCCGTTGCTGAATGACGCTGCGCTTATTCGGCCTGTGAGTTATGCCGGATAAGCCCTTAGCGCCGCTGCCCGGCAACATGGCATAACGACAACACAACATGCACTCCCGGAATGATGAAAAAATTACTCGCGCTTGCTGTTATTGCGCCGTTGCTCATCTCCTGCTCCAGTTCGACCAAAAAAGGCGAGACGTATAATGAAGCCTGGGTCAAGGATACCAACGGCTTTGATATTTTGATGGGGCAATTTGCCAACAATATTGAAAATCTGTGGGGATATAAGGAAGTCCTGATTGCCGGGCCGAAAGACTACGTCAAATATACCGATCAGTTCCAGACCCGTAGCCACATCAACTTTGATGATGGGACCATTACCGTTGAAACCATCGCCGGGACGGAACCTACCGCACATCTGCGCCGGGCTATTATTAAAACGTTGCTCATGGGTGACGACCCAACCTCCGTCGATCTTTACTCCGATGTCGATGACATAAAAATTTCTAAAGAACCCTTCCTGTATGGTCAGGTCCTCGACAATACCGGCCAGCCTATTCGCTGGGAAGGCCGTGCCACGACATTCGCGGATTACTTGCTGAAAACGCGGCTCAAAAGCCGCAGTAACGGCCTGCGTATTATTTACAGCGTCACCATTAATCTGGTGCCGAACCACCTTGATAAACGCGCGCATAAATACATTGGCATGGTACGCCAGGCCTCCCGTAAATACGGCGTTGACGAGTCGCTGATTCTGGCGATTATGCAAACGGAGTCCTCGTTTAACCCGTATGCGGTCAGCCATGCGGATGCGCTGGGCCTGATGCAGGTGGTGCAACACAGCGCCGGGAAAGATGTTTTCCGTTCTCAGGGTAAGTCCGGCACGCCAAGCCGTAACTTCCTGTTCGACCCCGCCAGCAATATCGATACCGGCACAGCGTATCTGGCGATGTTGAATAATGTCTATCTGAGCGGTATTGAGAATCCGACGTCGCGGCGCTATGCGGTCATTACCGCCTACAATGGCGGCGCAGGCAGCGTATTACGCGTATTCTCGAACGATAAAATTCAGGCCGCGAATATGATTAACCGCATGTCACCGGGGGATGTGTACCAGATATTAACCACCCGACATCCATCTGCGGAGTCGCGCCGCTATCTGTATAAGGTGAATTCCGCCCAGCGATCGTATCGCCGCCGATAAACCATCGCATCCCGCCTCTGGCCAGCAAATGACAGAGGCGGGAAAGGCAAAAGTGTTAACTCCGTCACCCTTTTGCTTTGCAATCAGAAATTGTTTGCAAATATTTGTCACAGGTAACAAAAAAAGCCCGCCTCTCATTGATAGAATCACACCAAATCACAACGGCAAATGTGCCTTTTAAAACATTCATCCGCTCTCAGGTGTGAGGAAATTAACATGAATCTTAAGCTGCAGCTTAAAATACTCTCTTTTCTGCAGTTCTGTCTGTGGGGAAGCTGGCTCACTACCCTGGGCTCGTATATGTTCGTCACCTTAAAATTTGACGGCGCATCTATTGGCGCAGTTTATAGTTCACTGGGGATTGCTGCCGTCTTTATGCCGACTTTGCTAGGCATTGTGGCTGACAAATGGCTGAGCGCGAAATGGGTCTATGCCCTGTGTCATGTCGTCGGCGCCATCACGCTATTCATGGCCGCGGAAGTCACTACGCCTGGGGCGATGTTCTTTGTGATCCTGCTTAACTCGTTGGCTTATATGCCGACGTTGGGCTTGATCAATACTATATCGTATTACCGCCTGCAGTCTGCCGGCATGGATATTGTGACTGACTTTCCGCCTATCCGTATCTGGGGCACCATCGGCTTTATTCTGGCGATGTGGGGCGTGAGTTTCTCCGGTTTCGAGCTGAGCCATATGCAGCTTTATATCGGCGCGACGCTTTCCGTTCTGCTGGTACTGTTTACCTTTACCCTGCCGCACATTCCGGTGGCGAACCAACAGAAAAACCAGAGCTGGACATCAATGCTGGGCCTTGACGCTTTTGCGCTGTTTAAAAATAAGCGGATGGCGATTTTCTTCATCTTCTCCATGATGCTGGGCGCGGAACTGCAGATCACCAACATGTTTGGCAACACCTTCCTGCATAGCTTTGATAAAGATCCGCTATTCGCCAGTAGCTTTATCGTGCAGCACGCCTCGGTGATGATGTCGATTTCGCAGATTTCTGAAACGTTATTCATCCTGACCATTCCGTTCTTCCTGAGCCGTTATGGTATTAAGAACGTTATGCTTATCAGTATTGTGGCGTGGATGCTGCGTTTCGGCCTGTTCGCTTATGGCGACCCGACGCCGTTCGGTACCGTTCTGCTGGTACTGTCGATGATTGTGTACGGCTGCGCCTTCGACTTCTTCAACATTTCTGGCTCGGTGTTTGTCGAAAAAGAAGTACGCCCGGAAATCCGCGCCAGCGCGCAGGGGATGTTCCTGATGATGACCAATGGCTTCGGCTGTATCCTTGGCGGCATTGTGAGCGGTAAAGTGGTGGAGTATTACACTCAAAACGGCATT
The DNA here is from genome assembly GCF_017572025.1 of Salmonella sp. 32020114201800008SM. Lineage (NCBI taxonomy): Bacteria > Pseudomonadati > Pseudomonadota > Gammaproteobacteria > Enterobacterales > Enterobacteriaceae > Salmonella > Salmonella sp. 32020114201800008SM. The sequence continues at coordinate 194,883 of NZ_JAGEQM010000004.1, read as the reverse complement.
ACCGACTGGCAGACCGTGTGGCTCATCTTCGCAGGCTACTCGCTGGTGCTGGCCTTTGCGTTCGTAGCCTTGTTCAAATACAAACACGTTCGCGTTCCGGCAAGTTCGCAACCCGTTGCACATTAATTCTTGCCCTGTTTCGCAGGCCGGATAAGGCGTAAATGCCTTATCCGGCCTGCAGGCAACGTTACTTTAAAACATATCCGTACAAGCGTTGAATTCCATCGGCATCGGTCTCGCTATATACCCCCTGCAATTCCGGCGAAAAACCAGGCAACAGATTGATGCCCTCTTCCAGCGCCAAAAAATAACGCTGCGCCGCGCCGCCCCAAATCTCCCCCGGCACCACGCACAGTACGCCCGGCGGGTATGGCAATGCCCCCTCGGCAGCAATACGCCCGCCCGCCTCGCTGATACGCACCAGCTCTACATCGCCGCGAATAAAGGCGCTGTTGGCATCCTGTGGGTTCATCGCCACATGCGGCAGGCTTTCTTTGCGAAACATCGCTTTTTGCAGATCCTTAACGTCAAAGCTAACGTACAGGTTGTGCATCTCCTGACATAGCTCACGCAGGGTGTAATCGCGGTAGCGCACCGGGTATTTCTGAAAAACCGTCGGCAATACATCCGCAAGCGGCGTATCGTCTTCAATGTGCCGTTCAAATTGCGCCAGCATCGCGACCAGTCGCGCCAGTTTCTCTTCGCTCTCGGCGGGTGTCAGCAAAAACAGAATTGAGTTGAGATCGCACTTCTCAGGCACAATACCGTTCTCACGCAGATAGTGGGCGAGAATGGTCGCCGGGATGCCGAATTCGGTGTACCGCCCACTATCGGCATCAATACCTGGCGTGGTCAGTAACAGTTTACAGGGGTCGACAAAATACTGGACATCCGCATAGCCCTCAAAGCCATGCCATTTCGCCCCGGGCTCAAAACTGAAGAAACGACGATTGCTGGCAATGGTCTCCGTCGGATATGCCTGCCACGGCTTGCCGTCAACCACCAGTGGGATAAAGGGCTGAAGCAGTTTGCAACGGGCGAGAATGGCTTTACGCGCGTCAATACCCAGCGCAACGCACTCCGCCCACAGGCGGCGACCGCTCTCCCCTTCGTGGATTTTGGCATTGATATCCAGCGCCGCAAACAGCGGGTAGAACGGGCTGGTCGAGGCGTGCAACATGAAGGCGTTGTTCAGGCGTTTGTGCGGGCAAAAACGCGCCTGGCCGCGAATATGGTTATCTTTTTTGTGGATCTGCGAGGTTTGTGAGAACCCCGCCTGTTGCTTATGTACCGATTGGGTCACAAAGATCCCAGGGTCGTTTTCATTAAGCTCCAGCCGCAACGGCGAGGTATCCGCCATCATATTGATAAACTGCTCATAGCCTACCCACGCGGAGTCAAACAGAATGTAATCGCAGAGATGTCCGATTTTATCCACCACCTGACGGGCGTTGTAAATAGTGCCGTCATAGGTACCCAGCTGAATGATCGCCAGGCGGAACGGACGCGACGCATCGGCGCTTTCCGGCATCACGTCACGAATCTGGTCGCGCAGGTACGTTTCATCAAAACAGTGCGCATCAATACCACCGATAAAACCAAACGGGTTACGCGCCGCTTCAAGATAGACCGGCGTCGCCCCGGCCTGAATCAGGGCGCCGTGGTGGTTGGATTTGTGATTATTACGATCAAACAGCACCAGATCGCCGCGCGTCAGCAGGGCATTGGCGACCACTTTATTCGCCGCCGAAGTTCCATTCAGCACAAAGTAGGTTTTATCCGCATTAAACACTTTTGCCGCAAATTTCTGCGCGTGTTTGGCAGAACCTTCATGTATTAGCAGATCGCCAAGTTTCACATCGGCGTTACACATATCCGCACGAAACAGGTTTTCACCAAAAAAGTCATAAAAATGACGGCCTGCGGGATGTTTTCTAAAAAACTCGCCATGCTGGTGCCCCGGGCAAGCAAAGGTACTATTCCCCATGTCGACATACTGGGTCAGGGTGCCATAAAAGGGCGGCAGAAGTTCCGCTTCGTAGCGACAGGCAGCGTTTTCCAGCTCCAGCCATTCCTGCGCGTTCCCGCCTATTACCGCCGTAACGCCGACAGGCGCGCTAACGGGTTCATCCGCAAGCATAAACACCGGCAGGTGAAAACCGGTGCGTTTAAGCAACGCCAGAATACCGCTACGGCTGTCGGCAGTGGTAATGACGACTGCGGCCACATCGGTAAAGTCGGTACTGTCCAGCGCCACTACGTTTCGGTGGGTGGAGAGACGGGGGATGAGTTCACTGCTGGCGGCAATATTCATTGATTTCATAAGCGCAAATACCCGTTTCGGGAGTAGAGTAACCCCAGACAAGGCCCGATGCCTTGCCCAACGAGATGCCGGGTCAAACTGGATACCAGCTCCGACCGCCAGACATCAGTAAAAACAGACTGTTTCTGATTTTACTGTTGTCCTGCAGTGAGCGTGCGCTGCCCTCACCGCATAGCGGGGATGACAAAAAAAAGGAAAGAAAGGGGCAAACCTCGCGCAGTCAGGCGACAGTGAAGACAATATAAAGGCGCTATGTTCATCCCGGCGAGCCCCATGCTGGCAGGAGAAATTTCGCGCAATCATGGCACCTTTCACCAGACGGCGCAAGGTAAAATCAGCGCTCTATACGTCACAGATAATCAAGCTATTAACAGCTTAATCGCGTGATAATAAGGCAATTTGAAAGACAAATAACAGGAGTCATTGTGGTAATTGGACCTTTTATTAACGCTGGCGCAATTTTATTCGGCGGCGTTATTGGCGCGCTGTTAAGTCAGCGTCTGCCAGAACGGATTCGCGTCTCAATGACGTCTATTTTTGGTCTGTGCTCTCTGGGAATTGGCATTCTGCTGGTGATGAAGTGCGCTAATCTTCCGGTGATGGTGCTGGCGACGCTGGTCGGCGCGCTTATCGGCGAGTTTTGTTTGCTGGAAAAAGGCATTAATGGCGCAGTCGCGAAAATCCAACAATTATTTATAGCATCGGGTAAGAAGCCGACACACGACTCATTTATTCAAAGTTACGTCGCTATCATTGTACTTTTTTGCGCCAGCGGCACCGGTATTTTCGGCGCGATGCATGAAGGGATGACCGGCGATCCAAACATTTTGATCGCTAAATCTTTTCTGGATTTTTTCACTGCCATTATTTTCGCCTGTTCGCTTGGCATCGCCGTTTCGGCGATTTGCGCGCCGATGTTGATTATCCAGTTAACGCTTGCCGCCTGCGCCACCCTTATTCTTCCGCTGACCACGCCGGCAATGATGGGCGACTTTAGCGCTGTAGGCGGACTGCTGCTGGTGGCGACCGGCTTGCGTGTATGTGGAATCAAAATGTTTCCGGTAGTGAATATGCTCCCGGCGCTGTTGCTGGCGATGCCGATCTCCGCCGCATGGGCGATGTTTTTTGCCTGACTCTGCATGCAATAACAACAAAGTGGTGATAGATTGTGCAGTCTACGTTGATTTGAAGAAATTTCGTTGACGAAGCGAGGCGATTACGGTTTAATGCGCCTCGTTGCCCGGATAGCTCAGTCGGTAGAGCAGGGGATTGAAAATCCCCGTGTCCTTGGTTCGATTCCGAGTCCGGGCACCACCTTCCCTTTTTTATGCTTTCTTATGAATTCCTCGATGTCTTCAAGTCAATAAGTTTGAACATAGACTCTTTCCAGAAATTATTGCCATATGATCTCCATTAGACCAATATAAACGGATGCGTGATCATAATAAAGGCAGTAATAGTAAGTTTTAACATTAAACATACTGCGAAATTTCAATTAAGTTTCCATCAGGGTCCCTGATGTAGATAGACATTATCTCGCCTGTGGCTCCAGTTCTCTCAACCGGGCCTTCAACAATGGGAATGCCTGCCTGTAAGATCTCAGACACAACATCATTTATCGGTGTCGATGTAATAAAACATAAATCGGCAGATCCCGGCGTTGGTCTACTCGCTTTTGGTTCGAACTCCATTTCTTGCTGATGGAGGTTAATTTTTTGCGCTCCAAATATTAACGCTTTTCTGTTTTGTTTAAATGTTACCGCAGAAAAACCAAGTACCTCTTCGTAGAATCTTATTGTGGTTGATATATCAGATACCGTTAATACAAGGTGATCAATTCTGTCAATTATCATTTGAATAGACTCATGATGTTTATATTTTAGGGATGCTACATTAAAAAATAGCATTAACCTACTTTTAAATCAGATGCATTTTTTTTGCATCTACTCTAAGTTGCTGCCGAAAATTGGGATGTGCCAATTCAATGATGCTGAGCGCACGCTCGGTTGAAGAGAGCCCCTTCAGGTTTACGGAGCCAAATTCAGTGACTATCCAGTGCGTATCCGTTCGTGGGGTTGTTACAGGCCCCTCAAGGCGGGGAACAATACGAGAAATCGTATCATTCGCGGCCGTTGAGCGGGTCGTAATAATGGAACGACCTCCTTTAGATGCATATGCGCCTCTGACAAAATCCAATTGCCCTCCTGAAGCGCTGTACTGGTGTCCAAGCAAATATTCAGAGTTACAGGCACCAGTGAGATCGATTTGTAAGGTAGCGTTAATGGAGACAACATTCTCATTTTGCGCAATGATCCCCGGATCGTTAACATAATCGACAGGCCGACTAAAAAAAGAGGGGTTGTCGTTGAGATAGTCATACATATCCTTTTGTCCCATAGCAAAAGTAAATACAGACATTCCCCGGTCGATATTTTTACGCTGATTGGTAACGACGCCTTGTTGAATCAAACTTACCAACCCCGGATTCAGCGCCTCTGTATGGACCCCCAGATCATTATGTTCCTTGAGCGCATTACAGATGAGCTCCGGTAATGCGCCGACCCCCATCTGGAGACAAGCGCCATCTGGCACAAGAGAAGCGATAATCTGACTGATAGCAATATCTTCGGCTACGGCAGTACGTATTGGTAGTTCAATTAAAGGGACATGGTTTTCAACAATGGCGTCAATTTCTGAAATATGGATTGCAGCACCTTCTCCATGAACGCGTGGCATATATTTGTTAACTTCGACAATAAGCTTTTTAGCTGTCCTCGCAATCCGGGTGGAATAATCGTTTCCAGTTCCAAAATTAAAATAGCCATACTTATCCATAGGGGACACGGTGTGAATAAAGGTATCAATACCAATATCATCAGCCAGTAATCGCGTCGCCTGATGAAAATTTGAAGGTACATAGTTAACTATTTTTCGCCCGGAACTCTCAATCCCCTGACGTATTAAAGCCCGTTCAATACCGGTAATAAACATACTGTAGAGATGAATATAGTCACTTAGCTCATAACGGAAAATAGTGTTCCCGGCAATGCTGGCTGTTTCATAACAGTAAACCCGCAGATCGTTGATTTCTCCCCTTTTCGCTCGCTTTGCCAGCGCATTCAGCAAAGCTGGAGGCTCTGCTGCAAACATTCCCATAGAGAGGTGACTGCCGGAGGTAATTAAAGTAACCGCCTCGTCAGGCGTCACGCATTTTTCGGCATACACTGCATTAACATTCATCATGACTCTAAACCTCAGGGCGATTTCTCAATAAGCGGCGTCTTCTTCAGGCGAACATCCACAGCAATAAACTAACATTGTTCGTTCGAAGCGCATGACCTCTACACCATTCTGGTTAATACCACATGTCCGAACGGTAACGATGCCTTGTCCCGGGCGACTATTTGACAGGCGTTTGCTGAGTACAGTGCTTTCAGCATAAAGTGTATCCCCTGCGAAAACCGGATGGACGGCTTGTACCTTATCCCAGCCAAGATTGGCCACGACCTTGGCGCTGACAGTACGCACGCTCATACCGGTTAAAAGCGCCAGAGTGAACGTTGAATCAACCAGTAACTTTTTCCATTCCGTTTTGCTGGCGTAAGCCGCATCGAAATGGACCGGCTGCACATTGAGAGTGAGCAGGGTAAACCACACATTATCGGCGTCCAGAACCGTCCGGCCGGGACGATGTTCAAAAACATCACCGGGATGAAAATCCTCCCAGTAAAGACCCGAAATTTCTCGGTAGCGCCCCTCGCTAATGGTTTTATAAGCGGGTAATAACGTGTTCATAATCAATTCCTCTGTTAATAAAATCAGGAAAAGATCCCTGCCCGGGCGAGTAATCTCCGGGCCTGACGGGCAACGGCTGCATCTATCATCATGCCGCTAACGATCCCGACGCCTTTGGCATTCTCTGTCAGTACTGCACGAGCATGATTAATTTCTGCCGTTGTAGGAGTAAATGCGGCGTTGATTACACTAATCTGAGCGGGGTGAATAGCCGATTTTGCAGAAAAACCAAAACTGAGCGCCTGCAGCGTTTCCTCTTTCAGACCTGAAAAATCGCCTATATCAAAGAAGGGAGCATCTATTGCAAGAAGCCCTTTCATAGCGCAGGCAGCCACTATTCTGGCCCGCGCCAGCGCAAGAGGCTCCCAGGCGGGTGTGGCGCCAATGTCAGCCGCCATATCTGCGGCGCCAAACATCAACCCGCAGAGTCTGGGGGTGGCGTCCGCAATAGATTCTACGGCATTAAGCCCAACAACTGACTCAATAATGCCAATAAGGCGAGTATCAGAACCAGCCATCATGATAAGACTATCCACGATTTGCAGGTGCGCGGCTGACTCTGTTTTTGGAAGAATAATGTAATCAGGAAAAAAACGGCATTCCAGTAACATATGCAGGTCTTCAATGCCAGCATGAGTATTCATTCCATTAATTCTTAATGCTATTTTCAGCGATGAGTTTGGTCGGGATGAAAGGAACTGCATCGCAATTTTCCGGGCCTGCGCCTTGTCATTCGGGGTGACGGAATCTTCAAGATCGATAATAGAAATGTCCGCCGCACTTTCAACTGCTTTTATGAAACGTTCTGGTCGAATTGCTGGGGTAAAAAGCCAGCTACGTGTCGGTGTATGAGAAATATCGGGCATATTGCACCTCCTGTTAACCTCACTATGCGCTCGCTGGTTTCATTCTTCCAATATATGATGGTGCCATTCTTAATTGCTTTTGGAGATGAGGATGGAACTGCGCCATATTCGCTATTTTCTCGCCGTCGCTGAAGAGCGGCATTTCACGCGGGCTGCGACAAAATTAGGCATAGGTCAGCCGCCGCTAAGCCAACAGATTAAGGATCTGGAAAGAGAGCTGGGAGCGCAGCTATTCCGGAGAGTGCCTCATGGCGCGGAATTAACCGAGGCTGGAAAAGCATTTTATGATGTTGTTAAAGGGATGCCTGCTACCGCGACAAGAGCCGTGCTGGCGGCGCAGCGTGTCGCCAGGGGGGAATCGGGCGTGTTAAGGGTGGGTTTTACTGCCTCTGCGGCATTTAACAGTGTGGTGCCCGGCGCAATCCGTACTTTCAAGCGGGCTTATCCTGACGTTCGTTTGCAGCTTGAGGAAGGAAATACAACCCAACTGGCTGATGAATTGAATGAAGGATCGCTGGATGTTGCCTTTCTGAGACCCGGTTTTACAGGCAATGAACGGTTCCAGCTCAGGTTACTGTCTGAAGAGCCAATGGTTATTGTGCTGGCAGAAACGCATCCTGCTGCGGCGTGTAAACAGATTGCACTCTCGATTCTCAAAGATGAGTTTTTTTTACTCTTCCCACGTGAAATCGGCCTGTCGCTTTATGACGCAGTGATCAAGGCCTGCGGTAAAGCGGGCTTTGAACCGAAAATTGGTCAACTCGTGCCGCAAATTTCGTCAGTCATTAACCTTGTGTCGGCAGAGATGGGCGTGTCGATGGTTCCAGATTCAATGAGACAGGTTAATGTCAAGGGAGTAGTATACCGCCCCGTTGCAGACCAGATGCCCGTCGCAAAGCTGGCTCTGGCATACCGGCGCGGCGATACATCGCCAACGCTGAGAAACTTCATCCTGAAAGTCACTGGCTGAATGCGGTTATGTGAGCGTTGAATAATCATTTGAAACGTAACCAATAATTATTGGTCCGATTTTGTGTCTAAAGGAATCGCTAACGGAGCAGGAACTGGCTGCAATGTCTGTGGATCGACAGCCAGATAACGCCCGGTTTTACTGTCGATACCCACATAATCGATAAGCTTGCCTTTGGCATAAAGCACCATTGTCTGTTTTGCAAATGCCTCATATGCACTGCTCAGTATTTTCACTTTATCCACATAATCTGCTGCGAGATTATGCGTTTCCAGGGGGTCACGTTGCAGGTTGAATAATTCCCATGGAGCATTACCCGCCTGTGGGAATACTGTGACAAGACGACGCAATTTCCATTCCCCATCTATCCAGGCCGCCTGATTATGGAGTTCAACACCATATTGTGTGCGAGGCGCGTGCAGACTTTCACCGGTCAGATAGCGTTTAAAACTCACGCCGATCATTGGCAGTGTCGGTCTTTCAGATAATGATTTACTGGCATCAATACCTGCAAATTCATAGAGCGTGGGCGCGACATCATACGCCGCCATCGTGGCGTTATCTATGGCGCCATGATGGATGATACCAGGACCGGAAATCATAAAACTGGTATTAATTCCCCCCTGACCGCTGGTCGTTTTGTGATAGCGACCATAAGGCGCATTGCTGACATCAGCCCAGTGGGGACCATAAGAGATAAATGAATTTTTACGACCAATATTTTCGTAACTATTATCGAATTGCTTCCAAAAATCTGGTTCAGATTCATAGTGAAAGCCCTCTGCCGGATTCACCCCATTATCACTTAAGAAGACCAGAATCGTGTTTTTATCGCGCCCGGTCTTTTTTAAGGTCTCAATAACGGTACCAATCTGTGCATCCATATTGGCGATCATAGCAGCGTAAACCTGCATCACCTTCGCCGTATATTTCTGCTGTTCCGGGGTCATCGCCTGCCATTCTTTATCAAGTTCCAGTCCTGGCAGAGGTATGTCATCACGCAGGAAACCCAGTTTCTTCAAACGAGCAATACGCTGACGATAGACGTCTGCATAGCCCTGTTCATACTGACTTTTAAAACGACTAATCCATTCATCCGGCGCCTGCAGAGGATCATGTGGCGCAGTAAAGGCCAACCACGCGAAGATAGGTTGTTCCCGTGGCGTCTCGCTGATCCAGCGATTAATCTGGCTGGCATAGGCTTCGCTGGAGTAAAAACTGGAGGGCAGTGAAATGCGCTGATTGTCACGGGTATAATAGGTATGAAATATCTCCACGGTTCCCAGCGGCACGGCATCATCAAAGTGACTGGCGCCTCCCCCCATCAAGGCGAAAGAATGACGAAAGCCCCGATCTTTTGGCGTCGAGCCTGGCGTAAAACCAAGATGCCATTTACCCGCCATCAGCGTATTGTAACCAGCATCTTTAAAGCGTTCAGCCATGGTCGTCACCCGATCAGTCAGGCGCAATTCATAGCCTTCCTTACCTATGGTATTTTCATACCACCACATACCGCCTATACCCGCTTGCTGACTGGTGTTCCCGGTTAATAGCATCGCACGGGCGGGAGCAGACATGGGAGACGTGTAATATTGACTCATCCGCACGCCGTTCTCAGCCATCGCCTGCAAATTAGGCGTTGGGATTTCCCCACCGAAGGGAGTGATATCAGAATATCCCATATCATCAGCGATAATCACGATAATATCAGGACGTTCGTTTTGCGTACTGTGCGCCGTACCGGAGAAGATAATGCTGAGTGTGGCAAGTGTTACTTCTTTTTTCACGGCTTATTCTCCATTTCAGACTACGGATGTTGTACAAGAGCGGCGGGCAAATGCGGCAAGAGGAACCATCAGCCCGAAAATCTACCCATAACGTCAGCACGCCAGGCTTTCAGTCCATTCAGATCCCGGGGCCAGGCGCGTAGCGGAGCCAGAATCTCCGTGAAAAAAGAGTAATAGCCGCTACAAAGTCGGTTGTAGCCGGCACTGTTGATATGTGCGGGGCAGCCTCCCTGGCAGACTATTTTCACAGAACACCGTTGACACTCCCGGCGCTGGCTTTTCTTAATACCAAAGGGAAGCCGGGTTGCGGAATCTACGGCTGGCGCTAACGTATTATTAGCAAGCTGTCCCAGGTAATGCTGGCTATTAATCAGATGATCGCAGGCATAGAGTTTGCCGTCCGGCTCCATGACCAGATTCGTTCCGCAGCGGGCGGAATGGACACAGGTGGCGCTGATATGCGTAAAATATTGTGCCCATGCCTGTTCAATGTTGATCACAAAAACCCGTCCCATATCGCCGCGTTTGCGCCATTGACGCCAGATATCAATCATGAAACGTCCCCAGTTATCCGCACTCAATTGGTAACGTTGCTGTAGGGCGTTGCCTTCGTTCATCAGTGGCTGAAATTGCAGATAACGAACGCCAAGGCTAACAACATGATCGTAGATGGCTGCCGCATGGCGAGCCATGTCATCATGCACGACAATCAGTACATTAAAATCGACTCGATAGTGTTGTAACAATGTGATTCCCCGCAACACCGCCGGATAGCTGGCCTCGCCGCGTTTGCCCGGACGATGATGATTTTGCAAGTCTTCACTGCCCTCAAGACTGATGCCAATAGTAAAATTATTGTCGCGAAACAGACGGCACCAGGCATCGTTTAACAACGTCGCATTCGTTTGCAGACTATTACTGATCGTCACGCCGTCAGGCGCATATCGTTGTTGAAGCGCTATTACCTTTTTATAAAAACCGATTCCGGCTAAAAGCGGTTCACCGCCTTGCCAGACAAAATTAATTTCACGCGCACTGGCAGGTTGCGCCGCAATATAGCGACAAATAAAAATCTCCAGCGTTGATTCATTCATTTTTTCTACGGGCGTTTCGCCCTGTGGATAATAACAATAGCGGCAGGCCAGATTACATGCAGGGCCTATGGGCTTTGCCAGAATATGAAAGGGTATCTGCGCGCGATATTCCGTCATTACGGGGATTTGTTGTTGCCGTAATGTGTTGAGATTCAACATTATTCTGTCCTGTAGTTATCATTTCTGATGCGGAGACATGACTCACATTTCGCAATAGCGTTCGTCTGGCGCTGCGGGCAGAATGCCGAGAGCAGGCTGTATCTATTGATACGCCGGTTTTCTGCATAGCGCATGACGCTATTGAAATGTTATTTAGCAAATCCTGTCTGAGCCAGAAATTAAGTCTCTGTTAACGTGCGCTATTACAGAAAATCATAGAACAGGCGTCTCAAAAGAATATCGTCCTGAAGGACGAGAACTCACGGCATTTTCAGGAGATGAGTCAACCGCGACAGAAAAAATTATATTAATAATTTTAAATTATTTTTTAGAATAACCAGACAGGATTTAAATTAAAATCATTTATTTTCAATATGTTATAAAAAATACCGCAACATACGTCACATTATTAACATGTGAATGATTGTGTTAACCGAATGTAAATTGTATGTTTCAACATACCACTATTTTACTGCGCCCCGACGCGCTCATCCGGATGGAAGGAGATAACATGTCAGCCTTATCAACTACTGGTCATAATGACGGGATCACTCTCCATTGCTTACAGAGCATTGCGCAACTCATTCCTCTGTCGTCGGCGGTTTTTTATCGTGTTAATGCTTATTTAAAGCCGGAAGCCTATGTTTTACATAATATTTCTAATAGCACACACCAACAATATCTGGAGCATTTTCAACCATTAGACCCGCTATCGCCTTCCCGATTCGGCCAACAGGTTATTACAGTAGCGACGATGACGCCCGGCATCTGTGCTCGTCATCGCCATTATTATCATGAATTTATGCTACCTAATCATGTGTGCGACATGATTGAGATCTTTATTCGTCGGGGCCATCGTATTATCGCGGGCATATCATTAATGCGCGATATACCTTTTTCCAGCGAAGAGCGTTTGCGAGCCCAGGCAGTACAACCATTACTGGGACTGGCAATTCATGATTCTCTTCAGGAAGACAACGATCTGGCGTCAATATTGACCGCCAAAGAGCGTGAAATTGTGGGAATGGTCTGCGAAGGGGCCAGCAACAAATTGATTGCCCGTCAGTTGAATATTTCTCTCTCAACAGTGAAAACGCATTTACGTAATATTTTTGCTAAAACAGAAGTGATAAATCGCACGGAACTGGTTTCCCGAACCAGAATGTCCTCGGTACAACATTCACTGAATATGTGAAAGCGTTCTTTTTAACCCGCGTCAATTGCGGGTCTTTTCCCCATATGTCATATATGCCTGAATTAATACCACCCTCTGAGCTGATGCCGCAATAAAATGTCATATTATCTGGCGTCGGTATCCTGTTGCAGCCATTGATTCATGGCCTGATTGATCATATTTATCACACTAAGCAGAAGAACACGCTGGTGCCGCTCAAGCCGCAGATAACGGCGCAGCGGCGGCATTTTACAAACCACTTCGCTAGCAGCCCATAGCTCAATGCTGCAATACCATTCCTTATGATGTAAAACCAGCGTAAACCGACGATAATCCAGTTCACTCAGTGCCTGTTGTAAATTGGGGAAACAATTAAGATAGTTAATCAGCCCGGCGGTACTTTTGCTGCCAGTAAAAATGACGGGATAACGTTTCAGCCATCCGGGCTGATGAACGCGAATTTTGCCCTGCAAAGGATAATTGATTGTGCCTTTCACCCTGAATTCACAACTGTGAATACTGGCCATGAATAACCGTTTTTGCTGAACATGGCAGATAACCTGGGTAAATGCATTCAGATGCAGCACGGCGCTATGTTCGGTCAATTTTTCACAACGCCAGCCGCTCAAATCACGTAACACCATATTAATTAATGCGTTCTTAAACCAGGGGACGGAGGACATCTGGCGTCATCTCTTCATTGTTTCGCTTTTCATAATTGCCCATAGCCCGTTCCACGACCTCTTCTACCGGAAGCGGGAGGAAAGGATTAACCCGTTGCACACATAATGTCCAGAATAAGGCATAGGCGGCAGTCAATCCAAGCATAATACCGAATGGTATAAGTACATCCCGACTGTTCATTCCTGGAGGCGCGATATTAATAATGGCGATAATAATACCCACGCTCGAAATAATCTGAGGTAAGGGAAACCAGGGGGCCCGGTAAGCGCGTGGTAAATCGGGGCGCCGAATACGTAAGATAACGACCGATAACGTTACCAGCAGATAAGCTACTCCCCAGGCGCAGACCGCAGCGAGGATCAGCGGAACAATGTGGTCGATATCACCGTTCAGATACCAGGCATGTAAACAGGGAATCGCAACACCGAATGCGATGGCGATGACCGGTGTTTTAAAGCGGGGGTGCAACCAGGTCAGAAACCGCGGCAAAGCGCCGTCCAGCGCCATGCCGTATATAATACGCGGTACTGCCGCCATTAGCGTATTAATCGTCGCACATCCCGCTAACAACAACCCCACGCCCAGCCAGTATTGCCCGACATGTCCCATGACACGATTGGCAAAGGCGGGAATAGCCATCGGCGTATCCAGTAAAAAGATATGGTTTGCCGCATCGACCACCACATTATTTACCTGCCGGTTAATCGCAGCGCCATAGAGGAACATACAACCTGCCACCGCTAAAAGGCCAAGCGCCATTGCTCTGGGAATCGTACGATGCGCTTTTTTAATTTCCGGCGCCATTGGCGTGACCAGTTCACAACCGACGAACATAAACATCGCCATGCCTATATAACCAAACAGACCAGAAAGATTACTGACATCAAGCGGTGCGCCAAACCACCCGGAATGATGAGTGACCGGGGATAACAGGATCCCGCATAAACCGAAGATGGTCAGGGTAGTCCACATACCGAATGTAAGAAACACTTCCACCTTGCCAAATACTTCAACACCAATGGCATTCAGTAACCCGAAAACCACTACCATGCCGACGCCAACCATCCAGGTATTGTGCTGCATGGCCACGTGTTCGCTAACAGACTCAAAGTTCACCAGCGCCATGACGCCAGCGAGAATCGTTTCTGCCGTGCCGGCAAAAATGTGTACGATCAGGTAAGCGCAAAGCGCACCGGTGATAGCGAAAAAACGCCCCATCCCACAGGAAATATAGTCGTAGACGGAGCCAGTCGTGGGAATAAGCGTTGCCGCTTCGGCAAAGGTGGTAATCTGCGCTTGCATCATAATAAATGCCAGTAATACCGCAAGAGCAAAGGTATCTCCCCCTGAGCCAAAACCACTGGTCACGGTCAGGATCACCGGGCTTGCCATAATCAGCCCGACGGAGCTGGCAAGCGTCGTGGGGAAACCAATAACGCCACGTTCAAGATGGCTGGCAAGTCTGTTTTTAAACATGGTCAACCTCTTCACTATTATTACAACAATAAATTACCGCTCCGGAATAACGCTTATTTATGGCAGGCACCGTATCTAACAGGTATCGTCCTGAAGAGGGATAACGGTAAATAACGTTGTGACGCCGTCCCCGCATGCGCTAATAGCAAGTGGGGAGCGCGTTATTCTCCCCAGTGATGCCAACGCTACTGACGAACAATTAAAGGATTCAACCCTGCTTATGGCTTTCAACTTTTGCCAGATAATGTTTTACAAAACGGGGCGTTAAAACTTTCCATGCCACTTCGGTTCCCTGTTCAACAAACCAACTATCGCCTGGTGAAAAACGTATCGGTTCCTGACCCGCAACAGTGAGTTCCACTTCCCCTTCCAGCACGGTTGCGTGCTCGGTAAAGGGATAAATCATAGTGAAACCGCCGCGGGTCGATGAAAACAGTCCACAGGTAAATACGTCCTCAGGTTTACCGTAAATCATCGCAACGGCGACCTGGGGATCGCCTTCTGTTGGCAACGCCCCCAACAGGCTGACACTCCCGATTGGCTGTAATTCAGGAACAGGTTGATTGAGTTTAAAAGCGTGCATTAATGTTCTCCTGGTTAATTCCGGCCTTTCCAGAAACCGGCTGTTTGATGTATCAGTTTTCCCGCACTGACCAGCAATAGACGTAGACTGTCGCGACCATAAATTGTCGCGTGGGGAATGCTACTCATCAGACGATACCGCTCGGAACCGCCATTTATTCCTTCGGCCAGGATTTTGCATACAATATGGGAAGGCGTGACGCCAAATCCGGAATAACCCTGAACATAAAAAACATTATTGTGCTCACGAAGCGTGCCAATCTGCGGAAACAGATTCGCGCTACAGGCCATCGGTCCGCCCCAGGCAAAATCGATTTTAACGTCTTTCAAATAAGGAAAGACCTCCGTCAACAGAGTGCGGTTCCAGGCAGCAAAATCGTGCGGGGTATATTCAAGAAACCTTGTGGCGCTGCCAAACAGCAGACGGTTTTCTTTTGTGAGACGGTAGTAATTTATCACCGGGCGGATATCACTAAAAGCCCCGCGCAAGGGACTGATCCGCTCAACAAGCTCGCTGGAGAGAGGTTCTGTAGAGACCTGATAAGAATAAGTAACCAGCGTTTTCTTATAAATTTCTGGTTCCAGATTATTGAGAAAACTATCACAGGCCCACAGCAATTTGGCCGCTTTTACGCTGCCCATCGCAGTACGTACCCGCACAGTTTTACCGTAACTGACCTCAACCACAGGTGAATATTCGAATATCTTCACCCCCAGCGAATTCGCAGCCTGAGCGGAGCCCAGCAATAAATTCAGCGAGTGGACATGCCCTCCCCCCATATGCTTGAGAACACCGCAGTAGACGTCGGAACCAATAACCTGCTGCACGTCTTTACCGGTATAGAGTTCAATATCATCTTCCGGCGTAGCAGCTTTGAATTCTTTTTCCCATTGTTGCAGCGTTTTTAACTGCCGCTGGTTGTAGGCCAGATAACCATATCCGGGGACAAAATCAGCATCAATATGGTATTTACGAATTCGCTCCCGAATAATACCTGCGCCGAGGTTCGAGATTTTAAACAGCGTCTCCATTCCCGCTGCGCCTACATATTTTTTAACGGCTTCGATGTCGTGACCTATACCGGCCATCACCTGACCGCCGTTTCGCCCGGTGCCGCCATACCCAAGATGGCGGGCTTCCAGAACGACAACATTAGTGATCCCCTGCTCCGCCAGTTCCAGCGCAGTATTGATGCCTGAAAAGCCACCGCCAATGATCACCACATCGGCATCAATATCGTCTTGCAGAGCAGGAAAATGCAACGGGTATTTTTTCGTCGCGCCGTAGTAATTCAACGCATCGATTTTTGTATTCATCGCGTTACCTTGTCATCACGCTTGACTAAGACCGCTATCACAGCACGGTAACGTTTTACAAAATATCGTCCGGAAGAATGACGTTCTTTGGAACGATATTCAGTTCCAGGCAAGTATGTTGAGATGGAAAAACGTACATTCCTGACCTACAGGCACTTCTGATGAGCGACGTGACATTACTTGCCGAAGTAACGACTTTTTTACGCCAACGACACGGACAATTTATTGCAGGTGAACGTCAGGCCGGAAACGGCACGAACTTCTCGGTCACTAACCCAGCCACCGGCAAAATCATCGCCGACGTTGTGTCGGCAACCCCTGCGCAGGCAGAAGAGGCCATGCAGAGCGCCAGACGGGCGTTTGATGTCTGGCGTAAAATGCCAACGTTACAACGCGGCGCATTACTGCTGAAACTGGCTGATATTCTTGCCGCTCATCGTGAAGAGTTAGCTCAACTGGAAAGCGTCTGTTCAGGTAAAACGATTACGCTGTCGCGCGGTCTTGAACTCGATCAGTCAGTGGCCTTCCTGCGTTACTTTGCCGGTTGGGCAGGAAAAATAACCGGTGAAACGCTGAATGTCTCCCTGCCATCAATGGGAGAAGAGAGATACACCGCGTTTACCCAACGCCAACCCATTGGTGTGGTCGTCGGTATTGTGCCGTGGAATTTCTCCATTATGATTGCTATCTGGAAGCTGGCCGCAGCGCTGGTATGTGGCTGCACCATCGTCATTAAACCAAGTGAATATACCCCGCTGACACTGCTGCGAGTCGCTGAACTGGCGAAAGAGGCAGGTTTCCCTGATGGCGTAATTAACGTGGTAAACGGTGCTGGCGGTGAGATAGCGCAACAGCTGATCGCGCATCCAGATTGCGCCAAAGTGAGTTTCACCGGGTCAGTCGCGACAGGTGAGAAAGTCCGGCGTTCGGCAACATCGTCAGG
The DNA here is from genome assembly GCF_017572025.1 of Salmonella sp. 32020114201800008SM. NCBI lineage: Bacteria > Pseudomonadati > Pseudomonadota > Gammaproteobacteria > Enterobacterales > Enterobacteriaceae > Salmonella > Salmonella sp. 32020114201800008SM. The sequence goes on along the minus strand of NZ_JAGEQM010000004.1, from coordinate 177,713 downwards.
AAAACGCGTTACCCTCGAACTGGGAGGGAAAAATGCGGCGCTGTTTCTCAATGATCTCACGGCACAAGCCATGGTCAACGGTATTCTTGAAGCCGGTTATCTGAATCAAGGACAGATTTGTGCTGCCGCAGAGCGTTTTTATCTGCCCCAGGAAAAACTGGATACGGTCATGACGCTCCTCAGACAACGGTTATCGGAGATCGTGCCCGGGTCGCCTTTAGATGAAAAAACTGTGATGGGCCCGCTGGCGAATCAGGTTCAGCTTGAAAAAGTGCTGCGTCTGATTCAACGCGCACGGGAAGAAGGGGATACCATTGTTTACGGCGGTGAAACTTTACCCGGCGAAGGGTACTTTTTACAGCCGACGGCGGTAAAAGTGCGTAGTAAAAACAGTACGCTGATGCACGAGGAGACCTTTGGCCCTGTCTGTAGCTTTATCGGTTATCAGAATGAAAAAGAGGCGCTTTCGCATATCAACGCTTCGCCATTCGGCCTTGCTGCAAGTGTGTGGTCGGAAAATATGTCTAAGGCATTACGCTACGCTGAAGATATTGATGCTGGCATGGTGTGGGTCAATATGCATACCTTCCTCGATCCCGCGGTACCCTTTGGAGGGATGAAAGGATCGGGTAGTGGTCGTGAATTTGGCAGCGCGTTTATTGATGACTATACCGAACTTAAATCTGTCATGGTCCGTTATTAACCATCCTGAAAATGATGCAGGCAGATCAACCATACCGAAAGGTGGACTGTCTGCCTGATTATCAGGTTCGCTCGCTGCGTTTTTTTGCTTTTGGGATAATGTTAAACGCCCGGCCCGGCGTTCCTTCCTGCATTACTAGCGCCATCTACCGTTAGAGTAGGCTATCTCCAGCCTTAACGGTTCAGACTCATCCTGTAACATCGCTTCCAAAGACAACGCCAGCGTCTGATGATGGGCATCTTTTACACTGACTTTCAGCATGTTGATGCTCGGTTCATAACGTAAAATAGCAGCGCGAAGCTCACGGCAAAACCAGTTGAGAACCCGTTTGTCACCCACATTCACCTCGTGCCATTCCGGCATACCCCGAGTGAGCAGCGGCGGTAATGTCTCGCCACCTGCCACGGCGCAAGAGTTGAATAAACACATTAACTTGCGTCGTACCAATTCATGTGGGCTTATCCCCTCAACCAAGAGCCTGTCGAATAGCGCGACCGGAATGGTTGGCGTCATCATCATTTCCCTATCTGGTCCATCGCCAGATCCCATACTGACGTTCTGGACTCCTGTTGAGCGCCGTCTGATTTCTCGGCAGTGATTTGCCATTTGATTTTCGTGAAGTTCAGCGACATCGTTTCCACCGGCTTACCGCCGGCGCCGCCGCTAACACTGAGTTGTGATATCAGCACGTTTGTCAGGGTATAAACGATAAGCGACCGCATTTTGCCGTCGTCATTGCGGCACAACGTCAGCACCGCGGTTCTAATTAGCCTCCCGCTACAGCAGTACTCATTGAGCACAGGCGTGGCGAGGTCGACAAATTTGGTGAGCGACATTTCACCAACATGCGCACGCCCGGAAGTCCGCTCGGTGAGGCTAATATCGTTATTTACCTGCATTGCCACATTGTGGCTATAAGACATGATCTCTATCTGATCTTCAAAGCCTTCAACCTGGCTTTCGCCTTTGATATTGTCGAGCTTTAAAAAAATCGCATCCATGATTTATCTCCTTGTTGATCAAGTGGCAGTTCAGCAGCCAGACGAATACCAGCGGCCAACGCTTGTGACTCTTATTAAAAGCGCAACTACCAAAAAACACAGCGTGAAAAACGCCAGGTTTGCAGGGATTTTGCCGACGTTTACCCACGTCTGATGAACGTTATTCCGCTGGTTGCAAAGCAATAGAGGGTTTTGGCCCGCTGTGGCCAAATACAATTGAGGTTATACTGAACGCTCTCTGCCATATTCAATCCCTTTTATCGCAAAGTATCCCTGGTGCCGGTATCACAGCGTCGTTATTCAAAAATTGACATTTCAGAATAATAATCAGCTATATATAAAAAACACATCAAAAAGCAAATATCAACTTAATTTTTACTTATTTAATAAAAAAATCCAAATTGATTTACATCAATTAACACATACAAAAACATTAAAAATCAAAGCGTTAAATAAAAATTAATCACTATGGAAATTTTATTTTTCTTAATACTCACATTACAAATGTTATTTGATTATTATCCTGTGAACACTAAAAAATGATTTAAATCAAAAAAAAACTATTCTCGTTGATTAACGTTTTGACCGAAATAAAAAAGATTTTATACGTCCCGGGATAGTCTCCCTTTCTGATGGACAATATGCATTAACGAGCGGGCAAACAGGTAACTTCTGCCCGGGTAATCCGTTACCCGACTGATATTAACATTGTCATGAGGTGATATCATTTGCCTGGCCAGCCATAATCATCCGGAACCGGCGCTACGCCACGAACATCAGGACGGAGCATTTTTTGTCGATCCTCTTCGTCATCCACCCAGACACTGGCTATCTCTTCACAGGTTGCAAACCATACGCCATCATGCCCTTTAATATGTTCAATCAAACGTGACAACATCATCATATGATGCCCATGACCGATTATCTGCGGATGAAGGGCCATCGCATATAAACCGTTTTCCTGATGGTGATAAGCATAGGTAAAAATATCCTTCCAGCGTCGCAGAACACCGTCAGTATCGCTCATCCCCTCCTGGTTGCCGGTATACGCCAGTGCGGGAAAATCATCCAGATACCAGCTAACAGGAATTTCCAGAATCGCGCTGGCCGGGCCTGCGATATTTCCCGTCTCCCAATTCACCTGCCAACGTTGAGGATGGTAAGGCACAAGATCTCTCGCCATCAGGCTACTGTCATAGAGAAAACCGGCTTCCTCCAGAAGATCCAGCGTATTCTCGCTATAATCCCAATAGGGAGAACGGTATCCCACAGGGCGTATGCCGAAATGTCTTTTATAACAGGCGAACGCCAGATCCATAAGTCGGCGTTCTGTATCACGATTCACCAGCGTCGGATTTTCATGATAGTAGCCATGGTGAGCGATTTCATGCCCGGCATCAAAAATTGCTTTAATGATTTCCGGGAAGGTGTCTACAGTGTGTCCGGGAATAAAAAAGGTGGTTTTGATATTATTTTCTTTGAACAATTTCAGAAGCCTTGGTACGCCAACTTGAGCACCAAACTCTCCTCGTGACATAAAGGATGGCGACGGTCGATTAAATCCGCCCAGCCATAAAGACTGAGCATCTACATCAACACCAAGATTGACCGCAATCCTTTTACCCTCAGGTAATTTTAAATATCCCATAACGACCTCCAGCTAATACATAGAAGGGACACATTCTGTTATTTAATGTGTGATGGCCAGATATTATATATGCCTGCTTTTCTGCGTCTGTCCTTGAACGTTGTTGCTGCCCCCCCAAGTCTATTTTCATATAGAACATCGAGGTTAATTTCTCCTGAAATGACATCCTCTTGATTGACGTGCGCCTCTGCGATAATACCTTGTGGATTTTTCCACACGACATCACAGGGGCTTAAAATTGAACTTCGGGCCCAGCAGCCTGGCAGTGGCCCGCCCGGGTTTCCGCCCAGGCAACAGTGAACAAGATAAATTTGATTTTCAATACAACGTGCGTGGCAACAATGCCTGACTCGCCAAAATCCCTGTTCAGTAAACGTAGCGGAAGGCGTTAAAATTAACTCCGCACCCTGTTCCGCCAGCGTCGCGGCACACTCCGGTATTTCTGCTTCATAACAAATATTAAAACCCACCTTTGCAAATGGCAGTTGAAAAACAGCCATTTTATCGCCTTCCTGAGTATACCAACCCCGTTCAGCCGGGAAGATATGCGTCTTACTGTGAGCATAATGTTCGCCATCGGGTCCCCATATATGCGCAACATTCTCATAGCGATCTGCTCCAGTCTGCTCCAGATGAGAGCCAGCAATAATGAACTGTCCTCTTTCTTTCGCTTCCTGTTGAAAAAGCTGCTTATAGGCATCCGTGAACTGATCAATTAAAGTAAGGTGTGAAATGGGTCTTTCTTGCCATTTTTTCAATAATGTAAATAACTCAATGGTAAATAGCTCCGGGAAGATAACGACATCAGCACCCTGACTTTTATTAAGAAGTATCCTTACCTTTGTTATGAAATCTTCAAAAGTGTTTATTTCGGTAACAATATACTGACAGGCTGAAACAGTAAAATTACGTGACATCGTGATATCCCCGGCATGAAATTTAAACTTAAATTAACGTATAGCGCATGGAGAATATTAGGGAGCGGACATTACGACATCAGGTTATTTTTTGTGAAGCTGCGCAAAATATATGGGGAAAAGAGTAGAAGCATTGAACCTTTATTTACATAAAGGGGACTTTATCGATGATCGCAGCGAGACAGAGAGTCGATAAAAATCCAGGCGAAAAACAATAACCCTTACCACAATATTATTTTCAGCATCTGAAAATAATCAGGCAAACTAAATGATAACGCGCTGGTATAAAACCAACGCGTATTTTTACCGATAAGGGTAATGAAGACGGCCACCCGAAGGTGGCCGTTAGAACCCGGTAGCGCTTCGCTTATCAGGCCAGTGAAACCGAGACAGCTTTAGCGGTGAGACGCCAGCGGCTGTTCCGTCATTGGCGGGTGGTGCTTTTCTGGATCTTTAATCAGTACCCACAGGATGATGGCGCCGATAATATCGAACAGACTGAGTGCAATGAAGAACGGGCCGTAACCGATAATAGCGACCAATGCCCCCATAAACAGGTTGAAGCTTAACTGTCCCATCCATGCCGCAGATCCTGCCAGACCGGCAACCGTCGCGACCTCATTTTTCTTGAACAGGTCAGCGCTCATGGTAATCACGACGGTAGACAGCGTCTGGTGCGCAAAACCGCCAATACTCATCAATGCAATGGCGACATACGGGTTAGTCGTAATGCTGACAAAACCGATCGAAATCATCAAAACAGCGCCGATGGTAAAGCTACAACGACGCGCATTGATCGTGGTCATGTGCATCTTTTCCATGAAGAACTTCGCCAGGAAACCGCCTGCAACGCAGCCAAAGTCCGCCGCCAGGAATGGCAGCCAGGCAAACATGGCGATCTCTTTTAACGGCAGATGCATCACGTTAATCAGATACAGCGGCATCCAGAAACTCAGCGTTCCCCATGCCGGGTCAGCCAGAAAACGGGTAATCGCCAACGCCCAGAAGTTACGCTTTTTAACGATCTCTTTAACGGCCGGTTTTTTATTATCGTCCTGGAGATAGCTTTCCTGGCCGTCTTCGATATAACGCAGCTCTTTGTGGGTGATCCACGGGTGTTTATTTGGCGAGTTATAAATCAGGAACCAGGTGATGGCGAACAGCACGCCGATCCCACCGGTAATCACAAACGCCATTTCAGTACCGATGCCGCTATCAGCAAAGGTCAGCATCGCCCAGACCACCAGCGGCGGCGCCAGCATCGCGCCAATCGAAGTACCGATATTAAACAGTCCCCCCGCAATACCGCGTTCTTTCGTCGGGAACCATTCGGCGCTGGCTTTAATCCCGGCCGGAATCGCTGACGCTTCGGTTAGCCCCATCAGACCACGCAGAAATGCCAGACTTATCCAGCCGCCGGCCAGCGCGTGCGCCATGTTGATCAGCGACCACAACAAGGCAAAGATAAAGAAGCCGATTTTCAGTCCGATGACATCCATCAAATAGCCGGTGATCGGCTGCGCAATGGTGTAACAAAGCTGGAAGGCGCTCACCACCCAGGAATATTGTTGCTCATCAAAATGGAGTTCTTTCATCATCGCTGGCGCCGCAACGCTAAGCGAGCTACGGGACAGGTAGTTTACGATGGTCCCTACGCAGACCAGGCCGATAATCCACCATCTTAATTTTGTCATCTTCATGATAAAGCCTCGTTAAAAAACATTAGCTCCGCGCCGTCTGACCTGTAGCGGGAAAACTGAAATCACAAAAATTGGTTGACCAATCAATATTTTCTCATCCGGACCGGTCAAAATCTGGCGGCAACTCCCGCCCTTAATATTCTTGAAATAAATACATCAACTCATTTCAAGTTGAATGGTGAATGCTTTTCACCCAGCAAAAATTGACACAGATCAAATAAATAAAATTGGCAGACCGTGAATGATGATATTTGTGATTTGGTTAGCCAATTTAGACAATAAGGTTGACATGAGAAAAATTTTGGTTGAATTTAGGGGTCAGAACGGGTTTACAAAGCACGTTTCGATGTTGGCTGGCAATGGGTCAACCACGAAGACGTTATCGCAAGAAGAGGAAACGAGATATGAAACAAACCTGGCGCTGGTACGGACCTAACGACCCGGTAACGCTGTCAGATGTACGCCAGGCTGGCGCAACCGGCGTGGTAACGGCGTTACACCATATCCCGAATGGAGAAATTTGGTCGGTAGACGAGATCCAGAAACGTAAAGCTATCGTTGAAGAGGCGGGTCTGGAGTGGTCTGTGGTAGAGAGCGTACCTATCCACGAAGATATCAAAACCCACACCGGTCAGTACGATTTATGGATCAAAAACTACCAGCAAACGCTGCGTAACCTGGCGCAATGCGGTATCTATACGGTTTGCTATAACTTTATGCCGGTACTGGACTGGACACGTACGGATCTGGAATACGTATTACCGGATGGTTCCAAAGCGTTGCGTTTTGACCAGATTGAATTCGCCGCGTTCGAACTGCATATCCTGAAGCGTCCGGGAGCAGAAGCCGACTATACGGCAGAAGAGATTGCTCAGGCAGAGCGGCGTTTCGCCACCATGAGCGAGGAAGACAAAGCACGTCTGACCCGCAACATTATTGCCGGTTTACCTGGCGCGGAAGAAGGCTATACGCTGGATCAGTTCCGTCAACACCTGGCGACGTATAAAGATATCGATAAAGCAAAACTGCGTGAACATTTTGCCTATTTCCTGAAAGCCATTATTCCGGTTGCCGACGAGGTTGGCGTGCGTATGGCCGTTCACCCTGACGATCCGCCGCGCCCTATTCTCGGCCTGCCGCGCATTGTCTCTACCATTGAAGACATGCAATGGATGGTGGAAACCGTTAATAGCATGGCGAACGGCTTCACCATGTGTACCGGATCTTACGGCGTGCGCGCCGACAACGATCTGGTTGATATGATCAAACAGTTTGGTCCGCGCATCTACTTTACGCATCTGCGCTCTACGCTGCGCGAAGAGAATCCGAAGACCTTCCACGAGGCCGCCCATTTGCACGGCGATGTGGATATGTATGAAGTCGTTAAAGCGATTGTGGAAGAAGAGCACCGTCGTAAAGCCGAAGGTAGCGACGATCTGATCCCAATGCGCCCGGACCACGGTCATCAGATGCTGGACGATCTGAAGAAGAAAACGAATCCGGGTTATTCCGCCATTGGCCGCCTGAAAGGGCTTGCGGAAGTCCGCGGCGTCGAACTGGCTATCCAGCGCGCTTTCTTTAGCAAATAACCTTCTTTCGCATGGCGCGACGCGTCATGCGATTTCCCCTACTCAATGCAATAGCAACATGCCTCGCCCCGGAGATCGCGGGCGAAGACGTCGAATGACAGGAGTTTGCAATGGAACAGAATATCGCCACCGCCCAGGTTTCCGTCGCCCGCCCAAACTGGGACAAATCACGTCTGGTATCCCGTATTGTGCATCTGGGCTGCGGGGCGTTTCACCGCGCGCACCAGGCGCTCTTTACCCATCATTTACTGGAAAAGAGCGACAGCGACTGGGGCATTTGTGAAGTGAACCTGATGCCGGGTAACGACGCGCGGCTGATCGCGAACCTGAAAGCGCAAAATCTGCTGTACACCGTTGCAGAACGCGGCGCAGAAAGCACCGAACTGAAAATTATCGGTTCAATGAAAGAAGCGCTGCACCCTGAATTCGACGGCCATGCAGGGATTCTGGCGGCAATGGCGCGCCCGGAAACCGCCATCGTCTCCTTAACCGTGACCGAAAAAGGCTACTGCACCGACCCCGCCAGCGGCGAGCTTGATGTCAATAACCCGCTGATCCAAAACGATCTTGCCCATCCACAGCAGCCTAAATCCGCCATTGGCTATATTGTCGAAGCGCTAAACATGCGCCGGGAGCAAGGACTGAAAGCTTTTACCGTGTTGTCATGCGATAACGTACGCGAGAATGGTCACGTCGCGAAGGCTGCCGTCCTCGGCCTGGCAAAAGCTCGCGATGCCGCCCTCGCCGCATGGATTGCCGACAATGTGACCTTCCCCTGCACCATGGTTGACCGCATTGTTCCGGCGGCGACCGAAGAGACGCTACAACTGGTTGCCGACCAGTTAGGGGTTTATGATCCTTGCGCTATCGCCTGCGAACCCTTCCGCCAGTGGGTCATCGAAGATAACTTTGTGAATGGTCGCCCGGACTGGGACACCGTCGGCGCGCAATTCGTTGCAGATGTCGTACCGTTTGAAATGATGAAGCTGCGTATGCTTAACGGCAGTCACTCTTTCCTCGCCTATCTGGGTTATCTCGGCGGGTATGACACTATCGCCGATACCATGACCAACCCGGCTTACCGTCGCGCGGCGCTGGCGCTGATGCTTGATGAACAAGCGCCGACGTTATCAATGCCGGAAGGCACCGATCTGGAAGGGTATGCGAATTTGTTGATCGCGCGTTTCACTAACCCCTCGTTGAAACACCGCACCTGGCAGATCGCGATGGATGGCAGTCAGAAACTGCCGCAGCGTTTGTTGGACCCGGTACGTCTGCACTTGCAACAGGGCGATGACTATCGCCGCCTGACGCTGGGCGTCGCCGGATGGATGCGTTACGTCGGCGGTATCGATGAACAAGGTAAAACCATTGATGTCGTCGATCCGCTGCTAGCGCAGTATCAGGCGATTCATCAGCAATATCAGACGCCGGAAGAACGCGTTCGCGGGCTACTGGCCATCGAGTCTATCTTTGGCAGCGACCTGCCGAAGAACCACGAATTTGTGCAAGCCGTTACCGACGCTTACCAACAGCTATTGCAGAATGGCGCGAAAGCCACGGTAGAAGCGCTGGCTAAGTAAGGAGATAAATCATGGCTACGTTTATGACTGAAGATTTTCTACTTAAAAACGACATTGCCCGCACGCTGTACCATAAATACGCCGCGCCCATGCCGATTTATGACTTCCACTGCCATTTAAGTCCGCAGGAAATCGCCGACGATCGCCGTTTCGATAACCTCGGTCAGATCTGGCTGGAAGGCGACCACTATAAATGGCGAGCGCTACGAAGCGCAGGCGTGGATGAGTCGCTGATCACCGGCAAAGAGACCAGCGATTATGAAAAATATATGGCCTGGGCCAATACCGTACCAAAAACGCTGGGCAATCCGCTGTATCACTGGACGCACCTTGAACTACGCCGTCCATTTGGTATTACAGGTACGCTGTTCGGACCGGATACCGCGGAAAGTATCTGGACGCAGTGTAATGAGAAACTGGCGACGCCGGCCTTTTCCGCGCGCGGTATTATGCAGCAGATGAATGTGCGGATGGTCGGAACCACCGACGACCCGATAGATTCTCTGGAATATCACCGCCAGATAGCCGCCGACGACAGCATTGATATTGAAGTCGCGCCAAGCTGGCGCCCCGACAAAGTTTTCAAAATCGAACTGGACGGCTTTGTCGATTATCTGGGGAAACTGGAAGCGGCGGCAGATGTCAGCATTACCCGTTTCGACGATTTACGTCAGGCGCTCACTCGCCGTCTCGACCATTTCGCCGCCTGCGGCTGCCGCGCGTCCGATCATGGCATTGAAACGCTGCGATTTGCGCCGGTGCCCGACGACGCGCAGCTTGACGCCATTCTGGGCAAACGTCTGGCTGGCGAAACGCTGAGCGAACTTGAGATCGCCCAGTTTACCACGGCGGTGCTGGTCTGGCTGGGCCGTCAGTACGCCGCGCGCGGCTGGGTGATGCAGCTACATATTGGTGCGATCCGTAATAATAATACCCGGATGTTCCGCCTGCTGGGGCCGGATACCGGCTTTGACTCCATTGGCGATAATAACATTAGCTGGGCGCTCTCCCGTTTGCTCGACAGTATGGATGTGACCAATGAACTGCCCAAGACTATCCTCTATTGCCTGAACCCACGTGATAACGAAGTCCTGGCGACCATGATCGGTAACTTCCAGGGGCCGGGAATTGCCGGAAAAGTGCAGTTTGGTTCCGGCTGGTGGTTTAACGATCAGAAAGACGGGATGCTGCGCCAACTGGAGCAACTGTCGCAAATGGGACTGTTAAGTCAGTTTGTCGGGATGCTGACCGACTCCCGCAGTTTCCTTTCTTATACGCGACATGAATATTTCCGTCGTATTCTCTGTAACCTGCTGGGACAGTGGGCGCAGGACGGAGAGATTCCTGATGATGAAGCGATGCTAAGCCGTATGGTTCAGGATATCTGCTTCAATAATGCCCAGCGTTATTTCACGATTAAATAATCGCTATTAATCTGTGAACACAGGTCTCAGGTATTTCGAGGGGCAGGAAGGCGGTAAGAGAGTGAGAAATTTAGCAGTAACGCACTTTTCCAGCCAAAGTCTGGCCGCCGATAAAAAGCAAAGATGTTGCTGATTAATCCCGAATCACTTACTAAGGTAAGTGATTCGGGTAAACAAACACAGCCATCTTCTGCGTCATGCTTTTTTTCTCTGTCCGGAATAACTCCAGTGCAGAAAGTGTGATACATCAGTCCTGTTGATGATGGCTCCAGTTGGTTATACGGTAATAACTTATGACTTCACAGTGTGGTTTCTTTTAACAAATCGACAGCCAGCATTTCCAGCTGGTTAACCACCTCATTACTGGATCGCTCCATTCTGTCAAGTTCTTGCGACATCGCATTCATATCGCCTGCGGCAAAATAGTTCAGCGCAGAGTGACCAGCGGTATGCACCTCTTTATGCGGCGCTTCCAGACTACGGAAACTGTAGTAATTGCTAAACTGCTGCCCTTCAAAACCGTAGTACCATTTCCCCAGCCGACACTGATCGTGCATCGTTATTTTACTGTTTATGTCTTTATTTAAGAGTAATTTGTAGACTTCCATTTTCCAGATAACATGGTCAACTTTGACAATATTCAAAAACTGCACCGTAGAGATGTACTGCATGACCGATTTCATGCTCAGCGATTTATCGATGACGATGCCAATAGACTCCACAATTTGATTTATGTTAGTCGTAATATTATCAATAACCGGCTGTTGGTTATCCAGCACCTCACTCACTCTGGCCGTATTATCTTTGATTACAGAGGTTAACGTACTGACGCTTTTCGAACTGTGTTTAACATCTTCGGACAGGTTTTTCACTTCTTTCGAAATAACGCTAAAACCACGCCCGGCATCCCCTACGCGCGCGGCCTCGATCGCGGAGTTAATCGCTATCAAATTGGTCTGGTTAGCGATCTTCTGTATCTCTTTAATACACGCATTAATTTGCGTTAAGGAGGTATTTAAGTCGCCCATACGACAGCCAATATCCGATGAAGTCGTGCCAATTTCGGTGATAAATTCCACGAGCGATTTTAATGAACTTCTGGCTTTATCATTCTGTTCGTTAAGTTCATTAATGCGTTCTTTTTCAATGTTGAGCTGCTCACAGGACTTAATGATGGCATTACGAATGATATCGATCGTCGAGATCCCCATCAGAATTTTTTGACACAGTATCCGCTCATAAGGCTCAGGAGTATCCACCACCACGTCAGACGCATTAGCGCCAGATTCTGCTGGCGGCGGTATTTTTACAACATTATTATTCCAGTGGCGCAAGCCTAATACTTTTTTAAACATATACCATTCTCCTTATTATATGTGGACATCCTGATCTATGCCTGGATAAAGTATTATCAACTCATGCTAACATAATGAAAAATCGGCTGTCATCTGCCATAACCATACGTTCACCAGAATAAGACAAAACGTCCACTAAACTTAAATAATTACAGAGTAAACTATTCAATAATACCATTAATAGTCATAATGGAAGTCGCTTCACTTTATACGAAAATATCATTCACAAGGCTGACAATAATAGTTGAATAATAATTAACTGCATTTACTTAGGTGTATCTATATCTCAGCCCGAAGATTGCAGACAGGGTTTAAACGCAAACTTTTGCAATAGAAAAATAACCTAACGTAAACTTTTTATATGACCAATAATATCATTTGGACTCATCAATATATTATGCTGTCCGTTTACCAGCCAAACAGGCATGACCTAAATCCAAAGGAATGGGGGCAGCGTAACCAGCCGCAAAAAGTATCGATTAGTCGAAAATCAGGAAACGGATGCGCCAACGCGGCGAGCGTCACCGCCTGCGTCAGAAAAGTTAAGAATAATTTGTGATATTATTTCTCATATGTTACCAGTAAATGGCAGGCTGATAGCCGTTCGCTGGTAAACACAACAGGCGGGATATCGGCACCCACGCCGATATCCCGACGAGAATGACCCCGTTACGCTTTGATGACGATTAACGGTTCAATATCGCTCTCTTTTTTAATGACTAATGAATCATCGCCGCGCAGGCACGTACCGCCGTAGTTACCGCCCACGGTAAACGTACAGACCTGAATATACTTCCCGGCGACCTTTGGCAGGCACCACAACTGCTGATAGATATTTTTCTGCGTGGCGAACTTGCCGCTGGTTTTATCCAGGAGCTCTTCCTGATGGCTCACCAAATCAATATTACTACCGCAACGTCCGGCAATCGGTTTTACCGCATAGCCGGTCTGCACCAGCTCATCGTTAACGGTAAAATCCGTGTCGAGCAAATAGCGATGATGCGGGAAGAGCGACCACAGGATGGGCAGGATCGCTTTGTTACCCGGGATCACCGTCCACAGCGGTTCAAACACCAACACTTCCGGGCGCAGTAATACATCAATCAGCCGGACTTCATTTTCCGGGTGCCCGGTACGAATAGGCACTGCGGCATACTCCGTCTCGCTGACTTCGCGTATCTGCTCCATCGCCGTTTCCCACGCCCAGGTTTTCCAGACACAATTCACCAGCCGTCCGTCGCCATCGATCAACTGCCCGGCGTCATCCCAGCGCAACTCGCCCAGCCCGCGGAGGATTTTGCTCGCGAAGCCGGCCTGATGCAGCGCCTGCTGCATAAACTGCGCGTGATAGTCCTCCTCGATATCATCATCCTGCATGATATGGACGAAAGGACGCGCTTTACTGTGTTTCCAGGCGCCTGCCAGCTCGTTAATTAAGCCCTCTGCCGGGTTATGCCCTTTACCGGTATAGCCCTGCTCAGCCCATTTTTCGAGAATTAATCCCGCTTCGGTATGGCATGATGCGGAATCGGCATTGTATTCATAGACTTTCAGCCCGCGTTCATCCATGCAGAAATCCATACGACCAGTGATCATATGGTGACGACGGCGCTGCCAGGAGAGGCGCAGGCGCGGCCAAAGAATTTTGGGGATATCGAATAGCGCCAGCAGATTATCGTCTTTTAAAACTTTGTCCGTGGCGTGCAGGTACATCAAATGCAACTCATTGGTCGCTTTGATAAGCTCCTGTTCAGCGCTCTCGGTGATGGTAAAATACTGGTACGGGTCCTGATTGATAACGTGTCCGTTCGCCTGTACATAGGCTTTTTGTAACGGATCGCGCTCATCCAGCCACTGACCGTCAAACTGACCTTTCTCTGGCAGCCTTGCGCCGCGAATCGCCAGCGACTGATTCGCGATGTCAGGCTGTGACAAACTGTATTGCGTGTCGTCGGTCTGGATCATCCAGCCTAAAATCGTCGTGTCATCAAAGGTGTCGCGCAGGGTGTAACACCCGTTTTCTACGACCATTTCCAGTTCGCGAGTCCACTGCTGCCCTGGCGGCAATGGCGTGTGGATAACGTTTTGCTCAGCAATACGAATTTTGTTATCCAGGAGTTGGGTGATAATCGCAACGTGCCCGGTTTCGTTAAACTCGCCGCCCTTTTGCCAGATGAGCAACGCCCCGGCCTCCGGCGCGCGCGGCGAACCGTTCGGGAAGGCCTGCAAAGGCAAAATATTGTCATTCACGACCTCGCGCAGAAAACGCAGCGAGAAAATTTCCCAGGCCATGCCGACGTCAGTAAAAACAACGCCATAATTCAGAAAGAGAAAACGGCGGGCAAATTCCACGCACTGCCATTTATGCCCCATGTATTCATCGTCGATGTAGCTACGAAAAGCTGCGTCGTCGTCGTCCCACGGATCGAGGGAATTGTAATCTGAAGAGTAGATCGCTACGCCGCCGGGGGCGTAACCCAATAATGTCCCGAAGGGGGCATCCTGACTGGTGGTTCCTTTGCTCATGCACTTACCTCAAAACAAGACCGCCTGAGCAGCCTGGCGTGATTTCGCTCTGATTGTCTGCTCTGTGACACTAACCGGACAGAGGTCGACATAATCATACACCTCAATAAGGCACACTGAGGCCAGAAGGTTAAAATTTCACTCGCCGGAATGTCCCAATCGGTTAAATGTCCGGTTAGCAAGCTGCTACACTGCTTCAACACCACCACTGTGAAGGCAGGTCAATATGGCAGATAATACTTATCAACCCGCAAAAGTCTGGACGTGGGATAAATCCGGCGGCGGCGCGTTCGCTAACATTAATCGCCCGGTTTCCGGCCCGACGCACGACAAAACGCTGCCCGTCGGCAAACATCCGTTACAGCTTTATTCGCTGGGGACGCCTAACGGCCAGAAAGTGACCATTATGCTGGAAGAACTCCTGGCGCTGGGCGTGACCGGCGCCGAATATGACGCCTGGTTGATTCGCATCGGCGAAGGCGATCAGTTCTCCAGCGGCTTTGTTGACATCAATCCGAACTCAAAAATTCCGGCGCTGCGCGATAACTCACACAACCCGCCGATTCGAGTTTTTGAGTCGGGCGCAATTCTTGTTTATCTGGCGGATAAGTTTGGCCATTTCCTGCCGCAGGATCTGGCTAAGCGCACAGAAACCCTTAACTGGTTGTTCTGGCTACAGGGCGCGGCGCCGTTCCTCGGTGGCGGTTTCGGTCATTTCTATCATTATGCGCCGGTAAAAATTGAGTACGCCATTAATCGCTTCACCATGGAAGCCAAGCGTCTGCTGGACGTGCTGGATAAGCAGTTAGCTCACCACCCGTATGTCGCGGGAGAAGAGTACACTATTGCCGATATGGCCATCTGGCCGTGGTTCGGCAACGTGGTGCTGGGGAATGTCTATGATGCAGCGGAGTTTCTGGATGCCGGAAGTTATCAAAACGTACAACGCTGGGCGAAACAGGTAGCCGAACGTCCGGCGGTAAAGCGGGGGCGCATTGTCAACCGGACCAACGGCCCATTGAACGAACAGCTTCACGAACGCCATGACGCCAGCGACTTCGAAAACCATACCGAAGATAAACGTCAAAGTTAAACCATAATGCCGGATGGGGTAGTAATGTCGTCATCCGGCATGGTATTCCCTGCTGACGCTTCGCTTATCAGTTCTGCGAGTGCGTCATATTCGGCGCTTCACTAAACCCATGTTGCATGAGAATCAACCTCGCCCGTGCTGACAGTAAAAAGTCGGCAAGCGTTTTTCCCTGCTCGCTCAGGCAGGCAAAGCCATATTCAGCCACGGGATTATAAGGTTCCGGGATATCAACCACTCGCAGCGAATTAACCTGCCGTAGCCTGGGAGCATAGCTGGCATAGCCGATAAAGATATCGGTGTAATCATGATTGATGAGCCATTCCGCTGCCAGCCGGCCCGCCGGTAACGGCAAAGTCTGCCTGCCGCCAACCAGCGCTACCGCGCGTTTTCGGACCGCTTCGCCCTCCTTGCCCATCCGCGAAAAAAGCTGCTGCGTATAATCGCCGGAAGGATCGCAACCTGCTGTTGAGGTGCCGATCCGCAGATCCCGCCGGGTTAATAGCGACAGCCAGTCCTCGCCTTCACGCATCGCCTGTGCCCGCACGCTCAGACACAAACGGTTCGTCGTAAAAGGCGCAACCCGCAGCGCCCGCCCGCTTTCCAGCAGCGCCTGCGGATGCGCCAGGTTCGCCGAAGCAAAAAAGTCGCACGCTTCTCCCGCTTCGATGCGTTCACGTAACAGCCCCGCCGGACCGAAATCACATACCGCATCCGCCTGAAACGCCGCCATTAGCTGCGGCCAGACGACGCGCAAGCTCCCCGCAGCCAGTATTCGCATTACTGTACGCCCTGATAGTCAGTACGGTAAAAACGTTGATACCAGTCGTTAGCGGCCTTTTGCATGTCAATATCGTGGAATTTTTGCGGATAGAGTTTTTTCGCCATCCACAGTTCGCCGATTCCCACCGCCTCCGGCATCGGATATCCCCAGGCTTTGGCATAATCTGGCATCAGGTAAACCCGATGATGCTTCACCGCGTCAATGACCTGCCACTGGGGATTGTGCAGGATCTCATTGACGACCTTTGGATAGCGATTCTGGACAAAGATCACCTGTGGATCCCAGGCGATCACCTGCTCCATTGTCACCTGCTTAAAGCCTTTCACCGAGGATGCCGCTACATTCAGCGCCCCCGCATGGGCCATCATCAGACCGGTATATTTACCGGAACCGTAGGTGGTCAGCTCCGGATTCGCCATATAGGCGCGAACCCGCTCATTTTCAGGAACCGACTGCAAACGGTCGCTGACCATCTTGCGACCTTTATCCATCGCCTCAATCAGCGCTTTCGCCTCTTGCGGTTTATTGACGATATCGCCAATCAGCGTTATTCCTTCACGCAGCCCGCGATTATAAGCCTGCTCTTCATCGGCCAGGGTCGGGTTCATTTTAGCCTGCTCGCCAGCAATATCATGGCGCAGCGAAATCGCCACTACCGGAATGCCAAGACGGCTGATCTTGTCGATCATCTCCTGCGGAGCGTAATTCGTGACAAACACCACCTGCGGGCGCAGCGCCACCAGTTTTTCAGGATCAACGTGCGTTAGATCGCCCAGCGAGGCTTTTTGCGCCAGCTCCGGCGCCAGACGCGCATAGCCGTCGCCTAATTGCTGTTTCCAGTTCGCCATGACCCCAACGATTTTGTCAGTGGCATTCATCTGTACAAGGAGATTGAGCGTTTGATGCTGGAGCACCACCACTCTGTCGACGGTGTCGGGAACCGTGACCTGGCGGCCAAGTTGATCGGTAAAAGTACGCGCCGCCTGTGACATTAACGGCCAGCAAAAAAGCAACGCCAGCAGAGAGAGCTGGCGCAAAAATTTATTCATAGGTTTCGCCCCACAATCGATATATAAATAATTATACAACGATTATAGAGCGATATAATAGAGGTGATTAAGGGATCACGCGCTGGTGATGTCGTACTCCATGCGGCGCAGCGCATCTAACGTGGCTTTCGCTTCGTCTTCGTCAATGATGCTCATCGCAAAACCAACGTGTACCAATACCCATTGCCCTATCAGCTCGGCTGGCTTACCTTCACAAATCAGAGCAATATTGACATCACGTTTGATGCCACACACTTCCACCTGCGCAAGCTGGTGAATATCATCTCCGACGGCCAGCACCTGACCGGGGACGCCAATACACATAATTAACCACCTGAAATAAAATGCGGGTTATTCGACCTCAATACTCTTTACTTTCAACGAATCGCCGGTATCCACCCGCAGGCGATCGCCATGACAACGCGGACATTGCGCGTCATGCCTGAGAATTTCCACCACCTGACTGCAATCCCAGCACCAGGCCTGGGCCGGTCTGTAGTCGATGTGCAATTCGCACCCTTGCGCTAAAGTCCCCTGGCAGGCGATGTCAAAGCTGAAACGAACCGCGCGCTCTTCAACGCACGAAAGCGCGCCTATCTCCAGCCATACGCCGGTGACGCGCGCCACGCCGTGCTGTTCTGCCTGCTGCTGAATAATTTCAACGGCGCTTTGGCAAAGAGACAGCTCATGCATTCTCACAGCTCCGACGGCCAAACAGCAACGCACGCCGGCTTGTCTGCGGCGCATCAGGATTGCTTACCGGCAGGGATAACAGCATCCGCGCGCAGTCATCCGCCAGCCGGACGCCCTCTTCCGGCGACAGGCTACGGGAAAGCGGCGACATCAACGAGCAGGCAAGATATTGTGAAACGCCTTCCAGTTCGCCAACGGTAAAGGTCATCGTGCCATAAGGCAGTTGCAGACCGAGTTTTTCACCGATGGTACGCCCGGGCCAGATCTGGTCCGGGCCAGGGAAGATTAATGCGCTTAACATCCACGGCGTAATTACCGTGCCCGTCCATTGTCCTTCAAACAACGTAAAATCAGAGACATGCACCGGCATAGTCGGATGCAGAAACGAAAGATCGTGCATCGAACGATGGGCTATCTCTTCAAATGCCGCCTGAACCCGGGCGACGGGCGCCGTGTCGAATCCGGAAAACGTTTCAGACATGCGCCGTCTCCTTAGGAATTGCTTCGACGCCGGATTCACGCAGCGCAGCAAGAACCTGCTCAAGCGCAGGTTCAATCATCGCTTCTACGGTTGGCGTTAAGCCGATGTGCGGTTCCAGCGACTGTGGAATAACGCCGACCAGGGTCAGTTTCTTCGGAAACTCGCCGGTAAAGCGGAGGGCCGACAATACGTCGGCCAGTCCAAGCTGATGGGGGGAGATTTTGTTGGTGAACAGCGCTGGAACTTCATCGTCGCGCAGTACCATAATGGTTCCCGGCGCGTTCTTTTTCGACACGATGGCGTCGGCAATGATCAAATGATCCCGACTCGCCATATCGCCAAGAAGTTCCATTCCCGCCGTACCGCCATCCAGAATCTCAACGAAATCCGGCAGGGTGTATCGTTGCTCTAACGCTTCAACAATACGCACCCCGATGGCTTCATCGGTCAGCAAAATATTGCCGACCCCTAAGACTAATATCCGCATTACAAAACCTTCACCGAGACCACTTCATTGCCATCGGCGTCCACCACGTGTACCGCGCACGCCATGCAAGGGTCGAAGGAGTGGATGGTACGTACCACTTCCAGCGGCTTCGCCGGATCGGCGATCGGCGTACCGACCAGCGACTGTTCGTACGGCCCCACGTCATCGTTGAAGTTACGCGGACCTGAGTTCCAGGTCGATGGCACCACCGCCTGATAGTTACTGATAATACCGTCTTTAATCACCATCCAGTGAGACAGCATACCGCGCGGCGCCTCCAGGAAGCCCACGCCTTTGAACTCGCCCGTCGCCGGAATGTTCGGCTTCACAAACGTGGTGTAATCGCCTTTGCCGATATTTACAATCAGCGCGTTGTATTGATCCTGCAATATGTTTTGCAGTTCACAACAGTGAACGGTACGCCCGATGATACGACCCAGCGTAGAGTGAAGTTGCGCCATTTCCAACGTTTTGCCGGTCAGCTTCTGATAAAGCGCAATGATTTCATTGAGCTTGGTCTGCGTGGATTCACGACCTGCAGCCAGTTTACACAGCATGTTCGCCAGCGGCCCGACTTCGACGGTTTTGCCGTAGAATGTCGGCGACTTGACCCATGAGTATTTACCGTCATCCGACCAACCGTCGTAAGCCGGGATCGTAGTGCCTTCCCACGGCGCCTGCGGCGCTTCATCTTTGTACCAGGCGTGCTTCGCGCTCTCCTGAATACCTTTAATCAGGAATTCGTCGGAGTGAGAGGTGATCGGACGGTATGTCGACAGATCGGCATTGGTAATGTAACCGCCCGGGAACAGGAAACTGCCGTTTTTACCGTCGGTCGGGAATTCCGGCGCGCTCAGGTAGTTCACCGCGCCTTTGCCACGCTCCAGCCATTCCGGATAGTAGGCCGCGATGACTGCGGTATCCACTTTATACACCTGCTCGACAAAATCGCTCAGCTTATCGATAAACGATTTGATGTACATCAGGCGTTCAAGGTTCAACGTACCGATGCTGTCGAGATTGATCGGGTTCGCCACCCCACCGACCGCCAGGTTCTGGATATGCGGCGATTTACCGCCCAGCAACGCCACCACGCGGTTAGCGTCACGCTGACATTCCAGCGCCTGCAGATAGTGAGCGACCGCAATCAGGTTGACCTCCGGCGGTAACTGCATTGCCGGGTGCCCCCAGTAGCCGTTGGCGAAAATACCTAACTGACCGCTGGCGACAAGATCCTTGATCTTGTTCTGAACTTTCGTGAACTCTTGCGCGCTGTTCAGGTGCCAGCTCGACACGCCATCCAGCATCGCAGAAGCTTTTTCCGGATCGGCTTTCAGCGCAGAGGTAATGTCCACCCAGTCCAGCGCAGAGAGCTGGTAGAAATGGACAATGTGGTCATGGGTGGTATGCGCCGCCAGAATAATATTACGGATATACTGCGCGTTGACGGGAACATCAATATTCAGCGCGCTTTCCGCCGCACGAACGGAGGAGATCGCGTGAGTTGTCGTACAAACGCCGCAAATACGCTGCACAATCATCCACGCATCGCGCGGATCGCGGTTCTTCACGATCTCTTCCATACCGCGCCACATGGTGCCGGACGCCCATGCTTTGGATACGACGCCGTTCTCAATTTCGCAGTCAATGCGTAAATGACCCTCAATACGGGTTACCGGATCAATAGTAATTCTCTGGCTCATGCTTTGCTCGCCTCATGACGATTATGATCGTTTTGTTTTAAAGGAGGAAGTATCGGCAGTAGACGAATGAGTACGATGTATGCACAAATCTCAATGGCCACAAAACCAATAGAAATCAACAATTCTTCCCAGGTTGGGAAGTAGTGGTAGCCGCCACCCGGGTTGAATGCCACCAGCGAATAGGTCAGACGCCACGTCGCGCAGCCCAACAGCGCGCTCAGCGCCGACAGGTACAGCATACGAGAGTCATTACGCAGTTTCGCCACACGCAGCACCACTAACGGGAAGACCATCAGGACGACTTCAATCCAGAACATAGCGGAGTAAAAATCGCCGGCAAACGCATAGGACAGCTTGTCGCGATAAATCAGTTCGCCAAAGCGCAGGACGACGAAAATCGCCAGCAGCACGCTGATGGTATTCGTCAGCTTAACAAACAAATTTTTCTCATCCGGACCGTTTCCTTTCAGGCCTGCCTGAACCAGCGAACCCTCAAATATGACAATGGAGAAGCCCATGATAAACGCGGTCAGAACCGAGAACAGCGGCAGCATTTCATAGCTTTGCCATAGCGGATGCACTTTATAGCCCGCCGAGATCATCAATGACCCCATTGAGGACTGGTGCATCGTCGGCAGCAGCGCGCCCAGCGCGATAATAAAGAACATCACCTTATTCAGACGCTTGAGCGACACTTTCCAGCCCAGACGTTCAAACAGGGCAGGCGCAAACTCCAGCGCCATCACGCCGATGTAGATGGTCATACAGACCGCCGTCTCAAACAGTACCGAGTTCACGTTGAAGTGACCTGGAATGTAGAAGTACGGCAGGTTCCAGTAACGACCGACGTCGATAGTGATCGACAGGCCGCCCAGCGAGTAACCAAACAAGCTTGCCAGCAACGCCGGGCGCACCAACGGATGGTATTGCCCACGGTTAAAGACATACACCGCCCATGCCAACGCCCAACCGCCGCAGGCAAAGCCGGTGCCGATCAACAGGTCAAAGGCAATCCAGACGCCCCACGGGAAACCGCCGTTCAGGTCGGAAACGGAGCCCAACCCGAAGACCAGACGCTTCACGATAAGGAGCATACACAGGACGATTAACGGTCCAAAAATAATGACCGGTTTACTGATGATTTTTCCGCCCAGCGGTTTTGGATCATGACTCATGATCGTCTCCTCCATCGTGATGGTCGTTTTTGCTATTACGACGAACCAGCACGGTTAAGCCCGCCAGCGCAGCCAGGGGTAGTATCATGCCTTTATAAAGCGTGTGTTGAACATGCTCGGAGCGCGCTCCGGTTGAAAGGTCATCCAGCTTCGGCAGATCCAAATCTTCATAAGGAACGCCTGTCAGCACCAGCACCTGAGTACCACCGCCCTCTTTTTCACCGTAGAGGTGTGGGTAGTATTTAGGCACCGTATGCAGATAGGTGTCGTCCGTTTTCAACGTCTGGCGCGGATAGTGATATTCACTGCCTGGTTTGAGGGCCAGACGTTTTTTCGCTTCCGCCATCAGCTCTTCACGAGTACCAAAAATAACGGCCCCTGCCGGACAAACTTCCACACACCCAGGCAAACCGCCTTTATCCAGACGCTCAACGCCTTTCTGGTTACACAACTCACACTTGTGAAGCGCGCCAAACGGGTTGTTGTAGTCGTACTTAGGTACGTTGTACGGGCAGGCAACCATACAGTAACGGCAGCCGGTGCAGACATCTTTGTCATAGTGGACGATGCCGGTTTTCGGATCTTTTTTCAGCGCCGACACCGGGCAAACGGAAACGCAGTTAGGATCGACGCAGTGCATACACTGTTTCTTGATGTAGGCATAGCCGTTCTCTTCCTGATCTTTGTTCACGCCCGTACCGCTACGCCATACCTGAATAATGTTATTGGTATACGGCGACAGCTTGTCGTTGTTCGACCAGGTCTGCTCCCCTTCCGGGTTACGCGCCGGGAAGTTGATATCCTGACACTTTGTGACGCAGGCCTGACAGCCCACGCACAGAGTGGAGTCATACAGCATACCCAGCGAACCTGGAATCGGCGGACGGTTTTCTGCAGCCGCATGGCTGACAGACGGCGCGGCGCCCAACAGCAATGCTCCACCGGAGGCTGCTTTAATAAAGTCACGTCTGTTCACGGTTATTCTCCCCGTGAGTCAGCGTTATCTTTCTTTTGCTGACGCCCCAGTTCACGTACCGCCATCACGCTGACGCCGGCAACCAGACCGACTACGCCGCCAAGCAGACCGACAGCGCCCGCAGAGATATTGCCGCCTTCTTTCATATTGACGTCAGGTTTCTCTGAACGCGGAGTTTGGTTTTCGACATGAGCAAGCTGGTGAATGCCCTTATGGAAGCCGATACCTTCTTCGTTACAGCCATAGCAAGGATGACCGATCGCCACTGGCCAGACGCCGCCAACGTCACAGAACTGTAACGTAGAACAGTTGCCCCAGGTTTCCGGCCCTTTACAGCCAAGATGGTAGAGACACCAGCCCTGACGGTGGCCTTCGTCGCCAAATTCTTTGGCAAAACGGCCTGCGTCGAAGTGTGGACGACGTTCGCAATGCTCATGAATCAGACGGCCATAGGCAAAGGTTGGACGATTTTTCGCATCCAGCTTCGGCGGCGTGCCGTAAGTGATGATATGCGCGACGGTCGCCAGGAAGTTATGCGGGTTTGGCGGACAACCTGGAATATTGATAACCGTTTTGCCCGGTAAGACTTCCTGCAGACTGACAGCGCCGGTTGGGTTTACGCCAGCCGCAGCAACGCCGCCCCATGCCGAGCAGGAACCGATAGCGATAATCGCGGCTGCGCCATCAGCGGCTTTGCGGATGTGATCCACGATCGGCTCGCCGGCAACCATGCAGTAGATACCGTTATCTTTTAGTGGGATAGAACCATCCACCACCAGAACATATTGCCCTTTATACTTCTCCAGAGCGTTATGTTTGTTTTCTTCGACCTGGTGACCGAATGCGGCGGAAAGTACCTCGTGGTATTCCAGAGAGATAGTCTCCAGAACGAGGTTTTCAACGGTTGGGTGTGTAGCACGAAGCAGTGATTCGGTACAACCGGTACACTCCTGAGCGCCAATCCAGATAACGGGCGGACGCTGTGGATTGGATACCGATTCTGCCATTTCTGCGGCGGCTTTGCTACTGAGCCCCATAGTAGCGGCCAGTGCTGCACAAAGCTTCATGAAATCACGACGGTTAATGCCGTGAGAAGTGATGAGAGTATTATCTCCAGTCATTTTATAGTTATTCCGTTACGAAGACCTGGCTTTTATTTTGCACTGTTCGCGAAGAAGTTATTGCGATCGGTACGCCATTTACCACACTTTTTTTATGGTTATGTGCGCCATAATACTTCGACGGAACAGTAAAACGAAGGGAAGAGGCGATAGTGTAATTAATTAAAGCAAGATAATACCCCTGTTGGATCAACCTTCGAGTCGATAACCGGCCATAAAGAAGCGAACCGCCATCCCGGAATGATTCTCTTTAAAGAAATCCATCACCATTTCTTTATCCAGACCATAGCGACGCGTCAGAATTCCGGCCTCCCACGCGCTAAGTTGACGATCGCCGGTCTTTTCGAACATACGGTGTGTAAAACCCAATACAAAGCCACGTTTATACTCAGAACAGAAATTCACCGCATGATGCGCGCTATATGCATATGGCGCGTGCAACCCAGCCATTAACCCTTTCCCAAAATGATTATTCATCTGACCTCCTTAGTCGCTATATAATAAATTATATAGCGACTAATTAAATGAAGGCCAGCGCATTACGCGCTTTTTTGCTTCACATCAGAAGGAAACCCATTCATCAGTAGACTGTGCGGGAGCCGACGCCATTCTCTGAACGCCAGGCGCCGCTTTCGCCGTTACGCGTTGTTGCGGCTCACTAGCGGAAAGCCGGAACTGCTGTACGGAGCGTTGCAAATCCTCCGTCTGCCGTTCCAGCGCCGCTGCCGCCGCGGAAACCTGCTCAACCAGCGCGGCGTTTTGTTGCGTAACGCTATCCATTTGCGTGATCGCCACGCCAACCTGAGAGATACCTTTACTCTGTTCTTCGGAGGCGGACGCGATCTGTTTCATAATCGTCGTCACTTCCGTGACGCCGCGCAGGATGGCGTCCATCGTCGCGCCGGTCTCCTGGACCAACTGCGCGCCCTGCGCTACGCGACGTACCGATTCGCCAATTAAGGCTTCAATTTCTTTCGCCGCCCCCGCGCTGCGGCTGGCCAGGTTACGTACCTCACCGGCGACCACCGCGAAGCCGCGTCCCTGCTCGCCCGCTCTGGCCGCTTCTACCGCTGCGTTCAAGGCCAGAATATTGGTCTGGAAAGCAATACTATTAATCACGGTAGTAATTTCGGCGATCTGCTGCGAACTGGCGGAAATACCGTTCATTGTTTCTACCACATCGGAAACCAGTTCACCGCCTTTTCCTGCCGTTAGCGAGGCGGCATCCGCAAGCTGACTCGCCTGGCGAGCGTGTTCGGCGTTCATTTTCACCGTTGCGGTAAGCTGTTCCATGCTGGCGGCCGTCTCTTCCAGCGCAGCGGCCTGTTCTTCCGTTCGGGAAGAGAGATCGTTATTACCGGTAGAAATTTCCGTCGCGCCGCGCCAGATATTGTCGCTTCCGGCGCGGATCGTACTCACGGCTTCGCGTAAACTGTCCTGCATCGCGCGCAGTAGCGGCACCAACCGGCCTACGCAGTTACGCCCCAACGCTTCAATCGGCTGGCTAAGATCGCCTTGCGCGATGCGCTGAAATTGCTGACGGATGCGCTCCAGCGGTTTCACCATCATTGCAACCAGATAGCGATCGGTAAAAATCAGGATAGCAATGCCCAGAATCACCGCCGTAATAAGCAGGATGCGGATGGTATAGGTTTTACCATCGACCATCACACGTGTGTTATCCAGCATGGCGCCAGCTTCATGACTAAACCGTTCCGCGCTGGCGCCGAACGCGCGACTGAGTGCGGGCGTGACCGTACTGGCATGTTCGCTCCAGGCGGTTAGCGATCCTTGCTGCGCCAGTTGCATTTGAGGAACGACGCCTTTCTCCAGCAAGGCCTGCCAGTTGGACAAGACCTCCCTTGAGATATCAGGGTTCATCGGCCCTGGCGATAGCGCTTTCATCTCCTCCAGCTTCTGACGCATATTCTCGAGCGACTGCCGGGCGGGCGCAAAATCGGGCGTGCCGCCGCCGATTTTTACATCCATCGCGCGGCTAAGGCGGGTAACAAAGCGGAAATATTGATCGTTACCCTGGCTTAGCACCGTCATTTGCCGCACAAGATGCCGGTCAATATCATTTCCTTCCGAAACTTCGGATAAAGCATGGACGCTGTATAACCCCACCCCCGACCAGAGTAGACAAAAAAGTCCCAGTATCGTCAGCATGACCATACGAATAGTAAAGTTTTGCAGCAAACGCATATGAATTTCCTTGCTGAATATAAGAGATTAGTCATCAGACGATGACGCACTCTCGTTATCGGCAAGGCGCGGAGAATATATAATGCATTCTCCATTTTTTTACAGTTATCGCCGTTCACGTACCCGCAGATGTTATATATCTGTGAACGCAGAGAAAATCTTTTAGTCTTATTACTGAGTAAATGAATAGATGTAGTAAAAATATTGCGTAAGGCTGCAGGGAGACGGTTATCCGCCGTTAAAGAAGCGCTGTTTTACAGCCGGGCTCAGCGTCCTTTGCCCGACTGCCCCGCCGTTGACGGCGGCTCAATGGTTATGCCGCGTCAATCTGTCCAGATAGCCCATCACAAATGCCGACAGGACAAAGGTCAGATGGATGATGACATACCACATTAATTTGTTATCCGGGACGTTTTTCGCATCCATAAACACGCGTAACAGGTGAATGGAAGAGATAGCGACTATCGATGCCGCCACCTTATTTTTTAGCGACGTCGCATCCATTTTCCCCAGCCAGTTCAGCTTCTCCTTGCCCGCAGAGATATCCAGCTGAGAGACAAAGTTTTCATACCCGGAGAACATGACCATTACCAGCAATCCGCCAACCAGCGTCATATCAACCAGCGATAACAGCACCAGAATCAGATCGGCCTCCGCCAGGGCAAAAACGTTCGGCAGAACGTGTAGAATTTCCTGGAAAAATTTTAGCGCTAAAGCGATCAGCGCCAAAGAGAGGCCAAAATACACCGGCGCGAGCAGCCAGCGAGACGCATACATTACATTTTCAAGAAAGCGTTCCATAGGGACCTGTCAGGTAACTAAAACCAGCAACAGTATATCTCAACCATGCAACATCAGATCAACATGCAGTTAAGAGCCTATCCCACCAGGCGTTATTGGCGCAGCCAGTTTGGACACGGACAGCGCGCAAAAACCGGAGCGTACACGTAGTACGTGAGGTTTGACTCGCTACGCTCGCCCTTCGGGCCGCCGCTAGCGGCGTTCAAAACGCTAACGCGTTTTGGCGAGCACTGCCCAGGTCCAAAATGGCAAGTAAAATAGCCCTAATGGGATAGGCTCTAAATCTCATCCGGTTTAACCTGTGGGCGCTGATATTCCGGCCATACCAGCGCGACCAACGCCGGGTAGGCTTCAAGACTGAACTCACGAAAACACTGGCGTAAATTAAGGACGTCCAAATCCGAATACGGCACCTTTTCTCCGTTCAGACAACGCTTCTTAATATTGTCGTAATACTTATAAACGGCAGAGTTAAGGTCGCTGCAACGACGCTGTGCGTCAAATAATCCAGGCGTTTCATTCAACTCAGTCATTGTCATTCGTTTTATCGTTGCATGAAGGAAATCGATATATTCATGGTTAACGCGCCAGTACCATACCGGCGTTATCGAATTCATTAATACTGAGAAATGATCTTCGCCCTCTTCCTTTGTCATGGGTTCAGTTTGATTTAAATTTACGACTTTTCCACCAGGACGTTTTTTATTAACCTCCCACATCAGGAAGAGTATCGCGCCGGTCAGTAATAGCAATATAATAACAGAATAAAAAATACTGTTCATAGCAGGCTCCATTTTTTTTGATTTTAAAATTACACCATGTTATTGTCAACGAAACCTACACTATTAAAAATAGTATACCACTGATCGTAAAGGATATTTAGTCATGCTTCCTGAGCATCTGGTTTCCTCTCATTTTCGCCTGTCATCGCCGCCCCCTGAAGCCACAGAAAACAGTAAAAATTTGCCTAAGGGAAAGACAAAACTCAGCGATTTCGAGCCCGATGTTTTAATTAGCGCTAACGCTGCCGGGCAACACAGAAACGTATTATTTGAAGAACGCGACCGTCATATTAAAGAACGTCTGTATTGTGTGGCTAAAATTGAAACGTTTGCCCGCCTGATAAACGCACTACAGGCAGAAGGCGATATTGATGCCCAAACGCTAAGTAAAATACTGGCGGATAAAACCGCAATGATAAATGAAAAAGGCAATGCCATTTGGCTTAATTTAATCACTCGCGAAACCGATATGCCGCTATTTTATTCACTGGAAGATAAAGATGAAAGAAGTTGAAGACAATAACGTTTATTTGGCTTTAGACAACCATAAAAGTGATGAATTTATCTTAAAGCAAAATCTTGCAGCGCTAATCGCCAGCAAAAATGCCACCCTGGAAAAGGTAACGCAGGAGGTGGTATCCATACCGGCGGCGTTAGTACGCCTGAAGTGGCAAAACCGACGGGAGATGTATGCGTTACAGGTCAAAGAGGAGATTTATGGCGCGACCATCAATGCCATTATCGAGCAGCATCCTGAATTACGAGACAAAATTATGTCTCGTCTTGAAAGTGACTGGCAGCATCTGCTGGCTCGCGAGACGGCAACCCTACGTCTGACGCGTAAGCTTTCCGATGGCGACTACCGGACGCGCAACGTCACCACCGTCGCACGGCGAGAAAAATAACCTTCATGGCTAGTTAACTCTGTTGTGAATACGGGCGAAGCATAAGGATCGTTCTGATTCTCCCTCTTACGGTAGTAAAAGTGTCTACGCTTAAAGGGTGTTCAACCTGAAGGGAGAAGCTCAATGTCTCATCTATACGACCCTACCACGCAGTATTACACCGGCGAGTATCCTAAGCAAAAACAGCCGGCGCCCGGCGTCCAGGCGAAAATGACGCCTGTTCCTGACTGTGGTGAAAAAAGTTATGTCGGCAGTGGTCGCCTTAAAGATCGTAAGGCGCTGGTGACAGGGGGCGACTCCGGGATTGGGCGCGCTGCCGCTATCGCTTACGCGCGTGAAGGCGCAGATGTCGCGATCAACTACCTGCCAGCGGAAGAAGAGGACGCTCAGCAGGTTAAAGCGCTGATTGAGGAGTGCGGCCGTAAAGCGGTGTTATTGCCAGGCGATCTTAGCGACGAATCTTTCGCCCGTTCGCTGGTCCATAAGGCGCGTGAAGCGCTGGGCGGGCTGGACATTCTGGCGCTGGTAGCCGGTAAACAGACGGCAATCCCGGAGATAAAAGATCTGACCAGCGAGCAATTTCAGCAAACCTTCGCCGTTAACGTTTTTGCCCTGTTCTGGATAACCCAGGAAGCGATTCCGCTGCTGCCAAAAGGCGCCAGTATTATCACAACGTCGTCTATCCAGGCGTATCAGCCCAGTCCGCACCTGCTGGATTATGCGGCAACCAAGGCGGCAATCCTTAATTACAGCCGCGGCCTGGCGAAACAGGTGGCGGAAAAAGGAATTCGCGTGAATATTGTCGCGCCTGGCCCTATCTGGACAGCGCTGCAAATTTCCGGCGGCCAAACACAGGATAAAATTCCGCAGTTTGGCCAGCAGACGCCAATGAAGCGGGCCGGTCAACCGGCAGAGCTGGCGCCGGTGTATGTCTATCTGGCAAGCCAGGAATCCAGTTACGTTACCGCAGAAGTGCACGGCGTGTGCGGCGGGGAGCATTTAGGCTAACGCATGAAGTCGATTAAGGTGGCGCAATTCTGTTAAGCAAGGCGCCACTTTAGGCAATAAAAAAGCCGGGTGGCGACTTCGCCTTACCCGGCCTACAGCGTCAGCAGAATACTTATTTCGCTTTCGCGGTCTCTTCGCCGACCAGACCAATTTTGAGATAGCCCGCCTGATGCAGCATATCCATCACTTTCATCAGGGTTTCATACTCTACGGTTTTATCCGCGCGGAAGAAAATCGTAGTATCCTTTTTCCCTTCCGTCAGGGCCGTTAGCTCGGCAATCATCGTATCATCCGTCACCGGATCGTTACCGATAAACATGGTGTTATCCGCTTTCACCGACAGATAAACCGGTTTTTCCGGACGCGGCTGTGGCGTACTGGTAGAAGCGGGCAGATTCACCTTGACGTCCACCGTCGCCAGCGGCGCAGCCACCATAAAGATAATCAGCAGAACCAACATGACATCGATAAACGGCGTCACGTTGATTTCATGCATTTCGCCGTTGTCATCCAGGCTCTCGTTAAGACGCATTGCCATGACGCATTACCCTACCCGTAATTTCTGCGCGGAGCGTACCGGCTGCGCACTGGCGCTCGCATTCAGATCAAGATCGCGGCTTTGCAGCAGCAATACCTGCGCCGCCACGTCGCCCAGCGTCGCTTTGTAACTGCCTATCTGACGTGCGAAGATGTTGTAAATGACGACCGCCGGGATCGCGGCTACCAGCCCAATCGCCGTCGCCAGCAGCGCTTCCGCAATACCAGGAGCAACCACCGCCAGGTTGGTGGTCTGCGTTTGCGCAATACCGATGAAGCTATTCATAATGCCCCATACGGTGCCAAACAACCCGACGAAGGGGGAAATGGCGCCGATCGTCGCCAGATAACCGTTGCCTCGTCCCATGTAGCGGCCAACTGCCGCGACGCGACGTTCCAGACGGAAGCCGGTACGTTCTTTAATCCCTTCGTTATCTTCGCTGCCCTGAGAGAGTTCCAGTTCATTCTGCGCTTCATTGATGAGTTGTGCGCTGAGGCTTTTTGCGCTGAAACCTGCCGCAATGTCGGAAGCCTGATCTAAGGAGCGCGCATCGGCTAATTGCAATTGTTCGCGCTTTAAGCGGCGCTTTTGCGTGAAAAATTCAACGCTTTTACTGAAGAAGATAGCCCAGGTGACGACTGACGCCAGAATCAAACCAATCATCACGCACTTCACGACAATATCGGCGTGCTGATACATGCCCCAGACGGAAAGATCCGTCTGCATCAAATTATTACCCACTCTGTATCTCCAGGACGCAAATCACAAAATCTGAGCATAATAATATCAAAACAACGTCGAATTGATAGTCGTTCTCATTACTATTTACATACTGCCGCACCTTTACTGCTTTTTCTTTGCGCTTACGCATTAAAAAAGCCACCTGTTTTTATTTTGGCAAAATTTTCATCTGTATCACACGTCGCCAGGGTGCAGATGGTTATATTCATGCTAGTTTAGACATCCAGACGGTTAAAATTAGGAAACGCAACATGACGGATAAACAGTTGGATACCAAACTGGTAAACGCAGGACGCAGCAAAAAATACACGCTTGGCTCAGTGAATAGTGTGATTCAACGCGCTTCTTCACTGGTGTTTGACACCGTCGAGGCCAAAAAACACGCTACCCGCAATCTCGCCAACGGCGAATTATTTTACGGACGCCGGGGAACGCTGACCCACTTTTCGCTCCAGGAAGCCATGTGTGAACTGGAAGGCGGCGCCGGATGCGCGCTCTTCCCGTGCGGCGCGGCGGCGGTCGCCAACACCATTCTGGCATTCGTTGAGCAGGGCGACCACATCCTGATGACCAACACAGCCTATGAACCCAGCCAGGATTTCTGCAGCAAAATTCTCGGCAAACTGGGCGTGACGACAAGCTGGTTCGACCCGCTCATCGGCGCTGATATCACGCAACATATTCAACCGAACACGAAAGTCGTATTTCTGGAATCCCCCGGTTCTATTACCATGGAAGTACATGATATTCCGAGCATTGTTAGTGCGGTCAGACGCGTCGCGCCAGAAGCCGTCATCATGATTGATAATACCTGGGCGGCTGGCGTTCTGTTCAAAGCGCTGGAGTTCGATATTGATATCTCTATCCAGGCGGGCACTAAGTATCTGATTGGTCATTCTGATGCGATGGTCGGTACTGCCGTTGCAAATGCGCGCTGCTGGGAACAATTGCGGGAAAACGCCTATCTGATGGGGCAAATGCTCGACGCCGACACGGCTTATATGACCAGCCGCGGTCTGCGCACGCTCGGCGTCCGACTGCGCCAGCATCAAGAAAGCAGCCTCAAAATCGCCGCGTGGCTGGCGAACCATCCTCAGGTCGCGCGCGTTAATCATCCTGCCCTGCCGGGTAGCAAAGGTCATGCGTTCTGGAAACGAGACTTTACAGGCAGCAGCGGTCTGTTCTCCTTTGTGCTCAATAAAAAGCTGACCGAGGCAGAATTATCAGCCTATCTGGATAACTTTTCGCTGTTCAGTATGGCCTACTCCTGGGGAGGCTACGAATCGCTGATTATTGCTAATCAGCCGGAACAGATCGCCGCGATTCGTCCCGCAGGCGGCGTAGATTTTACCGGTACGCTGGTTCGGGTGCATATTGGTTTAGAGAGTGTTGATGATTTGATCGCTGATTTAGCCGCCGGCTTCGCCAGAATTGTGTAAAGTTGCCGGGGATGGACATATATGCAGACAATTTCCGTGGAAAAGTCTGCGTTTGTTGCGTCCGGGATCAAGGCATCCCGGACGATTCAGGAGTACAATAGGCGAATAAAAGCGTAAATGCTGTTCCACAGGAAAGTTCATGGCTGTCATTCAAGATATTATCGCTGCGCTCTGGCAACATGATTTTGCCGCGCTGGCGAATCCACACGTTGTTAGCGTCGTCTACTTTGTCATGTTCGCCACGCTATTTTTAGAAAACGGTCTGCTGCCAGCGTCATTCTTACCTGGCGATAGTCTGCTGCTACTGGCAGGCGCGTTGATCGCCCAGGATGTGATGCATTTTTTGCCGACGATTGGCATTCTCACCACCGCGGCCAGTCTCGGCTGCTGGCTAAGTTATATCCAGGGACGCTGGCTCGGTAATACGCGTACCGTCAAAGGCTGGCTGGCGCAGCTTCCGGCAAAATATCATCAGCGCGCCACCTGCATGTTTGACCGTCACGGTTTGTTAGCGTTGCTTGCCGGGCGCTTTCTGGCGTTTGTCCGCACGCTGCTGCCAACAATGGCGGGTATTTCCGGCCTGTCCAACCGCCGGTTTCAGTTTTTTAACTGGTTAAGCGGCCTGCTGTGGGTGACTGTCGTGACCAGCTTCGGCTACGCGCTCAGTATGATCCCGTTTGTTAAGCGCCATGAAGACCAGGTAATGACATTTTTAATGATCCTTCCCGTCGCGCTACTGGTCGCCGGGCTGTTAGGTACGCTGGTCGTGGTGATTAAAAAGAAATACTGTAACGCCTGACGTATCCATAATCGGCCAGGATGGCCCGGTTACGCTTCGTTGACCCGTGGCGGGATGCCCCACTTAGCTCCCTTGCATTGTCCGCATTCTTGCCGCATCTTCGCCCGGCGTAACGCCAAAATAACGTTTAAACTCCCGGCTAAACTGCGATGCGCTCTCATATCCGACCCGCATCGCCGCGGCGCTGGCCTTCATACCATCGTGAATCATCATCATCCGCGCTTTATGCAGTCGGTAGCTTTTTAAATACTGCAACGGCGAGGTGCTGGTGACCGCCTTAAAATTATGGTGAAACGCCGACACGCTCATGTTCGCTTCTGCCGCCAGTTGCTCAACATTCAGGTTCTCGGTGTATTTCATTTCGATCTGTTTAAGTACGCGACTGATCAGGCTAAAGTGCGTCTGGCGACTAACCAGTGCAAGCAGCGCCCCGCCGCGCGGTCCCATCAGCACATGATAAAGAATTTCGCGAATAATCTGTTTTCCCAGAATCCGCGCATCCAGCGGGCGCTCCATCACATCCAGCAATCTTTCCACCGCACATAAAATCTCGTCCGACAGCGTGGCGGAGTTAATCCCACTGGCCGCCATCGGCAACTGGAAACGCTCATCTTCGCCAATGTCCATGAGCAACTCTTGCAGTTGCAGCACATCAATGTCGAGCCGAATACCGGCCAGCGGTACCTCCGGCGTCGCCCAGGTCTCGCATTCAAAAGGGAGCGGCACGGTCAGTAAAAGATATTCATTAGCGTCATAACGAAACTTGCGCTTGTTAATATAGCCAATTTTATGGCCGGAAAAGAGAAATATGATGCCAGGCTGATACATGACCGGCGTGCGCGGCCCCGGTTCAACACCATACAACAGACGAATGCCCGCCAGCCGCTCGCTGATTATTTTATCATTATTTTTTAAATGATTAATTTTATCCGCCAACTGTAAGCAAATTGCTTCACGATTCATAACGCGCCATTTTTTCATCAAATCCACTCCGCTGGATTGTGCGCATTTTTAGCGATTTTCTCCAGCATTCTGGAGAAATAGGCAAAACATTGGCAGAAATGTGCATTGAGAGACATCCCTCACAAGACCACAATGATGACCATCAGGCAGACAGCCGCCTGCCCTCTTTTTACCCACATAAGGGAATGAGCAATGAACAATTTCAAATTACATACCCCTACCCGCATTCTGTTTGGTAAAGGCGCTATCGTCGATCTTCGCGATCAAATCCCGCAGGACGCCCGCGTGCTGATTACCTATGGCGGCGGTAGCGTGAAAAAGACCGGCGTACTGGCGCAAGTTCAGGAAGCGTTAAAAGGACTGGATGTTCGGGAGTTTGGCGGTATTGAACCGAACCCGTCCTATGAAACGCTGATGAAGGCCGTGCAGCTTGTGCGCGACGAAAATATTACCTTCCTGCTGGCCGTTGGCGGCGGTTCCGTACTGGACGGCACCAAATTTATCGCCGCAGCGGCGCAGTATACGGACGGCGTCGATCCGTGGCACATTCTGGAAACCGGCGGTACTGAGATTCGTAGCGCAATCCCGATGGGGTCTGTGCTGACCCTACCGGCAACCGGCTCAGAATCGAACGCCGGCGCAGTCATTTCCCGTAAAACCACTGGCGACAAACAGGCCTTCCACTCCTCGTTCGTGCAACCGGTGTTTGCCGTACTGGACCCGGTCTACACCTATACATTGCCGCCGCGCCAGGTTGCGAACGGCGTCGTGGATGCTTTCGTCCATACCGTTGAGCAGTACGTCACTTACCCGGTTAACGGCAAAATTCAGGATCGTTTCGCCGAAGGTATTTTACTCACACTGATCGAAGAAGGTCCCAAAGCGCTGCAAGAGCCTGAAAATTATGACGTCCGCGCCAACGTGATGTGGGCCGCTACTCAGGCGTTGAATGGCCTGATTGGCGCTGGTGTTCCGCAGGACTGGGCGACGCATATGCTGGGCCATGAGCTTACCGCGATGCACGGTCTCGATCATGCCCAGACGCTGGCTATCATTCTGCCTGCGCTATGGAACGAAAAACGAGACGTTAAACGTGCAAAACTCCTGCAATATGCTGAACGTGTATGGAATATCACCGACGGTTCCGACGACGAGCGTATTGATGCCGCCATTGCCGCCACCCGCCGTTTCTTTGAACAGATGGGCGTGCCTACCCGTCTGTCCGATTACGGTCTGGATGGCAGCACTATTCCGGCGCTACTGGCTAAACTTGAGGCGCATGGATGCACAAATTTAGGTGAAAATCAGGATATTACGCTGGATGTCAGCCGTCGGATTTATGAAGCGGCGCGCTAAGGTTTTTTCGCCTCTGACTTTCGTTTTTGGCCATTTCGTCCAGACTTAAGTCACTTAGTCTCGCCGGACCCGACTCCGGCGAGCCAATTAAAAGAGGAACACATCATGGCTAATCCAACCATTATCAGGCTACAGGATGGCAACGTAATGCCACAACTTGGGCTGGGAGTCTGGAAAGCAAGCAATGAAGAGGTGATCGCGGCGATTCATAAAGCGCTGGAGGTGGGCTATCGATCGATTGATACCGCCACAGCATATCAGAATGAAGAAGGCGTCGGCAAAGCGCTAAAAGCAGCGAGCGTAGCGCGGGAAGAGCTGTTTATCACCACCAAGTTGTGGAATGACGATCAAAAACGTCCCCGCGAAGCCCTGCAGGAGAGCCTGAAAAAACTGCAGCTTGATTATCTCGATCTCTATCTGATGCACTGGCCCGTACCGGCTATCGATCACTATGTCGACGCCTGGAAAGGCATGATCGCGCTGCAAAAAGAGGGGCTGGTAAAGAGTATCGGGGTCTGTAACTTTCAGATCCATCACCTCCAGCGTCTGATCGATGAAACCGGCGTTACCCCTGTGATCAACCAGATCGAGCTTCACCCCTTGATGCAACAGCGCCAGCTACATGCGTGGAATGCGACGCATAAAATCCAGACCGAGTCCTGGAGCCCGCTGGCGCAGGGCGGCGAAGGCGTATTCGATCAGAAAGTGATTCGCGAACTGGCGGATAAATACGGCAAAACGCCCGCCCAGATTGTTATTCGCTGGCATCTGGACTGCGGGCTGGTCGTCATTCCGAAATCCGTCACCCCTTCCCGTATCGCGGAAAACTTTGCTGTCTGGGATTTCCGTCTCGATAAAGATGAATTAGGCGAGATCGCAAAACTGGATCAAGGCAAACGCCTCGGCCCCGATCCGGATCAGTTCGGCGGTTAAGCCAGATTTATCGCACGCCATGCCCGACGATGTCGTCGGGCTTTTTTGCATTCCGAAACATTAAGAAACAATTACGCGCATTTAACAGTATATTTCCCCCACACACAAGCGCAGAATTATTCTGATTTTGTGAATATTTATTCATATTTATTATGAATTTACTTAATACATATAAAATATTTATGGATGTGTGATTGTGGCGGAAAAAAAATCTCAGGGCGTCAAATGGCTCCCATTAATTCTTATTCTGGTTATCGCCGCCGGACTGTGGCAGCTAACGCCCCCTTCCGGGTTAAGCGCGCCGGCCTGGCATTCCGCGATTATTTTTGTCGCGACGATCGCCTCTATCGTGGCGAAAGTGCTGCCTATTGGCGCGGTCGGTATTATCGGCATCACCGTCTTTGCGCTCGCCTATGCTGCCGGCGACAAAACGGCCAGCGGCGCGATTACCACGGCCTTGAGCGAGCTGAACAGTTCGCTGATCTGGCTTATCGTCGTCGCCTTTATGATTGCCCGTGGGTTTATCAAAACCGGGCTGGGTCGGCGTATCGCCCTACAAATGATCCGTCTGTTAGGTAAACGAACGCTGGGCCTGGCTTATGGCCTGGCGTTTGCCGATCTGATCCTCTCCCCCGCGATGCCCAGTAACACCGCGCGCTGCGGCGGCGTGATTTACCCGATCGCCGACTCGCTGGCGCGCAGCTTTGATTCACATCCGGAAGATGAGTCTCGCAGCAAAATCGGCACCTTTCTGATCACCTGTATTGGCAATGTTAACGACGTCACCGCCGCACTGTTTATGACCGGTTATACGGGTAACCTGCTGGCGGTAAAACTGGCGGCGAACGCCGGCGTTACGTTGAGCTGGGGAAGCTGGTTTATCGCCGCGCTCCTGCCTTGCCTGGTCTCTTTTCTTATCGTCCCGCTGCTGGTCTACTGGCTGACCCGTCCGGAAATTAAACATACGCCGGATGCGCCGGATTTGGCGCGCAAAGAGCTGGCGCAAATGGGCAGTATGACGCGCGGCGAGTGGCTCATGCTGGCGACCGTCGGCGTGTTGCTGGTGCTATGGATTTTTGGCAGCTCGCTCGGCGTGGATGCCACGACGGCCTCTTTTGTCGGTCTCTCTATTTTATTACTGAGCGGCGTGCTCACCTGGGAAGACGTTAAAAGCGAAAAAGGCGCCTGGGATACGTTGATTTGGTTTGCCGCGCTGCTGATGATGGCTAACCAGTTGAAGAAACTAGGATTCACCAGCTGGTTTGGCAACCTGATTGGCGACAGCATCGGCAGCACGATGCATGGAACCAGTTGGATAATCATCCTGCTGCTGCTTAACGCAGCCTATTTTTATACCCACTATTTTTTCGCCAGCGGCAACGCGCAAATCGCCGCGCTGTATGCGGTATTTCTGGGCGTCGGTCTGCATCTGAATATTCCGGCGGCGCCGATGGCGCTCATGCTGGCGTTTACCAGCAGCCTGTACTGCTCTCTTACGCAGTATACCCACGCACGCGGCCCCATTCTTTTTGGCGCCGGCTATGTACCGACGGGCGTCTGGTGGCGAACGGGATTTATTATCAGTCTCTTTAATCAGGCGGTCTTTTTGACAGTCGGCCTCGCATGGTGGAAAGTGCTGGGGTTGTATTAAACGCTTAACGCATCGATAAACCCCTCGGTTAACGGAGAAATGGAATGACCTGCATTTTCTGTCAAATAGTTGAAGGTAAAGCACCTTGTCATAAAGTTTGGGAAGATGAGCATCACCTGGCTTTTTTGTCGATTTTTCCGAATACCGATGGGTTTACCGTAGTGATCCCGAAAAAACATTACCCCAGCTACGCGTTCGATCTACCGCCGCAGGCGTTAGCGGACCTGATGCTGGCGACCCAAAAAGTGGCGAAGAAACTGGATAAGGCTTTCCCGGATGTCAGTCGTACGGGAATGTTCTTCGAAGGTTTCGGCGTAGACCATGTGCACAGTAAATTAAGCCCCATGCACGGTACTGGCGATTTAACCCACTGGAAACCGATTGAATCGCGGCAGAATAAATTTTTCGAACAGTATGAAGGATATCTGTCGTCACACGATCATGAACGGGCTGATGATGAAAAACTGGCCGCGCTGGCGGCCAGAATTCGTGAGGCATAAATACGGAGCACTTCTGCCGGATGGCGGTGTAAGCACCTTATCCGGCCTACAAAACTGTGCTATTCATAGACCTGATAAGCGCAGCGCCGTCAGGCATTATACCTTAGATTATATACTTCTTATCTATTTTAATATATCAACCCTGGTAGGTTAAATATTACGGCGCGTGGCTAAATATTTCGTACAAAAACCATCCAGGAATAGCGGCAATAACACCCATTAAAATTATCCCTGCAAGAGTCATTTGCCTGTCTTCACGTTTTTCCATACTACATGCTTTAATAGCCATTATGAATATAACAACAGCTATTATAGCAATTACGATAAAACAGGGAATAATAATCATACCCATGATATCCCCTCCTCTGGGGCTGTATACAAGCATCATGCCTTAATCATTAAGGTAATATATAATTAATTTATACAATCAATAATATTTAAATAAAATATAAAGCTCCCGTAATTTAGCAATTACTAAAGACCGACACAATATATTTAGATGTCTGTTACTTCCAAAAACATTAGCTTCCAGAAGCAACAGATTCAAAGGTAATTAACGCCCTGCGCCTTTCCCGCGCTTCTTATTAGCGGCAAGCCCCTGCCGCTGATGTTCCACTGGCGTATGCTTGGTCAGCGCCGGGCGGGTATTGCGATTCTGGCGACGCGCTTCGCGCATCTCTTCAATGGTCGGCGCAGGCACCAGACACTCACGGCGACCGCCAATCAAATGCTTTTTCCCCATTGCTTCCAGCGCCTGGCGAATCAGCGGCCAGTTCGCCGGATCGTGATAACGCAGCAGCGCCTTATGCAGGCGACGTTGCCTGTCTCCCTTCGGCACCACCACATCTTCACTCTTATAACCAATTTTACCCAGCGGGTTTTTGCCGGTGTAATACATGGTGGTCGAATTCGCCAACGGCGACGGGTAGAAGTTCTGCACCTGATCCAAACGGAAGCGGTGGCGCTTGAGCCACAGCGCCAGATTCACCATATCCTCGTCCCGCGTGCCCGGATGCGCGGAGATAAAATATGGGATCAGATACTGCTCTTTTCCGGCCTGTTTAGAGTAAAGGTCAAATAACTCTTTAAAGCGATCGTAGCTGCCCATACCCGGCTTCATCATTTTCGACAGCGGACCTTCTTCAGTATGCTCCGGCGCAATCTTCAGATAGCCGCCCACATGATGGCTTGCCAGCTCTTTAATATAGCGAGGATCTTCTACGGCGATGTCGTAGCGCACGCCGGAGGCAATTAAGATTTTCTTAATGCCTTTCAGCTCACGGGCACGGCGATAAAGATTGATCGTCGGCGTATGGTCAGTATCCATATGCGGACAGATATCCGGATAGACGCATGACAGGCGACGACAGGTCTGCTCCGCACGCGGCGACTTACAGCGCAGCATATACATGTTCGCGGTAGGACCGCCCAGATCGGAGATCACGCCGGTAAACCCCGGCACCGTGTCGCGGATCGCTTCGATCTCGTTGATAATAGAGTCTTCCGAGCGGCTCTGAATGATGCGCCCTTCATGTTCAGTGATCGAGCAGAAAGAGCAGCCGCCAAAGCAGCCGCGCATGATATTGATCGAAAAGCGGATCATCTCATAGGCCGGAATACGGGCATTGCCGTAAGCCGGGTGCGGCACACGCTGATACGGCAGCGCAAACACGCTATCCATCTCTTCAGTGGAGAGCGGTATGGCGGGCGGGTTGATCCAGACATAGCGGTCGCCGTGTTTTTGCATCAGCGCCCGCGCGCAGCCAGGGTTAGTTTCGTGATGCAGAATACGCGACGCATGGGCGTACAGCACCTTGTCGCCTTTCACCTTTTCAAAGGATGGCAGCAGGATATAGGTTTTTTCCCACGGCTTCGGACGCGGCGGCTGCACGGTAATCGCTTTAGCTTCCTGCTTTTTCGGCGCGACCGGCTTGTTATCCGCGCACGGCAGATCCTCACCATAGGGATGGGGAATTGGATCGATTTTACCCGGCGTGTCCAGACGAGTGGAGTCGACGCCGCTCCAGCCAGGCAGCGCTTCTTTAACCATAATCGCAGTGTTACGCACGTCACGAATCTGATCGATGGTTTCGCCCATTGCCAGACGATGCGCCACTTCCACCAGCGGACGCTCGCCGTTGCCAAACATCAGCATGTCGGCTTTGGAATCGACTAGCACTGAACGACGCACAGTATCAGACCAGTAGTCGTAATGCGCGGTACGGCGCAGACTGGCCTCAATGCCGCCGAGGATCACCGGGACATCTTTCCACGCTTCTTTGCAACGCTGGGTATAGACCAGCGTGGCGCGGTCCGGGCGTTTGCCCGCGACGTTATCTGGGGTGTAGGCGTCATCGTGGCGCAGCTTACGGTCAGCGGTGTAACGGTTGATCATCGAGTCCATGTTGCCGGCGGTGACGCCGAAGAACAGGTTCGGTTTTCCCAGACGCATAAAGTCGTCTTTGCTGTTCCAGTCCGGCTGGGCGATGATCCCCACGCGGAAGCCCTGCGCTTCCAGCATACGACCGCAAATCGCCATGCCGAAGCTCGGATGGTCGACGTAGGCGTCGCCGGTTACCAGAATAATGTCGCAGCTATCCCAGCCAAGTTGATCCATCTCGTCACGTGACATCGGCAAAAACGGCGCCGGCCCAAAGCAGGCGGCCCAGTACTGCGGCCAGGAGAAAAGGTCGCGATCCGGTTGGATCAGGGAGATAGCGCTCATAATGCTTCCAAAACGATTGGCAAAAAAATAATCAAAGGTCGGGGATTATAAGCCGTATCTATAGCGAAAATGAAGGAGATTATCGCCTTATATGCAGGACTGGCGCGAAATAGAAACAACTTTCAACGGCCTGGCCTGAGGTGTTTGAAATTGGTCTTATGAATATCTTCAAATTGGTATGCAATTAATTATACCCACGTCTAAAAACGCAGTATCGTCATAACAACAAAAAGTAAAAAAACATCACATTATCAGTAATATATAAAAAAACTTCGCTGAATTGCTCACGACACTGTTTTTACCATGACTTTCTTCTGTGAACCAGATCTCTTTCTTTGGTCTATTGATTAAATTAAATTGGCTGACAGAATTCAGGGGATAAAGAACACCATCACCACGCCTTTCCCCAACGCAACACCTTACGTATCAGCAGGTTATTAATTAATCAACGATAACCACAGGAATCCCAACCTATAAGGAAGCAGATATGAAAAACACACGTTCATTCACAACATCAGCGGTATTACTGGCCGGCTGTTTGCTACTGGCATTTCCAGCGCTCGCCAAAACCACGCTGAAACTGAGCCACAATCAGGATAAAAGCCACGCCGTTCACAAAGCGATGAGCTATCTGGCCGATAAAGCGAAAGCCTATTCGGACGGCGAATTAAATATTCGTATTTACCCCAACGCCACGCTGGGCAACGAACGTGAATCGCTGGAATTGATGAACTCCGGCGCTCTGCAAATGGTGAAAGTCAATGCGGCATCGCTGGAGTCTTTTGCGCCGGAATATAGCGTGTTTAGCCTGCCGTTTTTATTCCGCGACCGCGATCACTACTACAACGTACTGAAAAGCGACTTAGGGAAACGCATTCTCGCGTCCTCCGAAAGTAAAGGCTTCGTCGGCTTAACCTGGTACGACGGCGGCGCCCGCAGTTTTTACGCCAGTAAGCCCATCACTCAACCCGACGATTTAGCCGGTATGAAAATCAGAGTGCAGCAAAGCCCCAGCGCTATCGCGATGGTGAAAGCGCTCGGCGGCGTGCCGACGCCGATGGCGCAAGGCGAACTCTATACCGCGCTCCAGCAAGGCGTGGTCGATGGCGGCGAAAACAACCCCGTGGTTTATGCCGATATGCGTCATGCGGAGGTGGCGAAATTCTATTCCCGCGACGAGCACACGATGGTGCCGGATGTCCTGGTCATCAGTACCAAAGTACTTAACAAATTGAGCGATAAAGAGCGGAAAGCGTTATATAAAGCCGCAGATGAATCCATGCAGCAAATGAAAGATGTCATCTGGCCCGCCGCGGAAAAAGAGGCTTATGAGAGCATGAAGGCCATGAACGCGACCGTTGTTGATATTGATAAATCCGCGTTCAAACAGCGTGTTAAGCCCTTGTTTGATGAGTTCCGCGCGAAAGATGCTCAGTCAGCGAAGGATCTGGAATACATCGAGAATATGTAAATCTGCCGGGCAGGGTTCTCCTGCCCTTTACAGGATGTAATATGCGAATACTCACCAATGCACTGAACAAAATACTGGCCGGGTGCTGCTGTATTATTCTGGCGGTCATGGTTGCCTGCGTATCCTGGCAGGTGGCGGCGCGCTTTATATTCAACGCGCCAAGCAGCACGCTCGACGAATTCACCCAGATTCTTTTTATGTGGATGATTCTGTTAGGCGGCGTCTATACCGCCGGATTAAAAAAACATTTAGCTATCGATTTGTTAGCGCAAAAACTCTCCCGAACGCCCGCCCTCGTACTCGACAGTATCATTCAGGTGATTATTACCGTGTTCGCGCTGATTTTTATGGTGTACGGCGGTGATATTATTGTTGAAAAAGCGGCGCACGTCAGCCAAATGTCCCCGGTATTAAAATGGCCTATGGATAAAGTCTATTGGGTCATGCCGATTAGCGGCGTCATCCTGGTGTACTACACCATTGTGAACGTTATTGATAATTATCATCAGCGCCATCTTCGCTAACGAGGGATATATGGACTTTGAATATATTTACCCAATAATTGTTTTATTTGGCAGTTTTGCCATTATGCTGGCGGTCGGCGTTCCTATTACATTCGCTATCGGGCTGTCGTCCTTATTCTCAATCCTGATAGCCCTTCCCCCGGATGCGGCAATCTCGGTTATTTCACAAAAAATGACCGTCGGTCTCGATGGCTTTACGCTGCTGGCGATCCCCTTTTTTGTGTTAGCCGGCAATATCATGAATACCGGGGGAATCGCCCGGCGCCTGGTGAATCTGGCTCAGGCGTTAGTTGGCCGCCTTCCCGGTTCGCTGGCGCACTGCAATATTCTGGCGAACACCCTGTTTGGCGCGATATCCGGCTCGGCGGTCGCTTCTGCGGCCGCGGTGGGCGGCATCATGTCGCCATTACAGGAAAAAGAGGGCTACTCTCCGGCGTTCTCTACGGCGATCAACGTCGCTTCGGCGCCGATTGGCCTGATGATCCCGCCCAGCAATGTGCTAATTGTCTATTCGCTGGCTAGCGG
The DNA here is from genome assembly GCF_017572025.1 of Salmonella sp. 32020114201800008SM. Taxonomy (NCBI): domain Bacteria; kingdom Pseudomonadati; phylum Pseudomonadota; class Gammaproteobacteria; order Enterobacterales; family Enterobacteriaceae; genus Salmonella; species Salmonella sp. 32020114201800008SM. The sequence continues at coordinate 133,842 of NZ_JAGEQM010000004.1, read as the reverse complement.
CGGCACCTCTGTCGCCGCCCTGTTTTTGGCGGGCTACCTGCCCGGCATCTTAACCGCGCTGGCTTTAATGACGGTAGCGGCGCTGTATGCCCATCGCCACCATTACCCGGTTGCCGAACGCATCAACCTGCGGCAGTTTCTGTCGGTATTCCGCGATTCGTTGCCCAGCCTGTTGCTGATATTTATTATTATCGGCGGCATTATCGGCGGCGTATTTACGCCAACAGAGGCCTCTGCGATCGCGGTAATCTATAGCCTGGCGCTGGCGGCCATTTATCGAGAAATTAATGTGAGTAAGTTGCGCGATATTCTGCTGGATTCGGTAGTAACCAGCTCTATTGTTCTCTTACTGGTCGGCTGCTCAATGGGAATGTCATGGGCGATGACCAATGCTGATGTTCCTGAACTGATTAATGAAATGATTACCAGCGTGTCCGAAAATAAATGGGTCATCTTGCTGATTATCAATCTCATTTTGTTATTCGTTGGGACATTTATGGATATTACCCCGGCTATTCTAATCTTTACGCCTATTTTCCTTCCCATTGCTCAACATCTGGGAATCGACCCTGTCCATTTTGGCATTATTATGGTTTTCAATTTAACCATCGGACTGTGTACGCCCCCGGTAGGCACTATTTTGTTCGTCGGTTGCAGTATCGGCAAAATCAGTATTGATAAAGTCGTCAAACCGCTATTACCGATGTTTCTGGCACTCTTTGTGGTCATGGCGATGATTTGCTACTTCCCGCAGTTGAGTCTGCTGCTTCCCACGTTGTTTGCTCCTTCCTGAAAACCCTGACGGGTCTGCGCTATTCAGACCCGTACTCGGACGCTTTACGACGCCGGATTCACCAGCATTTGCCCAATCGAGCCGCGGTCAGCCATTTCCAGCGTCTGGCTGTTGAAATAGAACGGGAAGTGCGGCCAGGACGGCTGACCGTAATAGACCAGCAATTCGACTTGCCCATCCACCCAGACGGTATCTTTCCAGCCTCTATCTTCCGGGAACGGCATAGCGCCGTTGACGTTACGAATCAGGAAAGAGACGCCCTCAATATGGAACGACTGCGGCATATCGGCGCGTACCGTCCAGCGCTCCCAGGTGCCTTGTTGGGCGGTAATATCAATGCGATTCACATCCCACAGTTGGCCGTTAATCCCCGGATCGTCGCCAAGACTGATGTCCCGACTGCGGACAGGCGCGCCGCTCATGATCTCCGTCGGCAACAGACGCATCGGAAGATTATCGGTCACCAGCGGCAGCAATCCGGTTGGCCGTAACGTCAGCACCAGGGTCGAAACCAGAATACTGGAAGGCTCAAAGAAACCGCGAATCCGATCGACTATGCTGGCCGCTTCCCCGCAGGTGATCGAGACTTCGTCGCCGTTGGTCATATCAACCAGGATTTCACGTCGCTCGCCGGGCGCCAGTGACAACTGTTTGACGGAAACCGGCGCAGGTAAAAAGCCCTGATCGCCTGAAATCACATGCAGCGCCCGGCCATCGCTCATCTGAAGCTGATAGCGCCGCGAGTTCGAGGCGTTCAACAACCGTAATCGCACCCAGCCGCGGGACACTTCGACATAGGGGCTTTGCGCGCCGTTCACCAGCAGCGTATCGCCGACAAAACCACCGCTTCCCGGTTCGCTGTACTCCGGCGTCCCAAAGTTATCCAGCCGTTTATCCTGGATAATGACGGGAAAATCATCCACGCCGTAATGGTTCGGAATGGGCAGCGTTTTACTGATGTCGTCTTCGACCAGCCACATTCCGGCCAGGCCGTTATACACCTGCTGCGCAGTGCGGTTAGGCGTGTTAGCGTGATACCACAGCGTCGCGGCGCTCTGACGAATCGGCAACACCGGCGCCCAGTCCGCGTTCGGCGACATCATACGCGCCGGGCCACCCATCAGCGGCCCCGGCACCAGTAAACCAGCAACCGTCATGGAGACATTTTCCGCCAGGCGGTTGCTATAGATGAGTTTAACGTCATCGCCTTTCCAGACGCGGATTGTCGGCCCCAGATAACGACCGTTCACTCCCCAGACCGGCGCGCGCGTGCCTTGCGTAAAGGACCAGTGCGCTCGCTGTAGCGTCATAAACAACGGCTGCCCGCGACGGGACTCCAGCAACGGCGGAACAGGCAACGGCTGTTGCTGACCGGCAGCATTCGCCCTGAGGGGAATCGCGCCTGCACATAGTGCGATTCCCGATGCCTGAAGAAACTGACGCCGACTGAATGACATATAAGCTCCATGTAAAACAGGCTAAAGAGTTGTGCCTGAAAAAATGATTTCTACAATAACAGAGTAAGACTGCTTAAACCTTACCGGTCGCTTCACGTTCCGCAACCTCTTTATCAAGTTCCGCGATTTTTTGCTCCATTAACGCACGGCAGTGGGCCGCCAGCTCGCGAACCTGATCTTTACCATATTCGCTGACATCGACTGGCGGCAGCATTTCCACAATAACCAGTCCGTTGTTCAGGCGGTTTAGATTGACTTTGTTAGAGGTGTTGGAAACGCAGACAGGAATGATCGGCACACCAGCCGCGATAGCCGCATGAAACGCGCCGGTTTTAAACGGCAGCAGACCGCGTCCCCGGCTACGCGTACCTTCAGGGAACATCCAGATAGAAATACGGCGCTTTTTAAAATGGTTAACCACTGCCGCAATGGTGCTATGCGCTTTGGCGCGGTTATTACGGTCAATCAACAGATTACCGGTCAGCCAGTACAGTTGCCCAAAAAACGGGATCCAAAGCAGGCTTTTTTTCCCCACCGTCACCGTTGGCGGCTGCACAATATTCGCCGCCGTGACCATATCATAATTATTCTGGTGGTTAGCAATATAGATAGCATTGCCATAGTTTTCCGCGTCGGCGGGTTTGCGGCACTCCACTTTCAGGCCAAACAGCGGGGCCAGACGGCCGAACATATGTCCAAACGTCGCCACGTGTTTTGGGTTACGTGGGCTGAAAAGGCAGTAAATAGAACCGAAAACACAGACCAGAATGGAGTAAATAACGGTAACAATAAGACGAAAAATATATAGCATAACAACCTCTGAAGGCCTAAGAGCCCGGCATTCTACGTCACCTGAAATTCAGGTTAGGATTTTGGTAAGTGTGGCTCTCTGGAAAAACGTATTGTTAATCGCAATGCACGAATAAACAACGGTTTTACGGGAAATTTTAATGTTAATCCGATCTGAAACCGTAGGCCGGATAAGACGCTACTGCGTCGTCATCCGGCAACGGCAGAGCGCCGGATGGCGGCTTAGATGCCTTGTCCGGCTTACGGGTGCCCCTGTCTTACTCTTCGCTGTCGCCATGACTTACGCGATGCGGTGAATCAATCTCAATGCGATCGATACGCTGCAGGCCGCGCATTAATGTGCCACGGCGTCCGCGTTCGCCGACCACCTTCTGTAACTCTTCAGGGCGCAGTTTGATTTTGCGCTTCCCGACATGGATAGTCAGAGTGCTTTGTGGCGGCAGCACGTACAGGTGCGCCAGTCCATCATCGCCTTTCGCCGCTTCTGCAGAGGGGATATTAATGATCTTATTCCCTTTGCCTTTCGACAGCTGCGGCAGAGAGTCTACCGGGAACATCAACATCCGTCCGGCCTGGGTAATCGCCAGCAGCATATCGTGCTCGTCTTCAATCACCAGCGGCGGCATGACGTGCGCATTTTCCGGCAGTGTAATCAACGCCTTACCGGCACGGTTACGGGCAACCAGATCGTTAAACGTACAAACGAAGCCGTAGCCCGCATCCGACGCCATCAGCAGTTTCTGGTCATCGCCTTCCATCAGCATATGCTCTACGGTCGCCCCCGGCGGCAGCGTGAGTTTGCCGGTCAGCGGCTCGCCCTGCCCACGCGCCGACGGAAGCGTAATGGGATCAATAGCATAGCTGCGCCCGGTGGTATCAATAAACACCACCGGTTGATTACTCTTACCTTTCACCGCGGCTTTAAAGCTGTCGCCCGCTTTATAGTTAAGCCCCGGCGCATCAATATCATGACCTTTGGCGCTGCGCACCCAGCCCATCTGCGACAGCACGATAGTCACCGGTTCAGACGGCAACATGTCGTGTTCGCTCATCGCTTTAGCTTCTTCGCGCTCACGCAGCGGAGAACGGCGATCGTCGCCATAGGCATCGGAATCTGCCTGTAGCTCTTTTTTCAGCAAGGTATTCATTTTGCGTTCGGACGCGAGAATGCCCTGCAACTGGTCACGCTCTTTTTCCAGCTCGTCCTGCTCGCCGCGAATTTTCATCTCTTCCAGTTTGGCGAGATGACGCAGTTTCAGTTCGAGAATCGCTTCCGCCTGGGTTTCGCTGATGCCGAAACGCGACATCAGCGCGGGTTTCGGCTCATCCTCGTTACGGATAATCTCGATCACTTCATCGATGTTGAGAAACGCCACCAGCAAACCTTCGAGGATATGCAGGCGCTTAAGCACTTTCTCCAGACGATAGTTCAGACGACGGCGCACCGTGTCGCGGCGGAACGCCAGCCACTCGGTGAGGATCTCCAGCAGGTTTTTCACCGCCGGACGACCATCCAGACCGATCATGTTCAGGTTAATACGGTAGCTTTTTTCCAGATCGGTGGTGGCGAACAGATGGTTCATCACCTGCTCCATATCCACACGGTTGGAGCGCGGGACAATCACTAAACGCGTCGGGTTTTCGTGATCCGATTCATCGCGCAGGTCGTCCACCATCGGCAGTTTTTTATTGCGCATCTGCGCAGCAATCTGCTCCAGCACTTTTGCGCCAGATACCTGATGCGGCAACGCGGTGATCACCACGGCGCCGTCTTCTTTGGTCCATACCGCGCGCATACGCACGGAGCCACGCCCATTTTCGTAAATTTTACGAATTTCCGCACGAGGGGTAATGATCTCCGCTTCGGTCGGGTAATCCGGCCCCTGGACGATATCCAGCAACTGATCCAGCGTCGTTTTCGGCTGCTCAATCAGCGTAATCGCCGCTTTCGCCACTTCGCGCAGGTTATGCGGCGGAATATCTGTTGCCATGCCCACCGCAATACCGGTGGTGCCGTTCAGCAGGATGTTCGGCAGACGCGCCGGTAACATTTTCGGTTCCTGCATGGTGCCGTCGAAGTTTGGCACCCAGTCCGCCGTCCCCTGACCGAGTTCGCTTAACAGCAGCTCGGCGTATTTGGACAGGCGGGATTCGGTATAACGCATCGCCGCGAATGACTTCGGATCATCCGGCGCGCCCCAGTTCCCCTGGCCATCGACCAGCGGGTAACGGTAAGAGAACGGCTGCGCCATCAGCACCATGGCTTCATAGCAGGCGCTGTCGCCATGCGGGTGATACTTACCCAGTACGTCACCAACGGTACGGGCGGATTTTTTAAATTTAGCGGTGGCGTTCAGCCCCAGCTCTGACATCGCATAGACGATGCGGCGCTGTACCGGCTTCAGGCCGTCGCCAATAAACGGCAACGCACGATCCATGATCACGTACATGGAGTAGTTTAAGTAGGCGTTTTCCGTAAATTCATGTAGCGCAAGGCGCTCTGCCATATCGCTCATTAACAGGGGATCCTCAATCTGCATGCTGACCGTTCGGACGGCAATATTGCCGCAGATAATACCCTATCTCACGGTCTGAGTCACAAACCGTGAGACAGGTGGCGAGGAAGTTAACGAAGCGGCAGATAGATATCCGTCAGCAGCTCATGTTCCGCGACCTCATGGACGAAATTCAGGTACTGGAAGAAGACAGGAAAATCGCGCGGCGTCTCACCGCTGGCGGGTAGCCATTCGCGGAATAAATACCACACGCTCTCCGGGAGGCTGTCGAGCGATCCCTGATGGCGCACCACCGCGCAGCGCCCGCCAGGAATCTCGCTATTCACCACGCCAACGTCATTTTCGGCTATCGGCTGGCGGACGCTGCCGCAGATATCAAAGCGGAATTGAGCCGGCGGCGTCGTCTGCGGGTCGTGCCAGGCAATACCAAAAGTTTGACTGCTGGCAATCGGCGACTGGCCCGTTTCGCGTCGCCATGCAATAAATTTCGCCGCGCTGGCGTTGACCTTATCCGGATGCCCCAGATGCGTCAGCATCGCGACGCGGGTAGGTGGAAATTCAACGATTTTTACGTCCATGACATGCTGCTCCTGTAACGCAAGTTTAGGAACGCGTTGGTGCCAGGCCAGCCAGTCCGGCGATTGCCGAAACCGGCGCGGGCTTTGACCAAACGCGGTTTTGAAAGCACGTGTGAACGACTCCGGATTCTGAAACCCGGCATCCAGCGCGATATCGATAACTTTATCTTGCGGATTAAACGCCAGCCGCCATGACGCCCGGCGCAAACGCAGCCACTGGATATAGCGATAGAGCGGAAGCCCGCTCCAGGCGGTAAACTGCCGGTGAAAATGAAACGGCGAGCTGTGCGCCATCCGGCTTAACACCTCAAGCGACAGAGGCTCATCCAGATGACGCTCAATGTGGTCGCAAACGCGCCGCAGACGTTCGGAATAAGCCGCGCTGATCAGGTCATTCATCACTGCCTCCTTGTGGCCTATTCTGCCCACCGGGCGGCTGTGAATCCTGACCGATCTTGCGCAATGTGGGATTACGGATTCACTTTACGAATCTGTTTTACGTCGATTTCGACAGAGTTCCAGTCTTTATCCACTTCGCCCTGAACTTCAACGGTATCCTGCGGGGTTACGGTCAGGCCGTTCCAGCGCTTGTGGTCAATATCCACATTGATAGTACCGGTCGCATCTTTAAACACATACAGGTCGTCGGAAATGCGCTCGACGATATTCCCGCGCAGCGTTACCCACGCATCGTCACGCAGCGATTTAGCGCTCTCTACCGTCGTGCTGCTGCCGTTCGGGCCGACAAATCCGCCGCCTTGCGTTTGCGTCGCCGACGGGCCGGAGAAACCGCCCTGCTGAGCCGCCAGAACCGGGGTAGAACACAGTGCCATAACGGCAACGATTGCAGCTAATTTTTTCATGATTACTTTTCCCTTTCATGTCGTTTCAGATCCATTTAATAAGGTAATCCTTAACAACTTCTTAAGGCAAAAAAAGAATCTTTTTTTCTGTACATCGCCTGCGGCGACAAGGTTAACTGACGGCAACGCGAGTTACCGCAAGGAAGAACAGATGCGAATTTTACTGGTAGAAGATGACACACTTATTGGCGATGGCATAAAAGCGGGCCTGAGTAAAATGGGTTTCAGCGTCGACTGGTTTACCGAGGGACGTCCGGGCAAAGAGGCACTTTACAGCGCGCCTTATGATGCGGTTATTTTAGATTTGACGCTGCCAGGCATGGACGGACGGGATATTTTGCGCGAATGGCGCGAAAAGGGTAAACAGGAACCGGTGCTGATCCTGACGGCGCGCGACGCGTTAGCAGAGCGTGTCGAGGGGCTACGTCTGGGCGCCGATGACTATTTATGTAAACCTTTCGCGCTCATTGAGGTCGCCGCCCGTCTGGAGGCGCTGGTACGCCGCGCCAGCGGTCAGGCCAGTAGCGAATTGCGCCACGGCCAGGTGACGCTCAATCCAGGCAATCTCGTCGCGACGCTTGCCGGCGAACCGCTGGCCTTAAAACCAAAAGAGTTCGCGTTGCTGGAACTCTTACTGCGCAACAAAGGTCGCGTGCTGCCGCGCAAGCTTATTGAAGAGAAGCTGTATAACTGGGATGACGACGTGTCCAGCAATGCAGTGGAAGTCCATGTTCATCATTTACGCCGCAAGCTCGGCAGCGAATTTATTCGCACCGTACACGGCATCGGCTACACCCTGGGTGACGCATGAAATTGACGCAACGTCTCAGCCTGCGCGTCAGGCTGACGCTTATTTTCCTGATTCTGGTCTCCATCACCTGGGCAATTTCCAGTTTTGTGGCCTGGAGAAAGACGACGGATAATGTCGACGAGCTGTTTGACACACAGTTGATGTTGTTCGCCAGACGGCTTAGCACCCTCGATCTTAACGAGATCAACGCCCCGCAGCGCATGGCGCATACGCCAAAGAAATTAAAACATGGGCATATCGATGACGATGCGCTGGCGTTCGCCATCTTTTCCGCTGATGGCAAAATGTTGCTGCATGATGGCGACAACGGCCAGGATATTCCGTATCGCTATCGCCGGGAAGGTTTCGACAATGGCTATCTGAAGGATGACAACGACCTCTGGCGTTTTTTGTGGTTGAACTCGGCGGACGGCAAGTATCATATCGTCGTCGGTCAGGAGTGGGATTACCGCGAAGATATGGCGCTGGCGATCGTGGCGGCGCAATTAACGCCGTGGCTGATCGCCCTTCCCTTCATGCTGCTAATTTTATTACTCCTGCTTCACCGCGAGCTCAGACCATTGAAAAAACTGGCGCAGGCGCTACGCTTCCGGTCGCCGGAATCGGAAACGCCGCTCGACGCCAAAGGCGTACCGAGCGAGGTTCGCCCACTGGTCGAAGCGCTTAATCAGCTTTTTAGCCGCATCCACTCCATGATGGTGCGCGAACGGCGATTTACCTCCGACGCTGCCCATGAATTGCGCAGCCCACTGGCCGCGCTGAAAGTACAAACCGAGGTGGCGCAGCTCTCGGGCGACGATCCGCTATCGCGTGATAAAGCGCTGACCCAGCTCCATGCGGGGATCGATCGCGCCACGCGGCTGGTCGATCAGCTACTGACATTATCGCGCCTCGACTCGCTCAATAATTTGCAGGATGTAGCGGAGATTTCGCTGGAAGAGCTGCTGCAGTCCGCGGTAATGGATATTTATCATCCGGCGCAGCAGGCGAATATCGACGTGCGTTTACAGCTTAACGCCCATGACGTCATACGTACCGGTCAGCCGCTACTTTTAAGCCTGTTAGTGCGTAACCTGCTGGATAATGCGATTCGCTACAGTCCGCAGGGCAGCGTCGTCGACGTTACCTTACATGCCCGCAGCTTCACCGTCAGAGATAATGGCCCCGGCGTAGCGCCAGAGATTCTGACGCATATCGGCGAGCGTTTTTACCGCCCGCCTGGCCAAAGTGTGACCGGCAGCGGTCTGGGATTATCAATCGTCCGCCGCATCGCTACGCTGCACGGCATGACGGTGTCGTTTGGCAACGCCGCGGAAGGTGGATTTGAGGCCGTAGTAAGTTGGTAACAGAGACTTTTGCCAAAAACGCAAAAGACTTTGCACATTTTGCTAATTTCACCGCACCGCCCGTCAGCGTAGAATCAGCAGCAAACGCATTTCTTGAGGACACAAAATGAGTAACATCCTGATTATCAACGGGGCGAAAAAATTCGCGCACTCCAACGGCCAGTTGAATGACACCCTGACCGAAGTTGCCGATGGGCTGCTGCGCGATCTGGGTCATCAGGTTAAGATCGTCCGCGCCGACAGCGACTATGACATTAAAGAAGAGGTGCAGAATTTCGTCTGGGCTGACGTGGTGATTTGGCAGATGCCAGGCTGGTGGATGGGCGCGCCATGGACAGTAAAAAAATATATGGATGATGTCTTTACCGAAGGTCACGGTACGCTCTATGCCAGCGATGGCCGCACGCGTTCCGATGCCGCTAAAAAGTACGGTTCCGGCGGTCTGGTGCAGGGGAAAAAATATATGCTGTCACTGACGTGGAACGCGCCGATGGAAGCATTTACCGAAAAAGATCAGTTTTTCCACGGCGTAGGCGTAGATGGCGTCTATCTGCCATTCCATAAAGCCAACCAGTTCCTGGGCATGGACGCGCTGCCAACGTTTATTGCCAACGACGTGATTAAAATGCCGGATGTTCCGCGCTATACCGCAGAATATCGCAAGCATCTGAGCGAAATTTTTGCTTAACTGGTCATCCTGGAATTAGAAGGAGTTAACCATGCTTACCGTCATTGCCGAAATTCGCACGCGTCCGGGCCAACATCACCGTCAGGCCGTCCTCGACCAGTTTGCGAAAATTATTCCAACCGTTCTTAAAGAAGAGGGGTGCCACGGTTACGCGCCGATGGTGGATCATGCCGCGGGCGTGAGTTTTCAGACTCTGGCGCCTGACTCGATCGTGATGATTGAACAGTGGGAAAGCGTTGCGCACCTTGAGGCACATCTGCAAACCCCGCATATGAAAGCCTACAGCGACGCGGTAAAAGACGATGTGCTGGAAATGAATATTCGTATTCTGGAATCCGGCGTTTAAGTTATTACCCTCGTCTGACGTCTCCCTGATGCGATGCGCAAGTGTCGCCATCAGGCTGCGGCGTCATGTCGAATTCGCTTATCCGGCCTGCGCCACGCAGACCGGATAAAGCGTGCAACAACCGTTACACGTCGAGATCCGCGAGATCGCCTTTTTCCTGTAGCCAGTTGCGTCGATCTTCAGAACGTTTCTTCGCCAGCAGCATATCCATCATCGCGTTAGTACGCTGATCGTCTTCATCGCTAATGGTGAGCTGCACCAGGCGGCGAGTATTTGGATCAAGCGTGGTTTCGCGTAACTGCATCGGGTTCATTTCACCCAGGCCTTTGAAACGCTGTACGTTCGGCTTGCCTTTCTTACGCTTCAGTTGTTCCAGTACGCCCGCCTTCTCTTCTTCCGTCAGCGCGTAATAGACCTCTTTACCCAAATCGATACGGTATAGTGGCGGTAGCGCGACATAGACATGACCATTCTTCACCAGCGCGCGGAAATGTCTGACAAACAGCGCGCAAAGCAGAGTAGCGATATGCAAACCATCGGAGTCCGCATCCGCCAGGATACAGATCTTGCCGTAGCGCAGCTGACTCAGATCGTCGCTGTCCGGATCGATACCGATCGCCACGGAAATATCATGCACCTCTTGCGAGGCCAGCACTTCATCGGAAGAGACCTCCCAGGTGTTAAGGATCTTACCTTTGAGCGGCATGATCGCCTGATATTCGCGATCGCGCGCCTGCTTGGCGGAACCGCCCGCCGAATCCCCTTCCACAAGGAACAGCTCGGTCCGATTAAGATCCTGCGCGGTACAGTCCGCCAGTTTCCCCGGCAACGCCGGACCGCTGGTGAGCTTTTTGCGTACCACTTTTTTTGCGGCGCGCAGTCGCCGCTGCGCGCTGGCAATCGCCATCTCTGCCAGTTGTTCCGCCGCCTGCACGTTCTGGTTCAGCCACAGGCTGAAGGCATCTTTCACCACGCCGGAAACAAATGCCGCACATTGACGCGACGACAGACGCTCTTTAGTCTGCCCGGCAAATTGCGGGTCCTGCATTTTCACGGAGAGCACATAAGCGCAGCGATCCCAGATATCTTCCGCCGACAGTTTGACGCCGCGCGGCAGAATATTGCGGTATTCGCAAAATTCGCGCATCGCGTCGAGCAGGCCCTGGCGCAGACCGTTGACGTGCGTCCCCCCCTGCATGGTCGGGATCAGGTTGACGTAGCTTTCCGTCAGTAATTCGCCGCCTTCCGGCAGCCACAATAGCGCCCAGTCAACCGCTTCCGTTTCACCGTTAAAATTACCGATAAACGGCTTTTCCGGCAGCGTCGGCAGGCCGTTTACCGCTTCGCCCAGATAGTCGTTCAGACCATCCTGGTAGCACCAGCGCTGCTCGCTGTTATTCACTTCATCTTTAAAAGTGATTTCCACGCCGGGACACAGCACCGCTTTTGCTTTCAGAACGTGCATTAAGCGAGAGACAGAAAAACGCGGGCTGTCGAAGAAACTTTCGTCCGGCCAGAAATGGACGCTGGTTCCAGTATTACGTTTACCGCAGGTGCCGACAACCTGCAAATCCTGCACTTTTTCGCCGTTTTCAAACGCGATGTTATAGACCTGACCGTCGCGGCGCACGGTCACTTCCACGCGCTTTGACAGGGCATTTACTACCGAAATCCCCACCCCATGCAGACCACCAGAGAACTGATAGTTCTTATTGGAGAATTTACCGCCGGCATGAAGCCGACAGAGGATCAGTTCTACCGCCGGAACCCCCTCTTCCGGATGGATATCCACCGGCATCCCGCGTCCGTCGTCAATCACTTCCAGCGATTGATCGGCATGTAAAATGACATCCACGCGTTTGGCGTGACCTGCCAGTGCTTCATCCACACTATTATCAATTACTTCCTGACCCAAATGGTTGGGGCGGGTCGTATCGGTGTACATCCCCGGGCGGCGGCGTACCGGCTCAAGCCCAGTGAGTACCTCAATGGCATCAGCGTTATAAGTTTGCGTCATGGTTTAATTAGCAATTCGAATTGATTGTCAGCAACTGTGCAGTCCAAGAAAATCGACAATCTGGTTGAAATAATCTTCGAAGCCCGTGAATGCGTGATTACCCCCCTCGGTCACTGTCTGACGGCAGGAGGCGTAATATGCCACCGCCTGGCGGTAATCCAGCACTTCATCGCCCGTCTGTTGCAGTAGCCAGATCAGGTCCGGCGCTTCCAGCGGGTCAATCTGCATGACTTTAAGATCATAAATATGGCGAGACTCTAGCACATATTGCTGCCCGGTGTAGGGGTTCTCGTTCTGACCGAGATAGTCGGTCAGTAATTCAAAGGGCCGCACGGCGGGATTCACCACCACAGCCGGCAGCATAAAACATTGCGACAGCCAGGTGGCGTAATAACCACCCAGCGACGATCCTACCAGCCCTAATGGCGCACCGCCATGCTCAAGTACGAGAGATTCCAGCAACTCCGCCGCATCGGCAGGATACGGCGGTAGTTGAGGGACGATCATCTCAACATGCGGATGACGCTCCGCCAGCCAGTTTTTTAGCTGGCACGCTTTTGCCGAGCGAGGGGAACTGTTGAATCCGTGCAAATAGAGAAGCGTAGACATCAGTATCCTTCCGAAGCGGTATCGGGTCGGAACCGGGTATCCTGCAGGCGATGCACTTCCGTCTCCAGGACGCCGTTCGCCCGGAGCTCCAGCGTACGCCAGCCCGGCGCGATAGTATCCAGCGTAAAGTTCGCGCAGTGCGGTTTGAACTGTACACAGGTTGACGGCGACGCCAGCAGACGCCGTCCGTTCCAGTCGAGATCCAGCTCCTGGTGAATATGTCCGCATAGCAGATACTTTACACGCGGGAAATTCGCCAGCACGCTATCCAGCTCACCAGCATTACGCAAGCTGTGCTGATCCAGCCAACTGCACCCTGCCGGCAACGGATGGTGGTGCAACAGGAGCAATGTCTGTCTCTCTGGCGCATCGGCGAGCTTACGCTCAAGCCATTCCAGTTGGAACTCGCTCAGTTCGCCATGCGGGACGCCAAACACCTGGCTATCCAGCAACAAAATCTGCCATTGTTCACCGATTAACACGCGTTTAGCCGGGGAAATCCCCGCCTCTTGCAGCGCGCTGTACATTGCCGGCTGAAAATCATGATTGCCCGGTAGCCAAACGCAAGGCGCGCGAAAGCTTGCGATACCCTCAGCAAAATGCTGATAAGCCGCAGCGGATTGATCCTGCGCCAGATCGCCGGTCGCCACGATCAGATCATATTCATACTGTTGCGCCCGAATAGCCTCCAGCACGGCCTGGTAACTTTCCCAGGTATTGACGCCTAACAGCGTTTCATGCTTTTCGGCAAACAGGTGAGTATCTGTAATTTGTAAAATCCTGACTCGGGCCTCACCAGCCAGAGGTAGGGTTAACAGGCTTTCCAAATGGTGTCCTTAGGTTTCACGACGCTAATAAACCGGAATCGCCATCGCTCCATGTGCTAAACAGAATCGTAGCCAGTCGGCCAGAAACTGATTAATTTGATGCTTTTCGTCGCGTTGATGCAACTTTTTATTTGGATAATCATACCGCGCTTTGAAGCGAAAGATCTGCTGGCTTGAACACACTTCAGCCACCATCGCATCATGGTAGAGGCGCACCGTCAGCGACGGCAGGCTCCAGTAGGTGATGGCTGGCGCCGTTTGCTCGATCGTTACAAGCGTAGTGTATCGGGTCGATTCCACAATCGTTAACCGATATTGTACGTTGCCCACCTGATAGCTCACCGTTTCACCGGGGGCGTCATTGCGCGGCAGCAGGCGGCGCAATTGCGAAAAATTGGTTTCGCACAAACGCATCATTTCTGGGAAGTCAGGTGTATAACGCTTCATTTTTTCCACTCGTTTTTTAACTCTTGATGATGCAACTGAAGCCATTGCAAAGCGATGACTGCGGCTGCGTTGTCGATTTTCCCCTCTTCTACCCACTGGTATGCCTGCTCCCGGCTTACCACATGAACCCGAATATCTTCGTTTTCATCCGCCAGACCATGAATACCTGCCGCGGTCGTGGCGTCCACTTCACCCACCAGAATAGATGAGCGCTCGCTGGTTCCTCCAGGACTCGCCAGGTAACTGATGACCGGTCGGGTACGGCCCACGGTCAGCCCTGCTTCTTCCATCGCCTCCCGCCGGGCGACCGCCTCAATGGTTTCGCCTTCTTCTATCATGCCGGCGACCATCTCCAGCAGCCACGGCGTAACGCTTGTGTCATACGCGGCAATACGAATCTGTTCGACCAGCACCACCTCGTCGCGTTCAGGGTCAAAGGGTAGCAAGACGGCGGCGTGCCCGCGCTCAAAAATTTCGCGCTTTACCTCGCCACTCATTTCTCCGTTGAATAAACGATGGCGGAATCGATACACATCCAATGAAAAAAAACCGCGATAGCGCGTTTCCCGTGCAATAATTTCTACATCGCTTTTGGTGAAAGTAACTGGCAAGTTGTCTGATTTACGCATTGTGCTGCCCTGCTAGCAATAATGATTAAATGATGAATTTCAAGGGTGGTTGACTGCTGTTTTATCACCCTTGTGGTAAATTGGTGCCAATTAAGGCTCGTATGGCACGTAACGCCAACTTTTTGCAGTGGCGGATTCTGCTAGAATCAGCAATTATTTTTACAAATTGATCAGCGCTAAATACTGCTTCACAACAAGGAATGCAAATGAAGAAATTGCTCCCCATCCTTATCGGCCTGAGCCTGTCGGGGTTCAGCACACTAAGCCAGGCAGAGAACCTGATGCAAGTTTATCAGCAAGCACGCCTGAGCAACCCGGAATTGCGTAAATCCGCTGCCGATCGCGATGCTGCATTCGAAAAAATTAACGAAGCGCGTAGTCCTTTACTGCCGCAACTGGGTTTAGGTGCCGACTACACCTACAGCAACGGTTATCGCGATGCGAACGGTATCAACTCCAATGAAACCAGCGCTTCCCTGCAATTAACGCAGACGCTATTTGATATGTCGAAATGGCGTGGGCTCACCCTGCAAGAAAAAGCAGCAGGCATTCAGGATGTCACCTATCAGACCGATCAGCAGACGCTGATCCTCAATACCGCGAACGCGTATTTTAAGGTATTGAACGCTATTGATGTGCTTTCCTATACCCAGGCGCAAAAAGAGGCTATCTACCGTCAGTTAGATCAAACGACGCAACGTTTTAACGTGGGTCTGGTCGCCATTACCGACGTGCAAAACGCCCGTGCGCAATATGATACCGTACTGGCGAATGAAGTGACCGCCCGCAACAACCTAGATAACGCGGTAGAAGAGCTGCGCCAAGTGACCGGCAATTATTACCCGGAGCTGGCGTCGCTTAACGTCGAGCATTTTAAAACCGACAAACCTAAAGCTGTTAATGCGCTGCTGAAGGAAGCGGAAAACCGTAACCTGTCGCTGTTGCAGGCGCGTTTAAGTCAGGATCTGGCGCGCGAGCAAATCCGTCAGGCGCAGGATGGTCACCTGCCGACGCTGAATTTAACGGCCTCAACCGGCATTTCTGATACCTCTTATAGCGGTTCTAAAACCAACTCCGCCCAGTACGACGATAGCAACATGGGGCAGAATAAAATCGGCCTGAACTTCTCCCTGCCGCTGTATCAAGGCGGGATGGTTAACTCGCAGGTAAAACAGGCGCAGTATAACTTCGTCGGCGCAAGCGAACAGCTGGAAAGCGCGCACCGTAGCGTGGTGCAGACCGTACGTTCTTCCTTTAACAATATTAACGCCTCCATCAGCAGCATCAACGCGTATAAACAGGCGGTCGTTTCCGCACAAAGTTCTTTGGATGCAATGGAAGCTGGTTACTCGGTCGGTACACGTACCATTGTTGACGTACTGGATGCCACCACCACTCTGTATGATGCCAAGCAGCAACTGGCCAACGCGCGTTATACCTATTTGATTAATCAGTTAAATATCAAATATGCGCTCGGTACGCTGAACGAGCAGGATCTGCTCGCGCTTAACAGTACGTTGGGTAAACCTATCCCGACGTCGCCGGAAAGCGTAGCGCCGGAAACGCCAGAGCAGGATGCTGCCGCAGACGGTTATAATGCTCATAGCGCCGCGCCGGCAGTACAGCCGACCGCCGCTCGCGCCAACAGCAATAACGGCAATCCATTCCGGCATTGATAAGTTATTCGCTGGCGCTGCGTTTATCAGACCTATGCCCTTGTAGGTCTGGTAAGCGCGGCGCTACCTGTCATAAAGCCGCGCCTGAACGTAAGACAACGTAAAGATCCTGCTATTCCGCCGCATTCTCGCCTTTTCTCGCTTCAATTTCGACCAGTCATCCTCTATTCTGAACGCATGTTGTATTTACCACTGGGTCCTGGAAGACAAATATGAAACGGACAAAATCCATCCATCACGCATCATTTCGCAAAAGCTGGAGCGCGCGGCATTTAACGCCGGTCGCCCTGGCGGTTACGGCTGTTTTTATGCTGGCTGGCTGTGAAAAAAGCGATGAAACCGTATCGCTGTATCAAAACGCTGATGACTGTTCAGCGGCGAATCCGGGCAAAAGCGCGGAGTGTACAACCGCGTATAACAATGCGCTGAAAGAGGCCGAACGTACTGCGCCTAAGTACGCTACACGCGAAGATTGCGTCGCTGAGTTTGGCGAAGGCCAGTGCCAGCAAGCGCCCGCACAGGCTGGCATGGCGCCGGAAAATCAGGCGCAGGCCCAACAATCCAGCGGCAGTTTCTGGATGCCGCTTATGGCAGGTTACATGATGGGGCGTCTGATGGGCGGCGGCGCAGGCTTTGCGCAACAGCCGCTGTTTAGCTCGAAAAACCCGGCCAGCCCTGCATACGGCAAATATACCGATGCGGCAGGTAAAAACTACGGCGCGGCGCAACCGGGCCGGACAATGACCGTACCAAAAACCGCGATGGCGCCGAAACCTGCCACCACAACAACCGTTACCCGCGGCGGTTTTGGCGAATCCGTCGCCAAACAGAGCACCATGCAGCGTAGCGCTGCCGGTACTTCAACACGTTCGATGGGCGGCTGATACGCATGGAAAGAGTCAGTATTACCGAGCGCCCGGACTGGCGCGATAAAGCGACTGAATACGGGTTTAATTTTCACACTATGTATGGTGAACCGTACTGGTGTGAAGACGCTTATTACAAGTTAACGCTCGCCCAGGTGGAAAAACTGGAAGACGTTACCGCCGAGCTGCACCAGATGTGCCTCAAGGTAGTAGAACGCGTCATCGCCAGCGATGAGCTGATGACGAAGTTTCGTATTCCAAAACATACCTGGGGTTTTGTTCGCCAGTCCTGGCAAACGCAACAACCGTCGCTCTATTCCCGCCTCGATCTGGCCTGGGACGGCATCGGCGAACCTAAGCTGCTCGAAAATAATGCCGACACGCCAACATCGCTGTATGAAGCGGCGTTTTTTCAGTGGATTTGGCTGGAAGATCAGATCAACGCGGGCAATCTGCCGGAAGGCAGCGATCAGTTTAATAGCCTGCAGGAAAAGCTGATTGAACGCTTTGCTGAACTTCGCGAGCAGTACGGTTTTCAGTTGCTGCATCTCACCTGCTGTCGCGATACGGTTGAGGATCGCGGCACTATTCAGTATTTACAGGACTGCGCGGCCGAAGCGGAAATCGCCACCGAATTTCTCTATATCGACGATATTGGTCTGGGGGAAAAAGGCCAATTTACGGATCTGCAGGATCAGGTCATTGCGAACCTGTTCAAGCTCTATCCGTGGGAATTTATGCTGCGCGAGATGTTTTCCACCAAGCTGGAAGATGCCGGCGTGCGCTGGCTGGAACCGGCCTGGAAAAGCATTATCTCCAATAAAGCGTTATTGCCGCTGTTGTGGGAGATGTTCCCGGACCATCCGAATCTGTTGCCTGCGTATTTCGCCGAAGACGAACATCCGCCAATGGATAAATATGTCGTGAAACCGATCTTCTCCCGCGAAGGGGCGAACGTATCGATTATTGAAAACGGTAAAACGATCGAATCCGTGGAAGGCCCGTATGGCGAAGAGGGTATGATCGTGCAACAGTTCTATCCGCTGCCAAAATTCGGCGACAGTTACACCCTGATTGGTAGCTGGCTGATTAACGATCAGCCCGCCGGAATTGGTATCCGTGAAGATCGGGCGCTGATCACCCAGGATCTCTCCCGCTTCTATCCGCATATTTTTGTCGAAGGATAGATTCTCCTGTAAGCCCGATGGGCGTAGCGCCATCGGGCAATCATTCCGCGCCTTATCCGGCTACCCCACCTGCACCGACAACATACTTATACTGCCCATCTCAATACCGTCGACCGGGATGGTGATAGGTTCCTTGCCGTCCCAGGCGCCAAGTACATACAGCAAAGGCAAAAAGTGCTCCGGCGTCGGGTTCGATAAGGCCCCCCCTTCATGTTGCAGATAATTCACCAGCGGGTGCTGTTCTACCGGCCCCTGCCACGTCAGGTTGGCTTTCACAAAGTCATTAAATGACGCCGCCCAGGGATACGGTATATTGTCACCGTGCCAACGCACAGTCCGCAGGTTATGAACCACATTCCCGCTAGCCACCAGCATCACGCCTTCGTCACGCAGCGTCGCCAGTTTACGACCCATCTCAAAATGCCATGCCGCCGGTTTGGTACTATCAACACTAAGCTGCACCATCGGGATATCCGCATTCGGGTACATCTTGATCAATACGCCCCAGGAGCCGTGATCAAATCCCCACGCCTCTTTATCGAGCGCGACGGGAACGGGAGCCAACAGTTCAACCAGACGCTGCGCCAGCGCAGGCGATCCAGGAGCCGGATAATGCATGTCATACAGCGCCTGCGGAAAACCGCCAAAATCATGGAGAGTTTGCGGCCTTTCCATCGCTGTGACGCCAGTCCCACGGGTATACCAGTGCGCCGACACCACCACTATCGCCTGTGGTCGCGGTAGGGCTTCCCCCAATCGCCGCCAGGCGCGGGTATAATCGTTATCGTCCAGCACGTTCATCGGGCTGCCATGCCCCAAAAACAATGCTGGCATACACGTTAAAGACATGATGTTATCCTTACAAGAAAGACATTTTGTTAACATCACCATACGCTTTCTTCACAGAGGAAGAACTCAGATAACTATGATGAAGATCATCAGTTATTTTGAAGGTCAGGTTCGGACGGCAAATTGATAAGGAGTAATGGATGTCAGTACCACTTATTCTGACCTTACTGGCGGGCGCCGCCACCTTTATTGGCGCGTTTCTTGGCGTTCTCGGCCAAAAACCGTCTAACCGCGTGCTGGCTTTTTCGCTGGGCTTCGCCGCAGGGATCATGCTGCTTATCTCGCTGATGGAGATGCTGCCCGCCGCGCTTGATACCGAGGGGATGTCGCCTGTACTGGGCTACGGAATGTTTATTATCGGCCTGTTGGGCTACTTCGGGCTGGACCGCCTGCTTCCTCACGCTCATCCGCAGGATCTGGTGCAAAAAAGGCAGCAGCCGCTTCCCGGCTCGATAAAACGCACTGCGATTTTATTGACGCTCGGCATTAGCCTGCACAACTTTCCGGAAGGGATCGCCACCTTTGTCACTGCCAGCAGCAATCTTGAACTGGGTTTCGGCATCGCACTGGCGGTGGCGTTGCACAATATTCCTGAAGGTCTGGCGGTTGCCGGCCCGGTTTATGCCGCGACGGGCTCAAAACGTACCGCGATTTTTTGGGCCGGTATCTCCGGCATGGCGGAAATTCTTGGCGGCGTACTGGCGTGGCTGATTTTGGGCAGCCTGGTTTCACCGATCGTTATGGCGGCTATCATGGCGGCAGTCGCCGGCATTATGGTGGCGCTCTCCGTCGATGAACTGATGCCGCTGGCAAAAGAGATCGATCCTAACAATAACCCCAGCTATGGCGTGCTTTGCGGTATGTCCATCATGGGGCTCAGTCTCGTCATTTTGCAGACGATAGGTATCGGTTAAGAGAAACGTCGCGCCGGATGCAGGCCTTTAGCCAGGCAACATCCGGCTGCCCGTCAAGGATATGCGCTATTTCTGCTCATTCATCACGCTGTCGCCTTCGCTCGTCTGGCGAAAACGTTTCGTTCGCGCTTCAAGTAATGCATCTCTGTCTTGCCGAAACGCTCTGCAATAACGCTTCATATGGCAAATATACCCTACTACCACCAGAACGATTAATATTATCCAATACCAGGCAATAAACATCCTTTTTACCCTTAAAATTTAACATCACTAAACATTTAACGTTAAAATTTTACATACCCTTATTTTGACGTATTCATATACTGGCATATTTGTGGAACAAATAAATGATTTTGATCATATAAATCAGTGGTGAAACACAATAATGAAAGAGGTATTAAGCAGAAAACAATGTCGATAAGATCACACTTCGTACTAATTTATATTGTTCTTAAAATATCACACTCCTACTATCGACTCACTCAGGCAATTAAAAAATATTGATACAGAATATACTTTAAAATAAGTAACAGCATCATGACTTATATTTAAAGACCAATCATTTACCTCATTTATTATTCATAAAAACATAGTATATTCAGAAGTATTATATTTAGAAGTTGTATATAAGGAGATATATCCATGTTTGACCAATACCGGAAAACAATACTTGCCGGTGCCGTCGCACTGACATGCGGACTCACCGCAGCCAGTACGTTTGCCGCAGGTTTTCAACCGGCACAGCCCGCAGGAAAATTAGGCGCAGTCGTTGTCGATCCTTACGGAAATGCCCCTCTCACCGCGCTGGTGGAATTAGATAGCCATATTATTTCAGACGTTAAAGTTACTGTACATGGCAAAGGGGAAAAAGGCGTTCCTGTTACTTATACTGTTGGGAAAGAGTCTTTAGAAACCTATGACGGTATTCCTATTTTTGGCCTTTATCAGAAATTTGCCAACAACGTCACGGTAGAATATAAAGAAAACGGCAAAGCCATGAAGGATGACTATGTGGTGCAGACGTCCGCCATCGTCAACCATTATATGGATAACCGTTCTATTTCAGATCTCCAGCAAACGAAAGTTATTAAAGTTGCGCCAGGATTTGAAGATCGCCTTTATCTGGTAAATACCCATACCTTTACGCCGCAGGGCGCTGAATTTCACTGGCACGGCGAAAAAGATAAAAATGCGGGCATTCTTGATGCCGGCCCGGCGGGCGGGGCTTTGCCTTTCGATATCGCCCCTTATACGTTTGTGGTCGACACCCAGGGTGAATATCGCTGGTGGCTGGATCAAGATACCTTCTACGACGGCCACGATATGAATATCAACAAACGCGGCTACCTGATGGGTATTCGTGAAACGCCTCGCGGCACCTTTACCGCGGTGCAGGGCCAACACTGGTACGAGTTTGACATGATGGGGCAAATTCTTGCCGATCATAAACTGCCGCGCGGGTTCCTGGATGCGTCTCATGAATCCATCGAAACCGTGAACGGCACCGTACTGCTGCGCGTCGGCAAACGCGATTACCGCAAAGAAGACGGCATACATGTTCATACTATTCGTGACCAAATCATTGAGGTCGATAAGTCTGGCCGCGTAGTAGACGTTTGGGATTTAACCAAAATCCTCGACCCTATGCGTGATGCGCTGCTCGGCGCGCTGGATGCGGGCGCAGTATGCGTGAACGTCGATCTGGCCCATGCCGGACAGCAGGCGAAACTTGAACCGGATACGCCGTATGGTGATGCGCTTGGCGTTGGTGCCGGTCGTAACTGGGCGCACGTCAACTCTATCGCTTATGACGCGAAAGACGACTCCATCATCCTTTCTTCCCGCCATCAGGGTATTGTAAAAATTGGTCGCGATAAGCAGGTGAAATGGATACTGGCACCGTCTAAAGGCTGGAATAAGCAGCTAGCCAGTAAATTGCTGAAACCGGTAGACGATCATGGTAAGCCGTTGACCTGTGACGAAAACGGCAAGTGTAAGGACACCGATTTCGATTTCACCTATACCCAACATACGGCATGGCTTTCCAGCAAAGGCACGTTAACGGTCTTTGATAACGGCGATGGTCGCGGCCTGGAGCAACCGGCTCTACCGACCATGAAATATTCCCGTTTTGTCGAATATAAGATCGATGAGAAGAAAGGCACCGTACAACAAGTTTGGGAATACGGTAAAGAACGTGGATATGATTTCTATAGTCCTATTACCTCGGTTGTTGAATATCAAAAAGACCGCGACACCATGTTCGGCTTTGGCGGTTCTATTAACCTGTTCGACGTTGGTAAACCCACAGTCGGCAAACTGAATGAGATTGACTATAAAACGAAAGAAGTGAAAGTTGAAATTGATGTGCTGTCGGATAAACCCAACCAGACTCACTATCGTGCATTACTGGTTCATCCAACGCAAATGTTTAAATAAATAACGGGAAGGAATTAATATGTCATCTAAATGGATTACCTCTTTATTTAAAAGCGTAGTATTAACCGCGGCATTGGTCACTCCTTTTGCGGCATCGGCTTTTACCGAGGGCACAGATTATATGGTTCTGGAGAAACCGATTCCTAATGCGGATAAAACGCTGATTAAGGTATTTAGCTACGCCTGCCCTTTCTGCTACAAATATGACAAAGCCGTAACAGGTCCGGTTTCTGACAAAGTCGCCGATCTCGTTACGTTCACTCCGTTCCACCTGGAAACAAAAGGCGAATATGGCAAACAGGCCAGCGAAGTATTTGCAGTCCTGATCGCCAAAGATAAAGCTGCCGGGATTTCGTTATTTGATGCTAAATCACAATTCAAAAAAGCGAAGTTCGCCTGGTATGCGGCTTACCATGATAAGAAAGAGCGCTGGTCAGATGGGAAAGATCCGGCGGCATTTATTAAAACCGGGCTGGACGCCGCAGGCATGAGCCAGGCTGATTTTGAAGCAGCGCTGAAAGATCCTGCCGTTCAGGAGACTCTGGAAAAATGGAAAGCCGCCTATGACGTTGCCAAAATTCAGGGTGTTCCGGCTTACGTCGTCAACGGCAAGTACCTTATCTATACCAAAAACATCAAATCCATCGATTCTATGGCTGAACTCGTTCGGGAACTGGCCACTAAAAAATAAGCAGGGAAACGATTATGGATTTTATTAAGGGATTATGGCGAGACCTACGCGCAAGACCAGTGGATACGCTGGTGAGATGGCAGGAACAGCGCTTTCTGTGGCTGTTAATGGCCATCGCGATGGGAGGATTAATTATCCTGGCGCACTCGTTCTTCCAAATCTACCTCTACATGGCACCGTGCGAGCAGTGTGTTTACATCCGTTACGCGATGTTTGTGATGGTAATTGGCGGGGTGATTGCGGCAATAAATCCCAAAAATATCGTGCTGAAGCTGATTGGCTGCATCGCGGCGTTTTATGGCAGCATTATGGGCATTAAGTTTTCTATTAAGCTTAATGGTATCCATCATGCGGTACATAATGCGGACCCCGATTCACTTTTTGGCGTGCAAGGATGTTCGACTGACCCGACCTTTCCTTTCAACTTACCGTTGGCGGAATGGGCACCGGAGTGGTTTAAACCTACCGGAGACTGCGGTTATGACGCGCCTATCGTCCCTGATGGCGTAACGCTCAGTAGCGTACAGCAGTGGTTTGTCGATCTCTACCAGCAGTCCGAAGGCTGGTATCTGCTTCCGCCCTGGCACTTTATGAACATGGCGCAGGCATGTATGTTGGCCTTTGGGTTGTGCCTGATTCTGCTGCTGGTGATGAGCGGCGCCTGGGCATTGAAACTGGCCAGA
This sequence comes from Salmonella sp. 32020114201800008SM, assembly GCF_017572025.1. Lineage (NCBI taxonomy): Bacteria > Pseudomonadati > Pseudomonadota > Gammaproteobacteria > Enterobacterales > Enterobacteriaceae > Salmonella > Salmonella sp. 32020114201800008SM. The sequence continues at coordinate 109,800 of NZ_JAGEQM010000004.1, read as the reverse complement.
GGAAAATAACCTGAATAGATAAACCAAAGCAGAGGTCTGCATTCAGGCCTCTGCTTTTCTCACAATAATTTTACCATTCAGCTTATTCGTCGTTCTTTGAAACTGAACGATATGGCACCGAAGGAATACAAAAAAGCCGATGACATCTCATCGGCTTTTTTCAACCATGATCCGTTCGATCAGCTGGCTTTGCGCTCATGCGCCTGGCGGTAAGCCACCAGATCTTCAATCGTGACCACCGCCATATTATGCTGGCCTGCAAACGCGATACACTCCGGCGCGCGCGCCATCGTCCCATCGTCGTTAGTCAACTCGCACAGTACACCTGCAGGTTTAAAACCGGCCAGCGTCATCAGATCGATGGTCGCCTCCGTATGACCGCCGCGCGTCAGCACGCCGCCCGCCTGAGCGCGCAGTGGGAAAACGTGCCCCGGACGGTTAAGATCGGACGGTTTTGCGCCATCCTTAATTGCCGCGCGCACCGTAGTGACACGGTCAGCGGCGGAAACGCCGGTGGTCACGCCTTCTGCGGCTTCAATGGTCACGGTAAAACCGGTACCGTAGGCGCTGGTGTTGTTTTCCACCATCATTGGCAAGTCGAGCTGCTTACGACGATCTTCAGTAATACACAGGCAAACAATACCGCTACCGTGACGAATGGTTAACGCCATCTGTTCTACGGTCATCGTCTCTGCGGGGAAAATCATATCGCCTTCGTTTTCACGATCTTCATCATCAAGCACCATCACACCGCGTCCTTCACGCAGCGCATCCAGTGCAAGTTCAACACGTTCAAAAGGCGTACCAAAAGAGGAAAGTAGCGTCTGATTCATGGTAAAAAAACCTCATTAACATTATGGTTACCAGAATCAGGGCAGTCTTAGGAGTGCCGACAAGCGGCAAAAAAATAACGTGAGCGGGTCCATGCCCGACTGGATCGTTACCCTCTCCCATCCGGACTTTAACCGTCGGCCCCGGAATTACACCGGATCTGCTGACCTTTTCGCTATGGCAAAAAGCGCTCGCGGGCTTTCAACCTGCTCTCCGCATTCCGTCACGGCGCGCCGTGATGAGAAATGCGTTAAACATCGCTGATTTACCGCCGGTGGGGAATTTCGCCCCGCCCTGAGAATAAGCGGGTTAACTATAACGCTATTGATTACCTTCATCAACGCCTTTACTCCGTATGACGTCACACAATTCTGGTTTATGGCGTCCACATATCGCACTACAATAAGAGCTAACACTTACCAGTTCAGGGAAACCACAATGATTGACCCGAAAAAAATTGAGCAAATCGCACGCCAGGTTCATGAGTCAATGCCGAAAGGTATTCGCGAGTTCGGGGAAGATATCGAGAAAAAAATCCGTCAAACGCTGCAATCTCAGCTGACGCGTCTCGATCTGGTGAGCCGCGAAGAGTTTGATGTCCAGACTCAGGTCTTGCTGCGCACCCGGGAAAAACTGGCGCTGCTGGAGCAACGCCTCAGCGAACTGGAAGCTCGCGACAAGCCTGAAGAAGTAAAACCTGCGCCCGCCATCCCGCCAGTCGATCCACAACAAGAGTAAAAACGTGAACGGGCCTGACGGCCCGCTCATATAAGATCTGAATAATGCCCTGCACCTGTAAAGGGAGCCTGCATTAGTGTTCTAATTCTAACCTTTTCGCCTGAGTCGCCTGCTGGCAGTAAAGCGCGTAACGCTTGCAAAACCAGTCGCGATGCTCCTCGTCCATATTGCCGGTTACCGCCTGGATATCAACAGGACGCCCCTCCGCCTGCATTCTGGCAAAACTGCGCGCCAGAAAATCGAAATTATTTAATGAATAGACGTTATTGTTGTTCATCAGCATACCCTCCAGTTATTGAATTCTGTTAAGGCTATATGCTTTTTCTGATTTCAGTATTTCCCTATATGTACGGCGGTTTTATACATAACGTGCGCAAATTTAATGCGCAAAATCACAATATTCACCAAAGATAACGACGGATAAATCGCTTTTCGGACTTAAGGAGATATGGGTCACATGATATTGTAACGCAATGAAATAACAAGCATGAAAATTATCACGCGAACATCCTTCTGAAGGCGGCGACAAGGATAGAAAATATGACCTTATTTGCGGAGTATAACAGCCCCTATCTGTTTGCCATCGCGTTCGTTTTCTTTATCGGCGTGCTGGAGATGATTTCGCTGATTTTTGGCCACTTTCTTTCAGGCGCGCTCGACGCCCATCTCGATCATTATGACGCCCTGTCATCCGGCCCTGCGGGCCAGGCGCTTCATTATCTGAATATTGGACGCGTTCCCGCCCTGGTCGTCCTCTGTCTATTGGCCGGTTATTTCGGCCTCTTCGGTATCCTCATCCAGCATGGCGGGATCATGCTCTGGCAAGCGCCGCTCAGCAATCTGCTGCTGGTCCCGTTGAGCATTGTCCTGTCGGTCTTTGCCGTGCATTACAGCGGAAAAATCCTCGCGCCCTGGCTACCCAGAGATGAAAGCTCCGCCCTCCGGGAAGAGGAATTTATCGGCGGCATGGCGATTATTACCGGCCACGCCGCCGTCGCCGGTACACCTTGCGAAGGAAAATTTACCGATAAGTTCGGCCAGATTCACTATTTACTGCTGGAACCCGAAAAGGGAAAAGAATTTAAAAAAGGAGACAAGGTGCTGATTGTCTGCCGACTTTCCGCAACGCGTTATTTGGCTGAGCGTACCTTCTATGTTTAATTGAGAGGAACTTACATAATGGATGATGTTTTTGGCATATTGCCATCATGGATGTTTACCGCCATCGTTGCGGTTATCGTCTTACTAATTATCGGGATCATTTTTGCTCGCCTCTATCGCCGCGCATCTGCGGAACAGGCATTTGTCCGTACCGGGCTTGGCGGGCAAAAAGTGGTGATGAGCGGCGGCGCTATTGTGATGCCAATCTTTCACGAAATTATTCCGATCAATATGAATACCCTAAAACTTGAAGTCAGCCGTGCTACCGTCGACAGCCTGATCACCAAAGATCGTATGCGCGTTGACGTGGTCGTCGCTTTCTTCGTACGTGTAAAACCCTCTGTTGAAGGTATTGCCACCGCCGCACAAACGCTTGGCCAGCGAACGCTGTCGCCGGAAGATCTGCGTATGCTGGTTGAGGATAAATTCGTTGACGCCTTACGCGCTACCGCGGCCCAGATGACGATGCATGAGCTACAGGATACGCGTGAAAACTTCGTTCAGGGCGTACAAAACACCGTTGCGGAAGATTTGTCGAAAAACGGCCTGGAACTGGAAAGCGTCTCATTAACCAACTTTAACCAAACGTCCAAAGAGCATTTCAACCCAAACAACGCCTTTGATGCCGAAGGTCTGACGAAACTGACGCAGGAAACCGAACGCCGCCGTCGTGAACGTAATGAAGTGGAACAGGATGTGGAAGTGGCGGTGCGCGAAAAGAACCGCGACGCGCTTGAACGCAAGCTGGAAATCGAGCAGCAAGAAGCCTTTATGACTCTGGAGCAGGAGCAACAGGTTAAAACCCGCACCGCCGAACAAAACGCCAAAATTGCCGCTTTTGAGGCCGAGCGCCATCGTGAAGCAGAACAGACGCGCATTCTTGCTGAGCGGCAGATCCAGGAGACGGAGATCGAACGTGAGCAAGCAGTACGGTCCAGGAAAGTTGAGGCCGAGCGTGAAGTACGTATTAAAGAGATAGAACAGCAACAGGTGACAGAAATCGCCAACCAGACGAAATCTATCGCCATTGCCGCCAAATCCGAGCAGCAATCGCAAGCGGAAGCGCGCGCCAACGACGCGCTGGCCGATGCGGTTCGCGCCCAGCAAAACGTAGAAACCACCCGCCAGACCGCCGAAGCGGATCGCGCCAAGCAGGTCGCTCTGATCGCCGCGGCGCAGGATGCGGAAACCAAAGCGGTCGAACTGACCGTTCGGGCAAAAGCAGAGAAAGAAGCGGCAGAATTGCAAGCCGCCGCCATCATCGAACTGGCGGAAGCAACGCGTAAAAAAGGTCTGGCGGAAGCCGAAGCGCAACGGGCGCTGAATGACGCTATCAACGTACTATCTGACGAACAAACCAGCCTCAAATTTAAACTAGCGCTCTTACAATCGTTGCCTGCTGTTATTGAGAAGTCTGTTGAACCGATGAAATCCATCGACGGCATTAAGATTATTCAGGTCGATGGCCTCAATCGCGGCGCGACGGCGGGCGACGTCGCCGCTGGCGGCGCTAACGGGGGAAACCTGGCGGAACAAGCGTTATCTGCCGCGCTCACCTATCGTACCCAGGCACCGCTGATCGATTCGCTGTTAAACGAGATTGGCATCGCTGGCGGCTCGCTAAAGGCGCTGACCACGCCGTTGGTTTCATCGGCAACGGATGAGATTAATCGCGAAGCAACGATAAAAGAGCAATAACCCCCCGCCATATCTCCTGTCCCTGGTCATAAGACCGGGGATTTTTTTATCTTTTTTCCACCTTGTCTGTACAAAGCGTTATGACCAGCAGGCCATTTTGCGTGGGCGATCCAGTAACGCAAAATCGGCGGGAGAAAGCCCTTGCGCCAGACAGGCCACTCACCAACAATCGCGATGTCAGCAAGGGGCTGAAACGGGAAAGCCCCTCCCGAGGAAGGGGCTTTAATAAGGAAAGGGTTATGATGCACCAGGTCATCATACTGATTGTTCTGTTACTGATAAGTTTCGCAGCTTACTAACAGACAATCAGAGGGGGGAGAGATCCCCTCTCACCCTTATTCCTTTACTTTAGGTCGAAAAAAAAGCAGCGTCAACCGCGAGATACGCGTCGAAACAAAATGTCCGACGCGCCTTCAAAATCAGCGCCCGCCGCGTCTGTAACGCCTGATGACGCGGTTTTACTTCTCGCTCTCGGTCTGGATCTTTTTGATGATATTGGTCGTGGAACAACCATCTTCGAAGTTCAGCACCATGACTTCACCGCCGTTGGCCCAGACCTCTTCGCTGCCCGCGATCTCTTCCGGCTTATAGTCGCCGCCTTTTACCAGCAGATCCGGCAGAATACCGGCAATCAGTCGTTGCGGCGTATCCTCTTCAAAAGAGACAACCCAGTCGACCGACTCCAGCGCGCCTAGCACGATCATACGCTGTTCGAGCGGATTAACCGGACGGCTTTCGCCCTTCAGGCGTTTAGTCGAGGCGTCACTATTGACCGCAACAATCAGGCGGTCGCCCAGTTTGCGCGCGTTCGCCAGATAAGAGACATGGCCCGCGTGCAGAATATCGAAAACGCCGTTGGTCATGACCACTTTCTCGCCACGCTTACGCGCGCTGGCGACGGCCTGTCTCAACTCCTCTTCGGTCATAACGCCGAAGCCGGTATCCGCGCGTCCGCGCACTGCGTTTTCCAGCTCAATAGGGGAAACCGTTGACGTCCCGAGTTTACCTACCACTACGCCCGCCGCCGCATTGGCGAAATAACACGCCTCTTCCAGGGTATTTCCCGCCGCCAGCGTCGCCGCCAGCACGCCGATCACCGTATCGCCCGCACCGGTAACATCATAAACTTCCTGCGCCTGCGTCGGCATATGTAGCGGCGCTTTATTCGGTTGCAGCAGCGTCATTCCCTGTTCGGAACGCGTGACCAACAGCGCGGAAAGGTCGTAATCAGCAATGAGTTTCATGCCGCGTTCAACCAGTTCGTCTTCGCTTTTACATTTCCCCGCGACCGCCTCAAATTCAGAAAGGTTTGGCGTCAGCAGCGTGGCGCCGCGGTAACGTTCAAAATCCGTTCCTTTCGGATCGATGAGCACCGGCACGCCCGCCTGGCGCGCCAGGGAAATCATAGTCTGCACGCTGGTCAGAGCGCCTTTGGCATAATCGGACAATACCAGCGCGCCGATCGATCCCAGCGCCTGGTTGATACGCTCATGCAACGGCTGCGGGTCCACGCCCTCAAAGCCTTCTTCAAAATCAAGACGAATGAGCTGCTGATTACGTGATAGTACGCGCAGTTTGGTAATCGTCGGATGCGTCGGCACAGAAACGAAGTCGCACTTCACATTGACCTCCGCCAGCGTTTTGCTCAGCGCGCGCGCGGCGTCATCAATACCCGTCAGGCCGACCAGACGGGCGTTCGCTCCCAGAGACGCAATGTTCATCGCCACGTTCGCCGCGCCGCCCGGGCGTTCCTCAACGGTATTTACCTTAACCACGGGCACCGGCGCTTCCGGTGAAATACGGCAAGTGGGGCCATACCAATAGCGATCCAGCATTACATCACCCACAACCATGACGCCTGCACGTTCAAACGCTGGCAGATTTACTTTCATTCCTGTCTCCTGAGAGATTCAAAATTTGCGCGCGATAATAGCATAATTCAAACGGCTACCAGCCACTTCCGCCAGCTTGCCTGCACCAGCGCGCGCTCTTTGCTAAAACACGTCTGCGCCACATGACCGGGAAGCTCCTGCAACGCCAGGTGGTGCAGTTCATCACGCAGTGTGGTGTAGGCTACCGTCAGCGCCTGCGCCTCGTGTTCATCCATAATGCCGTTTTGCGCCAGAAGCTCCAGGATGCGCACGTTATCAGACCAGCGCGTTAATTTAGGTTTTTCATGAGCGTAGCGCAGTACCAGATATTGCGCGATAAACTCAATATCCGTAATACCGCCTTCATCAGCTTTAATATCAAAACGATCACGATGCTTATTGCCGAGATGCGCCCGCATTTTCTCGCGCATTTCACGCACTTCAGTCTGCAATGTCTTGCCGTCGCGCGCCGTCGTCATGATAGTGCGGCGCACCGCATCAAACTGTGAGGTAAGCTGCGGGTCGCCATATACCACGCGAGCGCGTACCAACGCCTGATGTTCCCAGGTCCAGGCTTCATGCTGCTGATAATCGGCAAACGCGTCCGCTGAAGTCACCAGCATTCCCGCCGCGCCAGAGGGGCGTAGACGCGCATCCACCTCATACAAAATGCCGGAGGAGGTGCGCGTACTGAACAGATGCATAATGCGCTGCGCCAGGCGCAGATAAAACTGCCGCCCGTCGATTTCGCGTTCACCGTTGGTCATGACGTCCATCGGGCAGTCATGCAGGAAGATGAGATCCAGATCGGAACTGTAGCCCAGCTCCCATCCGCCCAACTTGCCATAACCGACGACCGCAAACCCCCGCCCCTGGCGTTCGTCCAGATGCGCTGGCTGACCATAACGCGCAACCATTTGCGTCCACGCCTGCTGCACCACAGCATCAATCATCGCCTCCGCCAGCCATGTGAGGTGATCGCTCACTTTCATCACCGGCAGCGTACCGGCAATATCCGCCGCCGCAATCCGCAAAAGCTGTGCCTGTTTAAACTGGCGTAATGCCTCCAGTTGTTGTTCTTCGTCTTCTTCCGGCACGCGCAGTAAATATTGACGTAATTCGTCGCGGTAAGCGTCGGTAGCCGTCGGCTGATAAAGCGTGCCGGGGTCGAGCAGTTCATCAAGCAACAACGGATAACGCGCCAATTGGCTCGCTATCATTGGCGAAGCGGCGCAGAGCATAATCAGGTGTTTCAGCGCGCCGGGAAATTCGCTCAGCAGCTCCAGATAGGTGGTGCGAGTGACAATCCCCGCCAGCAACGGCGTTATCCGCGATAGCGTAACAGCGGCGTCTTCGCGGGAACAAACGTCAGCAAGCAGGTGCGGCATCAGTTGGTCCAGCACCTGCCGCCCGCGCGGGCCGATAGGGCGTTTATCCAGTTCCTTACGGAAGTCAGCGATGAGGGTCAGAACCTGTCGCCGATCCTCATCGGCTAAATGCGCCAGCACTGGCGTCGAATCATCCTCCTGTAGCGCATCCTGCCATACTTCACGCCACGGCTCTGAACGTTCTTCCTCCTGCGGGGTATCGGCTTCATCATCGCCAATTAATTCGTTGAATACGCGGCGTACATTAGCCATATGATCCGTCAGTTCGCCAACAAGCTGCGGCCAGTTCTCCGCCTTCATTCCCCAGGCCAGCCGCGCCCGATTCAGATCGTCGGCAGGCAACGTTTGCGTCTGTTCGTCATTGATGCTTTGCAGCAGATTCTCCAGACGACGTAGAAAAAGATAGGCCACGCGCAGTTGCGCCACGTCATTCTCAGGCAGCAAATGCAGCGCAGCGATAGTATCCAGCGTTGGCAGTAACGAACGCGACTGTAGCGACGGCTCGCGTCCGCCGCGGATGAGCTGGAATACCTGCACGATAAACTCAATTTCACGAATACCGCCCGCGCCAAGTTTAATGTTGTCTTTCAAACCGCGGCGTCGCACTTCGCGGGCGATCATCCCTTTCATATTACGTAGCGACTGGATGACGCTGAAATCGATATAGCGGCGGAAAACGAAAGGCCGCAGCATGGCGCGTAATTCACGAGACCAGGCGTCGTCGTTATCGCCCATTAGCCGCGCTTTCACCATGGCGTAGCGTTCCCAGTCGCGTCCTTGCTCCTGATAGTAATCCTCCAGCGCGGCAAAACTCAGTACCAGCGGGCCGCTGTCGCCAAACGGTCGCAGGCGCATGTCCACCCGATAGACAAAACCATCCATTGTGGGCTGATCCAGCGCTTTGATCAGCCGCTGCCCGAGACGCGTAAAAAACTGGGCGTTATCGAGTTCACGACGCCCGCCCCGGGTCTCGCCATGTTCCGGCCAGGCGAAAATCAGATCGATATCAGACGAAAAATTCAGTTCGCCGCCGCCCAGCTTGCCCATGCCTAAAATCAACAGCGGCTGCGGAACGCCCTGCGGGTTACAGGGGGTTCCCCATTCGCGGCAACAGGCGGCATACAGCCAGTCGCGCGCCCCCACAATGAGCGTCTCCGCCAGATGGCTCAACTGTTGTAAAATAGTCTCATCGTCCACCAGCGACAGCGTCTGCGCCCAGGCGATGCGTACCATGATGCGACGACGAAAAAACCTCAGTTCACGCATCAGCGAGGCGTCGTCACAGACACCTGCCAACGCCTCCTGTAACCAGCCAGCATAATGTCGCCATTCATCAGCCTGCGGCGATGCGGATTCCAGTTCGGCAAGCCACTCCGGATGCGCTATCACGCTATCCAGCGCAAAATCGCTAAATGTAAGTACTGACTTCGCCTGCGCGCTAAGCGATGTCTCAGTAAATCCTTCTGGTAGGCGCTCAACAACGGTCTGCCAGTACTGCGATAAGGGTGAAGAGAGCGGCGTCATTTAGGGGATATCCTTTAAATAATGCCGGATGGCGGCGTTTCGCCTGATCCGGCCTACAAGTCCGCATACCGTAAGCCTGATAAGCGCAGCGTCATCAGGCGCTTTCTACGGTTCTGATTATCGTTTTCCGCTGTGCAACCAGAACGGCTGCTGGTTAATGGCCTCATTACGGAAATGTTCAATTTCAATACGTTGTCCGGTAAGAATGGCGTGACGCAATCCCTGCCAGTTTTCCAGCCATGCCTGCGCGACCATCGCATCATAATACCCGGCCAGCAGTAAAACGCTGTCGATATCGCGAGTCAAACGCGGCAACTGGTCGCGATACTTATCACCCAGCGGTTGTCCAAAAACTTTTTTTAATTCAGCAGCATGACGAGAAAGATGAATGTCGGCGAAACGCTTAAAAGAATCGGCCATTTTGGCCTGCGCCTTCGCGTCCAGAAATGGCTGCCAGGCTTTCGTCACCAGCCATTCCGTCAATGCCAGTTTCGCCATCGCCGTTTGCGTACTATAAACGGCTGTGACGGCGGACACCGCGGATGTCATCGTCGCTTCCGCCTGGGTAAGTAGATCACGTAAGTGAGCGCTCGCTTTACGTGGAACAATGCCACCAAAAAGCATTAAGGCATGGCGCACTAATCCCATAGCATCCAGCACGTGTTCTTTCGCCGACTCGTCGCCGCGCAGCCAGAGCTCTTCATGGTACTGCCACTGTGACAACGCCAGATCCAGCGAGGCCTCCAGCCCTTGCTCTACCGTGGCTTTCGCGGCAGTCCGCAGAATTGCCGTTGGTGTATTCTCTCGCGGCGCATTCCCCTGCGCCAGGTGATAACCTCGCGCCGCCTTACTCAGACTGCCCTGACGCAAACCGGTTTGCGACAGCAGTTGCTTCGCCAGTTTTAACACGGCGCGCGTATCGCCGCGAAGCAACTCAAGCTCCAGCTCACAAATCGGTTCGGCAAACTCGCCCGCTTTTACGTCGCCAAGATCGAGCGCAATTTCAATCCTGCTGCCGTCAACGTCCAGACACCATTTTTCCCGGTAAAAATCGGTACTGAACAGCGGCTGTACGTTTGATGCCAGGCCAGCGGGCAGGTTGCCATCAGGCCAGACCTCCGCCGGAAGTTGCGTCAGATCCAGCACGGGTTCGCTTAGCGCGACATTGTATTCGGGTCGCTGGTGCAGCCCGCCCGTTACCCGGCCGGCAATTTTCATGGTCATTTCATAGCACCCATTTTCACCACGAATACGCAGCCCCATATCATGGCGGCGTAGCCAGTTATCAGGCGTTTCGAAGTAGATATTCAGCAACTGGCTGGGCGCATGATGCTCGCCGCCGAGCGTATGAAGATGATTTCGCAGCGCATCTACGGCGTCGTGATTGACGATAAACTTTAATTCGATTTCCTGAGCCATGGCCTTGTACTTATGGGTTATGTCACATCTGGGAAGATTCTTGGCGAACTTACCCGCATTATTTTTGTCAGTAGATAGTATTTTGCGCCAAATTGCCATGCAACGAGCAATTTGACGGGCGTAAAAGTTTGACGTAGCGGCAAAGGCGACACAGATGATTCCGATTGATGTCGACTACTTTGCGTAGCGACACTGATGCCGTTACTATCGTTCCACTTTCTCTGACAATAACGACAGCCTGATGCCAAAATTACGCCTGATTGGACTAACTTTACTTGCGCTTAGCGCCACCGCCGTCTCTCATGCTGAAGAGACGCGTTACGTTTCTGATGAACTGAATACCTGGGTCCGCAGCGGTCCGGGAGATAATTATCGCCTTGTGGGTACCGTCAACGCCGGCGAGGAAGTCACGCTCTTACAGAGCGATGCCAACTATGGTCAAATTAAAGACAGTTCTGGTCGTACTGCCTGGATACCGTTAAAAGAACTGAATACCACGCCAAGCCTGCGTACCCGCGTGCCGGATCTGGAAAATCAGGTCAAAACGTTGACCGATAAACTCAACAATATTGATACCACGTGGAATCAGCGCACCGCCGATATGCAGCAGAAAGTGGCGCAAAGCGACAGCGTCATCAACGGGCTAAAAGAAGAGAACCAGAAGCTGAAAAACGAGCTGATTGTCGCGCAGAAAAAAGTTAGCGCCGCGAATCTGCAACTGGATGACAAACAGCGCACCATTATTATGCAGTGGTTTATGTATGGCGGCGGCGTATTGGGTATTGGCTTGCTGTTAGGGCTGGTGCTGCCGCATATGATCCCAAGCCGTAAACGCAAAGACCGCTGGATGAACTAAATCGCCTTCTCTGCGGCACTGTCTTATCATTAGAGGATGATCGTTTTTAAAAGGAAAGTGGCGTGAAGATTTATCTGGTCGGTGGTGCGGTTCGGGATGCGTTGTTAGGGCTACCGGTTAAAGATAAAGATTGGGTCGTTGTCGGCGCCACGCCGCAGGAGATGCTTGATGCGGGCTACCAGCAGGTAGGCCGTGATTTTCCTGTGTTTCTCCACCCGCAAACTCACGAAGAATACGCGCTGGCGCGTACTGAGCGTAAATCCGGTTCCGGCTACACGGGCTTCACCTGTTATGCCGCGCCGGACGTTACCCTGGAAGCCGATCTCCAGCGTCGCGATCTGACCATTAATGCTCTGGCGCGCGACGATGACGGCCAGATTATCGACCCTTACCACGGGCGCCGGGATCTGGAGGCGCGTCTACTGCGACATGTCTCTCCCGCGTTTGGCGAAGATCCCTTGCGCGTATTGCGCGTGGCGCGTTTTGCCGCCCGTTACGCTCATCTTAGTTTCCGTATCGCCGATGAAACACTGGCGCTAATGCGCGAAATGACCGCGGCAGGCGAGCTGGAACATCTGACGCCGGAACGGGTATGGAAAGAGACGGAAAATGCGCTTACCACCCGCAATCCGCAGGTTTACTTCCAGGTATTGCGCGACTGCGGCGCCCTGCGCGTCCTGTTTCCGGAAATCGACGCCCTGTTTGGCGTACCCGCGCCGGCAAAGTGGCATCCGGAAATTGATACCGGAGTTCATACGTTGATGACGCTGTCGATGGCCGCCATGCTCAGTCCGCAGCTTGATGTTCGTTTCGCCACGCTTTGTCATGATGTGGGCAAAGGCTTAACGCCGAAAAACCTCTGGCCGCGCCATCATGGCCACGGCCCGGCGGGCGTGAAACTGGTCGAACAGCTATGCCAGCGTTTGCGCGTCCCCAATGACCTGCGTGATTTAGCTAAACTGGTCGCCGAGTACCATGATCTGATCCACACCTTTCCGATACTCCAGCCGAAAACGATCGTTAAGCTGTTTGACGCCATTGATGCATGGCGTAAACCGCAGCGCGTCGAGCAGATTGCGCTGACCAGCGAAGCCGATGTCCGTGGACGTACCGGATTTGAAGCGTCGGATTACCCGCAGGGGCGCTGGCTGCGCGAAGCCTGGCAGGTGGCGCAGGCGGTACCGACGAAAGAGGTGGTGGAGGCCGGATTTAAGGGCATTGAGATTCGCGAGGAGCTGACGAAGCGACGAATTGCAGCGGTCGCCAACTGGAAAGAGAAGCGCTGCCCGAACCCCGCCAGCTAAACGCCATCCGGCACGATAAATTGCCTGATGGCGCTGCGCTTATCAGACCGACAAAACAGTTAGGCCGGACAAGGCGGTACGCCGCCATCCGGCACGGTCAATCATCAGAAGAAGACGACGTAAACGGCAGCCGCCACCACAAAGCGGTAAATCGCAAACGGAATAAACGAGATACGCTTAATCAGTTGCAGGAAGGTCTTGATGGCGATCAGCGCCACCACAAACGCCGTCACAAAGCCCACTGCGAACATCGGAATATCCGCTGCGGTCAGGAATGACCAACTTTTGTAGAGATCCAGAACCGTTGCGCCCATCATCATCGGCACAGCCAGTAAGAACGAGAACTCAGAGGCGGCGTAACGGCTGACGCCCATCAGCATCCCACCGGAAATGGTCGCTCCGGAACGCGAGAAGCCCGGCCACAGCGCCAGACACTGGAAACAGCCAATCATAAACGCCTGACGATACGTCATATCATCCAGCCCCGGCGCGCGCGGTTCTTTCGGCTTCAGGCACTCGGCGGCAATCAGCAACAGACCGCCTACCACCAGCGCGTACATCACGTTAATTGGGTTAAATAGCGACTTGATCGTGTCATGAAAGACTAACCCCAGCACCACCGCCGGAATCATGCCCAGCAGGATGTGAATCAACGTTAATCGACCTTTACTTTCACCTTCACGCTGTAGCGGGCGGCCAAAGTGAATACCGATGAGGCCAAACAACCGCCGCCAGAACATCACCACGACCGCCAGAATAGATCCAAGTTGAATCACCACTTCGAATGTCTTGGCCGTATCGCCTTCAAACCCCAGCAGATGACCCACAATAATCATATGGCCCGTGCTGGATACCGGCAAAAACTCCGTCAATCCTTCGACCACACCCAAAATTGCCGCTATCAGCAGCGAGTGCATATCGCTCATCAATAAACCCCTAAAATGAAAAACACTGCAAAAATGGATCTCGCGTTAAGACCCCATATATAACCGTTTGGTTTAAAAAATATAAAATTATTTATTTTTATTTCAGATTATTGCCACGCTCAATAATTACCCCTACGTTCGCCGCGCGCGCGACGGCGCCAGGCTTGCTCAGTTTGATGCGAACCCACGGAGAATTGAATCGGCTAAGCAGTAGATCCGCCACCTCTTCCGCCACACGCTCGACCAGAGCAAAACGCCCGCCTTCAACATGATTTATCACCGTGTCGGCGATATCCGCGTAACTTAGACAATCTGCGACATCATCGCTTTTCGCCGACTTGCGGTTATCCCATGCCATTTCGATATCGAACACCAGTTTTTGCTCGATAGTCTGTTCCCAGTCGTAAACACCGATAGTGGTGATTACCGAAAGTTGCTCTATAAATACAATATCCATCACGACCTGCCTGCTTTTTGGCTAACCCGGATACCACTTCCGGCGAAATGTGCGTATTATCCACAGAAATAGTAAATAAAACGACACTTTCAATACGGAACAGCTTATGAGTGCAATCGCGCCTGGAATGATCCTCTTCGCGTACCTCTGCGGCTCAATTTCCAGTGCCATTCTGGTTTGCCGCATCGCCGGGCTGCCCGATCCGCGAGAAAGCGGCTCCGGCAACCCGGGCGCGACGAACGTATTACGAATCGGTGGCAAGGGAGCGGCTGTCGCGGTACTTATTTTTGACATCCTTAAAGGCATGTTGCCCGTCTGGGGCGCGTATGCGTTAGGCGTTACCCCTTTCTGGCTTGGGCTTATCGCTATCGCCGCCTGTCTGGGGCATATCTGGCCGGTCTTTTTTGGCTTTAAAGGCGGGAAAGGCGTAGCAACCGCGTTTGGCGCCATTGCGCCCATCGGCTGGGATTTAACCGGCGTCATGGCTGGCACCTGGCTGCTGACGGTCCTGTTAAGCGGTTATTCATCGTTAGGGGCGATTGTCAGCGCCTTGATTGCGCCGTTTTACGTCTGGTGGTTTAAACCGCAGTTCACCTTCCCGGTGTCGATGCTGTCATGTCTCATTTTGCTGCGCCATCATGACAACATCCAGCGTCTGTGGCGTCGCCAGGAGACGAAAATCTGGACGAAGCTAAAAAAGAAACGCCAGAAAGATTGAGCTGGAGCTGCGTCTGGAAGAGGGCCTCAACCGTCTGGGGCTCGGCCCACAAGGATTGACCGGCAATAGCTCGGTGATAGGCGTACATATCGAATCCGCCGCGCGTCACCCTTCCACCATTGGCGTGGTTAGGCGCGATTTTCGGCCTGATCTTCCTGGTGCTGCTGATCGTCACCGGGCTGTTGTGGATGCCCATCGTTTTGCTGTAAATCCGTTGGGGCGGCATGATGTCGCCCCCTTTTTCCGCTTTTACGCCGCTGGCAGCTCGGCCAGCGGCCAGCGCGGACGTACCGTTACGCCAAGATCCGCCGTAACGCCCGCCTTAAACCGCACCATTCCGGCATAGGCGATCATCGCCCCGTTGTCAGTACAAAACTCCGGGCGCGCATAGAACACTTCGCCGCGGCGTTTTTGCATCATTTCGGCAAGCTTCGCGCGCAGCGTGCGGTTAGCGCTGACGCCGCCCGCCATGACCAGACGCTTAAAACCGGTGCTTTCCAGCGCGCGCTTGCACTTGATCATCAGCGTATCCACGACCGCATCTTCAAAAGCGCGCGCGATATCAGCGCGAGTTTGTTCGTCGCCGCCATTACTACGAATGGTGTTAGCGGCAAAGGTTTTCAGACCGGAAAAACTAAAATCCAGCCCCGGGCGATCGGTCATCGGGCGCGGAAAGACAAAACGTCCCGCCGTCCCCTGCGACGCCATTTTCGACAGCATCGGGCCGCCAGGATAATCCAGCCCCAACAATTTGGCGGTTTTATCAAACGCTTCACCGGCGGCATCGTCAATCGACTCTCCCAGCAGTTCGTACTGACCGATTCCGGTCACGCTAATGAGCTGCGTATGTCCGCCGGAGACCAGTAGCGCCACAAACGGGAACTCCGGAGGGTTATCTTCCAGCATCGGCGCCAGCAGATGACCTTCCATATGGTGTACAGGAATGGCCGGCACATTCCAGGCAAATGCCAGCGAACGCCCGACGGTTGCGCCGACCAGCAGCGCGCCGACCAGGCCCGGGCCTGCGGTATAGGCCACCGCGTCGATATCGCTCGCCGTCAGACCGGCTTCTTTTAATGCCGCCTGAATCAGCGGCACGGTTTTACGCACATGATCGCGGGAAGCCAGTTCAGGCACTACGCCGCCGTAGTCAGCATGTAATTTCACCTGACTATACAATTGGTTGGCTAACAGACCTTTTTTGTCGTCGTAAATAGCGATGCCGGTTTCATCGCAGGATGTTTCAATACCCAGTACACGCATGACTTGTTTTACCTCGCTCTAATACCGCGCAGTGTAGGTCGAATGCGGGTGGATGTATACCCTCAGTCCCGACTTCGTGTATACTCCCTCACCTTATAAAAGTCCCTTTCAAAAAAGGCCGCGGTGCTTTACAAAGCAGCAGCAATTGCAGTAAAATTCCGCACCATTTTGAAATAAGCTGGCGTTGATGCCAGCGGCAAACCGAATTAATCAAAGGTGAGAGGCACATGCCGGTAATTAAAGTACGTGAAAACGAGCCGTTCGACGTAGCTCTGCGTCGCTTCAAGCGTTCCTGCGAAAAAGCAGGTGTTCTGGCGGAAGTTCGTCGTCGTGAGTTCTATGAAAAACCGACGACCGAACGTAAGCGCGCTAAAGCTTCTGCAGTGAAACGTCACGCGAAGAAACTGGCTCGCGAAAACGCACGCCGTACTCGTCTGTACTAATCTTTTGAGAGCGGGCTGCTCTCAATTCAGATCGAGTTGTAGTTGTAAGGCCGTGCTTCCGAAAGGAATGCGCGGCTTGTTTTCGTTTATGCATTAGCATATACACAAAATCATTCATGCTGCGTCCAGGCGGCAAGAGAGCAAGTCCCCGGCGCTTACGCAAGTCAGCGACAGGGGTGAGCAAACGTAGCCAACACTACGGCAGCCTGAAGAATGACGTGTATAAAAGGGGCATATGGCTGGACGAATCCCACGCGTATTCATTAATGACCTGCTGGCGAGAACCGATATCGTCGATCTGATCGACGTGCGCGTAAAACTCAAGAAACAGGGCAAGAACTATCACGCGTGTTGTCCATTCCATAATGAGAAAACCCCTTCTTTCACCGTAAACGGTGAAAAACAGTTTTATCACTGCTTTGGATGCGGCGCGCATGGCAATGCGATCGACTTTTTGATGAATTACGACAAGCTCGAATTTGTCGAAACCGTCGAAGAATTAGCGGCCATGCATAACCTGGAAATTCCCTATGAAGCAGGCACCGGGCTTAGCCAGATAGAGCGCCATCAACGGCAAAACCTCTATCAGTTGATGAATGGTCTGAATGACTTTTATCAGCAGTCGCTTACCCATCCTGCGGCAAAACCTGCGCGTGACTATCTGCAAAAGCGCGGTCTGAGCGCTGAAATTATTCAGCGTTTCGCCATTGGCTTCGCGCCGCCAGGTTGGGATAACGCGTTAAAGCGCTTCGGTAATAACAGCGATAACAAGGCATTGTTGCTGGATGCCGGGATGCTGGTCAATAACGAGCAGGGCAGCACTTACGATCGTTTCCGTAATCGGGTCATGTTCCCTATTCGGGACAAACGCGGCAGGGTGATTGGTTTTGGCGGTCGAGTTCTGGGGAACGACACGCCGAAATACCTTAACTCTCCGGAAACGGACATTTTCCATAAAGGCCGCCAGCTATATGGTCTTTATGAGGCTCAGCAATATAGTGCTGAACCGCAACGCTTGCTTGTGGTCGAAGGTTATATGGATGTCGTCGCACTAGCGCAATACGACATTAACTATGCGGTCGCCTCGCTAGGTACCTCAACCACGGCAGACCATATGCATATGTTATTCCGGGCGACGAACAACGTGATTTGCTGTTACGACGGCGACCGGGCTGGCCGTGATGCCGCCTGGAGAGCGCTGGAAACAGCAATGCCTTATATGACCGATGGTCGGCAGGTACGCTTTATGTTTTTACCTGACGGCGAAGACCCGGATACGCTGGTGCGTAAAGAAGGCAAGGCTGCTTTCGAAGCGCGGATGGAGCAGGCGCAGCCGCTCTCTACGTTTCTGTTTAATAGCCTCCTGCCGCAGGTGGATTTAAGCTCGCCGGATGGCAGCACGCAGTTAGCCGCGCTGGCGCTGCCGCTCATTAATCAGGTGCCTGGCGACGCGCACCGTATTCAGTTGCGCCAGACGTTGGGGCTGAAGTTAGGCATTTTCGATGATAGTCAGCTTGATCGTTTAGTGCCAAAACAGGCGGAAAGCGGCGTTTCCCGCCCGGCTCCGCAGCTAAAACGCACGACCATGCGTATACTGATAGGATTACTGGTGCAAAATCCGGATTTCGCGCCGTTAGTGCCGCCCTTAGACGCGCTGGATCAGAATAAGCTGCCTGGACTTGGCTTATTTAAAGAATTGGTCAAAACTTGTTTGGCTCAGCCAGGTCTTACTACCGGACAACTTCTGGAACTCTACCGTGGCACAAATGATGCTGCGACCCTTGAAAAATTATCGATGTGGGACGATATAGCAGATAAGGCGATTGCCGAAAAGACCTTTACCGACTCACTCAACCATATGTTTGATTCGCTGCTGCAACTGCGACAAGAAGAGCTGATCGCTCGCGATCGCACTCACGGTTTAAGCAGCGAAGAACGCCGAGAGCTCTGGACGTTAAATCAGGAGCTGGCCAGAAAATGAATTTAACGGCTTAAATGCCGCATATCGATCGGGAAGCCCCCGACAGCCGCAGTGAGAGGCAGCGGCCAAAATATAAGTATGCCCTCGCTTTAAATGTCGACAGCTATACCGTCGACACCAATCAAACGAATAAGTGTGGATACCGTCTTATGGAGCAAAACCCGCAGTCACAGCTGAAACTTCTTGTCACCCGTGGTAAGGAGCAAGGCTATCTGACCTATGCTGAGGTCAATGACCATCTGCCGGAAGATATCGTCGATTCAGATCAAATTGAAGATATCATCCAAATGATCAACGACATGGGTATTCAGGTAATGGAAGAAGCGCCTGATGCCGATGATCTGCTGCTGGCTGAAAATACCACCAGCACCGATGAAGATGCGGAAGAAGCTGCTGCACAAGTTCTGTCCAGTGTTGAGTCTGAAATCGGTCGTACGACTGACCCGGTACGCATGTATATGCGTGAAATGGGCACTGTTGAACTGTTGACCCGGGAAGGCGAAATCGACATCGCTAAACGTATCGAAGACGGGATCAACCAGGTTCAATGCTCCGTTGCCGAATACCCGGAAGCCATTACCTATCTGCTGGAACAGTACGATCGCGTTGAGGCTGAAGAGGCTCGTTTGTCCGATCTTATCACCGGCTTTGTCGATCCGAACGCGGAAGAAGAGATGGCGCCGACCGCAACTCACGTCGGTTCTGAACTCTCCCAGGAAGACCTGGATGATGACGAAGACGAAGATGAAGAAGACGGCGACGATGACGCCGCCGATGACGACAACAGCATTGACCCTGAACTGGCACGCGAAAAATTCGCTGAGCTGCGCGCGCAATACGTCGTTACGCGCGACACCATCAAAGCGAAAGGCCGCAGCCATGCTGCCGCGCAGGAAGAGATTCTGAAGCTGTCTGAAGTGTTCAAACAGTTCCGTCTGGTACCGAAGCAATTCGACTATCTGGTCAACAGCATGCGCGTGATGATGGATCGCGTGCGTACCCAGGAACGCCTGATCATGAAGCTCTGCGTCGAGCAGTGCAAAATGCCGAAGAAGAACTTTATCACGCTGTTTACCGGTAACGAAACCAGCGAAACCTGGTTCAACGCCGCTATCGCGATGAACAAACCGTGGTCGGAAAAACTGCACGATGTCGCGGAAGAAGTGCAACGCTGTCTGCAAAAACTGCGGCAGATTGAAGAAGAGACCGGTCTGACCATCGAACAGGTGAAAGACATCAACCGTCGAATGTCCATCGGGGAAGCGAAAGCCCGCCGTGCGAAGAAAGAGATGGTTGAAGCGAACTTACGTCTGGTTATTTCTATCGCTAAGAAATACACCAACCGTGGCTTGCAGTTCCTTGATCTGATTCAGGAAGGCAACATCGGTCTGATGAAAGCGGTAGATAAGTTTGAATACCGTCGCGGCTACAAGTTCTCCACCTATGCAACCTGGTGGATCCGTCAGGCGATCACCCGTTCTATCGCCGATCAGGCGCGCACCATCCGTATTCCGGTGCATATGATTGAGACCATCAACAAGCTCAACCGTATTTCTCGCCAGATGCTGCAAGAGATGGGCCGCGAGCCAACGCCGGAAGAGCTGGCTGAACGGATGCTGATGCCGGAAGATAAAATTCGTAAGGTGCTGAAGATTGCCAAAGAGCCAATCTCCATGGAAACGCCGATCGGCGACGATGAAGATTCGCATCTGGGTGATTTCATCGAGGATACCACCCTCGAGCTGCCGCTGGACTCTGCCACTACCGAGAGCCTGCGTGCCGCCACTCACGACGTTTTGGCTGGCCTGACCGCTCGTGAAGCGAAAGTGCTGCGTATGCGTTTCGGTATCGATATGAACACCGACCACACGCTGGAAGAAGTGGGTAAACAGTTCGATGTTACCCGCGAACGTATCCGTCAGATCGAAGCGAAGGCGCTGCGTAAACTGCGCCACCCGAGCCGTTCTGAAGTGCTGCGCAGCTTCCTCGACGATTAATTCGCCGCACACGTATAAACGCCGCCGCAAGGCGGCGTTTTTTTATCAGGCCATGCGCAAGCGCCCTATTTGGCCTGCAGAATTTCTACACAGCGCGAGTATTCGCGCCCTCATTCCCCATTGCTATAGCCCACGCATAATGAGCGCTTGATCCAGTTCGCGATAGGCCTCGACCAGTTTTTCCGTTTTAATTCGGTTTAAGCCACTGGGATTCGGCAACACCCACACCATCGTCGCGCCAATGGCGATCTTTTGTTTACCCCAGGCGATACCGCGCTGGCTGAATCCCTGTTCAAAAGCCTGTTTACCAAGCACCGCCAGCGCCGCGGGCTGGTAGTCCTCTATCTTTTCAATCAGGTTTCGTCCGCCGCTACGTAATTCATGCAACTTCACCTCAGTCGCTTGTACCGTCGGTCGATCGACGAGTTTCGTTACCCCGCAGCGAAAATCCAGTAATTTTTCCGCCTCTTCCGGTTTCAACTGTCGATCGGTGAAACCGGCCAAATGAATAACTTTCCAAAAACGATTCGCGGGATGCGCAAACGGAAAGCCGGTATTCGCCGAGGAGAGTCCCGGATTGATGCCGCAAAAAACCACCCGTAGCCCTGGCGCCAGTATGTCCTTAACCATTATTACTCCTGAGCAATACAACGTTCTTTAAGTATAACGGGTTGAAAACACATTGTTTATAAAAACAGCACCCGCACGGTTACGGCTGGATTACAGCGTAAAGTTACATTATAATCCACCGCCGCGGCCCCTTAGCTCAGTGGTTAGAGCAGGCGACTCATAATCGCTTGGTCGCTGGTTCAAGTCCAGCAGGGGCCACCAAATTTTAGCTTTAAAATCATATAATTAAGCCACTCTAAAGAGTGGCCTTTTTGTTTCTGACAGGGCTCACCCCATACCGCTATTTACGATGCCAATAGGCTGCCGCACGTACCAGGTGTGGATCAAACCCCTTTTCAAAGCACTGACTTAAACGTTTTACCGTTTTGCCTTCGCCAGTAATCCAGATGAAATAGTCTGATTCTGGTATTGTCAGCTGCGACAGGCGCGTTTGCATTGCCTGTTCATCGCCGCCAACAACATATTCCACAGTAATATCCGTCAAATGGGCGAGATAATCGCGATATGCCGCATCCTGAATGCTCACCAGCGCGGTTACCGCAGGGCGCGCAGGCAGACGGCTAAGCGATTCCAGACGACGACGTAGCGCAGGCATACCGGACTCATCGCAGACATAAACCTGACAGGCATAATCTTCCGGCACCACCAGCGAACCGCGCGGCCCGCCGATCGTCAGTGTATCGCCTTCACGGGCTTCCATTGCCCAACGGCTGGCTACGCCGCCATCGTGGATAAAGAAATCCAGCGCCAGCTCGCGACGCGCCTCGTCATACAGCGGCGTGTAATCCCTGGAGACCGGACGAACGCCCTCCCCCCAGATAATGCCTTCCTCAGTGACTGTCGGAGGCGTAAAGCGACAGCCTGGCTCAGGGAAAAAAACTTTCGTGTGATCGTCAAAGCCCAGGGAGGTGAAACCGTCCAGCGCCTCGCCGCCAAGTACGATCCGCTGAAATCCTGCGCTAATACGTTCTACCCGCAGAACGGTCAGCTCGCGAAAACGCAGTTCATTACGAACACGCTGTGGATAGCGTGCGGATGATGTCGTCATTTTTTGCCTTCGTGAAGTAATACGATATATCTAAATTAAAGTTTTAAATGATAATGATTGTTAATCAATAAAAATGCAACTGTTTTTTGATAGTGTTCTGGCAACGCGTCGCTAACTATAACCTTAGAATAAAATGTTATAAATTAATAGATTATCGCAACAATGGCTTTTACCCTTGCTAAAACCCATTATTTAGATATAAATTAGATATATCTAAATAAGCAGGAGGCAATGATGCAAAATCAACATGAAGGGTGTTGCAAAAACCGGGATCATAAGCACGATGGTTGCTGCAAAGATCGAGAACATCAGCATGAAGGCTGCCATAGCGCGCATCAGCATGAGAACGCCAGTTGCGGCGGCGAACACCGTCACGGACACGGCTGTGGTCGTCATGGACAGGGCGGTGGTCGACGCCAGCGATTTTTTGGCCACGGGGAACTTCGGCTGGTCATTCTTGATATCCTGACCCGGGACGCCAGCCACGGCTATGAACTGATTAAAGCGATAGAAAACCTGACGGGGGGCGGCTATACGCCAAGCGCTGGCGTGATCTACCCTACGCTGGATTTTTTACAGGATCAGCAATTTATCACGATTAGCGACGAAGAAGGCGGGCGGAAAAAAATCGCGATTACCGCGAACGGCGCGCAATGGCTTGATGAAAATCGCGAACACCTGACGCATATTCAGGCGCGGCTAAAAGCCCGTTGTGTGGGCATGGAGTTACGTAAAAATCCGCAGATGAAGCGGGCGCTGGATAACTTCAAGGCCGTGCTGGATCTGCGGATAAACCACAGCGATATCAACGACGCGCAAATCAAACGCATTATCGGCGTGATTGATCGCGCGGCGCTGGAAATCGCCGAACTGGATTAAGCGGGCTGCGTGTCCTCTTCGCGGACGCGGAACACGTTAACCAGCTCTTTTAAATGTAACGCCTGTTCGTTCAGCGACGCCGCGGCGGCAACAGACTCTTCCACAAGGCAGGAGTTTTGTTGCGTGGCGGCGTCAATCAGGCCAATCGCGCTGTTAATCTGCGAAATACCGTCAGTTTGCTCGCGGCTGGCCTGCCCAATCTCACGTAATATCACATCCATCTCTTCGACGTTATCCACCATGCCATTAATCAGGGCGCTGGCTTTCTCCACCAGGTGCATCCCTTCCTGAGTCTGACTGGTTGAATCTTCAATCAAATTACGGATTTCACTGGCTGACGAGGCGCTCTTTTGCGCCAACTGGCGAACCTCTCCGGCGACAACGGCAAAACCACGCCCATGTTCGCCCGCGCGCGCCGCTTCAACCGCCGCGTTCAGCGCCAGAATATTGGTCTGAAAGGCAATGGAATCAATGATATTGATGATATCCGACATACGATTTGCCGTGTCGTTAATGACGCGCATTTTCTGCGTCACTTGATTCATCATCTCCCCATTGTTTTTCACTACGCTGGCGGCGCTGGCAGAGAGTTTGGTCGCTTCACTGGTATGGTCAGCCGTATTTTTAACCGTGGCGGTAATCTGTTCCATCGACGCCGCCGTTTCTTCAACCGAGCTGGCCTGCTCTTCCGTACGCGCCGCCAAATCCTGGTTACCGGCGACAATTTGCGCCGCCGCTGTGGAGATACTTTCCGAACCGTTTTGCACTTCCTGTACGATATCCAGCAGACGCGTTTTCATCGCCATTAACGCTTGCAGTAGTACGCCTGTTTCATCTTTATAGTCGGTGGTGATATGACGAGTCAGATCGCCATCGGCAATCGCCTCGGCAAAGCGTACTGCGTCATCAAGCGGCCGGGTAATAGAACGCACAATATACCATCCCATTACGCCTCCGGCGGCGATGCTTATCAGCGCCAAAGTGATTAACAGCGTCCGATTATTTTTAAAATCCTCTTTGACCTGCACGCTCGCTTCATGCATCTGCGCGTCCTGAACGGCGATAAGTTCCTGGACTTTGTCCTTATAGACTTTTTGCACCTGCACCGTTCTGGTCATCATCTCCTGAATGGCCGCCTGACGATTATTGCTTTGAATATCTTTCAAAATACGGAATCTGGACTCCAGGTATTGCTGGCGCGCTTCACGGATCTCATTAATGATTTTCTGTGAATCCGCATCGTGACTATTTTCCCTGGAAAGCTCATCCAGTAGCGCCGAAATGCGCTGGCTTATCTCACTGAGTTCTTTCTGCGAGCTCTGGCTCCAGCGCCCCTCTTCATCCAGTAACATGAGCTGCTGCGCGATGATGAAATCATTAAAATTATCGATTAACAGATTGGCTTTTACCGTGGTGGGATAATCATTGGTAATAATGTCCTGCATACCCGTATTAGCCCGATCAAGGCTAAACAAAGACAGAGCGGAACTCACCACCATGAGAACAATGAATAAGCCAAAGGCCATAAATAATTTTGAACGTATTTTAATGTTATGCAAAAACATATTTTCTCCCTGGGATTGCATATCCTCATACAGGAAGATTTATCGGCAATAATGTTACTAACTTTATGATATTGATCGCTTTTTATTTCGGAACATTATTAGTAAGTAATATTTATTGTTCACAGAAAGATGAACCAAAAGTGACATAAACTGGCACTAATAATGAAAGAAATACGCTAAAAGGTTAACCATTTCTTATTTATTAACTGAGTTTATACCTATTAATAGGTAGACAAGGGAGAAGGAATAAATATCACATTATTTTTAACATCACAGGCCACTGGTACTCTCTATGATGGCAGGCACCGCCTTCTATCAGAGCACATCCGCCCGGTAAGCTTGTTGCTACCGGGCGGATGTCATTACCGTTGCTACCTACAAATAAACTTAATGCAGTACCGTGACCGCATCCTCCAGCCGGCTGGCACGGTGTTTTACCATTGCGGAGACTTGTGCGCTCTCTTCCACCAGCGCCGCATTTTTCTGGGTTATGCGGTTCAACTCGTCCACGGCGCGAGTCAGGCTGGAAAGCCCATCTGTCTGTTCCTGCGTCGACTGACTGATCCGTGCGATAAGCAGGGTGACATTTTGCACCTGGGCTACAATGTCATCCATGGTACGGCCTGCGGCGTGAACCTGCTCGGAGCCTGACTGCACCTTTGTTGCGCTGGCATCAATTAATTTACGAATATCGTTCGCCGCGTTAGCGCTGCGGCTGGCAAGATGGCGTACCTCGCCAGCAACCACGGCAAACCCTTTCCCCTGCTCGCCCGCTCTCGCCGCTTCTACCGCCGCATTCAGCGCCAGGATATTCGTCTGAAAAGCGATATCGTTAATTAGCGTGGTGATCGTCCCGATACGTTGCGTACTGTGAGCGATATCATCCATCGTTTTAATCACCGTATCCATCGCCTCACCTCCCTGAGTCGCCGCACTACTGGCCGCCATGGAAAGCTTATCCGCAGCGGAAGCCGTCTCGGAATTGAGCTTCACGGACTCCGCCATCTGGTTCATGGTCGTTACCGTTTCCTGAACATTCTCCACGGTCTGACGGGTGTGTTCGTTCAGATCATTGTTACCCTTCGCCAGCCTTTCACTGCCGTTTCTGACGCTGGAAACCTGACTTGATACGTCATTGATCAGCCAGCGGCACATCAAGCCAAGCTGCCCTACGGCCCTCAGCGTCAGCCCCAACTCATCGCTACGATTAAGATGTTGTACGCTGTTGCGTTCGCCGGTCGCCACTTTCAGCGCCTGCGTCGCCACATTTTCAATGGGACGCACAATTTGCCATTCCAATAGCGCCGTACCTGCCAGCATCGCCAACGCGCCCAACAGCAACGCCTGCCATGACGCATCCGTACCGAACAGAGCCAACGCCAGCATTACGGCCATTAGCCCCATAATGCTACGCACTCGCCAGCGAACAGGCATCGCGGGCAGTTTGCCCAGCAAGCCCTGACGAACCACCAGGCCTTTATGAATACGTTTACTACACCGCCCTTCATTTAGCGCCTGATATAAAGGCTCGACGGCGGCAATCTCATCATCCGTGGCGCGGGTACGGATCGACATATATCCCGTCACACGCCCTTCACGTATCATCGGTACCGCGTTGGCCCGCACCCAATAATGGTCGCCGTTTTTACGCCGGTTTTTCACAATGCCGCTCCACGGTTCGCCCTGTTTTAGGGTGTACCACATATCTGCGAAGGCAGCTTTCGGCATATCCGGATGACGCACCAGATTATGTGGCTGCGCCAGTAACTCGTTTAACTGATAGCCGCTCACCTGGACAAAAGTGTCATTGGCGTGAGTGATATAGCTTTCCAGGTCGGTCGTAGACATCAGAGTGGTATCATCATCCAGCGGGGTATTTAGCTGGCTGACGTAGGGATGAGAAGACATGATAGCGTCCTGTGCAGGTTATCTGGATGTTAATTTTTCGCTCAGATGTTATTTCGGCGCTAATCTATTTATCTTTAGTTGTTAAAATTGCTCTGGATCGCAATTTGCGATTAATCCTTAATATTTGTACGATTTTCACCTCATCCTGCGCCTTATTTTCATTATGAAATTGTTTAGCGTGGACAACCTTTTTCTTTAAAATCTGCCCTGGCTCACCTTTTTCTCACGCCGCCGCTAACGCAACACACCGTAAACCGTAAAACAAGATCTGCTCAAAATGCATCCAATTGTTAACAAATGATATTAAATGTTGTGTAAATGTGATTATTCCTGGTGTTTATCCCGATTTTCACTATGGGCTTAGACCCCAGCTAATCCCTGCAATACTTAATTCAGTATCATGTGATACACGGCCCTCTGGAGCTCATTTTGAACAGGTTACCTTCCAGCGCATCGGCTTTGGCCTGTAGCGCGCACGCACTGAATCTCATCGAGAAGCGAACGCTAAACCATGAGGAAATGAAAGCACTAAACCGAGAGGTCATTGACTACTTTAAAGAGCATGTAAATCCAGGATTTCTGGAATACCGGAAATCTGTTACCGCCGGCGGGGATTACGGAGCCGTAGAGTGGCAAGCGGGCAGTTTGAATACGCTTGTCGACACCCAGGGGCAGGAGTTTATCGACTGTCTTGGGGGGTTTGGCATCTTTAACGTGGGGCACCGTAATCCTGTTGTGGTATCCGCCGTCCAGAATCAACTCGCAAAACAACCTCTCCACAGCCAGGAGTTACTTGATCCCTTGCGGGCGATGCTGGCAAAAACGCTGGCGGCGCTGACACCGGGGAAACTCAAGTACAGCTTTTTCTGTAACAGCGGCACCGAATCCGTCGAAGCGGCGCTAAAACTGGCAAAAGCGTATCAGTCGCCGCGCGGCAAGTTTACCTTTATCGCCACCAGCGGCGCATTTCACGGCAAATCATTGGGCGCGCTCTCCGCCACGGCCAAATCCACCTTCCGCAGACCCTTTATGCCTTTACTGCCGGGCTTCCGCCATGTGCCGTTTGGCAATATCGACGCGATGAGCATGGCATTTAGCGAAGGCAAAAAAACGGGCGACGAGATAGCAGCCGTGATTCTGGAGCCTATTCAGGGTGAAGGCGGGGTGATCCTACCGCCGCAGGGATACCTGACAGAGGTACGTAAGCTCTGTGACGAATTCGGCGCGCTGATGATTCTGGATGAAGTACAAACCGGCATGGGGCGTACCGGCAAGATGTTTGCCTGTGAGCACGAAAATGTGCAGCCTGATATTCTGTGTCTGGCGAAAGCCCTGGGCGGCGGCGTGATGCCGATTGGCGCCACCATCGCGACTGAAGAGGTGTTTTCGGTTCTGTTCGACAACCCCTTCCTGCATACCACCACTTTTGGCGGTAATCCGCTGGCTTGTGCTGCCGCGCTGGCGACCATTAACGTCCTGCTGGAACAAAATCTCCCGGCCCAGGCGGAACAAAAAGGCGATACGCTCCTGGATGGTTTTCGACAACTTGCGCGTGAGTATCCCAATCTGGTACACGATGCGCGCGGCAAAGGTATGTTGATGGCCATTGAATTTGTCGACAACGAAACGGGCTACCGTTTTGCCAGTGAGATGTTCCGTCAACGCGTGCTGGTCGCTGGTACGCTGAATAATGCGAAAACAATTCGTATTGAGCCACCGCTCACGCTAACCATTGAACTGTGCGAACAGGTATTGAAATCAGCGCGTAATGCGCTGGCGGCGATGCAGGTGAGCGTTGAAGAGGTTTAAAAACGATGCCGGATGGCGCTGTGCTTATCCGGCCTGTTTTCCCCGGGTCGCGGCCTCTTTTTTGAATCCCATCACAATCACCACATTCCCCTTTTCCCTTTTACCTCGCGACGGCTACAGTAGTAACTCATCCGACCACATAACAATAATTTTACATACTGGATACGCTTATGAGCTACCCATCGCTGTTCGCCCCGCTCGATCTGGGCTTTACTACTCTCAGAAACCGCGTGCTGATGGGATCGATGCACACGGGTCTGGAAGAACATCCTGATGGCGCTGAGCGCCTGGCGGCATTTTATGCCGAGCGCGCGCGACACGGCGTAGCGTTAATCGTCACTGGCGGTATTGCGCCCGTTCCCTCCGGAGTCGTGATGACCGGCGGCGCGATGCTGAACGATGCCAGCCAGTTAACGCCTCACCGCGTGGTGACCGATGCCGTACATGCGCAAGGCGGTAAAATCGCGCTGCAAATTCTGCACACCGGGCGTTACAGCTATCAGCCGCACCTGGTCGCGCCGTCGGCAATTCAGGCGCCAATCAACCGCTTTATGCCGCATGAACTGACGCATGATGAAATCTTGCAGTTAATCGACGACTTCGCGCATTGCGCGCAACTGGCGCGGGAAGCAGGCTACGACGGCGTAGAGGTGATGGGATCAGAGGGCTATCTGATTAATGAATTTCTCACGCGGCGAACTAACCATCGCGATGACGAATGGGGCGGCGACTATGCCAGCCGTATGCGCTTCGCGGTTGAGGTAGTACGCGCGGTACGCCAGCGGGTAGGGAACGACTTTATTATTATCTATCGCCTGTCGATGCTCGATCTGGTGGAAAATGGCGGCACGTTCGACGAAACGGTACAACTGGCGCAAGCCATTGAAGCCGCAGGCGCAAGCCTAATTAATACCGGCATTGGCTGGCATGAGGCGCGAATCCCGACCATCGCCACGCCAGTACCGCGTGGCGCCTTTAGCTGGGTGACGCGGAAACTCAAAGGTCATGTGTCAGTTCCGCTGATCGCGACCAATCGCATTAACGATCCGCAGGTCGCCGAGACGATCCTGACGCGCGGCGATGCCGATATGGTGTCGATGGCGCGTCCCTTCCTTGCCGATGCCGAATTCCTGACTAAAGCGCAATCCGGACGCGCAGATGAGATCAATACCTGTATCGGCTGTAATCAGGCCTGTCTGGATCGGATCTTCATCGGCAAAGTGACCTCCTGTCTGGTGAACCCGCGCGCCTGTCACGAAACCCACATGCCGATAACGCCGGCCATACGCAAAAAGAACCTGGCCGTTGTCGGCGCAGGCCCGGCGGGGCTGGCTTTCGCGATTAACGCCGCGTCGCGCGGCCATCATGTCACGCTGTTTGACGCTCAGAGTGAAATTGGCGGTCAGTTTACTATCGCCAGGCAGATCCCGGGTAAAGAGGAGTTTTACGAAACGCTGCGCTACTACCGTCGAATGATCGATGTTACTGGCGTTACGCTGAAACTGAACCAACGGGTGAACGCAGAGGATCTTCAGCCGTTTGACGAAGCGATCCTCGCCTGCGGAATAGTACCGCGCCGCCCGCCGATAGACGGTATCGATCATCCAAAAGTATTGACCTACCTGGAGGTATTGCGCGATAAAGCGCCGGTTGGTAAGCGAGTGGCGATCATCGGCTGCGGCGGGATCGGTTTTGACACGGCCATGTATCTGAGCCAGCACGGCGAATCCACCAGCCAAAATATTGCTGAGTTTTGTACGGAATGGGGAATTGATACCAGCCTGCAGCAGGCAGGCGGTCTGCGTCCGGAAGGCCCGCGCCTGGCACGTAGTCCACGGCAAATCGTCATGCTGCAACGCAAAGCCAGCAAGCCGGGCGAAGGATTAGGAAAAACCACCGGCTGGATCCATCGCGCGACGTTACTGGCGCGCGGCGTGAAGATGATCCCGGCGGTCAGTTACCAGAAGATCGACGACGACGGATTACATCTCTTGATCGGCGGCGAACCGCAGTTGCTGGAAGTGGATCATGTGGTGATCTGCGCCGGACAGGAACCTCGCCGCGAGCTGGCGGACCCGTTACGCGCCGCAGGTAAAACGGTACATCTTATCGGCGGATGCGATGTCGCGATGGAGCTGGATGCCCGACGGGCGATTGCCCAGGGCACCCGACTGGCGCTGGAGATTTAACGACTTTGCCTGATGGCGCTGCGCTTATCGGGCTTACGTCGTCATACCGGTTTTACAGGCCGGTATGACGCTTGAGCGCCTTATCGACGGCGTCCCTGCTTCACCGCTTTCAAAATAACAAATTTATTGTTGGTTGCTATCGTCGCGCAATTACCGAAAATCTTCTTCAGCTTGTGGAAATAGTCCAGATGGCGGTTCGCCACAATATACAGTTCGCCGTTGATTTTCAGGCAGCGGCGGGCATGATGGAACATCTCCCAGGCGATATTATCCGTCAGCGCATGTTTCTGGTGGAACGGCGGGTTGCAGAACACAGCGTTAAAACGGAACGGCTCCACGCCGGAGAGCGCATTGTTGATCATAAATTCGCAGCGTTCGAACGCTTCCGGCAGGTTCGTTTCTACATTCAAACGGCTGGAATCTACCGCCATCGGCGATTCATCGACAAATACCACTTTCGCCTGCGGATTTTTCGCCAGTAAGCTCAGGCCAATCACCCCATTGCCGCAGCCGAGATCGACAATCTCCCCGTCGAGGTTTTCCGGCAAATGCTGCATAAAGAAGCGCGCGCCGATATCCAATCCGGTACGAGAAAACACATTCGCGTGGTTGTGAATCGTCCAGCCTGTATCTTCCAGTTTCCAGCTTAGCGTTTGCGGCGCGTCGGCCAGTTGCGGATGACTGAAGGTACAGTTAATCAGGCGCGCTTTCTTCCACGCCAGCGTCGTCGTGGTTGGGCCCAGCACTTTTTCAAACAGTTCCAGCGTAGAGGTATGAATATCACGCGCTTTCGCGCCGGCGATAATACGCGTTTGCGCCGTAACGACCTTACGCAAAGCGCGTAACTGCTGTTCCAGCAATGCCAGTGTTTTCGGTACCTTAATCAATACCACGCCCGGCGCCTGCGGGTAGTCAGCGGTACTGTCGAGAAACGTTACGCTGGACTCCGCGATGCCGTTATGGCGTAAATTCTCTCGCGTACCCAGTTCGCTTAAATACGAATCGCCAATACTGTATGGCGAATGCTCCGCCAGCGCACAGCTTAGCGCGCCAAACGTATCATTCAGGATCAGCACCGGGCCGCGAATTTCCGTCTCATCCAACTGTTGCAGCAGATACTCATCGGCCGCCTCCCACGCCAGAAGCGGGTTAACATCATCCGTTTGCGGAAAACGTTTCAGCGTCAGTGAACGGAAACCGTCGTCTACGTGGCTCATTAGGCCTCCTGAATGGTAAAATTGCGGCGTTATCCCTGAAAAGGGTGCGTGAGTATACACTTTTTATCAGCAACATGGAGCTTTGATGACCTCACTAACTTACCTTCAGGGGTATCCGGAACATCTCCTTGCCCAGGTGCGCGCCTTAATCGCCGAGCAGCGCCTGGGAGCAGTGCTGGAAAAACGTTATCCCGGCGCGCATGATTACGCCACTGACAAAGCGCTATATCACTATACTCAGGAACTGAAAAGTCAGTTTCTGCGCAATGCGCCGCCCATTAATAAAGTGATGTATGACAGCAAGATCCATGTGCTGAAAAATGCGCTGGGACTGCATACCGCTGTCTCGCGCGTTCAGGGCGGCAAGCTCAAGGCAAAGGCGGAGATCCGCGTCGCCACCGTGTTTCGTAACGCCCCGGAGCCATTCTTACGGATGATTGTGGTTCACGAGCTGGCGCACCTGAAAGAGAAAGATCATAACAAAGCGTTTTATCAGCTCTGCTGCCATATGGAGCCGCAGTACCATCAACTGGAGTTTGATACGCGACTGTGGCTGACGCATCAGGCGCTGTCGGCACAATAAATTCTGAAAATGCCCCTTCCCCCGTATCTTTTTAACGGCGTGGGCATAAAATCGGCGCGTTCACATTTCGCTCATTGCCTGCCGCCACGTCAAGGATGACGATCTGTAGAGGGTATTTTTTATCCACCGCCAACGGAACCGCGCAACGACCATGCTCCCACAATGTGCCCGTTTTATCCGCCGCCTCTGTTTTACACGTCGGGCGTTAACAGTGGCGTGCTTTCTGCTTGTCGCAGCAGGCGTCGCGCTTTTCTATTCTAACTGGCTTATCGTCAACGCCTCGCAGCATCTGACATGGAATGATATTCAGACCGTTCCCGCCCGCAACGTCGGGCTGGTGTTAGGCGCGAAACCCGGCAATCGGTATTTTACCCGGCGGATTAATACTGCCGCCGCGTTGTATCACGCCGGTAAAGTGAAGTGGCTGTTAGTCAGCGGCGATAACGGCAAAAAAGAGTACGATGAACCTTCGGCGATGCAGCAGGCGCTGATAGCGAAAGGTGTGCCGGAAGCGGCCATTTTTTGTGATTATGCCGGATTCTCCACGCTGGACTCCGTGGTTCGCGCCCGGAAAGTGTTTGGCGAAAGCCGCATTACGATTATCTCGCAAGCATTTCATAATCAACGGGCGATCTGGCTGGCGCAACAATATGGCATTGACGCTATCGGCGTTAACGCGCCGGATCTGAATAAAAGGCACGGAACCTACACACGACTTCGGGAAAAGCTGGCGCGGGTTAGCGCAGTGCTGGATGCCAAAATTTTGCATCGTCAGCCTAAATATCTGGGCGCTGGCGTCACTATTGGGGCTGATAGCGCACACGGGTGCCCTTCTCGCCAGTAAAATGCCAGAGTGCGTCGCAGCGCACTGGCAAGGGCGGAAAGGCGTGCTACATTGACGAAAAATCCCTTTCTGGAGTCCGCTGACGTTTATGATACGTTTCGCTGTAATTGGGACTAACTGGATCACGCGCCAGTTTGTCGACGCCGCCCATGAAACCGGCAAATTCAGGCTCGCCGCCGTTTACTCCCGTAGTCTTGAACAGGCGCAGTCTTTCGCAAATGATTATCCCGTCGAGCATCTGTTTACCTCGCTGGAAGCGATGGCGCAAAGCGACGCGATTGAGGCGGTTTATATCGCCAGCCCGAATTCCCTGCATTTCTCCCAGACGCAGCGCTTTTTGCAGCATAAAAAGCATGTCATGTGCGAAAAGCCGCTGGCTTCTAACCTGGCGGAGGTTGATGCCGCTATCGCCTGCGCGCGCGATAATCAGCGGGTACTGTTTGAAGCCTTTAAAACCGCCTGCCTGCCCAATTTCCTGCTGCTGCGGGAATCGTTGCCGAAAATCGGCAGAATGCATAAAGCATTCCTAAATTACTGCCAGTACTCTTCACGTTATCAGCGCTATCTGAACGGTGAAAATCCGAATACGTTTAATCCGGCCTTCTCCAATGGTTCGATTATGGATATCGGGTATTACTGTCTGGCGTCGGCGATCGCGCTATGGGGCGAGCCGCGCAGTGTTCAGGCGTCGGCGAATTTATTGGAAAGCGGAGTAGATGCGCACGGCGTCGTGGTTATGGATTACGGCGATTTTAGCGTCACGCTACAGCATTCCAAAGTCAGCGACTCGGTACTGGCCAGTGAAATTCAGGGCGAGAGGGGATCGCTGGTCATTGAAAAGCTGTCGGAATGCCAGAAAGTGTGTTTTGCGCCGCGCGGCGCGCTGATGCAGGATCTGACCCAGCCTCAGCATATTAATACCATGCTGTATGAAGCCGGGGCGTTTGCCCAGCTTATTGAAAACCATGCCGTGGAACATCCGGGGTTGTCGCTAAGTCGCGCCACGGCAAAATGGCTGACAGAAATACGCCGTCAAACCGGGGTCATCTTCCCGGCGGACGATCTGACTCATCCCCTTACTGCGTAAAATTATGTAAATCATATGTTACAGGCCATTGACTCTACGCGTGGCCTGTCATACTTTGTTACGCGCAAAGGGGAGTAACTTCATTGCCGGTCGATCGTCATTACGATGTGTGCAAAACCACATCCGGTCACCGGGCAGCCATAAAGGAATGCGTCAGCGTATTCCTTTATTGTTGTAAGTGAGACCTTGCCGAATGGCAAGGTCTATGCATAAAAGCAACGGCTAATGCCATTCGGCGTTAGCCGTTTTTTTTTTGCATAGGGAGAAATAATGAATACTGTTGGTACGCCATTATTATGGGGTGGATTCGCGGTTGTTGTGGTGATAATGCTATCCATCGACCTGTTGTTGCAGGGACGCCGTGGCGCACATGCGATGTCGATGAAACAAGCGGCAGGATGGTCAATCCTGTGGGTAACGCTCTCGCTACTGTTTAACGCCGCTTTCTGGTGGTATCTGGCTGAAACGCAAGGGCGCGAAGTTGCTGACCCGCAGGCATTGGCGTTCCTTACCGGCTATCTGATTGAGAAGTCGCTGGCCGTAGATAACGTCTTTGTCTGGCTGATGCTGTTTAGCTATTTCTCCGTCCCTCCGGCTCTGCAACGCCGGGTGCTGGTGTATGGGGTTCTTGGCGCGATCGTGTTGCGTACTATCATGATTTTCGCCGGTACCTGGCTTATCACTCAGTTCGAATGGCTGCTGTATGTGTTCGGCGCCTTCCTGCTGTTTACCGGCGTAAAAATGGCGCTGGCGAAGGAAGACGAATCCGGCATTGGCGAAAAACCGATGGTGCGTTGGCTGCGCGGGCATCTGCGTATGACCGATACGATCGAGAACGAGCACTTTTTCGTACGTAAAAATGGCCTGTTGTATGCCACGCCGCTGCTGCTGGTGCTGATTATGGTTGAGTTCAGCGATGTGATCTTCGCCGTTGACAGTATTCCGGCGATCTTTGCGGTCACCACCGACCCGTTCATCGTACTGACCTCTAACCTGTTTGCCATCTTAGGACTGCGCGCGATGTACTTCCTGCTGTCCGGCGTGGCGGAACGCTTCTCGATGCTGAAATATGGTCTGGCGGTCATTCTGGTCTTTATCGGCATTAAGATGCTGATCGTCGACTTCTACCATATTCCTATCGCGATTTCGCTGGGCGTAGTGTTTGGTATTCTGACCATTACGCTGGTGATTAACGCCTGGGTTAACCATCAGCGCGATAAGAAACTACGAGCGCAATAATCTTTTATCGGGGTAAACCTGCCCCGTCAAAAACGCCCGACAGCGCACACCTGTCGGGCGTTTTTGTTTAACATGTCACAATACTGTTAATATAAAGTTATAAAACATGATCACAGCAAAAAATCCAGGATATTTCGCTTCCCGAACCTTCAACTTTCCTTATACTCAACCAGGCAAACACTTCGTTACATCCTGAAAGATGCGCCGTAAGAGCGTGCAGGGGATGACCAGCAACACAATACAAGGAATATGAAATGGCTACGCAACGAGCATCAGGGCTACTGCAGCGTTTAGCGCAAGGCAGTCTGGTTAAACAAATTTTAGTGGGTCTGGTACTGGGGATTTTACTGGCATGGATTTCTAAGCCTGCGGCGGAAGCGGTTGGCTTGCTTGGCACCCTGTTCGTCGGCGCCTTGAAAGCGGTCGCCCCCGTTCTGGTGCTGATGCTGGTAATGGCCTCGATCGCCAACCACCAGCACGGTCAAAAAACCAATATTCGCCCTATTCTCTTTCTTTACCTGCTAGGCACCTTTTCAGCCGCGCTGGCGGCCGTTGTGTTCAGCTTCGCCTTCCCTTCAACGCTGCATCTGTCCAGTAGCGCCCAGGATATCGTGCCGCCGTCCGGCATTGTAGAAGTCTTGCGCGGTCTGCTGATGAGTATGGTGTCGAACCCCATCGACGCGCTGCTGAACGCTAACTATATCGGGATTCTGGTGTGGGCCGTCGGTCTGGGATTTGCCCTGCGTCATGGCAATGAAACCACCAAAAACCTCGTGAACGATATGTCTAACGCCGTGACCTTTATGGTGAAACTGGTGATCCGTTTCGCGCCAGTCGGTATTTTTGGTCTGGTTTCATCAACGCTTGCAACCACCGGCTTCTCCACCCTGTGGGGCTATGCGCACCTGCTGGTCGTCTTGATTGGCTGTATGCTGCTGGTCGCGCTGGTGGTCAACCCGCTGTTGGTATTCTGGAAAATTCGTCGCAACCCTTATCCGCTGGTGTTCGCCTGCCTGCGTGAAAGCGGCGTTTATGCCTTCTTTACCCGCAGCTCTGCCGCCAATATTCCAGTGAATATGGCGCTGTGCGAAAAACTGAATCTGGACAGGGATACTTACTCCGTTTCCATTCCGCTGGGCGCCACCATCAATATGGCCGGCGCGGCAATTACCATTACGGTTCTGACGTTGGCGGCAGTTCATACGTTAGGCGTCCCGGTGGATCTGCCTACAGCGCTGCTGCTGAGCGTGGTGGCCTCGCTGTGTGCTTGCGGCGCCTCCGGCGTGGCAGGCGGTTCATTGCTGCTGATCCCGCTGGCGTGCAACATGTTTGGCATCCCGAACGATATCGCGATGCAGGTAGTAGCGGTCGGCTTTATTATCGGCGTATTGCAGGATTCGTGTGAAACGGCGCTGAACTCATCTACCGATGTTCTGTTCACTGCGGCAGCCTGCCAGGCAGAGGACGAACGTCTGGCGAATAACGCCTTGCGTAGCTAAGTGATTATCGATGCTGGATGGCGTATGCCATCCGGCGTAACGATAGATCTGAATCTCCCAATCCGTAGGCTGTGACGTAAAGCGAATTTATATCCACACGCAACATCCTCGCGTAACGTTATATGTAGATGGCGTCTGCCGCGGCGCTCGGTCAGCGTAAAGTATAAAGTGTCAGCCTGTGTAAATCCTCTCGCCACCCTCCCTTGTGATAAGCAAAATCAAAGCTCAACGACGCGTAATTTCTATAACGGACTTCGTTGACCTTTGTTACAATTAGATGCATTTTGAATTTTTGTGTGTTAGTGCTTGCTTACTTCACAACTTAACAAGGAATAGTTCAGGCCGCGAATTTGCCGTTTCCGCAACGCTGATAAAAACTCCAACTCTGTTGCGGCAGTGCAAACCTCAGATCACCGGCGTGACGTTAACCGATTCTCCAGGAATACTGAATGGAACTACTGACTCAATTGCTGAATGCCCTGTGGGCTCAGGACTTTGAAACACTGGCCAATCCTTCCATGATTGGCATGTTATATTTTGTGTTATTTATGATTTTGTTTCTGGAAAATGGGCTGCTCCCTGCCGCCTTTTTGCCTGGCGACAGCCTGTTGATCCTGGTCGGCGTGCTGATCGCCAAAGGCGCGATGGGTTATCCACAAACCATTTTGCTGCTTACCGTCGCGGCCAGCCTGGGTTGCTGGGTGAGCTATATTCAGGGCCGCTGGCTGGGGAATACCCGCACCGTGCAAAACTGGCTCTCTCATCTCCCCGCACATTATCATCAACGCGCCCATCACCTTTTCCATAAACACGGCCTGTCGGCACTATTGATAGGCCGTTTTATCGCGTTTGTCAGAACGCTGCTGCCCACCATTGCCGGCATATCCGGTCTGAATAACGCGCGCTTTCAGTTCTTCAACTGGATGAGCGGCTTGTTGTGGGTGCTTATCCTGACGTCGCTGGGCTATCTGCTGGGCAAAACGCCCGTCTTTATGAAGTATGAAGATCAGTTAATGTCATGCCTGATGCTGCTGCCCGTGGTGCTGCTCTTTTTTGGCCTGGCGGGTTCACTGGTCATGCTGTGGAAAAAGAAGTATGGGAGCCGGGGATAACTTATGCTTAAACCACGCATAACTGCCCGACAACTCATTTGGATCAGCGCTTTTCTACTGATGCTGACCATACTCATGATGACGTGGTCAACGCTGCGTCAGCAAGAGTCGACGCTGGCCATTCGCGCGGTTAACCAGGGCGCCAGTATGCCAGACGGCTTCTCAGTTCTGCATCATCTGGATGCGAACGGCATTCATTTTAAAAGCATTACGCCTAAAAATGACATGTTGCTCATTACCTTCGATTCCCCTGCGCAAAGCGCCGCAGCAAAAACAGTGCTTGATCAAACGTTACCACACGGTTATGTCGTCGCTCAGCAGGACGATGACAACGAAACGGTACAGTGGCTGTCCCGCTTACGGGAAAGCTCACACCGCTTTGGCTAATCTCCAGGAATCCGAATCATATCACTCACTTTGGTGATTTCATTGTTTAATGACTATGATTAATAAAGCGGTGTTTAACCCACCGCGTTATTATCGGGATCACCGCCCCGGACAACGGGTCCGAACATAAGGGAAAGTTCAGGAATGAAATACCGCATCGCTTTGGCTATCACGCTTTTTACACTTAGCGCCGGTAGCTACGCTAATTCGCTTTGTCAGGAAAAAGAGCAGGATATACAAAAGGAAATTAGCTACGCTGAAAAGCACAACAATCAGCGCCGTATTGAGGGTCTGAACAAGGCGCTCAGCGAAGTACGCGCCAATTGTACTGACAGCAAGCTGCGCGCCGAGCATCAGAAAAAGATCGCTGAGCAAAAAGAAGAGGTAGCCGAACGCCAACGTGATTTAGCCGAGGCAAAAGCAAAAGGCGATGCGGATAAAATAGACAAACGTGAACGTAAGCTGGCCGAGGCTCAGGATGAGCTAAAAAAACTTGAGGCCAGAGACTACTAAATTAACGCCGAATGTAAATACTCACTCACCTGGAGAAAACTATGTCGAAAGATAACACTACGGAACATCTGCGCGCTGAGTTGAAATCCCTGACCGATACGCTTGAAGAAGTGCTGAGCTCTTCGGGCGAAAAGTCGAAAGAAGAGTTGAGTAAGATTCGTAGCAAAGCCGAGCGCGCGCTGAAAGAGAGCCGTTACCGCCTGGGCGAAACGGGTGATGTGATTGCCAAACAGACTCGCGTCGCCGCCGCCCGCGCCGATGATTATGTGCGCGAAAATCCCTGGACAGGCGTAGGCATTGGCGCCGCTGTCGGTCTGGTGTTGGGCGTACTGCTGACGCGTCGTTAATTATGGCGGACTCTCGACAGGCACAAGGACCAGGCAAAAGCGTACTGGGTATCGGGCAGCGGATTGTCACCATTATCGTTGAGATGGTGGAAACCCGGCTGCGACTGGCGGTAGTAGAACTGGAAGAAGAGAAAGCGAACCTCTTTCAGCTTTTGCTGATGGTAGGTCTTACCATGCTCTTCGCGGCGTTTGGCTTAATGAGCCTGATGGTTCTGGTCATCTGGGCTATCGATCCTCAGTACCGTTTGAACGCGATGATCGCTACCACAGTTGTGCTGTTAGTGCTTGCGCTAATCGGCGGCATCTGGACTTTGCGCAAAGCGCGTCAGTCCACGCTATTGCGCCATACGCGGCACGAACTGGCTAACGATCGGCAAATTCTGGAGGACGATCAGTCGTGAGCAGCAAAGGCGAACGCGAAAAACGTAAAGCGCTGCTTCTCAGTCAGATCCAGCAGCAACGGCTGGATCTGTCCGGCAGCCGTCGCGACTGGCTGGAGACCACCGGCGCGTACGATCGCGGCTGGAATACGGTGTTAAGCCTGCGCTCCTGGGCGCTGGTCGGTAGCAGCGTAATGGCCATCTGGACCATCCGTCATCCTAATATGTTGGTACGCTGGGCGAAACGCGGCCTGGGTATCTGGAGCGCCTGGCGCCTGGTAAAAACCACCCTCCGTCAACAACAGCTCCGCGGTTAATATCTTTTCTTTTATAGCATCGCGCCATCAGGTTATCACCTGGTGGCGCGATACTTTTATGCATATCGTCTCTTTATCAATCACTCAAATTTTTTGAAAAAATTTGGCAATTTTCCTTGCTAACAATTCCTGTACGCCACGTTTATGATTCTCTCCAGCGATAACAATGACGCGCTAAACCGCGCCATTGCTCATGAAAATAGCAGCAGCAGCCGAATCGGCCTCCTGGAGAATAAAATGAAAAAATTAGAAGATGTTGGTGTACTGATAGCACGTATTTTAATGCCAGTCCTGTTTATTACCGCAGGATGGGGAAAAATTAGCGGTTATGCGGGCACACAACAGTATATGGAAGCGATGGGCGTACCAGGATTCCTGCTGCCGCTCACCATACTGCTTGAGTTCGGCGGCGGTCTGGCGATTCTGCTGGGGTTCCTCACCCGCACCACTGCGCTTTTCACCGCTGGTTTTACGTTGCTGACGGCATTGATCTTCCATAGCAATTTTGCAGAAGGTGTAAACTCGCTGATGTTTATGAAAAACCTGACCATTGCCGGCGGATTCTTATTACTGGCGTTAACCGGGCCTGGCGCGTTCAGCCTTGACCGTCTGCTGAATAAAAAGTGGTAAGCAATCTATACTCAATTAAAAAAGCGAGGGAATAGCGCCTCGCTTTTGTCATCTGAAGGAGAGAGACATGGGACAACTGATCGATGGCGTCTGGCACGACACCTGGTATGACACCAAATCTTCCGGGGGGAAATTTCAGCGTTCAGCGTCGGCTTTCCGCAACTGGCTTACCGCTGACGGCGCGCCCGGACCTTCCGGCGAAGGCGGATTCGCCGCAGAAAAAGATCGTTACCATCTGTACGTTTCCCTTGCCTGCCCCTGGGCGCATCGCACGCTCATTTTCCGTAAACTGAAAGGTCTGGAGCCGTTTATTCCGGTTTCCGTCGTGAATCCATTGATGCTGGAAAACGGCTGGACGTTTGATGATACTTTTCCGGCGGCCACCGGCGATACCCTCTATCAGCATGAATTTCTCTACCAGTTGTATCTGCACGCCGATCCACACTACAGCGGCCGCGTCACCGTACCGGTCTTATGGGATAAAAAAAATCATACTATCGTCAGCAACGAGTCCGCCGAAATCATTCGTATGTTTAACTCCGCCTTCGATGGGCTGGGCG
The DNA here is from genome assembly GCF_017572025.1 of Salmonella sp. 32020114201800008SM. Taxonomy (NCBI): domain Bacteria; kingdom Pseudomonadati; phylum Pseudomonadota; class Gammaproteobacteria; order Enterobacterales; family Enterobacteriaceae; genus Salmonella; species Salmonella sp. 32020114201800008SM. The sequence continues at coordinate 68,482 of NZ_JAGEQM010000004.1, read as the reverse complement.
CTAAAGCCGGGGATTACTATCCCCCCGCGCTGCAAAGCAAAATTGACGAGTTAAACGGCTGGATTTATGACAACGTTAATAACGGCGTTTATAAAGCAGGCTTCGCCACCAGCCAGCAAGCGTATGATGAAGCGGTAGACAAGGTATTTACTGCGCTGGCGCGCCTGGAACAGATTCTCGGACAGCACCGCTATCTGACGGGCGACCAGTTGACCGAGGCGGATATCCGCTTATGGACGACCCTGGTACGCTTTGATCCGGTTTACGTGACTCATTTCAAATGCGACAAATACCGAATCAGCGACTACCTGAATCTGTACGGTTTCCTGCGCGATATCTATCAAATACCGGGCATTGCTGAAACCGTTAATATGGACCATATTCGTCACCACTATTTCCGTAGCCATAAAACGATTAACCCCACAGGTATCATTTCTATCGGACCGTGGCAGGATCTGCTCGAACCTCACGGGCGCGACGTGCGCTTTGGCTAATTTCAGGCGTCCTCCGGGACGCCTTATTAATAAATACCACAAATATTTACCAGCATTTCATTCGCGGCTATTCTTAGTTTGATTACTTTAAAAACAAGTGATTGAACCATTATTGAGGCGAAAATGGATTGGTATTTAAAGGTTTTAAAAAATTATCTGGGATTTGGCGGCCGCGCGCGACGCAAAGAGTACTGGATGTTTATTCTGGTCAATATCATCTTTACCTTTGTGTTGGGCCTGCTGGACGCCATGCTTGGCTGGCAACGCGCCGGGGGTGAAGGCGTTCTGACCACCATTTACGGCGTTCTGATCTTTTTACCGTGGTGGGCCGTGCAGTTCCGTCGTCTGCATGACACTGACCGCTCCGCATGGTGGCTACTGTTGCTACTTATCCCCATTATCGGCTGGCTTATCATCATCGCGTTCAACTGCCAGAATGGTACGCCGGGCGACAACCGCTTCGGCCCCGATCCGAAACGTTTTTCCTGATGGCGGCGCGGCGCCGCTTTTAAAGCGCCGCGCGCTATTTATTTTCCGGCGAATAGCTTAGGTATTTCCCGCAGGCACCAGGCTTTTGCCTCCCCCATACTGTCGCGCCGCCAGGCCATAATAATATCAATTTCGCTGGTCGATTCCGGGCTGACCACGCGTAGCCGCCCTTCGGCAATATCCTGTTCCACCATCGAATATGGCATGGTCGCGACGCCAAGCCCGGCCAGCAGCGCCTGACGTTTATCTTCAATCGTGCTTACCGTCAGACGTGGCTGCTTATCCAGCAGTTGCACCGTTAATACCGGCCGCTCGCGCGCGGTATCCGCTACCGCTACGCCGCGGTATTTAACCCGCGTCACTTCCGAAAGCGGCTCCGGCTCCTGATGAATAGGGTGGTCAGGCGCGGCGACATACACATTCATTAACGTATACAACTTACGGGAGTTAATTTCCGACGACGATCGAAAATGCATATCCGGGGCGATAACGATATCCGCCCGTCCCTGCTCAAGCCGCTCCCATGCGCCAGCCAGTACTTCGGTAATCAATGAAAGCTGCGTATTGGCTTTAGCGGCCAGCCGGTCGATCAGCGGAAAAAAAGCAGGCGTCGGTACCAGAGCTTCAGTGACCAGCGTCAGATGCGTTTCCCAACCGCGGGCCAACGCTTCAGCATCCGTCGTTAACTTGTCTGCCGCTTCCAGCAATACCCGCCCGCGTTCCAGCAGCATACGTCCGACGTTGGTGAATTTTGTACGATGGCCGGAGCGATCGAACAGTACAACGTCCAACTCTTCTTCCAGCTTCTGCATGGTGTAACTCAGCGCGGAGGGCACCCGCCCCAACTCATCAGCCGCTGCGGCAAAACTGCCCCGGCGGTCAATGGCGTCCATCACACGCAATGCTTCAAGCGTCAGCGCTCTCTCTTTAGCCATAACGTTCTCATTCAGGAAATTTGAACATACCGGGCAGAATATCTGGCTAACAATGCAGCGTCCAGCCCCTTAACATAAAAGGAAGTAAAGAGAGGTTAATAACGATGATTACGACCCGAACCGCCAAACAATGTGGACAGGCAGACTACGGATGGCTACAGGCCCGCTATACCTTCTCCTTTGGACACTATTTCGACCCTACACTGCTGGGCTACGCATCGTTGCGCGTACTGAACCAGGAAGTGCTGGCGCCGGGCGCCTCTTTTCAGCCTCGAACTTATCCAAAGGTGGATATTTTAAACCTGATTCTGGACGGCGAAGCGGAATACCGCGACAGCGACGGCAACCATGTACAGGCTAAAGCGGGCGAAGCGTTGCTGCTCGCCGCGCAGCCGGGCATTAGCTACAGCGAACATAATCTCAGCAAAGTTAAGCCGTTAACCCGAATGCAACTGTGGCTTGACGCCTGTCCTGAACGGGAAAACGCGCTGGTACAAAAAATCCCACTCTCGACGGCGCAACAACAGCTTCTTGCCTCGCCCGACGGTGAGCAAAACAGCTTACAACTGCGCCAACAGGTCTGGGTACATCATATTACGCTGGAGAAAGGCGAATCGCTTAACTTCCAGCTTCACGGGCCGCGCGCCTATTTGCAGTCGATTCACGGTACGTTCCACGCGATGACGCACAACGAAGAACGCGAGGCGTTAACCTGCGGAGATGGCGCATTTATTCGTGATGAACCTAACATTACGCTGGTTGCCGATACGCCGCTGCGCGCATTACTGGTAGATTTACCGGTGTAGCCAGCCAGAAAAGGAGTCGCAAGATGAGCAAAAAATCGGCGAAGAAACGTCAGCCCGTGGTAAAACCTGCCGTACAGGAGACGATGAGCGCCACTGTGCCGCTGGGCTATGAAGAGATGCTAACCGAACTGGAAGCCATCGTGGCGGACGCCGAAGCCCGGCTGGCAGAAGAAGAGGCCGCAGCCTGAAATCATGCCGGATGGCGGCGCAAGCGCCCGCTCCGGCTGATAACAGGTAGACCCGATAAGCGCAGCGCCATCGGGCAACACGCTGCCCCGACGTCATGCCGGGGCGTTATTATTAATGCGCTTTACTGGCCATAATCTCGATGATCTGCTTGTCTGTCTGCTGCATTGAGCGACACGCCAGCGAACACAAATTCGCAATAGATTGTTCGACATTGTGCGCCACAATCCCTTCGTTTCCGGTCACCGCCGTATCATCCAACGCCATCAGTACGGCTTTCCACGCCGCCGACGCGCTGGTAGAGACTTTCATCGCGCAGCTATTCGACGCGCCATCGCAAATCATCCCGCTGACATCACCAATCATACTGCTGATAGCCATTGCGATAGTGTCGTAACGACCATCTATCAGCCACGCCATACCCGCCGCCGCGCCCATCGCCGCCGTAGTTGCCGCGCACAGCGCCGACAAACGCGGAAGCTGATGGTGAATATAGATAGCGCTCAAATGCGATAACATTAGCGCGCGCGCCAGACGCTCGTCATCGGCGCCGACATGTTCAGCAACCACCATGACTGGCACCGTGGCGGTAATCCCCTGGTTGCCGGAGCCGGAGTTGCTCATCGCGGGCAACGTGGCGCCGCCCATTCTGGCGTCTGACGCCGCGCTGGTACGGATCAAAATCGCCGTGGAGAGATCTTTCGCCAGCAGACCGCGATCGCACTGTTTGGCCAGCGTCGAACCAATATGCAGCCCCCAGGAACCACGCAGTCCCTCCTGCGACAACGCGCCGTTTAGCCTGGCCGCATCGAGAATAAAGCGGATAGCGTCAAAGGGCACCGCATTCACAAACGCCAGGATCTCTTCCAGCGAGGTATGAGACAGCACTCCCAGTGGCGAGTTTTTTTCTTCTTCCTGCGCATTATCGGCCTGGGTAAATACCACACCCTTGTTGGTTTCTATCCGCACAATGTTTGTATGATCGCCGACGATCGTGACACATGCCCAGCTATCGCCGCTATACACTTTCGCCCGTGAAAACAGGATATCGTTACATGGCTCCTGCAACATCACCGCGACATGTCCAGCGGCCAGCATCGCTTTTGCATCGGCAACGGCTTTAGCGGAAGCGTCTTTTAACACCTCCAACCCGGCTTTCGCATCACCGCCCAACGCGCCCAACGCCGCGGCGATCGGTAGCCCTACCATTCCCGTTCCTGGAACGGTAACGCCCATACCATTTTTCATCAGATTAGGCGAAACCCACGCGTCAATGCGTTCAACTGTGCCGTCAAGTTCAGCCGCCGCCGCCGCTGCCGCCAGCGCCAGTGAAATTGGCTCAGTACACCCCAGCGCCGGTTTTACTTCTTCCTGTACGGCCAGGATAAAACTTTGCCACAATGGATTTATTTTAGATTCAAACATAACAACAACCTTAATCTCAGGTATATCAAGAGAATGCCAGGAACGGAGAAACGCATAGCAGCAGACCGGTAATAATAATCAGGTACAACGAAGCGCCTTTATATTTGTGCAATGCGGGAACCTTGTAGACCAACCATGCCGGAATTAAACAGCCCACCATACCGAAGATAGGGCTACAAATAGAGGTGAAGCTCAGTACCGGCGCATTGAGCACAATGGCGCTCCAGGCCAGCAAAATAGCGAAAATCATAATGCCGCGCTGTACCAGATTTTCCTTAATCTTCTCGGCGGGCATTTTGCGGCGCAGGATATTCATCACAATGCCTTGCGTCGCTTCGCGGAATCCTAAGTAAACGCCAAAGAAGGCGGTCATGACGGCAAAGATGTTCAGAATTACGCTAACCACTTTGACCCAGCCTGCGCCATCGCCGCTAATAAACTGCGCGGCGATCGCCAGGGCGGAAATATTCTGCTCATAGGCTTTCACCGCTTCGTCATGCCCCATCGCCAGGGTAAAGGAAACCGCATAGAAAAAGACGGTAACGAACAGGACGCCAAACGCGATATTCATGGCGCGCAGCGCTTTATGACGTGCGACCTCAATAGATTTTTCGCGTGAACGGTAAGAGATCACCATTGGGCTTAACGTCTGGATAAATAAAATCGAGGTCAGCGTAAATGGCAGGGTAATAATGGCGTTTTTAATCAGCAGGGCCATCGGCGGCAGCGCGCCAATGTTATACAGATGCCACATACCCACCATAGAGACGCCCAGCGCCGCCACTACCAGTAGCTTGGTCAGCACCATGCCGGTGGAAATTTTGAACAGTAATTTTTCACCGCGTGAGGAAATCGCCACCAGGATGCAGATCAGCACCAGACCATAAAATGGACTATCGGAAAGTAATCCTTCCGTTACGCCGAAAGTATGCAGATAAGAGGCGCTGTCGTTAGTAATCGCCGTAGAATAGACGAACATCCAGATGACGAGCATCACAAAGTACAGCGCGCCTAATAAAATACCCCAGTTTTTGCCCAGATAGCCGCTGATCACGCTGGGGTAGTCTTTACATTCCGGGGATTCCGCCAGCGTATTAATAAACAGCCGCTGGAACAGGTACATGGCCGGATAGCCAATAATAGAAGAGAGTAAAAAGACCCAAAGTCCCATCAGGCCGACCTGGACAGGAAGAAAAACGATCCCTGCGCCGATCGCCATCCCGATACTCATAATGACCCAACCGGTGTCGGTACTATCAAATTTGATGGCTTCACGCCATTCGCTTTCTGTCATCCCTGCCCGACGCGCCGGGGCTGATGCGTCGAGGATTACGCTGGTATTACTAGCCGATTCCATAGAATTCTCGCTCAATGTGTAGGTAGAGGTTTTTTTTATTTTTCGTGCCGCAGCAAGGCGATATGCAGAACGTGAGGTGCAGGTACTTTCTTGTAATAAGAAAATCATACGCGCACGATAAGAGAAAAACTTACCAATAAAACACCTGCATTTCTTGTGGGTTAAGAATTCTTTTCTATTTACTATTGGTTTAATGTTGTTATTTTCTCTATTTGACGCATATCACAACAAAAAAGGGCGCACGTTGGTGCGCCCTTTTCTCAACTTCTGTCTTCTACGTTATCCCATAGCCTGCTCACTCTGCGCCTGTCGGGCCTATCCACAAACGACTTTAATCGCCAGACCGCCGCGCGACGTCTCGCGATATTTGTCGTTCATGTCTTTACCCGTTTCGTACATGGTTTCGATTACTTTATCGAGCGAAACCCGCGGTTCAGAGGTACGGCGTAGCGCCATTCGCGCCGCATTTACCGCTTTAACGGCGTTAATCGCATTACGTTCAATACAAGGGATTTGTACCTGACCCGCCACCGGGTCACAGGTGAGGCCAAGGTTATGCTCCATCGCAATTTCCGCCGCAATACAGACCTGCGCCGGGCTACCGCCCAGCAGTTCTGTCAGCCCTGCCGCCGCCATCGAACACGCGACGCCAACCTCGCCCTGACACCCCACTTCCGCGCCGGATATCGAGGCGTTCATCTTGTACAGCATGCCAATTGCCCCCGCCGACAACAGATAACGGGCGATAGAGTTGGCATTGACCGGACGACGGAATTTGTCGTAATAGGCCAGCACCGCGGGAATAATGCCGCACGCGCCGTTGGTCGGCGCGGTGACCACTCGCCCGCCCGCCGCGTTCTCTTCACTCACGGCCAGGGCGAACATGTTAATCCAGTCGATGACGTTCATCGGATCGCGGGAGAGATTATCGCTGGAGACCAGCAGACGCCGTAACGCTACCGCGCGGCGTGGAACGTTCAGCGGCCCCGGCAGCACGCCCTCAGTATTCATGCCACGTTCAATTCCGGTCGCCATCACCTGCCAGATGCGGGCAAAGCCAGCGTCAATCTGCTCTTTGCTCCGCAACGCCAGTTCATTTTGCATCATCAGGCCGGAAACCGAGAGCCCCTGTCTTTCACACAGCGTCAACAGTTCGCTGGCGGAATGAAAATCATACGGCACCGATTTTTCTACGTCGTGCGACTGACCAAAACGCTCCTCTTCGACAATAAAGCCGCCGCCAATAGAGTAATACGTTTTGTGTAAAAGCGGCGTTTGCCCGTGCCAGGCGGTAATTCGCATACCGTTTTCATGGCGCGCCAGGGTTTCAGCGTGAAAGAGAATACTATCGGCGACGGGAAAATCCACCACATGCGCGCCACCCGCCACCGATAAACGGCTGCTGCGGGCAACCTCCTGGATAAACGCCGGAATGCTATCAATATTGACATCCTGCGGCGTATTGCCCGCCAGGCCCATAATGACGGCGGTATCGGTCGCGTGGCCTTTGCCCGTCAGCGATAGCGATCCGTAAAGATCAACCGTGATGCGCGTCGTTCGCGGCAGGTCGCCGCTGTCGATCAGCCGATCGATAAAACATTTTCCTGCATTCATTGGCCCTACGGTATGGGAGCTTGAAGGTCCAATGCCAATCTTAAAAATATCAAATGCGCTAATCATATCTCCCCCTAAGATTACCGTTCAGTGAAGATCCGTCGCGGGGCGATCCACACGATCGCCCCGTTCACGTTACATCGCCTGAGTAAAGGTGCGCGAAATAACGTCCTGTTGCTGCTCACGAGTCAGCGCATTGAAGCGCACGGCATAGCCGGAAACGCGGATCGTCAGGTTCGGGTAGTTTTCCGGATGTTCAATCGCATCCAGCAACATTTCACGGTTCATGACATTGACGTTCAGATGCTGCCCGCCTTCTACCTGTGCTTCATGATGGAAATAACCGTCCAGCAGGCCGACAAGATTGGTTTTCCGCACCGCATCTTCTTTCCCGAGCGCCGCAGGCACAATCGAGAAGGTGTACGAAATACCGTCTTTGGCGTAGGTAAACGGCAGTTTCGCCACCGACGTCAGCGAGGCCACCGCCCCTTTGCGGTCACGACCGTGCATCGGGTTCGCCCCCGGCGCGAACGGCGTTCCGGCGCGGCGTCCATCCGGCGTATTGCCGGTCTTCTGCCCGTACACGACGTTCGAGGTGATGGTCAAAATGGACTGCGTCGGCACCGCATTGCGATACGTTGGCAACACGCTAATTTTTTGCATAAAGCGTTTCACCAGGTCGCAGGCGATGCTGTCCACGCGCTCATCGTTGTTGCCGTACTGCGGATACTCGCCTTCAATAGCAAAGTCGATGGCAAGGCCGTTTTCGTCGCGGATCGGCTTCACCTGAGCGTACCTGATGGCGGACAGGGAATCCGCCGCCACCGACAGTCCGGCGATGCCGCACGCCATCGTCCGATACACATCACGGTCGTGCAGTGCCATCAGCGAAGCTTCATAGCTGTACTTATCGTGCATGTAGTGAATGATGTTCAGCGCGCTAATGTACTGCACCGCCAGCCAGTCCATAAAGTGGTCGAGGCTCTCCATTACCGCGTCGTAATCCAGCACCTCATCCATTAATGGCGCGGTTTTCGGCCCAACCTGGATTTTCAGTTTCTCATCAACGCCGCCATTGATAGCGTACAGCAACGTTTTGGCAAGGTTGGCGCGCGCGCCGAAGAACTGCATCTGCTTACCGATGACCATCGGGCTGACGCAACAAGCGATGGCGTAATCGTCGCTGTTAAAGTCGGTACGCATTAAATCGTCGTTTTCATACTGCAAAGATGAGGTCACGATGGAGACCTGCGCAGCATATTTCTTGAATGCCACCGGCAACGCTTCTGACCACAGTATGGTCAGGTTCGGCTCCGGCGCTGGCCCCATCGTGTGCAGGGTATGCAGATAACGGAAAGAGTTCTTCGTCACCAGCGTGCGGCCATCGAGCCCCATCCCGCCAATAACTTCGGTGGCCCAGATCGGATCGCCGGAAAAGAGTGAATCAAATTCCGGCGTGCGCAGGAAGCGCACCATGCGGATCTTCATGATGAAATGGTCGATCAGTTCCTGCGCCTGCTGCTCTGTCAGAAGGCCCGCGTTGAAATCGCGCTCAATGTAGATATCAAGGAACGAGGCGGTTCTTCCCAGCGACATTGCACCGCCATTTTGCGATTTTACCGCCGCCAGATAAGCGAAGTAGAGCCACTGTACCGCTTCCTGCGCGTTCCGCGCCGGGCGGGAGATATCATAGCCGTATTTCGCCGCCATCTCCTGCATTTGCAGCAGCGCGCGACGGTGCTCCGCCAACTCCTCACGCAGGCGAATCGTCGCCTCAAGATTCTGTCCCTGCTCCAGATTCGACTGCAGGTCGGCGAATTGCAGCTCGCGTTCGCGTACCAGATAACGGATGCCATACAGCGCGACGCGACGATAATCGCCAATAATGCGCCCGCGACCATAACCATCCGGCAAACCGGTTAATACGCCGGATTTACGGCAGCGCAGCATATCCGGCGAGTAAACATCGAATACGCCCTGATTATGGGTTTTCCGCAGGTCGGTAAAGGTATATTCAAAATCGGCGTCCATTTCGCGACCATAGGCGTGGAATGAACTTTTGATCATGTTAACGCCGCCAAACGGATGCAAAGCGCGTTTAAGCGGCTTATCCGTTTGTAAACCGACGATTTTTTCCAGCTCTTTTTCAATATATCCCGCATCGTGCGCGGTAATCGTCGTCGCGATATTGGTATCGAAATCCACCGGCGCATGGGTCGCATTCTCGATACGTATTCCCGCCATCACCTTTTCCCACAACGCCGTGGTCGCTGGCGTCGCGTCGGCGAGAAAAGATTCATCCCCCTCATAGGGCGTATAGTTATGCTGAATAAAATCACGGACATTAATTTCTTCTTTCCAGTCCGTACCTTTAAAATCACGCCATGCTTCGGCATACAGCATATCGCTGGTATCGATATTTACCTTCATGAAAAATAATCTCTCTACAGAACAGCCGTTAAGTTATGCAAATTCTACTGGTGCTTTCACGTTGCCTAAATGAATGGCATCAAGGGCAATCATTTTCTCTTCATTCGTGGGAATAACAGCGCAAATAACCTGAGAAGGGTTAGCGGAAATAATGCGCTCGCCGTGAGAATTCGGCTGCTTATTCATTTCAACGTCTAACGTAAGCCCCAGTACGCCCAAATGTTCAATGACCAACTGGCGAATTAATACTGAATTTTCACCAATACCGCCGGTAAAAATAATGCCATCCAGCCGATGTAACGATGCCGCGTGTCCGGCAATATGACGGGCGATACGGTGGACAAATGTTTTTATCGCTAACCGGGCGCGCTCATGTCCTTCGTGCCAGGCTTTTTCCAGGACTCTAAGGTCGGATGACAACCCGGAGATGCCGAGCAAACCGGACTCTTTATTCACCACTCGCTCCAGATCGCTCAACGTCTGCCCGGTTTCTTTGGCTATCCACGCCATCGCGCCGAAATCAACGTCGCCACTGCGAGTGCCCATCATCAGCCCCTCAAGCGGCGTCATCCCCATTGAGGTATCCACGCTCTGACCATTGCGTACCGCGCAGATAGACGCCCCATTGCCCAGATGCGCGACAATCAGACCCGAGTTTTTTTCATCGAGGTCAAGCAGTTCATACGCGCGCCGCGAAACATAGCGATGCGACGTACCGTGAAAGCCGTAGCGACGCACACCCAGGCTGGAAAAATATTCCCACGGCAATCCGTACAAATAGGCTTCCGGCGCCAGCGTCTGGTGGAAACTGGTATCAAATACCGCCACCTGACGCACGGCCGGGAAAAGGTGCCGCGCCGCGTCAATGCCGCTTAAATTAGCGTAATTATGCAGCGGCGCTAAAGGTGATACCCGACGAATATTATCGATAATCTCATCGGTAATAATGACGGACTGCGTAAATAGCTCTCCACCGTGCGCGATACGGTGACCAATTAATGCCACGCTATCCGTTAAATCACGTTTTTCCAGCTCAAAGGCAATGGCTTTTAACGCGTCCTCATAATTAGAGTGCGCGAGGTTTATCGGCTTATCGCCATTAATAGATAAAAAGGCGTTTTCAGTATTCATCCCATCTGCTATTCCCGCCATTAAAACATCACAGGTAGCGACATCCAGTACAGAGAATTTGATAGAAGATGATCCGCAATTAATGACCAGAACGACCGGAAATTCATTCATGTAGTGCCTCCGTCGATGTCAGCCTGCGTCCACGCCCTGGGGCGGAACGCAGGCTAAACGTGAGGATTAGAACAATTTGTAGACAATATTCAGGATGGTCAGCAGACCAATCAGGGTGACGAACACGTTATCCAGACGACCACGGTACTTCGCCAGCGACGGCGCTTTACGAATGGCGTACATCGGCAGCAGGCATAACAGCGAGGCGATAATCGGCGCGCCCATCGCTTCAATCAGGTCCAGAATGTTCGGGTTTGCGTAAGCTACGACCCAGGTAGACCCCATAATGAAGATCATGCTGATGGTGTTAAGCTTGCCCATAGAGACTTTGGTTTTATCGCCTTTATAACCGAATTTCAGCACCAGGCCGTTCAGCCCTTCCAGCGTCCCCAGGTAGTGACCGAAGAAAGATTTGAAAATAGCAACCAGCGCGATGATAGACGCGCCATACTCCAGCACCGTTGCAAAAGTAGATTTTGTCCCCGACAAAGAGGCGAAATGGTTGGCCAGGTAGGAAAGTACCGGAATGTTCTGCGCTTTCGCATCCGCCATGTTCTGTGGAGAGAGCGTAAACAGGCAGCTAAAGGCGAAGAACATCACCACGGCGACCATCAGCATACTGGCGCGCGAGATGATCTGTGAACATTTACGCTCGGTAAATTCGCGGCCAAACTCTTTCTCATACTCTTCCCGCTTAGACACCACGAAGGAAGAGACGATGGGCGAAAAGTTAAAGGAGAACACCATGATAGAGATGCCCAGCCACACCGTAACCAGTATGCCATCGTGCCCGGTCAGCGCGATATTACTGAGATCAACCTGATCGATAACCGCCGAGTTCCAGTAAGGAATCAGCGATAATGAGATTAGCACCAGGCTGGCGATAAACGGCCATACCAGGTAACTCATCACCTTAACCATCAGATCTTTACCAAACCAGATCACAAAGGCCATCAGCAGCAGCAAGAACAGCGCCACGAAACCGCGATTCAACGCTGGCATCTGCAACTGGTTTTCCCAAAACGTCATGAACGTGTTAGTGATGGTGACGCCATAAATCCACAGCAGCGGACAAATCGCAAAGAAGTAAAGGAACGTGATAACTACCCCGCCCGTTTTACCAAAGTGCTCTTCGACCGTTTCCGTAATATTGCCGGACGGATTAGATCCGGATAAACACAGACGCGCCAGCGCCCGGTGACAATAGAACGCAATGGGGTAAGCTAAAACCAGCATCAGCAGAATGGGGATAAGCCCGCCAAACCCGGCGCGGATAGGGAAAAACAGCACCCCGGCGCCAATGGCGGTACCAAATAAACCCAGCGTCCACGTCGTGTCCGATTTACGCCATGACGACTGTTTTGCCTGGCTGGATACAATGCTATCAGTAGTACTCATATCCTATCCTCACGAAAAGATTAAGCGTCAACTAAACCCGTAATTTGTGATACACGAGAAAGATCGATATTGCCGCCAGAAATAATACTGACCGTTTTTCTGTTCTGAATATGGCTATCTAATTTCCCGCTTAATAGTGCGGCGCAGGCCAGAGCGCCAGCGCCTTCAGTAATAACCTTATTGCGCTGAATTAAAGCGATCATGCTGTTACGAATTTCATCTTCGCTAACCAGAACAATGTCATCGACTAATTCACGAACAATTTCATAGGTTAAATTACCCGGGCGGGAGACATCACAACCATCCGCCAGGGTGCCGGTCGTTCGGTGCGTGGTTATTTCGCCAGCGTAATAAGACGCCGCCATACCGTGAACATTTTCGGCCTGTACGCCGATAACTTTAATGGTCGGGTTAATCGATTTAATCGCAATGGCAATACCTGCAATTAAACCACCGCCGCCAATAGGCACGATGACATTATCGACATCGTACAGATCTTCCATAATTTCCAGACCAATAGTGCCCTGCCCGGCAATGACTTTTGGATCGTCGTAAGGCGGAATAAAAATGCGGCCTTCGGTTTCGACAATTTCACTCACCTTAGCAATGGTGTCATTGAAGTTGTCACCGTGGAGCACCACTTCCGCCGAATAATCACAGGTGGCCGCCACTTTTGACTTTGGCGCGCCCTTCGGCATCACGACTTTGCCGTCAATACCCAGCATTGCGCAAGAAAGAGAAACGCCCTGTGCATGATTACCTGCGGAACAGGCCACGACGCCTTTACGTTTTTCCGCCTCCGTTAACGAGCTAAGTTTGTTAAAAGCGCCACGAATTTTAAATGAACCCGTACGCTGCATATTTTCAAACTTGAGAAATATTTCGCCTTTGCAACGTTCACTAAAATAGTTAGAGCGAGGCATTCCCGTTTTATATATCTTCCCCGCCAGTCTTTTTTTCGCTTCGAGGATATCTTCAATTGCAACCGGGAGATCGTATGTAATGTGCATTATAACCTCTTAACCTGGGTATTAAAAATAAGTTACCGTTGCCCACTGTTCAAAAGAAACAGGTGGCGTCAATTTCGCTAAATATGTTTATTCCATATCATTCAATTTCTATTAACTGCCTGCGTCTGCATCCATTATATGATGAATATTGCTTAGCCAATTCTACTAATACTGAAGCGGCTTTTTTGATACGATAATTTTTAGACCATACCGCCGCATAACGTGCGACGGGTAACGTGTCTTTGATTGGTATCGTGATAAATTGATTAGAGCCAAAAGGCGTGGTCATATCGCAGGGAATAACAGTTAAGAAATCAGCATTGAGAACAAGATTATATATTGTGACAACGGAATCTGTTTTAACAATGTTTTCGATGCTGATGCCATTTCGTTGTAGAGTGGTGAGTAATTCGCTGTAGTAGCCCATATTCGTTTGCGGCAACACCCACTGTTCGTCTTTTAACGATTCCAGTGTGATGGTGCCGGTGCATGTTCGGGACTTGCTGGCTACCAGGACAAACTCTGATTCAAACAGCGGCTCGACATGCAGATCCTGTAGTTGCATTTCATTACTGAGCGTACCGATAGCAAAGTCCAGCCGCCCGTCGCGCAGGGCCGGCAGGAATGAAGAGAGCTGGGCTTCGTACATGGATACCTGCGCTTTTGGAAAGACCTCTTTGAACTTATGAATCATATCGGACATGAAGGTAAAGCCAATCAGCGAAGGAAAGCCAAACGAGACGTCGACAACGGTATTGCACGTCATACTGTTCATCTCGTTGATCATGTTTTTCATTTCGCGGGTGATAGATTCAGACCAGGAAAGCAGTACCTGTCCCGCTTCGGTCAACGTAACGCCGGTATTTTTGCGTACAATTAGCTCAACGCCAAAATAGGCCTCAACATCGCTAATGATTTTACTGACGGCGGGTTGGGTTAACCCTAACGATTTTGCGGCAGAACCGATAGAACCACTTCTAATGACTTCCTGAAAGACCACCAAATGCTGTGTTTTAGGGAGAACAAGAGTATTCATATCTACCGCTCTGAAATAACATTGTGAACGGCAGGAAGTGTAGCAAATTAAATCTTAAAGGTTATGTGCGACCACTCACAAATTAACTTACCACAATTTTTACATGGTTTTTATTAAATAAAGAAAACCTGATATTTCAATAGGTTATAAAAATAAAGCAGTAACTTAGCCTGATTTCAATCAAAAAACAGGGGCGGGATAACGATATATTATGGCGATAACCAGCCTATTTTATCTCCTATTTTTGATATCCCATGAAGACGATATTTCAATCAATTACGGGACATTTTATCGGCAATTCCAGCGTTAAATTTAAAGCATAATTTCTCAAATTTAAGTATAAACCGAAGGTAAATGCGCTTAAAAACCGTTACGCGTCACATTTTTTTACCTTATTTGTTTGTAAAGAAACATTTAATAAAATTTTAACCAAAATATTTCATACATTTAATTTTCATTTACAACAAATAATTTACACCGCTTTCTTGCTGTTTTTCAGGATGTAATTTTGTGAAAGAAATCGATTGCTTTTCACTTCAACTAAAAATAGCGCAATCCATAGCGTTTTGTGTTTCTCATCACAAAAACGAATAATATTATGTCACCACGGCTGTCAATTAATTGCCGGATGGTGACGCTGGCGTCTTCTGGAACCTCTATACCCCTCACCGGCCTGATAAGCAAAAACCCGCCAGCTTACACTGACGGGTTTTATGAAGAGATGATACTGACCGATAAGCCGCTTTCTTTTGGGTATAGCGTCGTGGACAGTCATTCATCCTGTCGTCCGGTAAAAGCAAAAACCCGCCGAAGCGGGTTTTATGAAGAGGTGAAACTGACCGATAAGCCGCTTTCTTTTGGATATAGCGTCGTGGACAGTCATTCATCCTGCCGCCCTGTAAAAGCAAAAACCCGCCGAAGCGGGTTTTATGAAGAGGTGAAACTGACCGATAAGCCGCTTTCTTTTGGGTATAGCGTCGTGGACAGTCATTCATCCTGCCGCCCTGTAAAAGCAAAAACCCGCCGAAGCGGGTTTTATGAAGAAGTGAAACTGACCGATAAGCCGCTTTCTTTTGGGTATAGCGTCGTGGACAGTCATTCATCCTGCCGCCCTGTAAAAGCAAAAACCCGCCGAAGCGGGTTTTATGAAGAAGTGAAACTGACCGATAAGCCGCTTTCTTTTGGGTATAGCGTCGTGGACAGTCATTCATCCTGCCGCCCTGTAAAAGCAAAAACCCGCCGAAGCGGGTTTTATGAAGAGGTGAAACTGACCGATAAGCCGGGTTCTGTCGTGGACAGTCATTCATCTAGGCCAGCAATCGCTCACTGGCTCAAGCAGCCTACCCGGGTTCAGTACGGGCCGTACCTTATGAACCCCTATTTGGCCTTGCTCCGGGTGGAGTTTACCGTGCCACGGACTGTTACCAGCCGCGCGGTGCGCTCTTACCGCACCCTTTCACCCTTACCTGATCCCACTTGCGTGGGCCATCGGCGGTTTGCTCTCTGTTGCACTGGTCGTGAGTTTCCCCCCCAGGCGTTACCTGGCACCCTGCCCTATGGAGCCCGGACTTTCCTCCCCTCCGCCCGTCTCCCCGAAAGGACGACGACGAAGCGGCGACTGTCTGGTCAGCTTCGGCGCGCAGTATAGAGGGTTCGCGCGACTTTGTCACCCTGCGCTGCGCATTCCTATCGCCAGAGCGGCAGCAACATTTCTGGATGCCCGATAAATATTGTCAAAAGCGCCCCGAAAAGCCTCCTCCAGCGTCACGATGCGCGTGAGTACGCTAAAGACAGCGTCGATGCCATAATGATGCACTATCCCTACATCGTGCGTCAGGCTGCCGGCAATGCCAATCACTGGCTTATGATATTTTTTCGCCACATTCGCGACGCCAATCGGCACTTTACCGCGAATACTTTGGCTATCAATCCGCCCTTCTCCCGTCACCACCAGCGTACAGTCGTGGATATGCTCCTCCAGGTTCAGTGCCGCCGTGACAATTTCGATCCCGCTGCGTAATTCCGCACCGAGAAAAGCCATTAACGCCGCCCCCATACCGCCTGCCGCGCCTGCGCCGGGCGCCGCCTTTACGTCGACATTCAGCGATTTTTTTATGATGTCGGCATAGTGAGCAAGATTTCTGTCCAGCTCAACAATGTTCTCTTCGGTCGCGCCTTTCTGCGGCCCAAAAATTCGTGATGCGCCGTTGTCGCCGAGCAGAGGATTAGAGACATCGCAAGCGACACGAATCGCGCAGAGTTTTAAACGGGGATCGAGCTCTGAAATATCAATGTCGCTTAGACAATGAAGGCTTCCGCCACCGTAACCGATATCCGCGCCGTTTGCATCGCGCAGTTTTGCGCCTAACGCCTGCATCATCCCTGCGCCGCCGTCATTTGTCGCGCTGCCGCCAATGCCGATAATGATATTGCTTGCGCCGCTTTCCAGCGCCTGCAATATCAGCTCCCCCGTTCCCCGCGAGGTAGTAATCAAAGGGTTGCGTTTTTCTGGTGGAACCAGCGCCAGTCCGCTGGCCGCCGCCATTTCAATAAACGCGGTTTTACCATCCCCGGACATTCCCCAGCAGGCTTTCACTTTTTCACCCAACGGCCCGGTCACCCATGCGGTGCGTTCAACGCCCTGCGTCGCGGCAATCATGGCTTCGACCGTTCCTTCGCCGCCATCGGCAACCGGAACAGAGACATATTGCGCATCGGGGAAAATTTCCCGAAATCCTTTTTCTATCGCCTGCGCTACCTCGGCGGCAGAAAGG
Organism: Salmonella sp. 32020114201800008SM; assembly: GCF_017572025.1. NCBI lineage: Bacteria > Pseudomonadati > Pseudomonadota > Gammaproteobacteria > Enterobacterales > Enterobacteriaceae > Salmonella > Salmonella sp. 32020114201800008SM. The sequence continues at coordinate 51,286 of NZ_JAGEQM010000004.1, read as the reverse complement.
CTTTCTTTATAGGAGTCGGGGGCAATTACGATTTTCATAGTGGTAGCCTGTTACTGCACAACGCCGGATGGCGTTTCACTTATCCAGCCTGAAATTCAGGCCCGGATCGCTACACGCCATCCGGGCACAACGTCGTTAGCGAGTGACTTCCACTTTCGCCAGTTTTTCGTAGTAGCACGCCAGCGCGCTATGGTCGTCATTACCGTGTCCATCCGCGCGTAACGCCTGCATCATTTCCATAACGGCGGCGGTCAGCGGGAGCTGCGCGCCAACGCCGTGGGAGGTATCCAGCGCATTCGCCAGATCTTTAATGTGCAGATCGATACGGAAACCTGGTTTAAAGTTTCGGTCCATGACCATCGGCGCTTTCGCATCCAGTACCGTGCTGCCAGCCAGACCGCCGCGAATCGCCTGATAGACCAGATCCGGGTTGACGCCCGCTTTAGTCGCCAGCGTCAGCGCTTCAGACATGGCGGCGATATTCAACGCCACGATCACCTGGTTAGCCAGTTTTGTGACGTTGCCTGCGCCGATATCCCCGGTATGCACCACGGAACCCGCCATCGCTTTCATCAGGTCGTAGTACTTGTCGAAAATGGCTTTATCGCCCCCCACCATCACCGACAGCGTGCCATCAATCGCCTTCGGCTCGCCGCCGCTGACCGGCGCATCCAACATCTCAACGCCCTTCGCCTTCAGCGCATCGCTGATTTCACGGCTTGCCAGCGGCGCGATAGAACTCATATCAATCAATACGGTTCCCGGCTTCGCGCCTTCGATGATACCGTTCTCGCCCAGCGCAACCTCTTTCACATGCGGAGAGTTAGGCAGCATCGTGATGATGACGTCACACTGTTCAGCGATCGCCTTCGCCGTAGAGGCCGTTTCCGCGCCTGCGGCAATGACGTCGGCAATCGCTTCAGGATTACGATCGGACACCACCAGCGAATACCCTGCTTTCAGTAAGTTTTTGCTCATGGGCTTACCCATGATGCCTAAGCCAATAAAGCCAACTTTCATCGTCATAGCGTTCTCTCTTTCCATACCAGGATTATTTTTTAAAGGTGTCGGCAAGCTTCTGCGTGCTGGCGCGGAATGCGCCTAAATCGCTGCCAACGGCGACAAAGGTCGCGCCCCATTCCAGATAACGGCGGGCATCCGCCTCTACCGGCGCCAGAATGCCGCAAGGTTTACCGTGCGCTTTAGCGCGGGCGAAAATATGTTGAATCGTCTGCTGCACGTCAGGGTGAGAAGCATTGCCGAGATGACCCAGCGCGGCGGCCAAATCGCTTGGGCCGACAAAAATGCCATCAACGCCTTCCGTTGCGGCGATGGCATCAACATTGTCGACACCCAACTGGCTTTCGATTTGAACAATAATGGTGATGTTTTTGTTCGACTGCGCAAAGTAATCAGGCACCGTACCGAACATATTCGCGCGGTGAGAAACGGAAACGCCGCGAATGCCTTCCGGCGGGTAACGCGTCGAGGCGACGGCGCGAGCCGCTTCCTCTTGCGTTTCAACAAAGGGGATCAGGAAGTTATAAAACCCAATATCCAGCATCCGTTTGATAATGACCGGTTCATTGGTTGGCACACGTACCACAGGCGCGCTGGCGCTGCCTTTCAATGCCATTAACTGAGGAATTAAGGTGGTCACATCGTTCGGCGCATGTTCGCCATCCAGCACCAGCCAGTCAAATCCCGCCAGACCAAGAACTTCGGTGGTGATTGGGCTTGCCAGTGCAGACCAGCAGCCAATCTGCACCTGTTGCGCCGCCAGCGCCGCTTTAAACTTATTCGGGAAAATAGCGTTATTCATCGCTTATACCTTCGCTTATTTCTTTAATTCTCTACATGTGATGCCGCCACCATAACTTATAGCAACGACAATAAAATGCTTATCTGAAATCAGAATGGGTCTCCGCATTCTATTTCTAATGTGGTACACATCCTGTAGCACAATATACCGTTCTGATACCTTTATCGTCTTTTATTATTATCATGGTATTTTCAAATAACTCGTCAGATACACTGAATTCGCCATTCAGTATAAACAGCCTATGGCGGATAATCATTGTGCAAACGCTCATTAAAAAGGGATTATTTAACGCTTATTTTTGAGCATACGCCCATGATACTGGGCGCTAATGCACACATTTACGCTTTACCCGGCCTACATAAAAAATTTCATAATTTGCGGTGATCTGGATCACATTCTTATATTTATACTCCTGTCATTCTTATTTCATTATGCATGAACTTTATTTCTTATATTGAGATTTAACGATTTAACCATAACCAAAATAGATAATCCTATTTCTATCATCCAGGCTGGAGAATGTTGAACAATGGCCAATATCGAAATTCGCCAGGAATCGCCATCGGCGTTTTATATAAAAGTACATGAAACCGATAATGTCGCAATTATTGTTAATGACCACGGTCTTAAAGCCGGAACACGTTTTCCGGATGGCCTGGAACTGACTGAACATATTCCGCAAGGCCATAAAGTTGCTCTGACGGATATCCCCGCTCACGGCGAAATCATCCGTTATGGCGAAGTCATCGGTTATGCGGTACGCGACATCCCGCGCGGAAGCTGGATCGACGAGTCGCTGGTTGAACTGCCAAAAGCGCCGCCGCTGAATACGCTACCGCTGGCGACCAAAGTACCGGAACCGCTGCCGCCGCTGGAAGGCTATACGTTTGAGGGCTATCGTAACGCCGATGGCAGCGTCGGCACCAAAAATCTGCTTGGCATTACCACCAGCGTGCACTGTGTGGCGGGCGTGGTCGATTATGTGGTGAAAGTGATTGAGCGCGATCTCCTGCCCAAATACCCGAATGTCGATGGCGTTGTAGGGCTAAACCATCTGTACGGCTGCGGCGTGGCAATCAACGCGCCGGCGGCGGTCGTGCCGATTCGCACGATTCATAATATCGCGCTCAACCCCAATTTTGGCGGCGAAGTGATGGTGATTGGCCTCGGTTGCGAAAAACTGCAGCCGGAACGACTGCTGGAAGGCACCGAGGATGTCCCCGCCATCGCCGTTGAAAGCGCCAGTATTGTGCGTTTACAGGACGAGCAGCATGTCGGCTTTAAATCAATGGTCGACGATATTTTACGGGTCGCCGAACGCCATCTGACGAAACTGAACCAACGCCAGCGCGAAACCTGCCCGGCCTCCGAGCTGGTCGTCGGGATGCAGTGTGGCGGCAGCGATGCGTTTTCCGGCGTCACGGCAAACCCGGCGGTGGGTTATGCTTCCGATCTGCTGGTACGCTGCGGCGCGACCGTCATGTTCTCGGAGGTCACCGAAGTGCGCGATGCCATTCATCTTCTGACGCCGCGCGCCATCAACGAAGCCGTGGGTAAACGCCTGCTGGATGAAATGGCCTGGTACGATAACTACCTTGATATGGGGAAAACCGATCGCAGCGCTAACCCGTCCCCTGGCAACAAAAAAGGCGGTCTGGCGAACGTCGTGGAAAAAGCGTTGGGCTCTATCGCTAAATCGGGTAAGAGCGCCATTGTCGAAGTATTGTCGCCGGGCCAACGCCCCACCAAACGCGGCCTGATTTACGCCGCGACGCCCGCCAGCGATTTCGTCTGCGGCACGCAGCAGGTCGCTTCCGGCATTACCGTACAGGTCTTTACCACCGGACGCGGCACGCCGTACGGGCTGATGGCGGTGCCGGTCATTAAAATGGCGACGCGTACCGAGCTGGCGAACCGCTGGTATGACTTAATGGATATCAATGCAGGCACCATCGCCACGGGTGAAGAGACAATCGAAGATGTGGGCTGGAAGCTGTTTCACTTTATTCTCGATGTCGCCAGCGGCCGGAAAAAGACTTTCTCAGATCAATGGGGATTGCATAACCAGCTGGCAGTGTTTAACCCGGCACCTGTGACCTGATCTATTCTGGAAAGCGCCTCGCAAAACATGGCTTAAGGGCCATGTTTTCATATGTTTGATAAACTGCGCCATGTTCATACCGGATATGGCAAAAACATCTAACCCACCATAAAACCATTCAAATTCAATAAATTGAAATTCTATGCCAGGCGCAACCTTACGTTTCTCACTAATTTGAGTCGCAGCACATGCAATTTGAGGTATGTCGAATATAACGACAGCCTATTAATCACCTTTACTTAATTCTGCTGCCTCATCAATTCTTTAATTTGTACCAGCGTGGACGTGCCTTCCATCGGCCCACGCGCAGAGATAGCCAGCGATCCTGCGGCATTAGCATGGGCTAAAGCATCGGGTACGGAATATCCCGCAAGAAACAGGCTGACAAAGGTTGCGCCAAAGCAATCGCCAGCGCCTGTAGGATCAACCACCTTCACCGGATACCCAGCCACATGATGTTGTTCGTCTTTTGAATAGTAACTGGCTCCACGGGCGCCACGTTTAATGATGACATGGGCAATTCCACGCTTGTGAAGCCTTGCGACAATTTTCTCTTCATCGCGGGATTTGCTCAGGCCGAAATAATCCAGTTCGCCATCGCTTGGCAGGAAGAAATCCGTGTAATCAAGAATATATTCAAAGGCCTGCGACATTTCGCGGATCTTTAGCATCTCTTTACGGATATTAGGATCGAAAGAAATTGTGCCACCATTTTCTTTTACAATGCTAATCGCCTTGCGTACGGCATCGATCAAACGAAAGGAAAATAATGACGATCCCATAATATGAAAGTGGCGATATTGCCTGAGTAATGTTTCATCAAGGTGGTCGGCACTCAGCAAACCGCACGCACTGTCCGGCATGTTGAAAATAAAATCTCGCTGGGCCTGGCTTCGGTAGCTGACAAAAGCACTACCTGTTGTGGCGTTCGGCAGTACGGAAATTCCCTGTACATTTACGCCATCGCGCGACAATCGGGTAATATTCATAACGCCAAAGGCATCGTTGCCAACACAGCTAAACAACAATGAACGAAAACCAAGTTTAGCAACCTGATCGGCAAATATGGCAGGCGCCCCACTGGGATACGGCCCCCAAAATTCCCCCGGTGAGGAAAATCCTTGGTTCTCTTTTTTTGCCAGAAACTCGACGAGCAATTCACCCAATGTTGCGATTGTTATGTTCATGCGTTGTCCTTCATCTTGCCTGATGCAGGGTCGGGTTTATCCAGGTCAGACATTCGTTATTGGTATAGCTGTTGGTTAAGCCGTCGGCCAGAAACCGTGAGTGGTACTCAGCGGCGACAATCTGTGGCGTAATAATCGCGCTCAGCGTATTCAGTTTTCCTACCGGATAACGCGCCACATCATGAATCGGACGCTGCGCCACCACGGCAATACTCTGTCCACTAAGGCGCAGGCATTCACTTAGCAAAGCAGCTGCACTTTCGTTTTTCACGTTGAGCGTGCCATCCTCGCTGATATGGTCCACCATCACCAGACAACATGACGGTTGAAATTGTTGCAAAGATTGGATGGCGATTTCGCCCCCCAACGCCTGACCACTATGCCCCAGTACACCGCCCAACAACACAATTTCACCATCGATATAATCACGGGCCGGTGCAACATGGCTAAGATCGTTGATGATAAGGCACAGATCCCGATAATCGCCCAGGAAAGGAAGCGCTTTACGCAACACCTCTCCGGCCCCCAGAAACACGGTATCGTCGTCGCAGACCAGACGGGCAACTTGCTTAGCCAGTTCAAGCTCTACGCTATGCTCTAACGCCTGCGACTGCACCACTTCATGGCTTACCGCTGCTCTGACGGGTTGGGCCGTGTAAATCGCTCCGCCAAAGGAGCGTTTCAGATAGCCTTGCTGCTCCAGGTAATTGAGATCATTACGGATCGTTACCCCTGAAACCGATAACATTTCAGCCAAATCGTCTACTTTTATTTCGCCGTTTTTACGGACGATTTCGGCAATGTCCAGACGCCTTTTCAACAGGCTGGTAGATGGTTTTGCCACAACATACCCTTTTTTTCCGCTTCGTCGGGAAGTTATCCCGTGCTTTAACTTTCATTTTTAAACTTCTGACAGGGGATGTCAATTTTGCACCACGTCACCGAATGCTCAATGGAAAACATCACAATAAAATCAAGTAATTATAGAATTTTCATATCTCCCATTTACTTACAAAACAAAATTTAAATCCACACTTTTTCTTTCATTTAAGAAAAATTATCCTGCTTTTGTGTTGATGATCACAATCATGTGTGGCAATGATCGTTACATTACTTTCAAAACGAAGGTTATTTTTATTTTAAACTTTAATTTCGAAAGTTATAAACGGAGACCACTATGTTCATTATTTCCAGTAAAAATATGCTCCAGAAGGCCCAGCATGCAGGCTATGCCGTGCCAGCCTTTAACATCCATAACCTGGAAACCTTGCAGGTGGTGGTAGAAACCGCCGCAGAAATGCGCTCACCGCTGATCGTTGCCGGAACACCAGGCACGTTTAGCTATGCCGGAATGGGTAACATTGTGGCGATCGCGGGCGATCTGGCTCGTGAATACAATCTGCCACTGGCCATTCATCTGGATCATCATGAATCGTTAGCCGATATTGAAAGCAAAGTTATGGCAGGGATCCGTTCAGTCATGATCGATGGTTCCCACTTTCCCTTTGAAGAGAATGTGGCGCTGGTGAAAAGCGTGGTCGATTTTTGCCATCGCTACGACACCAGCGTGGAGGCAGAACTGGGCCGCCTTGGTGGGATCGAAGATGATTTAGTGGTAGACAGCAAAGATGCCCTTTACACCAATCCACAGCAAGCACGTGAGTTTGTGGCGCGCACCGGCATTGATTCGCTGGCGGTTGCTATCGGCACGGCACACGGCATGTATGCCGCTGAACCTAAACTTGATTTTGAGCGACTGGCAGAAATACGCGCTCTGGTGGATATCCCTCTGGTATTGCATGGGGCATCTGGTTTGCCGGAAAGCGATATTCGCCAGGCCATCAGCCTTGGGGTATGCAAAGTCAATGTTGCCACCGAACTGAAAATCGCCTTCTCCGACGCCTTAAAAGAGTATTTCCTACAAAACCCGAAAGCCAATGATCCCCGCCACTATATGCAACCAGCAAAACAGGCGATGAAAGAGGTGGTACGCAAAGTAATTCATGTTTGCGGCTGTGAAGGGCAACTGTGAGGAATCGCCTGTGATCTACACGCTAACACTTAATAGCGCGATTGATATGAATATATTTAGCGATCCTTTACAGCCAAATATTGTCAATCGCACTCACCACACCGAGTTTTGCCCAAATGGTAAAGGGGTAAATGTTGCGCTGGTTCTGGATCACTTTCAAATACCTGCGCATATATTAGGCATTTTTGGTGGTTTCACCGGGCATTATATTGTAGAAAGCCTGCGTACCCGAAAAATGCCAGTCACACCAGCATGGGTAGAAGAACCCACGCGGATTAATATTTTCATTCATGACGGTAAGCAGGAATATAAACTGGTCAACCCTGGCTCATATATTCCAGATGAATGTAAACAACAAATTATCACGATTATTTCGCAACTGCCCGATGCAGACTATCTGGTGATAAGCGGCAGCCTGCCACAAGGTATTGAAAGCCGCTTTTACGCAGAAATTATGCATATTTGTCAGCAAAAAAATATCGGCGTAATTTTAGATATTAGTCATCCGTCATTACGTCAGTTACTGGAGTTCAAACCGTTATTAATTAAACCAAATGATGAAGAGGTTAAAGCAATATTCGGTTTAACTGTCTCTGACGACAATGATGCGAAAAATACTCTAACCACTTTACATGCACTTGGTGCACAAAATGTTCTGCTAACCCTTGGCGCTAAAGGAATGTATTTCTCCAATGGGATTGATTACTGGTTTTGTAGCGCGCCAACGGTTGATTTGGTGAGCTCCGCCTGTGCAGGCGATGCTGCACTGGCCGCCTTTCTCAGCCAGTGGTTATCTACAGGAGAAGTGGAATATGCCTTATCTCTTGCCAGTGCAACAGGAGCTGATGTCGCAAGTTCTGCCGGACTAGGCCAACTTGCGGCAATAGAAACCTTACTTTCGCAAATCCACGTCAGAAAGCTGTAGGTTAAATTACAATATAAGGTCTGCTTATGAAAAAGATCATTGCAGTGACCGGCTGCCCTACCGGTATTGCGCATACATTTATGGCTGAAGAAGCCTTAAAAAATGCCGCGAAAAAATTATCTGTTGAAATAAAAGTTGAAACCAATGGTGCCAGTGGCGTTGAAAATGCTATTCAACCTGCTGATCTGGTAGATATTACCGGAGTCATTATTGCGGCGGATAAAGATGTCTTACCTGATCGCTTTAATGGTTTACCGGTTATTGAAGTACCGGTAAAAGAAGCAATCCATCATCCTGCGGAGCTGATTAACAAAGTTATTAATGGTGAAGCCCCAATACGTAAAGGCGAATCAACCACCAGCACGGAAATTATCGAAAAAGAATCACTGGGGCGACAAATTTATAAGCACCTGATGAGTGGTGTTTCAAATATGCTACCTTTTGTAGTTGCCGGAGGCATATTAATTGCGGTGTCGTTTTTATGGGGAATTTATTCCGCTGATCCTAATTCAGCTGAATACAATGCAACCGCCGCAATGCTAATGAAAATCGGTCAGCAAGCCTTTTCGATTATGGTTCCGGTCTTTACCGCTTATATTGCATTCTCTATTTCTGGCAGACCAGGGATGGTGGCTGGATTTGTCGGCGGCTTACTGGCAAATGCTACCGGCGCAGGATTTCTTGGTGGGATAATTGCCGGATTCGCCGCCGGTTACCTGATGTTATGGGTAAAGAATCGACTCGAAGGCTTACCGCGTCAGTATGAAAGCCTGAAATCGATTTTTATTATGCCGCTCATTGGCGTACTGGTTATTGGCGTGTTGATGTCGCTGCTTGGGCAACCTGTCGCAGCTATCAATAATAGCATGATGAACTGGCTGGCATCGCTACAGGAAGCGAATCCAATATTGCTGGGTATTGTGGTGGGTGCAATGTGCTCCTTTGACTTTGGCGGCCCGGTAAACAAAGCCGCTTATGTCACCGGCACGCTTTTACTGGGCCAGGGCAACTTCTACTTTATGGCTGGTGTGTCTGCCGCATGTATTACTCCACCACTGGTAATTGCTCTGGCGACCACCTTCTTTCCAAAAGGTTTTAGCGAGGAAGAACGTGCCGCAGGCATGGTTAACTATATCCTCGGTTGTACACACATCACTGAAGGCGCGATTCCTTTCGCAGCGAAAGATCCTTTGCGTGTCATCCCGATGATGATGATTGCTTCCAGCATTTCCGCAGTACTTAGCTACAGCTTGCGTATTCAGGTTCCGGCTCCTCACGGCGGCTTCTTAATTTTACCTTTGGTGAGTCAGCCGCTGGCCTGGGTGTTATGTATCCTTGCGGGCTCTGCATGTGGTGCGGTGATGCTTGGCCTATGGAGATTGTGGGCTGTGCGCAAAAATTCAGTCAACACAACTCCTGTAGCAAAGGCTGGAGGTCAGAATGCAGCTCTGTGAACACGATATTTTTATCAGCGATGAGCGTCTCGATAAAGTCACCGCTCTGCACCGTGTGGTGGAAAAGTTATCTGCGGCTGGCAATACCACGACTGACTATTTACGCGGCATGTTGGATCGCGAAGCACAGATCTCCACTTATCTGGGAAATGGAATCGCGATCCCACACGGTACGCCAGAGTCTCGCGATGCGGTATTACAAACCGGTGTAAAGGTAATCGTTTTTCGCCACGGCGTTGACTGGGGTGACGGCAATACCGCGTATCTGGTCACCGGAATTGCCGCGCGCTCCAATGAACATCTTGAGATTTTGCGCCAACTGACTCGCGTGCTCAGCGATGACGCTATTCTGCAAGCACTGGCTAAAGCCGAATCCCCCAGTCAGGTTTTAGCGCTACTGACTGGATCGACGACCAATACGCCAGCAGCCGTGGAGTTGCAGGAGGGTGAGCAGGCAACGTTTGTCATCCATAATCCGCATGGTTTACATGCCAGACCCAGTGCGGTACTGGTGAAGTTTATCAAACAGTTTCAAAGCCACATTACGGTAGAAAATCTGGATAGCGCCTCCGGCCCGGTGGACGGGAAAAACCTGATGCGAGTGGTGTCGCTCGGCGCGAAAAAGGGGCATCGCTTGTTGTTCCGGGCGCAGGGCGAAGATGCACAGCAGGCACTACGTGAAATCGGGGAGCTTATCGCCTCTGGTGCAGGCGAGATGATCACCGTTCCCGTTACCCCACCACCAGAAGTCATGCAGCCAAAGCGCAGTTGGCTATCTCGATTGTTTAATTAGCCTTCATTTGTTCCTCCGTGCCCGCTCCGGCGGGTACGGTTTTTCATGACAAAGTGAAGTTACAGACATTACACACCATTTCGTTACCTTACATTTCCTTTCGCAACTTTCATTTATCAGATCAAAATCACAAAACAACATTACGAAAGCCTATAAATTCTTTCGAAGAAGAAAAACGAAAGAACTCGGAGATAAAAGTGAAAGAAATAATTGCTCGTCATAAAGCAGGAGAACATCTGGGCATCTGTTCAGTTTGTTCTGCTCATCCCCTGGTTATCGAATCAGCTCTGCTTTTCGATCTCAATACTGACAACAAGGTATTGATTGAAGCCACATCCAATCAGGTGAATCAGTTTGGCGGTTATACCGGAATGAAACCGGCTGATTTTCGTGATTTTGTTTATGGCATTGCTCAGGAAGTGGGATTTCCACGTGAGCGGTTGATTCTTGGCGGCGATCATTTAGGGCCTAACTGCTGGCAGAACGAACCGGCAGCGGCGGCAATGGAAAAGTCAGTTGAGTTAATAAAAGCGTATGTCGCCGCTGGTTTTAGCAAAATTCACCTGGACGCGTCGATGTCCTGCGCTGACGACCCGACACCGTTGGATCCGATGGTCGTTGCACGCCGTGCCGCCGTGCTTTGTAAAGCAGCAGAAGAGACCGCAAACGAAGAACAAAAATGCCATCTGACTTATGTCATCGGCACGGAAGTGCCCGTTCCTGGCGGTGAAGCCAGTACCATCGGCAGCGTTCATGTCACCCGCGAAGTCGATGCTGCCCGTACGCTGGAAACTCACCAAATCGCGTTTCGTGAATCAGGTCTGGAAGAAGCACTGTCACGCGTGATCGCCATTGTGGTGCAGCCGGGCGTTGAATTTGATCATACCCAGATTATTCATTATCAGCCGCAGGCGGCACAGGCGCTCTCCGCATGGATAAAAGAAACGCCGATGGTCTATGAAGCGCATTCGACTGATTATCAGACGCGACAGGCCTACCGTGCGCTGGTACGCGATCATTACGCCATTCTGAAGGTCGGCCCGGCGCTCACTTTCGCGCTGCGCGAAGCCATTTTCGCACTTGCGCAAATGGAAAACGAGCTGATCTCCCCGGAACAACGTAGTCGGGTACTGGAGGTCATTGATGAAGTTATGCTAAACGAACCGGGCTACTGGAAAAAATACTACCGTCCAACCTGGAGCCAGGCGATGGTCGACATCCACTTTAGTTTGTCTGACCGTATTCGCTATTACTGGCCGCACCCGCGTATTCGTCAAAGCGTAGAGAAGTTAATCGCCAATCTGAACAACGTCACATTGCCGCTGGGATTAATTAGCCAGTTTATGCCCGTACAGTTTGAACGCCTGTCTGAGGGCGTGCTCACCCCTACGCCGCATAACCTGATTATTGACAAAATTCAGGATGTTCTGCGCGCTTATCGCTTCGGTTGCACGCCGGATGTCGCCTGAATAATGGAGAATTTATGAGCCAACTATTTGTCCGAACCGGAATCACATTCGACTCGAGCCAACAGGCGCTGGCGCACATTGGCAAAGAGATGCTGGCGAAAGGCGTGGTACATGATAGTTATCCGCAGGCGCTGGTGGAACGTGAAGCGTCTTTTCCTACCGGCATTGCGCTGGAGCGTCACGCCGTCGCTATCCCTCATTGCGAGGCGGTTCATGCGAAATCACCCGCTATCTATCTGATTCGTCCAGATAAGCCGGTCATGTTTCAACAGGCGGATGATGACGAAGAGATTGCCGTTTCGTTAATCATCGCCTTAATCGTTGAAAACCCGGCGGCACAGCTAAAACTTCTGCGCCGCCTGTTTAGTGAGCTACAGAACCCAAGCACCCTCGATGCCCTGTTAAGCGCGCCGGATGCCGAACTGGCGATACGCTTTCAGGAAACCATCCTTGAGCCTGAGCAGTGCGTCCAGGTTTGATAATAAATTGATAATAATGAGGAATACCCTATGAAACGTAAAGTAATTGTGGCCTGTGGCGGTGCGGTTGCAACCTCAACGATGGCTGCGGAAGAAATTAAAGAGCTATGTGATGCCAACCATATTGAGCTCGACTTAGTGCAGTGCCGGGTCACCGAAATCGAAACCTATATGGACGGCGCCGATCTTATCTGTACCACTGCCAGGGTCGATCGCGCCTTTGGCGATATTCCCGTCGTTCACGGCATGCCTTTTGTTTCCGGCGTGGGCATTGAAGCATTACAGCAAAAAATTCTGTCCATTCTCATGGGGTAACGTATGTTTAGCGAAATAATGCGTTATATCCTCGACTTAGGCCCAACGGTGATGCTGCCTCTGGTGATCATCGTGTTCTCTAAACTGCTGGGAATGAAGCTTGGGGATTGTTTTAAATCGGGTTTGCATATTGGTATCGGCTTCGTGGGTATTGGTCTGGTCATCGGCCTGATGCTGGATTCTATCGGCCCCGCGGCGAAAGCCATGGCGGAACATTTCCAAATCAATCTCCACGTTATTGACGTCGGCTGGCCGGGTTCATCGCCCATGACCTGGGCGTCACAAATCGCGCTGGTCGCGATCCCTGTCGCCATCGGGGTTAACGTCCTGATGCTGGTGACCCGCATGACCCGCGTGGTGAATGTCGATATCTGGAATATCTGGCACATGACCTTCACGGGCGCCATGCTGCATCTGGCGACCGGTTCATACTGGCTGGGGATTCTGGGCGTTGTGGTTCATGCCGCCTTTGTCTACAAACTGGGGGACTGGTTTGCCAAAGATACCCGCGACTATTTTGGCCTCGAGGGGATTGCAATCCCACACGGCTCATCCGCGTACCTGGGCCCCGTGGCGGTGCTCGTTGATACCATTATCGAGAAAATTCCGGGTCTCAATCGTATTCACTTTAGCGCAGATGATGTCCAGAAACGCTTCGGACCGTTTGGCGAGCCGGTGACTGTCGGCTTCGTGATGGGGCTGGTGATTGGTGTACTGGCAGGCTACGACGCCAAAGCCGTTCTGCAACTGGCGGTCAAAACCGCAGCGGTGATGCTGCTTATGCCACGCGTCATTAAACCTATTATGGATGGCCTAACGCCTATCGCGAAACATGCGCGTAAACGTCTACAGGCCAAATTTGGCGGGCAGGAGTTCCTGATAGGCCTTGATCCAGCGCTACTGCTCGGTCATACCTCTGTTGTCTCCGCGAGCCTGATATTCATTCCGCTGACCATCCTGATTGCCGTCTTAGTACCGGGGAACCAGGTGCTGCCGTTCGGCGACCTCGCCACCATCGGTTTCTTTATTGCGATGGCGGTTGCGGTACACCAGGGCAACCTGTTCCGCACGCTGATTTCAGGTGTCATTATCATGGGCATCACCCTGTGGATAGCCACCCAGACGATTGGCCTGCATACCCAACTGGCTGCCAATGCCGGAGCGCTAAAAGCTGGCGGACAAGTCGCCTCGCTGGATCAGGGCGGTTCCCCCATCACCTGGCTGCTGATTCAACTTTTTACCTGGCAGAATATCGTCGGCTTCGCCGTCATTGCCATTATCTATCTGGCTGGCGTACTGCTGACCTGGCGTCGCGCCCGACAGTTTGTCGCGGCTGAGAAAGCCACGGCGCTACAGCAAAGTCAAATCGCCTCTTAATTTTAGGGGAGCAATCGCTCCCCTCACCTTCCTGGAGAATGTTATGAAATCAGTGGTTATTCACGCTGAGGGAGACGTGCGCGTTGAAGAACGCCCCTTACCACAACTGCAAGCCGAGGACGATGTGTTGGTCAAGGTCGTTAGCTCAGGGCTTTGCGGGTCGGATATCCCGCGTATTTTCGCGCAGGGCGCCCATTATTATCCTATTACGTTAGGTCATGAATTCAGCGGCTACGTTGAATCCTACGGCACAGGCGTAACGGATATGCAGCCCGGCGATGCCGTCGCTTGTGTCCCGCTTCTTCCCTGCTTTCACTGTCCGCAATGCGAACGCGGTTACTTTTCTTTATGCAAACAGTATCAGTTTGTAGGATCGCGCAGCGAAGGCGGTAATGCGGAATATGTGGTGGTCAAACGGGCCAATCTTTTCCGCTTGCCGTCTGATATGCCAATTGAAGATGGCGCGTTTATCGAACCGATTACCGTGGGCTTACACGCCTTTCATCTGGCGCAGGGCTGCGAGGGGAAAAACGTAATTATCGTCGGGGCCGGGACAATTGGCCTGCTGGCCTTACAGTGCGCGCGGGAACTGGGCGCGCGAAGCGTAACGGCGATTGATATCAATCCGCAGAAACTGGAACTGGCGAAAGCGCTCGGCGCAACGCATACCTGTAATAGCCGGGAAATGACCGCCGACGACATCCAGACCGCGTTGTCCGACATTCAGTTTGATCAACTGGTTCTCGAAACGGCAGGAACTCCCCAGACCGTCTCGCTGGCTATCGATATCGCCGGGCCGCGCGCGCAACTGGCGCTGGTGGGGACGTTACATCACGATCTCACCCTGACAACGCGTACATTCGGGTTAATTTTGCGTAAAGAGCTCACGCTCCTCGGCAGTTGGATGAACTACTCCGCGCCATGGCCAGGAGAGGAATGGGAAACCGCAGCGCGCCTGTTGGCTGAAAAACGTCTTCAACTGACCCCTCTCATTGCCCATCGCGGCGATGCGGAAAGCTTTGCAGAAGCAGTCAAAGCGCTTAATGGCGCGCCCATGCAGGGCAAAATCTTACTTCAACTTTCCTGATGGTACGAGCCAGCAACCTGCGCTGGCTCACATTTCCTTTCGAAATTTAGCGTTCACCTTTCGCAATCCTTCGATTAAACTAGTTACAGTTAATTATCAGGCAAATCAATATGAACTCATTTGAGCGAAGAAATAAAATTGTCGACCTGATTAATACGCAAGGCAGCGTGCTGGTGATGGACCTTTCAAATACCTTTGGTATTTCTGAAGTGACTATCCGTGCTGACCTGCGTCTGCTGGAAGAGAAAGGCCTTGTCACCCGTTTTCATGGCGGCGCGGCAAAACCGGGAAGTCATCTGGCGGAAGGCGACAATCAGGAAGTCATTCTGGAAGATCGGTATCAACTCGCCAGCGATCCGAAAAAGCGGATTGCCCAAGCGGCTGCGGCAATGGTTGAAGAAGGAATGACCATCATTCTGGATAGCGGGAGCACAACATTACTGATTGCGGAAGCGCTCGCGCGAAAAAGCAATATTACGGTGATCACTAACAGCTTGCCTGCCGCTTTTACGCTATCAGAAAATAAAGATCTCACGCTGGTGGTCTGCGGCGGTACGGTACGGCATAAAACCCACTCAATGCACGGCACGATTGCGGAACGATCGCTACACGGCATCAGCGCCGATGTCATGTTTGTCGGGGCGGATGGTATTGATGCGACAAACGGTATTACCACGTTTAACGAAGGTTATTCCATTAGCGGCGTCATGGCGGCGGCGGCACACAAAGTTATCGCGGTACTGGACGCGACCAAATTTAACCGTCGCGGCTTTAACCAGGTATTGCCGATGGACAAGATCGACTGTGTGATAACCGATGACACCATCAGCAAACAGGATAAAGCGGCATTAGCGAAAACAGGCGTGGAATTAATGATCGTCTAAAAAGGAGTCGGTTATGCGTTGCTGATCGCGAGAGTAAGCCCGAAGGAAAGGTCCGGCCCGCTATCACCGCCCAATGCCCCCATCAATTTACCCACATCAATCACCTGATTGAGTATTAACGTGATGGCGATAAAAGGCGGTTCCCGGGCGCTCGCTTTTACTCTTCCTGCTGCCCCAGCGCATACTTATACAGCGCATTTTTCTTCACGCCGTGAATTTCTGCTGCCAGCGCCGCCGCTTTTTTCAGCGGCAATTCGGCCTGTAGCAGCGCCAGCGTGCGCAGCGCGTCGGCGGGCAGGTCGTCTTCTTGCGCTTTATGGCCTTCGACAATCAGCACCATTTCGCCTTTGCGACGGTTTTCATCTTCTTTGACCCACGCCAGCAGCTCGCCGACCGGCGCGCCGTGAATGGTTTCCCAGGTTTTGGTCAGCTCACGCGCCAGTACCACATAACGGGATTCTCCCAATACCGCGACGATATCTTCCAGGCTATCTAACAGGCGGTGGGTTGACTCATAAAAAATCAGCGTTCGCGGTTCCGTTTCAATGGCTTTTAGCGCATCACGGCGGCCTTTGGATTTCGCCGGTAAAAAGCCTTCATAGCAGAAACGGTCGGATGGCAGGCCAGCGGCGCTCAGGGCGGCAATCGCCGCACACGGCCCCGGTAGCGGCACCACGCGAATCCCCGCTTCGCGACAAGTACGCACCAGGTGGTAGCCCGGATCGTTAATCAGCGGCGTACCGGCGTCGGAAACCAGCGCAATGTTCTGCCCTTCTTTTAGCTTCGCGACCAGCGTTTCCGCTTTTTGTTGTTCGTTATGGTCGTGCAGCGCGAACAATCGGGCATTAATCCCAAAATGTTGCAGCAATAAACCGGTGTGACGAGTATCCTCGGCGGCAATCAGATCTACAGCCTGTAACACCTCCAACGCACGCTGGGTAATATCCGCCAGATTACCGATAGGAGTAGGTACAATAAAGAGTTGGCCCTGAGAATTATCCGCCGATTCGTTTTGTTTCATTGTGTCGTCCGTATTGCCGATTTAATATTGAGCATTGCGTAAAAAAATATCACTGGATACAGTATGGTACCCTCAACATTTTCTCGTTTGAACGCCGCACGCGCGCTGCCTGTCGTCCTGGCTGCGCTACTTTTCGCCGGGTGCGGCACCCAGGCGCCAGATCAAAGCGCAGCCTATATGCAGGGTTCAGCGCAAGCTGACTCCGCCTTTTACCTGCATCAGATGCAGCAAAGCGCAGATGATAGCAAGACCAACTGGCAATTACTCGCCATTCATGCACTGCTGAAAGAAGGAAAAAGCCAGCAGGCCGTCGAGTTGTTCAATCAACTCCCGCAAAATCTGAACGATACCCAGCGTCGCGAACAGTCTTTATTAGCGGTAGAAATCAAACTGGCGCAAAAAGATGTCGCAGGCGCGCAGGCCTTGCTGGATAAACTAAAACCCGCCGACTTTGCGCCAAATCAACAAGCGCGTTACTGGCAGGCGCAGATCGTTGCCAGCCAGGGACGCCCGTCGCTTACCCTGTTGCGGGCGTTAATCGCCCAGGAACCGCTACTGGCGGCGAAAGATAAACAAAAAAATATCGACGCCACCTGGCAGGCGCTCTCCGCCATGACGCCGGATCAGGCCAGGACGTTAGTTATCAACGCTGATGAAAATGTGCTTCAGGGCTGGCTGGATCTGCAACGCGTCTGGTTTGACAACCGCAACGATCCAGACATGCTGAAAGCTGGGATCGCCGACTGGCAAAAACGCTACCCGCAAAATCCGGGGGCGAAAATGCTGCCGACGCAGCTCGTCAATGTACAACGTTTCAAACCGGCTTCCACCAGCAAAATCGCTCTGCTGCTGCCGCTGAACGGTCAGGCTGCCGTGTTTGGCCGTACCATCCAGCAAGGTTTCGAAGCCGCGAAAAACCTCGGCACCCAGGCGGTAGAGATGCAGCCTGCCGCCGCGCCTGATGCGCCAGTAGAACCTGGCGTGGAGGAGACGCAACCACAAATGACCAACGGCGTCGCCAGTCCGTCGCAGGCCTCGGTGAGCGATCTGACTGATGACGCTCCAGCCCAGTCCGCTACGCCAGTCAGCGCGCCACAGACTCCCCCTGCTACAGCAAGCGCGCCGGCGGATCCCTCCGCTGAATTAAAAATCTATGATACCTCTTCCCAGCCGTTGGATCAGGTGCTCGCTCAGGTTCAGCAAGACGGCGCCAGTATCGTGGTCGGGCCGTTGTTGAAAAACAATGTGGAAGCGCTGATGAAAAGCAACACGCCGCTCAACGTGCTGGCGCTCAACCAGCCGGAAACGGTACGTAGCTTCCCTAATATCTGCTATTTCGCGCTCTCTCCGGAAGATGAAGCCCGTGACGCGGCGCATCATATTTATGACCAGGGCAAGCAGTCGCCGCTGCTGTTGATCCCACGCAGCGCGCTTGGCGATCGCGTGGCGAACGCCTTCACCCAGGAGTGGCAAAAACTGGGCGGCGGCATCGTGTTACAGCAAAAATTCGGCTCCGTAGCCGAGCTGAAAATGGGCGTGAACGGCGGCGCGGGTATCGCGTTGACGGGCAGTCCGGTCGCCGCCAGCGTGCCTGCGCAGCCTGGCGTCACCATTGGCGGTCTGACCATCCCTGCGCCGCCGACCGACGCGCAAATCACCGGCGGCGGACGCGTAGACGCGGTCTATATTCTGGCTACGCCGGAAGAGATTGGCTTTATCAAACCGATGATCGCCATGCGTAACGGCACCCAGAGCGGCGCGACGCTGTATGCCAGCTCTCGCAGCGCGCAAGGCACCTCCGGCCCCGACTTCCGTCTGGAAATGGAGGGTTTACAATACAGTGAAATTCCTATGCTGGCAGGCGGCAATATGCCGTTGATGCAGCAGGCGCTGAGCGCTGTACATAACGACTATTCTCTGGCGCGGATGTACGCCATGGGCGTGGATGCCTGGACGCTGGCGAACCACTTTTCGCAGATGCGTCAGGTGCAGGGGTTTGAGATCAATGGCAATACCGGCGCATTAACCGCCAGCCCGGATTGTGTGATTAACAGGAAGTTATCATGGCTCAAATACCAGCAAGGGGAGATTGTTCCCGCCAGCTAACGCGTAAACAGGCTGGCGACGCGTGGGAAGCTGCCGCGCGTCGCTGGCTGGAAAGCAAAGGACTGCGGTTTATCGCCGCCAACGTGCGCGAGCGCGGCGGCGAAATCGATCTGATCATGCGCGACGGAAAAACGACGGTTTTTGTTGAGGTCCGCTATCGGCGCTCCGGGCTTTATGGCGGCGCGGCGGCTAGTGTGACCCGCAGCAAGCAACACAAATTATTACATACTGCCCGCTTGTGGCTCGCCCGCCAGAATGGGAGTTTTGATACTGTGGATTGTCGGTTCGATGTGTTAGCCTTCACCGGAAATGAGATTGAGTGGTTTCGGGATGCGTTTAACGACCACTCATAATTGAAGATTTTAAGGATTAGCGTGCTCGAAAGAATCAAAGTTTGCTTTACAGAAAGCATTCAAACTCAAATTGCTGCGGCGGAAGCGCTTCCGGATGCCATTTCCCGCGCCGCCATGACGCTGGTTCATTCCCTGCTTAACGGCAACAAAATCCTCTGTTGTGGAAACGGGACGTCCGCGGCCAACGCACAGCATTTTGCTGCCAGCATGATTAACCGCTTTGAAACGGAGCGACCCAGTTTACCCGCCATTGCACTAAATACCGATAATGTGGTCTTAACTGCGATCGCTAACGATCGCCTGCACGATGAAGTTTATGCAAAACAAGTCCGGGCGCTGGGACATGCAGGCGATGTTTTATTGGCGATCTCTACGCGTGGTAATAGTCGCGATATCGTAAAAGCCGTTGAAGCAGCCGTCACACGTGACATGACCATTGTGGCGCTAACCGGGTATGACGGGGGCGAGCTGGCCGGACTATTAGGGCCGCAGGATGTTGAAATTCGTATCCCTTCACACCACAGCGCGCGCATTCAGGAAATGCATATGCTGACGGTAAACTGCCTGTGCGATTTGATCGATAACACGCTTTTTCCTCACCAGGATGATTAAGGAGTACACATGAAGGCATTTTCGCCGCTCGCAGTCCTTATTTCTGCGTTGCTATTGCAAGGTTGCGTCGCCGCCGCGGTAGTGGGTACGGCAGCCGTCGGCACCAAAGCCGCAACCGACCCGCGTAGCGTGGGCACCCAGGTGGATGACGGAACGCTGGAACTGCGTGTCAGCAGCGCGCTGTCGAAAGATGAGCAAATCAAAAAAGAGACGCGCATCAATGTCACGGCTTATCAGGGCAAAGTTTTGTTAGTGGGCCAGTCGCCAAACAGCGAACTCTCCGCACGCGCTAAACAGATAGCGATGGGCGTTGAAGGCACCACCGAGGTCTATAACGAGATTCGCCAGGGTCAGCCTATCGGCCTGGGGACCGCCTCTAACGATACCTGGATCACCACGAAAGTTCGCTCACAGCTACTGACCAGCGATCAGGTAAAATCGTCAAACGTGAAAGTCACCACCGAAAATGGCGAAGTGTTCCTGCTGGGCCTGGTGACTGAACGTGAAGGTAAAGCGGCAGCGGACATCGCCAGCCGGGTGAGCGGCGTGAAACGCGTGACCACCGCCTTTACGTATATTAAGTAACCGGTGTGCCGGGTGGCGATAAGAATGTGTAAACCGCGTCGCCATCCGGTAAATCATCCGGCTTCGCTATTCCGCTTTTTCCCGCAGTTGCGATGAGGTCAGAATCGTCACGCCTTCTTGTGCTGGCGCCAGCGCTTCCGCCAGCATGGCCCGCGCCACATCCCGCGCATCGATCGATTTCCAGTTTCCTGGCAACAGCCGGAATAGCGGAGCGAAAAGCGTTTCATTCACCCGCCGCGTTGTTCTGTCGCCGAGCAGCATAGAAGGTCGGGCAATCGTCAAACGAGGCCAATTTTGCGCGATTAACGCCTCCTCCATTTCTCCTTTCACCCGATTGTAGAAAAACGGAGAGTGCGCGTTTGCTCCCATTGCGCTGACCACCACCATGTGCTGCGCACCCAGTCGACGTCCGGTCAGCGCAGTATCAACCACCAGCGTATAATCCGCATGAATAAACGCCGCTTTACTTCCCGCTTCACGCCGGGTCGTGCCCAGGCAGCAAAAAACAATATCTACCGGGTCGGTCACCTGAGCTAACGCATCGGTAAGCTGCGGATCGTGAGGGTTATAAACGCCGACAATATCCGTCAGCGGGCGACGCGTCGGCGCGGCGATAGCGCTCACCTGCGGCGTGTTGATTAACATTCTCAGCAGATGTCCGCCGACCAGTCCGGTCGCGCCGGTAATCAGTACCTGACTCATCCTCGCTCCTTTACAGATTTGTCCACCTTGCACTCTCGGCCCTATCGACCAGGCTTAATAGTCTACGAGGTAAGTATCCATCATTGTGGAAAATTTGCCTTACCCGACGCCACCACTGCGGAGGAAACGCATGAGTAAGAAAATTGCCGTTTTGATTACCGATGAATTTGAAGATTCAGAATTTACCTCGCCGGCTGCAGAATTCCGTCAGGCCGGCCATGAGGTCATCACCATCGAAAAAGAGGCGGGTAAAACGGTGAAAGGAAAAAAAGGCGAGGCCAGCGTCACCATTGATAAGGCTATTGATGACGTTCGTCCCGACGAGTTCGACGCCTTGCTATTGCCGGGAGGTCATTCGCCGGACTACCTGCGCGGCGACAGCCGTTTCGTGGATTTTACCCGCGATTTCGTTAACAGCGGTAAACCGGTTTTTGCCATTTGCCACGGCCCACAGTTGTTGATCAGCGCCGATGTCATTCGTGGCCGCAAACTCACGGCGGTGAAACCGATTATTATCGATGTGAAGAATGCGGGCGCGGAATTTTACGATCAGGAAGTCGTCGTCGATAAAGATCAGCTGGTGACCAGCCGCACGCCTGACGACCTGCCGGCATTTAACCGCGAGGCGCTACGCCTGCTGGGCGCGTGAGTCGCGTAACCAGTGCAGTTTTTTACCAAACCCCAGCGTGTTGTCGGTGAATTTAATTTCATCCAGCCGGATTTCCCATACCGGCGCTGGCAGCACCCTGGCGACCGGGAAGCGACGAAGGTAAGCTTTACGCGCGGCGTCGCTCTCCTGCCCCTCCAGACGGCGAATTTCCCCTTTAAACTGCACGCCGCGAATGCGCGCCACCGTTTTCGGCTGACCATTGACCGTTCCCGCAACTGGCGCGCACGCGCCGGACATTTGCGCATGGCGGGTTTTATCATCCGTTAACAGATACAGCGCGACGTTTTGCGCATCGAACAAATAAAACGCATTGGCGCACCACAGCTCTCCCTCATGGTGTACGCACCAGGTCACCACGTGTTGTTTCGCCAGCCAACGGCCAATAGCGGTAAGTGTGTCCATCTTTATTCTCGCTTATACTGGGAACCTGAAAATTATCATGCTGATGGCGACAATGGCACCCTGGTATCTGTATCTGATTCGTACTGCAGACAATGCGCTTTACACCGGAATAACCACCGATGTGGCGCGTCGTTACAGGCAGCATCAAACGGGAAAAGGCGCAAAAGCATTACGGGGAAAAGGCGAGTTAACGCTGGCGTTTGCGGCGCAGGTCGGCGATCGCTCGCTGGCCCTGCGCATAGAGTATCGCATCAAACAGCTCACAAAGCGCCAGAAGGAGCGCCTTGTGACGGAACGCGAAGCGTTTGAGGCGCTGCTGTCCAGCCTGCAAACGCCGGTGCTTAAAAACGATTGAAGTGGTCGTGATACTCCACCAGCCCCGTCACGCCCTCCAGCGCATCCTCAGCCAAACGGTGTACCTGGAAAGCGCTTTCCGTACCGGGCCAACGGCAGTGAAGATCGTAATGTGCGGCCAGTTCAAAACCGAAGCGGCTATATAACGCCGGATCGCCCAGCGTCACGACCGCCGCGTAGCCGAACTCGTTGAGCGAATCCAGCCCTTCATACACTAACTGGCGCGCCAGTCCTTGCCCGCGATACTTTTCATCGACCGCCAGCGGCGCCATGCCGACCCACTGTAAATCTTCGCCCTGCACATCAACCGGGCTAAAGGCGACATAGCCCACCACCTGGCCTTCATCATCCGTGGCCACCAGTCCGAGCGTCAGAAAACCATCTTCACGCAAATCGTGAACCAGCTTCGCTTCCGCATCGCTTTCGAATGAACGGCGTAACAGCGCATCAATACCAGGCGCATCAATGGGAATTTCTACTCGAATTAGCATGGTTCACCTACCGAGGTCTGTTTGGTTTCCGGCGAGTTTTTCATTCCCGCCTCAACAAAATCCGCCAGTTGCAGCAGCATAACGCGTAACGCTTTCGGCATCTGCTCCAGTTCGATGGCGTCCATCAGATTCTTCACATACAACCCTAACTCAGTATCGCCTTCAATGACCAGTCGACGCTGGAAAAAGAGCGTATCCGGGTCCTGTTTACGGGCAGCTATCATTAGCAGATCGCTGGCGTCGGCGCTAAAACTGACGTCAGCATCCGCCTGCTGGCTAACGATCAGCTTTTCATTTTCAACCGTGGTATACCATTTTAAGTCGATGTCACGAACATGAATGCTTAACCAACGACCTTCGAGGAATTCCAGCTCTCCATCGGCCAGCGCCTGACGAAACTGCCAGCTCAGAACCTGTTCCAGAACCTGGCGCTTTAGCGCAAAGGGCGTCAGTTTAACCGGTACACTCATCAGAGACGGGCCAGCATGGACTAAGCGTGAACGCAGTTTATCTAACACGAGCTTTACTCCCTGTTTCAATAGTCCTGTTATTTTGCCATATCCAATAAATCACATGGCGGCGTAAATCAACAATTGGGTCTGATTTTCTACCCCATTATTGGTGTTACCAATACGCCTTTAACTGCCTTAAATCAAAAATTGTCGCAGCAAGGTTAACTAAAATCCCTGTTCGTTAACAATTTTGCGTCTCAGACGTAACCCTCAGGATAAATTATGGAGCTGCTCTGCCCTGCCGGAAATCTCCCGGCGCTGAAGGCGGCCATCGAAAACGGCGCTGACGCCGTTTATATCGGGTTAAAAGACGATACCAATGCCCGTCATTTTGCCGGCCTTAACTTTACCGAAAAAAAATTGCAGGAAGCGGTGAGTTTTGTTCACCAGCATCGCCGCAAATTACACATCGCCATTAATACTTTTGCGCATCCGGACGGCTATGCCCGCTGGCAGCGCGCCGTGGATATGGCGGCGCAGCTTGGCGCCGACGCGCTGATTCTTGCCGACCTCGCTATGCTGGAATATGCCGCAGAGCGTTACCCGCATATTGAGCGCCATGTTTCCGTTCAGGCCTCGGCAACCAACGAAGAGGCGATTCGCTTTTATCACCGCAACTTTGATGTCCACCGCGTAGTACTGCCGCGTGTACTGTCGATTCACCAGGTAAAACAACTGGCCCGCGTCACGCCGGTGCCGCTGGAAGTATTCGCGTTTGGCAGCCTGTGCATTATGGCGGAAGGTCGCTGCTATCTTTCTTCTTACCTGACGGGGGAGTCGCCCAATACCGTCGGCGCCTGCTCTCCCGCCCGCTTTGTCCGTTGGCAGCAAACGCCGCAGGGGCTGGAATCGCGCCTGAATGATGTCCTGATTGACCGTTACCAGGATGGCGAAAACGCAGGCTACCCAACGCTGTGTAAAGGCCGCTATTTAGTGGACGGCGAGCGCTATCACGCGCTGGAGGAGCCAACCAGCCTGAACACGCTGGAACTGCTGCCGGAGCTCATGGCGGCGAACATCGCTTCGGTGAAGATCGAAGGCCGCCAGCGCAGCCCGGCCTATGTCAGCCAGGTGGCGAAAGTGTGGCGCCAGGCGATCGATCGCTGCAAAGCCGCCCCGCAAAACTTCGTTCCACAGCGCGACTGGATGGAGACGCTCGGCGCGATGTCCGAAGGCACCCAAACCACGCTTGGCGCATATCACCGTAAATGGCAGTGAGAGGAGCTATGAAATATTCCTTAGGACCGGTGCTTTATTACTGGCCGAAAGAGACGCTGGAAGATTTTTATCAGCAGGCCGCAAAAAGCAGCGCTGACGTCATTTATCTGGGCGAAGCGGTGTGCAGCAAGCGTCGCGCAACCAAAGTCGGCGACTGGCTGGAAATGGCGAAATCCCTCGCCGCCAGCGGTAAGCAGGTGGCGCTCTCCACCCTGGCGCTGGTACAGGCGTCATCTGAATTAAGCGAGCTGAAACGCTATGTGGACAACGGCGATTTTCTGCTGGAAGCCAGCGATCTTGGCGTGGTGAATCTGTGCGCCGAGCGCAAACTGCCGTTTGTCGCCGGCCATGCGCTGAACTGCTACAACGCGGTCACGCTGCGCCGGTTGCTGAAAGAAGGCATGGTACGCTGGTGTATGCCGGTGGAGCTGTCTCGCGACTGGCTGGTGAATTTGCTTAATCAGTGCGATGAACTGGGCATCCGCAATCAGTTTGAAGTGGAAGTGTTGAGCTACGGCCATCTGCCGCTGGCCTACTCCGCTCGCTGCTTTACCGCCCGTTCGGAAGACCGCCCGAAAGATGAGTGCGAAACCTGCTGTATCAAGTATCCAAACGGTCGTGACGTGTTCTCGCAAGAGAATCAGCAGGTGTTTGTGCTTAACGGTATTCAGACCATGAGCGGCTATGTCTATAACCTTGGCAACGAACTGACGTCGATGCAGGGATTGGTCGATATCGTGCGCCTGTCGCCGTTGGGTACGGAGACATTTGCCATGCTTGATGCCTTTCGCGCTAACGAAAACGGCGGCGCGCCATTAGCGCTTGCCGCGCATAGCGACTGCAACGGCTACTGGAAGCGGCTGGCCGGGCTGGAGCTACAGGCCTAGCCGGATGGCGGCATAAAGACCTTATCTGGCCTACAAATAGCGATCCCGTAGGCCCGATAAGCGCAGCGCTATCGGGCATTGTTTTTGCCGTCAGTCTCATAAAGCTCACTTTGTTAACAACATTCGCTAATCTTTAATGCAGTATTAAAAGATTAACCGGTAACAAAGTGAGCCGTTATGACTGACAAAACTATTCCGTTCTCGGCGCTGGATCTGGCGCCGATCCCTGAAGGAGCTTCGGCAAAAGAAGCCTTCACGCACTCGCTGGATCTCGCACGGCTGGCTGAAAAGCGCGGTTATCACCGCTACTGGCTGGCAGAACATCACAACATGACCGGTATCGCCAGCGCGGCGACCTCGGTATTGATTGGTTATCTGGCGGCCAATACCACAACATTACATCTTGGCTCCGGCGGCGTGATGCTGCCTAACCATTCACCGCTGGTGATTGCCGAGCAGTTCGGCACGCTGAATACGCTCTATCCGGGACGTATCGACTTAGGGTTGGGACGCGCGCCGGGTAGCGATCAGCCGACGATGCGCGCGCTACGTCGCCATATGAGCGGCGATATCGATAACTTTCCACGCGATGTCGCAGAGCTGGTGGACTGGTTCGACGCTCGCGACCCTAATCCGCATGTGCGCCCGGTGCCCGGCTACGGCGAGCAGGTCCCGGTCTGGCTGCTGGGCTCCAGCTTGTATAGCGCACAGTTGGCGGCCCAGCTTGGCCTACCGTTCGCCTTTGCTTCGCATTTCGCGCCGGATATGTTGTTCCAGGCGCTGCATCTGTACCGTACCCAGTTCAAACCTTCAGCGCGGCTGGAAAAACCGTACGCGATGGTGTGTATCAATATTATCGCCGCCGACAGCAACCGCGACGCCGAATTCCTGTTTACCTCTATGCAGCAGGCTTTTGTGAAGCTACGCCGTGGAGAAACCGGCCAACTGCCGCCGCCGATTGAGAATATGGAGACCTTCTGGTCGCCATCCGAGCAGTATGGCGTGCAACAGGCGCTGAGTATGTCGCTGGTCGGTGATAAGGCGAAAGTCCGCCACGGGCTGGAATCCATCCTGCGGGAGACCCAGGCGGATGAAATTATGGTAAACGGGCAGATTTTCGATCATCAGGCGCGGCTGCATTCGTTTGATTTGGCGATGGATGTGAAGCAGGAATTGTTGGGGTAGTGCGTTGTTTTGCCCGGTGACGCTTCGCTTACCGGGCCTACAGCATCAAGTAGGCCGGATAAGGTGCAACCGCCATCCGGCACAATAACGTTACTGGTACACCGGCAGCAAATTAAAGCTCGACAGAATATGGATAACCGCGTTGCCAACACCGAAGACCAAAATCAGGGCAATCATCGGTTTACCGCCCCAGACGCGGAATTTCGGGCTGCCGAAACGTTCGCGAGATTTACGCGCCAACAGCGCAGGCACAATGGCCGCCCAGATAGTTGCAGCTAAACCTGCATAGCCAATGGCGTACAGGAAGCCGTTCGGCCACAGCAGGCCACCGACAATTGGCGGCACAAACGTCAGCAGTGCGGTTTTAAAACGCCCCATTGCCGAGTCATCCAAACCAAACAGATCCGCCAGATAGTCAAACAGCCCCAGCGTCACGCCAAGGAAGGAACTGGCGACAGCAAAGTTAGAGAACACCACCAGCAGCAGATCCAGGCTGCGGCTGTTCAGCACGCCGCTCAACGCCTGTACCAGCACATCAATATTGCCGCCTTTCTGCGCAATGCCGATAAATTCCGGACGCGGGATGTTGCCCATCGTCCCCAGCAGCCAGACGGAATAGAGCGCCAGCGCCAGTAACGTCCCATAAATCAGGCATTTGACGATGGTGCGCGGATCTTTGCCGTAATATTTCATCAGGCTCGGTACGTTACCGTGATAACCAAAAGAGGCCAGACAAAATGGCAGCGTCATCAGCAGGTACGGCGTATATGACGCGTGGCTTTCAGCCACGTTAAACAATGTGGTCGGCGTGACGTGCCCCAACAGGCTGCCGAAGGTCAGGAAGAAAGTAATCACTTTCGCGCCCAGCACAATCGCCGTCATCCGACTGACCGCCTTCGTACTCAGCCACACAACAAACGCCACCAGCAGCGCAAAGGCAAAACCTGCCGCTCGCGCCGGAACGTTCAGCGACATCTCAGCAAAGGTATGATGCAGAATTGAGCCGCTCGCCGAGATATAGGCGTAAGTCAGGATGTAGAGCACAAAGGCAATGGAAATACCGTTGACAATGTTCCAGCCTTTCCCCAACAGATCTTTGGTGATGGTGTCGAAACTCGAACCAATGCGGTAGTTAAGGTTGGCTTCGAGGATCATCAGCCCGGAGTGCAGCATACAAAACCAGGTAAAGACCAGCGCCGCCATCGACCAGAAGAACCACGCCCCGGACATGACCACCGGCAGGGAGAACATCCCCGCGCCAATGATGGTGCCGCCGATAATCACCACGCCGCCAAGCAGCGAAGGTGACGTTTGGGTGGTGGTAAGTGTTGCCATTCAGCTCTCTCTCCAGTCATTTATAGTATGACTATCTCTCAATACGCTGCACTGTACCAGTACACGAGTACAAAAGAAATAAAAAAAGCCCCGATTGTGACGATCGGGGCTGTATATTTTACTTTACGCTGTGAATGCGCAGGTCAGCGTGAGTTACGCATCACCGCCGAAACGACGGCGACCGGTAGAGTCATCACGACGCGGACCACGGCTTTCACGACGTTCGCCGCTGAAGCGACGACCATCACCACGACCGCCTTCACGACGTTCGCCGCTGAAATTACGACCGCCTTCACGACGCTCGCCACTGAAGCTACGACCACCGCCGCGACGTTCGCCGCCCGCGTGCGGAACAGCATCACCCAACAGCTGCATATTCATCGGCTTGTTCAGAATGCGGGTACGCGTGAAGTGCTGGAGCACTTCGCCCGGCATACCTTTCGGCAGCTCGATGGTGGAGTGAGACGCGAACAGCTTAATGTTACCAATGTAACGGCTGCTGATGTCGCCTTCGTTAGCGATAGCGCCCACGATATGACGAACTTCAACGCCGTCATCACGGCCCACTTCAATGCGGTATAACTGCATATCGCCAACGTCACGACGTTCACGACGCGGACGATCTTCACGATCGCCACGCGGGCCACGGTCGTTACGATCGCGCGGACCACGGTCATCACGGTCACGGAATTCACGCTTAGGACGCATCGGCGCATCCGGCGGCAGAATCAGCGGACGCTCGCCCTGCGCCATTTTCAGCAGTGCGGCAGCCAGCGTTTCGAGATCCAGCTCTTCACCTTCAGCAGACGGCTGGATTTTCGCCAGCAGCGCACGGTACTGATCCAGATCGCTGCTTTCCAGTTGCTGCTGAACTTTCGCGGCGAATTTTTCCAGACGGCGTTTACCCAGCAGTTCTGCGTTCGGCAGTTCCACTTCCGGAATGGTCAGCTTCATGGTGCGTTCGATGTTGCGCAGCAGACGACGCTCGCGGTTCTCAACGAACAGCAGCGCGCGACCGGCGCGACCCGCACGGCCGGTACGACCGATACGGTGAACGTAGGACTCGGAATCCATCGGGATATCGTAGTTCACCACCAGGCTGATACGTTCAACGTCCAGACCACGTGCCGCAACGTCGGTAGCGATCAGGATGTCCAGACGACCATCTTTCAGGCGTTCCAGAGTCTGCTCACGCAGCGCCTGGTTCATATCGCCATTCAACGCGGCGCTGTTGTAGCCGCTACGTTCCAGCGCTTCTGCTACTTCCAGGGTCGCGTTTTTGGTACGCACGAAGATAATCGCCGCATCAAAGTCTTCCGCTTCCAGGAAACGCACCAGCGCTTCGTTTTTACGCATACCCCAGACAGTCCAGTAGCTCTGGCTGATGTCAGGACGGGTAGTCACGCTGGACTGAATGCGCACTTCCTGCGGCTCTTTCATAAAGCGGCGGGTAATGCGACGAATCGCTTCCGGCATGGTGGCGGAGAACAGAGCGGTCTGATGACCTTCCGGGATCTGCGCCATAATAGTTTCAACGTCTTCGATGAAGCCCATACGCAGCATTTCGTCGGCTTCATCCAGCACCAGACCACTCAGTTTAGAGAGGTCGAGGGTGCCGCGTTTTAAGTGATCAAGCAGACGTCCCGGCGTACCGACAACGATCTGCGGCCCCTGACGCAGGGCGCGTAACTGCACGTCATAACGCTGACCGCCGTACAGGGCAACCACGTTTACGCCGCGCATGTGTTTAGAGAAATCCGTCATGGCTTCGGCAACCTGTACCGCCAGTTCGCGGGTTGGCGCCAGCACCAGAATCTGAGGTGCCTTCAGCTCAGGATCAAGATTGTTGAGCAGCGGTAAAGAGAACGCTGCGGTTTTGCCGCTACCGGTCTGGGCCATGCCCAGCACGTCGCGACCGCCCAGCAGATGCGGAATGCACTCTGCCTGGATTGGAGATGGTTTTTCGTAACCCAGATCGGTAAGGGCTTCAAGGATAGGAGCCTTCAGCCCCAGATCTGCAAAAGTGGTTTCGAATTCAGCCATGTAGTACGTGTGCCTCAAAATTAATGGCGGCCAGTCTACATAACTCATCATGAAATTGATCTGCAATTTTCATTGAAAAGTGTGAACCGGCTCAAAGTAGGTGTATTAACGAACAACAACGCCCTCACCCGCGAAGGTGATGGCAATCAAAAAGATTACGGGCTGATATGTTCGTCAGCTATTGCTGGTCCGATTCTGCCAGGTCATCTTGGTCCTGGCCCAGGAGCGATAATTCCAACAATGCGTATCGGTGCTCAACAAAGTTATGAACGTTGTTGGCCACCGCCAGTTTGAACAGAGCCGTGGCGCTGTCCAAATCCCCCAGACTTAGGTAATACTTACCTAAATAGAAGTTGGTTTCACTGAGATGCTCAGCGAGCGAGGTGTTATCCGTTGCGTCCGCCTTGAGCCTTTCCATCAGCGTTGCTTCGCTAATGTCGCCCAGGTAGAACTCGACAATGTTCCATCCCCATTGCTCTTTATCCGATTTTTCGAAGCGTGCTTTTAACGCTTCTTTCGCCTGCTTCTCATTAAGCTTCTGCTCAACAAGATACAGCCACAGGCTGCGGTAAGGATCATTGGGATCGTCTTGATAAAACGCCAGCAGATCATCTTGCGCTAACTTATCACGGCCGCCGTAATACAATGCGATACCGCGGTTTAAGTGCGCGTAGTTGTAAGTTGGATCAAGCTCTAGTACAGAATCAAACGCTTCATAGGCAGCATCAAAATTGCCTGCCTGCGTTAAATAAATGCCTAAGTAATTGAATACTTCAGGCATATCCGGTCTGATTGCCAGCGCTTGTGAAAAATCATTTCGCGCTAATGCCCTCAAACCAAGACTATCATACAACACTCCGCGCTCATATAAAAGCTGTGCGCGTTCGTCATCGGTTAAAGCCCGACTGGCAAGAATCTGTTCCATACGCGCCAGAATCACTTCCTGCTGTAAAGTCGGTTGCAATGGTACTGCGAGGACTTCACTTTTACGCCAGGCGGAATTACTGCATCCTGCAAGCGTAAGTGCTGTCGCAACGAAACACCAGCGCAAAAAAGGCTTCATTTCCCACTCCCGAAGACAACGATTGAATGAACGTCCTGTTCCCCGGTGGCTCAACAAGGCGTCCAGCCAGGTCTAAAGCCCTCCGCACTGCGGAGGGCAAAAGGCTACCTTACTCGGCCTGTTCGCTCGCCGGAGCTTCCGGCGCAGCCGCAGGTTGAGACTGCTCGGTTGCTTCTTTAATGCTCAGACGTACACGGCCCTGGCGGTCAACTTCCAGAACCTTAACCGGGACTTCCTGACCCATCTGCAGATAATCGGTCACTTTCTCTACACGCTTATCCGCGATTTGAGAGATGTGAACCAGACCTTCTTTACCGCCGCCGATGGCAACAAACGCGCCAAAGTCAACGATACGGGTCACTTTACCATTGTAGATACGGCCGACTTCGATCTCTGCGGTAATCTCTTCGATACGACGGATAGCGTATTTCGCTTTTTCACCGTCGGTCGCCGCGATCTTCACAGTACCGTCATCTTCGATTTCGATGGTGGTGCCGGTCTCTTCAGTCAGCGCGCGGATCACAGAACCGCCTTTACCGATCACGTCTTTGATCTTGTCCGTGCTGATCTTGATGGTATGGATACGCGGCGCAAATTCAGAGATATCGCCGCGCGGCGCGTTGATCGCCTGTTCCATCACGCCCAGGATGTGCAGACGCGCACCTTTAGCCTGGTTCAACGCAACCTGCATGATCTCTTTGGTGATACCTTCAATTTTGATATCCATCTGCAGCGCAGAGATACCGTCGCGGGAACCCGCCACTTTGAAGTCCATATCGCCCAGGTGATCTTCGTCGCCCAGAATGTCAGACAGTACAACGTAGTTGTCGCCTTCTTTCACCAGACCCATAGCGATACCTGCTACGGCGGCTTTAATTGGCACGCCAGCGTCCATCAGCGCCAGAGAAGCGCCGCACACGGAAGCCATAGAGGAAGAACCGTTGGATTCGGTGATTTCAGACACCACGCGAACGGTGTACGGGAATTTATCCATGTCCGGCATCACTGCCAGCACGCCGCGCTTCGCCAGACGACCGTGACCAATTTCACGACGCTTCGGAGAACCGACCATGCCGGTTTCGCCTACGGAGTACGGAGGGAAGTTGTAGTGGAACAGGAAGCTGTCAGTGCGCTCGCCCATCAGTTCATCAAGCACCTGCGCGTCACGGGCAGTACCCAGAGTCGCGGTAACCAGCGCCTGCGTTTCACCACGGGTAAACAGAGCGGAACCGTGAGTACGCGGCAGTACGCCAGTGCGCACGTCCAGACCACGGATCATGTCTTTTTCACGGCCATCAATACGCGGCTCGCCTGCCAGTACGCGGCTACGCACCACGTTTTTCTCGATGGCGTGCAGGATTTCGCCCAGCTCGTTAGCATCCAGAGTTTCATCTTCTGCAATAAGCTGCTCGATGGTTTCGGATTTGATTACGTCAACCTGAGCATAGCGTTCTTGTTTATCGGTGATGCGGTACGCGTCGCTCAGACGAGATTCAGCCAGCGCAGCAACACGCGCGTTCAACGCGTCGTTGACGGCTTCCGGCTGCCAGTCCCAACGCGGTTTACCGGCTTCTTTCACCAGATCGTTGATCGCCTGGATAACAACCTGCTGCTGCTCGTGACCGAATACCACCGCGCCCAGCATAGTGTCTTCGCTCAGCAGTTCAGCTTCGGATTCCACCATCAGCACAGCCGCTTCGGTACCGGCAACCACCAGGTCCAGCTTGCTTTCTTTCAGCTCGTCCTGGGTCGGGTTCAGCACGTACTGGTCATTGATGTAACCTACGCGCGCCGCGCCGATTGGGCCGTTGAACGGAATGCCGGACAGCGACAGCGCAGCGGATGCGCCGATCATGGCAACGATGTCTGGGTTAACCTGCGGGTTAACGGAAACGACGGTCGCAATAACCTGCACTTCGTTAACGAAGCCTTCCGGGAACAGCGGACGAACCGGGCGGTCAATCAGACGCGCAATCAGGGTTTCGCCTTCGCTTGGACGGCCTTCACGACGGAAGAAGCTGCCCGGGATACGACCAGCAGCGTAGGTACGCTCCTGATAGTTAACGGTCAGTGGGAAGAAGTCCTGGCCTGGCTTGGCTTTTTTCTGGCCGACAACGGTAACGAATACGGCGGTGTCATCCATGCTTACCATAACAGCGGCAGTGGCCTGACGCGCCATCATGCCAGTTTCCAGCGTAACGGTATGCTGACCGTACTGGAATTTACGAACGATCGGATTAAGCAAAATAATATCCTTTCCAATTTTTGACGGCATAATACGCGCCGTCGTTAATACCCGATCTTCTGCGCATCCTCGCGACTAATGACAACCCTAACCCTGATATGGGTAAAGCCTCTCATTAGCCGCGCGAACCTCTGCAACGGAAGATCATTCATAGCAACAATACATTAGTTTCCAGCGAATTGCTGCCATCTGCTGGAAAAAAGGGGCCATGAAGGCCCCCTCTTTCTGAAACTCGAAAGAATTAGCGACGCAGACCCAGACGCTCAATCAGCGCGGTGTAGCGTGCAACATCTTTACGTTTCAGGTAGTCGAGCAGTTTACGACGCTGAGAAACCATACGCAGCAGACCACGACGGCTGTGGTGATCTTTTTTATGCTCTGCAAAGTGACCCTGCAGGTGGTTAATCTGTGCAGTCAACAGAGCAACCTGAACATCGGTAGAACCGGTGTCGTTTGCGTCACGACCGAACTCAGAAACGATTTTAGCTGTAGCTTCAGTACTTAGAGACATTTTAAAACTCCAAAGTATTTAAGAATGAGAGGACGCCGATCTCTAATTCAGCGATCCCAGTGTACGCCGCGTAAACTGTTAAATAATTTACGCGACGTTAAGCGGCGGTATTCTACTCGCAGCGCTCTCTTATCGCAAGACGAAGCGACATTACGCTGGGTACTCTACTACCAGCCGACGAGGCGCGACACGGCCTTCGTCGTCAATTTCGCCCATACCGATAAATTTATCGTCTTCACCTTCCGTCACACGAACCAGTCCCTTCAACGGCGCGCCCGTGGTACGAACCGGGTTGCCATTTTTGAAGTATACCGAAGATGTTAACGGCAGATTAACAACAGGGTAGTCCGAAGCTGGACTGTCCATTGGCATCAATAATGGATCGAGCAACTGCGCCGCCGGAACGCCCTGCTGCTCCGCCTGTGCTACCAGCGTCTGCAAATGCTCCAGCGTCACCATACGATCCACCGGATACTTGCTGACCGTCAGACGACGCAGGTACGTTACGTGCGCGCCACAGCCCAGTTTTTCACCTAAATCATCAATAATGGTACGAATATAGGTGCCTTTGGAGCAGTGAACTTCCAGCTCCAGCTCGTTACCTTCATGGCGAATAAACAGCAGCTCATAGACGGTAATCGGGCGGGCTTCGCGCGGCACTTCGATACCCTGGCGGGCATATTCGTACAGCTTCTTGCCCTGATACTTCAGCGCCGAATACATCGAGGGAATCTGTTCGATATCCCCACGAAAGGTCTCCAGCGCGCTCGCAAGCTGCTCAGCGCTGAAAGTCACCGGACGCTCCTGCACGATTTGACCATCGGCGTCAGAAGTATCCGTGCGCTGCCCCAGACGGGCAATAACACGATAGCGTTTGTCAGAATCCAGCAGGTACTGCGAAAATTTGGTCGCTTCGCCGAGGCAAATCGGCAACATGCCGGTCGCCAGCGGGTCCAGCGCGCCGGTATGCCCGGCGCGGTTGGCATTGTAGATGCGCTTAACTTTCTGCAGCACGTCATTGCTGGACATACCCTGCGGCTTATCCAGCAGCAGAACGCCGTGAATGTCGCGGCCACGACGACGAGGACGACTCATCAGTCCTCCTTGCTGTCGTCCGGGTTCACACGACGTTCTTCGTCATGTTTCACCACGTTAGTCACCAGGTTGGACATACGCATCCCTTCCACCAGCGAGTTGTCGTAGAAGAAGGTCAGTTCCGGTACGATGCGCAGACGCATCGCTTTACCCAGCAAGCTGCGGATGAAACCAGACGCTTCCTGCAACGCTTTGATGCCCGCTTTTACTGCGTCTTCATCTTTGTCGTTCAAAAAAGTGACAAACACTTTGGCATAGGCCAGGTCACGGGACATTTCGACACCGGAAACGGTGGTCATCATACCCAGGCGCGGGTCTTTAATTTCGCGCTGCAGGATGATTGCGATCTCTTTTTGCATCTCTTGCGCTACGCGCTGAGGGCGACCAAATTCTTTCGCCATAATAAATTCTCCAGAATAAAGACAAAAAAGGGGCCATAAGCCCCTTTTTAAATTTCTTGCCGGGTGGCGCTTCGCTTACCCGGCCTACGCCTAATCATCTTCTAAGGATTTTGGATTGCAACAAGGCGGCAAGCTCGTAAATCCCCGGGAGCATAGATAACTATGTGACCGGGGTGAGCGAGCGCAGCCAACGCCGTTGCGGCCCAAAAGACGACGAAGATTAAGCGATGGTACGTTGGATCTCGATAATCTCGAATACTTCGATCATATCGCCAACGCGAACGTCGTTGTAGTTCTTCACGCCGATACCACATTCCATGCCGTTACGGACTTCGTTAACGTCATCTTTGAAGCGGCGCAGGGATTCCAGCTCGCCTTCATAGATAACCACGTTGTCGCGCAGTACGCGGATTGGGTTATGGCGTTTAATCGTACCTTCGGTAACCATACAGCCCGCGATCGCGCCGAATTTCGGCGATTTGAACACATCGCGCACTTCAGCCAGACCGATGATCTGCTGTTTCAGTTCCGGAGACAGCATACCGCTCATCGCCGCTTTCACTTCGTCGATCAGGTTATAGATGACGGAGTAGTAACGCAGATCCAGGCTTTCAGATTCGATCACTTTACGCGCAGAGGCATCGGCACGAACGTTGAAGCCCACCAGAATGGCGTTGGACGCCGCAGCCAGGGTCGCGTCGGTTTCGGTGATACCACCTACGCCAGAACCGATGATCTTCACTTTCACTTCGTCGGTAGACAGTTTCAGCAAGGAGTCGGAGATCGCTTCCACAGAACCCTGTACGTCGGCCTTCAGCACGATGTTCACTTCGTGAACTTCGCCTTCGGTCATGTTGGCGAACATGTTCTCGAGTTTAGATTTCTGCTGACGCGCCAGTTTAACTTCACGGAATTTACCCTGACGATACAGAGCGACTTCACGGGCTTTCTTCTCGTCACGCACCACGGTCACTTCGTCACCGGCAGCCGGAACGCCGGACAGGCCGAGGATTTCCACCGGAATGGACGGACCCGCTTCCAGCACTTCCTGACCCAGTTCGTTACGCATCGCACGCACGCGGCCGTATTCGAAGCCACACAGCACGATATCGCCCTTATGCAGCGTACCTTCGCGTACCAGAACGGTTGCAACCGGACCACGACCTTTATCCAGGAAGGATTCGATCACCGCGCCGCTCGCCATACCTTTGCGTACCGCTTTCAGTTCCAGAACTTCGGCCTGCAGCAGGATAGCATCAAGCAGTTCGTCAATACCGGTACCCGCTTTCGCAGACACGTGAACGAACTGGCTTTCACCGCCCCACTCTTCCGGCAGAATGCCGTACTGGGACAGTTCGTTCTTAACGCGATCCGGATCGGCTTCCGGCTTATCGATTTTGTTCACTGCAACCACGACCGGCACACCTGCCGCTTTCGCGTGCTGGATAGCTTCGATAGTCTGCGGCATCACGCCGTCGTCTGCCGCTACCACCAGAACCACGATATCCGTTGCCTGGGCGCCGCGAGCACGCATAGAAGTAAACGCGGCGTGACCCGGGGTATCCAGGAAGGTGATCATCCCGTTGTCAGTTTCAACGTGGTAAGCACCGATGTGCTGGGTAATGCCGCCCGCTTCGCCAGAGGCCACTTTCGTGGAACGAATGTAGTCCAGCAGAGAGGTTTTACCGTGGTCAACGTGGCCCATGATGGTCACAACCGGTGCGCGCGGTTCAGCAGCAGCGCCGGTATCACGGTCGCTCATTACCGCTTCTTCCAGTTCGTTTTCACGACGCAGGATAACTTTGTGGCCCATCTCTTCGGCAACCAGCTGTGCGGTTTCCTGGTCGATGACCTGGTTGATGGTGGCCATAGCACCCAGCTTCATCATCGCTTTGATGACCTGAGAGCCTTTAACCGCCATCTTGTTCGCCAGTTCGCCAACGGTGATGGTTTCACCGATCACCACGTCACGGTTAACGGCCTGAGCGGGCTTCTGGAAGCCTTGCTGTAAAGAAGACCCTTTACGCTTGCCGCCTTTACCGCCGCGAACCGCAGCACGCGCTTCTTCGCGATCGGCTTTGGATTCGGCATGTTTGCCTTTTTTCGCCGGACGCGCCGCTTTTGCATTACGGCCACGACCACGACCGCCTTCTACTTCACGATCGTTTTCGTCTTCGGCCTGGCGCGCGTGCTGAGAAGTGGTGACATGATAGTCACTGGTGTCTTCTACTGGCTCAGGCGTTGCGGTCCATTTGTTTTCTTCCGCCATGCGGCGAGCTTCTTCTGCTACACGACGCGCTTCTTCTTCGAGTTTGCGACGTGCTTCTTCTTCCGCTTTACGCTTCAGCTCTGCAGCTTCATTCTCACGGCGGGCTTTTTCGGCCTGGGCGGTTTTGGTCATATCGTCAGTCTGTTGATTGCTCACTTTGTCTTTTTCCGCAGCTTCACGTTTCGCTTTTTCAGCGGCTTCACGCTTAGCTTGTTCTGCGGCCTCGCGTTCAGCTTTTTGTTGCGCCTCGCGTTTGGCCTGTTCTTCTGCCTCACGACGGGCTTGCTCTTCCGCTTCACGCTGCGCCTGCTCTTCCGCGGCCAGGCGTTCAGCCTCTTGCGGATCGCGTTTCACAAAGGTGCGCTTCTTGCGGACTTCGATTTGTACCGATTTACTTTTTCCACCGGTACCTGGAATATTCAGGGTGCTGCGCGTTTTACGCTGCAGCGTCAGTTTATCGGGACCAGAAACCGCTTCGCGGTTCAGGTGCGCCAGTAAAGTCTGTTTTTCTTGTGCGGACACAGAGTCGTCAGCAGATTTCCGGATACCTGCATCAGCAAACTGCTGTACCAGGCGATCCACGGAAACCTGTCTCTCTGCGGCCAGCGCTTTTAGGGTTACATCTGTCATGCTGTTCCTTCCTGCTACAGTTTATTACGCTTCGTCGCCGAACCAGCAAATATTACGGGCAGCCATAATCAGCTCACCGGCTTTTTCGTCGGTCAACCCTTCGATATCAGCCAGATCATCAATGCCCTGGTCGGCGAGATCTTCCAGCGTACAAACACCACGAGCCGCCAGTTTGAAAGCCATATCGCGATCTAATCCTTCCAGATTCAGCAGATCGTCAGCCGGTTTGTTATCACCGAGGCTTGCTTCCTGGTC
Source organism: Salmonella sp. 32020114201800008SM (assembly GCF_017572025.1). Lineage (NCBI taxonomy): Bacteria > Pseudomonadati > Pseudomonadota > Gammaproteobacteria > Enterobacterales > Enterobacteriaceae > Salmonella > Salmonella sp. 32020114201800008SM. Next base: position 12,416 of record NZ_JAGEQM010000004.1, on the reverse strand, counting down.
CTGCGCCAGAGTGGCCAGTGCGTTTTTAGCACGCTCGCGCAGTGCTTCAACGGTCGGCTCATCAAGGCCGTCAATTTCCAGCAGTTCTTTCATTGGCACATAGGCCAGTTCTTCGAGCGTGGAGAAACCTTCTTCTACCAGAACGGTCGCGAACTCTTCATCAATATCAAGATATTTAGTAAAGATCTCGATAGCGGCATGTGCTTCAGCCTGATGTTTAGCCTGCAAGTCATCAACGGTCATTACGTTGAGTTCCCAGCCGCTCAATTGCGAAGCCAGGCGGACGTTCTGACCATTACGTCCGATCGCCTGCGCCAGATTACCGGCTTCAACGGCGATATCCATGGTATGTTTATCTTCGTCCACCACGATAGACGCGACGTCTGCCGGCGCCATCGCATTAATGACGAACTGCGCCGGGTTATCATCCCACAGCACGATATCGATACGCTCACCGCCCAGTTCGGTAGAGACCGCCTGAACGCGCGCGCCGCGCATCCCCACGCAAGCGCCGACCGGATCGATACGTTTATCGTTGGTTTTCACTGCGATTTTCGCACGAGAACCCGGATCGCGAGCCGCCGCTTTAATTTCAATCACTTCTTCGCCGATTTCCGGCACTTCGATGCGGAACAGTTCGATCAGCATTTCCGGCTTGGAACGGGTGACAAACAGCTGCGCGCCACGCGCTTCCGGTCGAACAGCATACAGCACGCCGCGGATACGGTCGCCCGGACGGAAGTTTTCACGCGGCAGCATATCTTCACGCAGAATCACCGCTTCAGCGTTACCGGCCATCCCTTCGGATTTAATTTCCAGAGAGATATTGTCGCGGTTCACTTTCTTCACCACGCCAGTGACGATTTCGCCTTCCTGGTCGCGGAACTGATCGACAACCATCGCCCGTTCAGCTTCACGGACCTTCTGTACGATAACCTGTTTCGCAGTCTGCGTGGTGATACGGTCAAAGGTGACAGATTCAATCTGATCTTCAACATAGTCGCCGACATTCAGGCTTTCGTCTTCAAAACGCGCCGCTTCCAGCGTAATTTCCTTCGTCGGCATGGTCACTTCTTCAACGATCAACCAACGGCGGAAAGTATCAAAATCACCGCTTTTACGATCGATTTCTACACGAACATCGATCTCCTGCTCATATTTTTTCTTTGTTGCTGTCGCCAGCGCACTTTCCAGCGCTTCAAAAATTTTCTCGCGTGGCAGCGCTTTTTCGTTGGAGACGGCTTCAACAACAGCCAAAATTTCTTTGTTCATCGCGGGCTTTTCACCTCATCCAGACTGTTAAAAGTGGGGAACCAGGTTCGCCTTCTGGATATTACTCAGCGCGAACACTTCATCTTTGCCTTCGACTGTGACGGTAATCATTTCACCGTCCACCGCTTTGATAATGCCCTGCCACTTGCGACGGTTCTGTACCGCCATGCGAAGAACCAGCGCAACTTCTTCACCCTGGAAACGCGCATAATGATCGGCAGTGAACATAGGACGGTCGAGACCCGGTGACGAGACTTCAAGGTTGTAAGCCACGGAGATAGGATCTTCAACGTCCAGCACCGCGCTTACCTGGTGGCTCACATCAGCACAATCATCAACATTGATGCCATCTTCACTATCAATATAGATGCGCAGTGTGGATGTGCGACCGCGAATAAATTCGATGCCGACCAGCTCGTAGCCTAAGGCTTCAACTGGCGCTGTAATCATCTCTGTTAATTTTTGCTCTAATGTGGACAAGCCCACCCCCAAGACATAAAAAAAGGGCCTAAAGCCCAGTTATTCTGTAGTCAGATAACAAAAAACCCCGATAAATCGGGGCTTTAGATAACTGAACCCTATAACCGCAACGGCGGTCTGGTGTACCTTCCGAAAGAATTTTTTTCAAATCCAGCTACGAAGGACATAATCTTCACAGTATATTTGAAAAAGAACTCTAAGGGAAAGTGGTTGCGGGGGCCGGATTTGAACCGACGACCTTCGGGTTATGAGCCCGACGAGCTACCAGGCTGCTCCACCCCGCGCCTGAAACGTGGCAAATTCTACTCGTTTTGGGCAAAATTTGCAAATACTGCTGGGATTTGGTACCGAGGACGGGACGTAAAATCTGCGCACAGTATAGTGACCAGGCATGAGTTATGTCAACCCTATTCCCAATATGCAGATGAATGAATATCACTCTTCGTTATACTCATCCCACCTCTCCGGCTTATACATGCATTTCACAACGTTATTTCAGTAAACCTTCACTAAACGCTTCCTGTCTCTGCTAAAAGATGATTAAATGAAAACTCATTTATTTTGCATAAAAATGCACTAAAGCAGAAACCGATCTCATTATCAGTCAATCAAGCAGGGTTCTATTCTATGACGACGATTCTTAAGCATCTTCCAGCAGGTCAACGTATTGGTATCGCTTTTTCCGGCGGTCTGGACACCAGCGCCGCGCTGCTGTGGATGCGACAAAAAGGAGCTGTCCCATATGCCTATACTGCGAATCTGGGACAACCGGATGAGGATGACTATGACGCCATTCCTCGTCGCGCAATGGAGTATGGCGCAGAGAATGCTCGCCTGATTGATTGCCGCAAGCAGTTGGTTGCAGAAGGGATCGCAGCGATTCAGTGCGGCGCTTTCCATAATACGACTGGCGGACTGACCTATTTCAATACCACGCCGCTGGGCCGTGCCGTAACCGGCACGATGCTGGTCGCCGCGATGAAAGAAGACGGCGTGAATATCTGGGGCGACGGCAGTACCTATAAAGGCAACGATATTGAACGTTTCTATCGTTACGGCCTGCTGACGAATGCTGAATTACAGATTTACAAACCGTGGCTGGATACCGACTTTATCGATGAGCTGGGTGGTCGCCATGAGATGTCTGAATTTATGATTGCCTGCGGTTTCGACTATAAGATGTCAGTCGAAAAAGCCTACTCCACCGACTCCAACATGCTCGGCGCCACGCATGAAGCGAAAGATCTGGAGTTTCTTAACTCCAGCGTCAAGATCGTCAACCCGATTATGGGCGTGAAGTTCTGGGACGAGAGCGTGAAGATCCCGGCAGAAGTTGTGACCGTCCGCTTCGAGCAGGGTCACCCTGTTGCCCTGAACGGTAAAACCTTCAGCGATGATGTTGAGATGATGCTGGAAGCGAACCGCATCGGCGGCCGTCACGGCCTGGGTATGAGCGACCAAATTGAAAACCGCATCATTGAAGCAAAAAGCCGCGGTATTTATGAAGCCCCCGGAATGGCACTGCTGCACATCGCTTACGAGCGTCTGTTGACCGGTATTCACAACGAAGACACCATTGAGCAATATCACTCTCATGGTCGTCAGTTGGGCAAACTGCTGTATCAGGGCCGCTGGTTCGACTCGCAGGCGCTGATGCTGCGTGACGGCCTGCAACGTTGGGTCGCCAGCCAGATTACCGGTGAAGTGACGTTGGAGCTGCGTCGCGGCAACGACTACTCCATCCTGAACACCGTGTCAGACAACCTGACCTATAAGGCTGAGCGTCTGACCATGGAGAAAGGCGAGTCCGTATTCTCACCGGACGATCGTATTGGCCAGTTGACCATGCGTAATCTGGACATTACCGATACCCGCGAGAAACTGTTCGGCTACGCGAAAGCGGGTCTGTTAACCGCCTCTTCCGCGACCGGTCTGCCGCAGGTTGAGAATCTGGAAAACAAAGCGAAGTAAACATTTATCATTTTAAGGCCGCGAAAGCGGCCTTTTTTATGCGCGGAATATAAGGTGTCTGTAGGCCTGATAAACGTAGCGCCATCATGGGTTGTAATAATGTCGGATGACGGCGTAAACGCCTTATCCGACCTACAGACAACCACAAATAACAGACGAAAAAAAAGACGCTTTTCAGCGTCTCTTTTCTGGAATATTGGTACCGAGGACGGGACTTGAACCCGTAAGCCCTATTGGGCACTACCACCTCAAGGTAGCGTGTCTACCAATTCCACCACCTCGGCACGGATACTGCTATTAGCGCGGGATATCGCTGGTCGGCTGGGCCGGTGCAGCAGGTTGAGTCTGCTCGGTCTTCGCCGGCGCGCTCAGATTTTCCCACTCGCTTCCTTTATTGGTTTTGTTGCTATTGATATTACCCAACACCAGACTGATGATGAAGAACAGCGTCGCCAATACCGCCGTCATTCGGGTCATGAAGTTACCAGAACCACTTGAACCAAATAGCGTAGCGGAAGCGCCTGCTCCGAAGGAGGCTCCCATATCAGCGCCTTTACCTTGCTGCAGCATGATCAGACCTACAAGGCCAATTGCCACAATAAGGAAAACAACTAAAAGAGCTTCGTACATAATCAACCTGTTCCTTGCGGAGTTGCCGCGTACCAATGCTTCTACCAATAAAGCGGGATTTTTACTGTTTCCCACTGAAGCGGGTGTGAATACTAACCAAAGCGAATGACCTTCGCAAGGGCAATTTAAGCGCATTGTATCAACTGCGGAAAAAAACAGCAAAAGCGTTGTTTTTTGCGGGCCGTAAGGCGGCAACCGCCGCCTTTTTAGTCACTTAAACGCTTAAACGGCTTTTACCGCATCCGCGATACGATGGGCGAATGCCGTAACCTGCGCTTCATCCTCGCCTTCAACCATCACGCGAATCAGCGGTTCGGTACCGGATTTACGTAGCAGTACCCGCCCACGATTGCCGAGCGTGGCTTCTACGTCCGCCGTTACCGCTTTCACCGCTTCATTTTCCAGCGGATCGCCGCTACCGGCGGTGTAACGCACGTTAACCAGAATCTGCGGGAACATTTTCATACCGCTGCACAGATCGTGCAGACTCATATGATTACGCACCATCGCCGCCAGAACTTGTAGCCCCGCTACAATACCGTCGCCAGTGGTCGTTTTATCCAACAGAATAACGTGACCAGAGTTTTCCGCGCCGATGCGCCAGCCTTTTTCCTGCAATTTTTCCAGCACGTAGCGGTCGCCCACTTTCGCCCGGGCAAACGGAATGCCAAGCTGCTTGAGCGCCAGCTCCAGCCCCATATTGCTCATCAGCGTCCCCACCGCGCCGCCGCGCAGTTGCCCCTGGCGCAGCCCTTCGCGCGCGATGATATACATGATCTGATCGCCATCGACTTTATTGCCTTCATGGTCAACCATGATGACCCGGTCGCCGTCGCCGTCAAGCGCGATGCCGAGGTCCGCCTTCTCCGCCAACACGCGCGCCTGCAACGCGCGCACGTCGGTCGCGCCCACTTCTTCGTTAATGTTGACGCCGTTTGGCTCACAGCCGATGGCGATAACGGTCGCGCCCAGCTCGCGCAGCACATTCGGCGCGATATGGTAGGTAGCGCCGTTGGCGCAATCCACAACCACTTTCAGGCCATTGAGGCTCAGTTCGTTCGGGAAGGTGCCTTTACAGAACTCAATATAGCGTCCGGCGGCATCGACGATGCGGCTCGCTTTCCCCAGCTCGGCGGAGTCTACGCAGGTGATCTCTTTTTCCATTTCGGCTTCGATGGCTTCTTCCACATCGTCAGGCAGTTTCGTACCGTCGATAGAGAAGAATTTAATGCCGTTATCATAGAACGGGTTATGCGAAGCCGAGATAACGATACCCGCCTCCGCGCGGAAAGTCCGCGTCAGATAGGCGACGGCTGGCGTTGGCATAGGTCCGGTAAACGAGGCCGACAGTCCCGCAGCGGCAAGGCCCGCCTCCAGCGCGGACTCCAGCATATAGCCGGAAATACGCGTATCTTTACCGATAATGATTTTACGCGAGCCATGACGCGCCAGCACTTTTCCGGCAGCCCAACCCAGTTTAAGCACGAAATCAGGTGTAATGGGGGCATTGCCTACACGTCCGCGAATCCCATCGGTACCGAAATATTTACGATTACTCATAGCGTTTGTTTCCCTTTGCAGACAGAGTGGCTTCCACCACCCGCATTGCCTCTACGGTTTCTTTGACGTCATGGACGCGAATGATCTGCGCGCCCTGCATCGCGGCAATTACCGCGCACGCAAGGCTGCCGTTCAGACGGTCTGATGGTCCCACGTTAAGTAACTGACCAACCATCGTTTTACGTGACATGCCCACCAACAGCGGCAGGTTAAAATGATGAAACTCACCCAGTCGCGCCAGTAAGGTATAATTGTGAGAGAGATTTTTACCGAAACCGAATCCTGGGTCGAGCAACAATTTCTCTTTTGCGATGCCGGCCTTCTCACAACGTGCTATTTGCTCAATAAAGTAGCGATTCACCTCGGCAAAGACATCGTCATATTTCGGCGCCTCCTGCATGGTTTTGGGGTTGCCCTGCATGTGCATAAGACTGACCGGCAAGCCGGTTTCCGCTGCCGCTTCCAACGCGCCGGGTTCGGAGAGTGAACGGACATCATTGATAATATGCGCGCCCGCCCTTGCCGCTTCACGGATCACCTCGGGTTTAGAGGTATCCACAGAAATCCACACTTCAAAACGTTGCGCGATTGCTTCCAGTACCGGAATAACGCGATCCAGCTCTTCTTCCACGCTCACTTCTGCCGCGCCTGGTCGCGTTGATTCCCCCCCCACATCAATAATTGTCGCCCCGGCATTCACCATTAAATTCGCATGTTTCACCGCCTCAATCAGCGTGTTATGCGCGCCGCCGTCGGAGAACGAATCCGGCGTTACGTTCAGGATACCCATAACATGCGGATGAGTGAGATCGAGCGTGGCGCCCTGAGCGAAGAGTTTCATGGTCAAAATCCCTGTTTTATTTGTGGTGAGTTAAAAAAAGAAAAACCCCGGGGCAAGCCCCAGGGTTTCGGTGAGCGCTAAACATAATGTTGCACAACAAACGTTTATTTGTCGCCCAGCTGCTCTGACATCGTGTTGCCCGGGTTCGGCGTGCGTGGTTCATCAACCGGACGCGGCGCCTGAGGCGTACCATTGCTGTCAGAGTTATTGGTGCCGTTTGGATCTTCCCAGCCCGCAGGCGGACGCACTTCACGACGCGCCATCAGGTCATCAATCTGCGGCGCATCGATGGTTTCATATTTCATCAACGCATCTTTCATCGCGTGCAGAATATCCATATTGTCAGTCAGGATCTGACGAGCGCGATTGTAGTTACGTTCAATCAGCGCTTTCACTTCCTGGTCGATGATACGCGCAGTTTCATCAGACATATGTTTCGCTTTTGCGACGCTACGGCCGAGGAACACTTCGCCCTCTTCTTCCGCATACAGCAGCGGACCAAGTTTGTCGGAGAAGCCCCACTGAGTCACCATGTTACGCGCCAGGTTAGTCGCGACTTTAATATCGTTCGACGCCCCGGTAGAAACATGTTCGGCACCGTAGATGATCTCTTCCGCCAGACGACCGCCGTACAGGGTGGAGATCTGGCTTTCCAGTTTCTGACGGCTGGCGCTGATCGCGTCGCCTTCAGGCAGGAAGAAGGTCACGCCCAGCGCACGACCGCGCGGGATAATCGTCACTTTGTGCACCGGATCGTGTTCCGGCACCAGGCGACCGATAATCGCGTGGCCCGCTTCGTGGTACGCGGTCGACTCTTTCTGCGCTTCCGTCATCACCATGGAGCGACGTTCGGCGCCCATCATGATTTTGTCTTTCGCTTTCTCGAACTCAACCATCGACACAACGCGTTTGTTGCCGCGTGCGGCAAACAGCGCCGCTTCGTTGACCAGGTTCGCGAGGTCAGCACCGGAGAAGCCCGGCGTACCGCGCGCAATGATCGCCGCATCAATATCCGTCGCTAACGGTACGCGACGCATATGCACCTTCAGAATCTGCTCACGACCGCGCACATCCGGCAGGCCTACCACCACCTGACGGTCAAAACGGCCTGGACGCAGCAGCGCCGGGTCCAGAACGTCCGGACGGTTAGTTGCGGCGATAACGATGATACCTTCGTTACCTTCGAAGCCGTCCATCTCAACCAGCATCTGGTTCAACGTCTGCTCACGTTCATCGTGACCGCCGCCCAGACCTGCGCCACGCTGGCGACCTACGGCGTCGATTTCATCGATGAAGATAATGCACGGCGCCGCTTTCTTGGCCTGTTCGAACATGTCACGCACACGAGACGCGCCGACACCGACGAACATTTCCACAAAGTCAGAACCGGAAATCGTAAAGAATGGCACCTTCGCTTCACCCGCAATGGCTTTTGCCAGCAGGGTTTTACCGGTACCCGGCGGGCCGACCATCAGGACACCTTTCGGAATTTTACCGCCCAGCTTCTGGAAACGGCTCGGTTCACGCAGGTATTCGACCAGTTCCGCCACTTCTTCTTTCGCTTCGTCACAACCCGCAACGTCAGCAAACGTGGTTTTGATCTGATCTTCCGTCAGCATACGCGCCTTGCTCTTACCGAACGACATGGCGCCTTTGCCACCGCCGCCCTGCATCTGACGCATGAAGAAGATCCAGACGCCGATCAGCAACAGCATCGGGAACCAGGAAATGAAGATAGAAGCCAGCAGGCTTGGCTCTTCAGGTGGTTCGCCAACAACCTTGACGTTTTTAGTCAGCAGGTTATCAAGCAGCTTCGGATCATTAATCGGAATGTAAGTCGTGTAACGGTTACTATCTTTCTTGGTAACGTTGATCTCACGTCCGTTGATACGCGCTTCGCGAACCTGGTCCTGATTGACCTCTTGCAGGAAGGTAGAGTAATCCACCTTACGGCCATTAGACTCGCTGGGCCCAAAGCTCTGGAATACTGACATCAGCACAACGGCAATGACCAGCCAGAGTATTAGGTTTTTCGCCATGTCACTCAAGGGATTAACCTCTTATTACAACTGTGTTAAAAACAGCGTCAGGATACTCTATATCCAGTTTCTTTCAAACCTTACGTCTGAAATCTGCCGGTTATCACTTTCGCCCGGTCGCTACAATGTACACTTCACGCGAACGCGCACGCGAAGAGTCCGGCTTACGAACTTTAACCTTCGTAAACAGGGAGCGAATTTCCCTTAGATACTCATCGAAACCTTCGCCCTGGAACACCTTCACTACAAAACTTCCGCCTGGCGCCAGCACATCGCGGCACATCTCTAACGCCAGCTCCACCAGATACATGGCGCGGGGGATATCCACCGCCGGTGTTCCGCTCATGTTTGGTGCCATATCCGACATGACAACTTGTACTTTACTGTCACCCACGCGTTCCAGTAACGCTTTCATGACAAGTTCATCACGAAAATCGCCCTGAAGAAAGTCCACACCAACGATAGGATCCATAGGTAAAAGATCACAAGCGATGATGCGGCCTTTGCCGCCAATCTGCGTGACCACATACTGTGACCAGCCTCCTGGCGCAGCGCCGAGATCGACTACCGTCATTCCCGGCTTAAAAAGTTTGTCACTTTGCTGTATTTCATCAAGTTTAAACCAGGCACGGGAGCGTAGCCCCTTTTTCTGCGCCTGTTGAACATATTTATCGCTAAAGTGTTCCTGAAGCCAGCGGCTTGAGCTGGCAGAACGCTTTTTACCTGTCATTTAACTTTCCCGTCGGGGCAGTTCATCGTAGCCAATGGCGTAAATTTCTACACGCCTATTTGGCGATATAAGGGAGATGGCGGTAGAATGACCCGTTTTCAATCCCAACGTAAGCAAAAATATACGATGAATCTGAGTACTAAACAAAAACAGCACCTAAAAGGTCTGGCACATCCGCTCAAGCCTGTTGTTATGCTTGGCAATAATGGTTTGACCGAAGGGGTACTGGCCGAGATTGAACAAGCGTTAGAGCACCATGAACTTATCAAGGTGAAAATCGCCTCGGAAGATCGCGAAACAAAAACCTTGATCGTGGACGCTATCGTGCGCGAAACCGGCGCCTGTAACGTACAGGTCATCGGTAAAACGCTGGTGCTGTATCGCCCAACTAAAGAGCGTAAAATCTCGCTGCCGCGTTAAGGATATCCTAAAGTCGAACACAAAATCTGTGTAAAACGAGGGGTTTTCCACGAGCAGGAGAGCAAAATGCCACGCTCTCTCCGTTGATAAAAGGCCGCTATGCGGCCTTTTTCCTTTCTTTACAATACACCAACAATTTGCGTATTGAGTACTGCTTAAAGGTATTCCACTTTAAGCACTTCGTATTCCACATCGCCGCCAGGCGTTTTGATCACCACGACGTCATCCTGCTCTTTGCCGATCAGACCGCGAGCGATTGGCGAGTTTACCGAAATGAGATTTTGCTTAAAATCCGCCTCATCATCGCCAACAATGCGGTAGGTCTGCTCTTCGTCGGTGTCCAGGTTCAGCACCGTGACGGTAGCACCGAAAATCACGCGACCATTGTTCGGCATTTTAGTGACATCAATCACCTGCGCATTCGACAGTTTTGCTTCGATATCTTTAATGCGCCCTTCGCAGAAACCCTGCTGTTCGCGTGCAGCATGATACTCCGCGTTTTCTTTTAAATCGCCATGTTCGCGCGCTTCGGCGATAGCGGCGATGATTTCAGGACGGCGCACAGATTTCAGAAAATCCAGCTCTTCGCGCAGTTTTTCGGCTCCGCGTAAGGTCATCGGAATAGCTTGCATTTGTTATACCTCTTGAACATTCCTGTAGGGGGCAATGAACTCTACCCCGGCTGCTAAGCCAGCCCCGGCATATGCCATACCAGGGTCAGAAGCAAAAAAACACCAACCCGGGCGCGCAGTCCCAGGTCAGCTACAATTTCCTCTTTGATAACCATTTTACCCTGGAGTTCCCTATGGGTCATCGTTTACTTTTTAGGGCGTTGCGCCGTAGTATGACGGCTTGTTTCCAGGGTGTTAGCGCGAGATTATGCGATTTTCCAGATTTATCATCGGATTGACCACCAGTATAGCGTTCAGCGTTCAGGCCGCGAATATTGACGAATACATCAAACAGCTTCCGGCCGGCGCCAACCTCGCGCTGATGGTGCAAAAGATTGGCGCGCCCGCGCCGGCTATTGATTATCATAGTCAGCAGATGGCGCTTCCCGCCAGTACCCAAAAGGTGATTACCGCGCTGGCGGCGCTGATTCAACTCGGCCCGGATTTCCGTTTTACGACCACGCTGGAGACTAAAGGCAACGTCGATAACGGCATCCTGAAAGGTGACTTAATTGCGCGCTTCGGTGGCGATCCAACGCTAAGACGTCAGGATATTCGCAATATGGTCGCGACGCTGAAAAAGTCCGGCGTCACGCAAATCGACGGTAATGTGCTTATCGACACGTCGATTTTCGCCAGCCACGATAAAGCGCCAGGCTGGCCGTGGAACGACCTGACGCAGTGTTTCAGCGCGCCTCCCGCCGCCGCCATTGTTGACCGCAACTGTTTTTCTGTGTCGCTTTATAGCGCGCAAAAACCAAACGATTTAGCCTTTATTCGCGTGGCCTCTTATTATCCGGTAACGATGTTCAGCCAGGTACGGACTCTGCCGCGCGGTTCGGCAGACGCGCAGTATTGCGAGCTGGATGTTGTGCCTGGCGATTTGAACCGTTATACGCTTACCGGCTGTTTACCACAGCGCGCCGACCCGCTGCCGCTGGCCTTTGCTATTCAGGACGGCGCCAGCTACGCGGGCGCGATCCTCAAGCAGGAACTGAAAGAGGCCGGGATAACTTACCGCGGCACGCTACTGCGCCAGACGCAGGTTAACGAGCCCGGAACGATCGTCGCCAGTAAACAGTCGGCGCCACTGCACGATCTGCTTAAGATTATGCTGAAAAAGTCAGACAACATGATCGCCGATACTGTTTTTCGGATGATTGGTCATGTCAGGTTTAACGTGCCTGGCACCTGGCGGGCGGGATCGGACGCCGTTCGCCAGATCCTGCGCCAACAGGCGGGAATTGATATCGCCAATACCATTATTGCCGACGGTTCCGGTCTTTCTCGCCATAATCTGATCGCTCCCGCCACGATGATGCAGGTGCTGCAATATATCGCCCAACACGATAACGAGCTGAACTTTATCTCTATGCTGCCGCTGGCGGGCTATGATGGTTCATTACAATACCGCGCCGGGCTGCATCAGGCGGGCGTAGACGGTAAGGTTTCAGCGAAAACCGGGTCACTGCAGGGCGTGTATAATCTGGCGGGCTTTATTACCACCGCAAGCGGGCAACGGATGGCATTTGTACAGTATTTGTCCGGCTACGCGGTTCCACCTGCCGATCAGCGTAATCGACGTATTCCGCTGGTACGCTTCGAGAGTCGATTGTACAAGGATATTTATCAGAATAACTGAGTGCATTATTGCCGGATGGCGGCGCTAACGCGTCTTATCCGGCCTTGTATCCTGAACAGATAGCTGATTAGCTGTCAGCTATCTGAAACGGGAGAAGCTTGTATCCGGCCTGAAGACTCTGAGCTTCCGATGTAGCTTAAGCCTCCCGTTTCACCTTTCA
>NZ_JAGEQM010000028.1:0-541 GCF_017572025.1 Salmonella sp. 32020114201800008SM | reverse complement strand
TTGCCTGGCGGCACTAGCGCGGTGGTCCCACCTGACCCCATGCCGAACTCAGAAGTGAAACGCCGTAGCGCCGATGGTAGTGTGGGGTCTCCCCATGCGAGAGTAGGGAACTGCCAGGCATCAAATTTAGTGTGCTGATATGGCTCAGTTGGTAGAGCGCACCCTTGGTAAGGGTGAGGTCCCCAGTTCGACTCTGGGTATCAGCACCACTTAATACGGTTAAAGTTCGGCATTTGAAAAAGAATTTGTCTGGCGGCAGTAGCGCGGTGGTCCCACCTGACCCCATGCCGAACTCAGAAGTGAAACGCCGTAGCGCCGATGGTAGTGTGGGGTCTCCCCATGCGAGAGTAGGGAACTGCCAGACATCAAATAAAGCAAAAGGCCCAATCGAAAGATTGGGCCTTTTTGCATTTATTGACCCGTCCTGAATAGCGTTGACACGTTCCAGACTTAAATCCGGAGAACGTGATGATGACTGAGTTCAAACGCACCCAACGCGATTATCCTCTATCCTTTAAAATAGCCGTCGTTGAGCAGGTCG
>NZ_JAGEQM010000027.1:0-559 GCF_017572025.1 Salmonella sp. 32020114201800008SM | reverse complement strand
CACCTTACCGGCGCTTATCGCAGATTAGCACGCCCTTCATCGCCTCTGACTGCCAGGGCATCCACCGTGTACGCTTAGTCGCTTAACCTCACAACCCGAAGATGTTTCTTTCGATTCATCATCGTGTTGCGAAAATTTGAGAGACTCACGAACAACTTTCGTTGTTCTGTGTTTCAATTTTCAGCTTGATCCAGATTTTTAAAGAGCAAATATCTCAAACGTGACTCGTAAGTCAGTTTTGAGATACTGATGGCAACGCCTTTCACACATTACCGCGCAAGTGGCGTCCCCTAGGGGATTCGAACCCCTGTTACCGCCGTGAAAGGGCGGTGTCCTGGGCCTCTAGACGAAGGGGACACTGAAGTCTCAATCGCAAGACGCCTTGCTTTTTACTTTTCATCAGACAATCTGTGTGAGCACTTCAAAGTACGCTTCTTTAAGGTAAGGAGGTGATCCAACCGCAGGTTCCCCTACGGTTACCTTGTTACGACTTCACCCCAGTCATGAATCACAAAGTGGTAAGCGCCCTCCCGAAGGTTAAGCTACCTACTTCTTTTGC
>NZ_JAGEQM010000026.1:0-562 GCF_017572025.1 Salmonella sp. 32020114201800008SM | reverse complement strand
AAGAAACATCTTCGGGTTGTGAGGTTAAGCGACTAAGCGTACACGGTGGATGCCCTGGCAGTCAGAGGCGATGAAGGGCGTGCTAATCTGCGATAAGCGCCGGTAAGGTGATATGAACCGTTATAACCGGCGATACCCGAATGGGGAAACCCAGTGTGACTCGTCACACTATCATTAACTGAATCCATAGGTTAATGAGGCGAACCGGGGGAACTGAAACATCTAAGTACCCCGAGGAAAAGAAATCAACCGAGATTCCCCCAGTAGCGGCGAGCGAACGGGGAGGAGCCCAGAGCCTGAATCAGCATGTGTGTTAGTGGAAGCGTCTGGAAAGGCGCGCGATACAGGGTGACAGCCCCGTACACAAAAGCGCATGTGCTGTGAGCTCGATGAGTAGGGCGGGACACGTGGTATCCTGTCTGAATATGGGGGGACCATCCTCCAAGGCTAAATACTCCTGACTGACCGATAGTGAACCAGTACCGTGAGGGAAAGGCGAAAAGAACCCCGGCGAGGGGAGTGAAAAAGAACCTGAAACCGTGTACGTACAAGCAGTGGGAGC
>NZ_JAGEQM010000025.1:0-578 GCF_017572025.1 Salmonella sp. 32020114201800008SM | reverse complement strand
CCGGAACCAGAGCGTGCGATTGACAAGCCGTTCCTGCTGCCGATCGAAGACGTATTCTCCATCTCCGGTCGTGGTACCGTTGTTACCGGTCGTGTAGAACGCGGTATCATCAAAGTGGGCGAAGAAGTTGAAATCGTTGGTATCAAAGAGACTCAGAAGTCTACCTGTACTGGCGTTGAAATGTTCCGCAAACTGCTGGACGAAGGCCGTGCCGGTGAGAACGTAGGTGTTCTGCTGCGTGGTATCAAACGTGAAGAAATCGAACGTGGTCAGGTACTGGCTAAGCCGGGCACCATCAAGCCGCACACCAAGTTCGAATCTGAAGTGTACATTCTGTCCAAAGATGAAGGCGGCCGTCATACTCCGTTCTTCAAAGGCTACCGTCCGCAGTTCTACTTCCGTACTACTGACGTGACTGGCACCATCGAACTGCCGGAAGGCGTAGAGATGGTAATGCCGGGCGACAACATCAAAATGGTTGTTACCCTGATCCACCCGATCGCAATGGACGACGGTCTGCGTTTCGCAATCCGTGAAGGCGGCCGTACCGTTGGCGCGGGCGTTGTTGCTAAAGTTCT
>NZ_JAGEQM010000024.1:0-586 GCF_017572025.1 Salmonella sp. 32020114201800008SM | reverse complement strand
AAGTCTCAGGGAGAACTCATCTCGGGGCAAGTTTCGTGCTTAGATGCTTTCAGCACTTATCTCTTCCGCATTTAGCTACCGGGCAGTGCCATTGGCATGACAACCCGAACACCAGTGATGCGTCCACTCCGGTCCTCTCGTACTAGGAGCAGCCCCCCTCAGTTCTCCAGCGCCCACGGCAGATAGGGACCGAACTGTCTCACGACGTTCTAAACCCAGCTCGCGTACCACTTTAAATGGCGAACAGCCATACCCTTGGGACCTACTTCAGCCCCAGGATGTGATGAGCCGACATCGAGGTGCCAAACACCGCCGTCGATATGAACTCTTGGGCGGTATCAGCCTGTTATCCCCGGAGTACCTTTTATCCGTTGAGCGATGGCCCTTCCATTCAGAACCACCGGATCACTATGACCTGCTTTCGCACCTGCTCGCGCCGTCACGCTCGCAGTCAAGCTGGCTTATGCCATTGCACTAACCTCCTGATGTCCGACCAGGATTAGCCAACCTTCGTGCTCCTCCGTTACTCTTTAGGAGGAGACCGCCCCAGTCAAACTACCCACCAGACACTGTCCGCAACCCGGAT
>NZ_JAGEQM010000003.1:0-606723 GCF_017572025.1 Salmonella sp. 32020114201800008SM | reverse complement strand
TGAAAGGTGAAACGGGAGGCTTAAGCTACATCGGAAGCTCAGAGTCTTCAGGCCGGATACAAGCTTCTCCCGTTTCAGATAGCTGACAGCTAATCAGCTATCTGTTCAGGATACAAGGCCGGATAAGGTGTTTACGCCGCCATCCGGCAATCATTCTTATTCGTAGTAGTTATAAATCCCCGCCGCCATCACCAGTTGCGAAGCCACTTCATGCGCTTTTTCACGACCAACCAACAGGTCGATGATTTTCAAACCAAAATCGATAGCGGTACCCGGTCCCTGGCTGGTTAATAATTTTACCCGCGCATCCCACACCACACGCTTATCCTGCCACTGTTCGGCGGGGATCTTATCTTTCAGCGCCGGAAAACCGGTCATATTGCCGATAGGGAAGATATCGTGCGGCACGAGCACTGTGGCGGCTGCGGCGCAAATGGCTGCGACAATGCGCCCGGAGCGGTGAAACTGTTTTACGGTTTCGACCAGCAGCGGGCTGTCGCGAAAGCACTCGGCGCCTTTAATTCCGCCGGGCAACACGATGATGTCATAATCGCCGTCGGCAACTTCAACCAGCGGCGCATCCGCCAGTAGCTTTACACCGCGCGAGCAGACAATCGTCAGGTTGCCATCGCTGGCGACGCTGGCGGTAGTGACGTGGATTCCGCCGCGAACCAGCAGATCGATAGTGGTGACCGCTTCGGTCTCTTCACTACCAGGGGCGAGGCATACCAGTGCCTGAGCGCTCATACTCACTCTCCTTTCGCTTTACCATTTCAAACAGGCGGCTATTTTCCGGAACGGCGAGACCGTGCACGCGGGCGCGCTTGAGTAAATAACCGGTAATGTAGTCAATTTCGGTATGGCGCATGGCACGCACGTCCTGCAACATGGATGAGATGTTTTCTGCCGTACTGTCAATCACTTGCTCAACATAATAGCGTAAATCGTCTGCCGATGTGTGGTAGCCTTCACGTTCAATCACGGCGGCGACCTCTTCGCAAATTGCGTTAATTTCATCAGTATGATGGCGCAGCTCGCCGTTCGGGCAGTTCCAAAGCGCGGTGAGCGGGTTGATAACACAGTTGACGGCCAGTTTGCGCCACATCTCTGCGCGGATATTGTTATGCCAGGCGACATCGGGCAGTACCCCCTGCAGGATATCGGCGAGATAACTGTAATCGCCGTCTTGCTCGCGCGCCGGGCCAATATGCGTAGTACCGTTAGCGACATGAATAATGATATTACCGTCGCGGCGCGCAGCATGGGTGATAGTCCCCATCAACATCGGCTGTTGGATATTTTGCAGTTCTTCTATGGTTCCCATTCCATTATGAATGAGCAGGATAGGCGACGTCACCGGTAGGGTTGACGCCAGGGTTCGTACTGCGTCGGAAACCTGCCACGCTTTCAGCGTGACTAATAACAGTTCGCTCTTCGCCAAAAAATCCGGATCGTTTGCCGTCAGTGATTCGTTGAAAAAGGAACCATCGGTATCGATCAGATTTACGCTGCAATAAGGTTGTGGCACCCGTAGCCAGCCCTGTACGTCATGTCCGTGTTTGCACAGTGCCGAAAGCCAAAGTTGTCCTAAGGCTCCGCATCCCAGTACAGTAATTTTCATTGTTCCTCCTCACCTGCAACAGCGCCAGGTGTTATGGCGCTAATTATAGCGTCATCAGCTAAGCTTCTCGTTAAGCCTCGTTGCAGGTATTATGCAACGCAACGAAAATGAAGGGAGAAGAAAAGATGCCATCTTTCGATATTGTTTCTGAAGTTGATCTGCAGGAAGCGCGTAACGGCGTGGATAACGCGGTTCGCGAGGTTGAGTCTCGTTTTGACTTTCGTGGCGTAGAGGCGACTATTGAACTGAACGATGCCAATAAAACCATCAAGGTGCTGAGCGAGTCCGATTTCCAGGTCAATCAGTTGCTCGATATTCTGCGCGCCAAGCTGCTTAAACGCGGTATTGAAGGCGCTTCGCTGGATGTACCGGACGAGTTCGTGCATAGCGGTAAAACCTGGTATGTGGAAGCGAAGCTGAAGCAGGGCATTGAAAGCGCCGTGCAGAAGAAAATCGTCAAGCTGATTAAAGACAGCAAACTGAAGGTGCAGGCGCAAATTCAGGGGGAAGAGATTCGCGTGACGGGCAAATCACGTGACGATCTGCAATCGGTAATGGCGCTGGTTCGCGGCGGTGATTTGGGCCAGCCGTTCCAGTTCAAAAACTTCCGCGATTAAGTTGTTATGCCGGATAGAGCCTCGCCGCCATCCGGCAATGCAGCATTCATCCTTTGCTGATAAGCTGTTCAACTTCAAAGCGATTGGTCACTTTGCTGTCGATTTTGACGTAAGCGGAATGCTCTTCCGCCACGATCAGCGCTTCGCTTACGCCTTTCATTGCTAACAGCCGCTGTTTTAGCCTGTCGTCAGCAACAATATCCGCTGGAATTTCCACGCGCAGGCTGCTGACATAGGGCGGCTCTTTCATGGTACTTGCCACCGCCAGCCATACCATCGCCAGTACGGCCCCGGCAAGGAAAACGGTTTGCCCATCAAACGTGCCGTCTATCCAGCCGCCCAGCGAACCGCCAAGCGCCACGCCAAGAAACTGACTGGTAGAATAGACGCCCATCGCCGTTCCTTTATACCCCGCGGGCGACTCTTTGCTAATAAGCGAAGGCAGCAGCGCCTCCATCAGATTAAAGGCGAGGAAAAAGAGTTGTACGCCAATCACCAGCTCCCAGAAATGCTGGCCCGCTCCCCACAACACGATTTCCGCGACGACAATGAGCCCCACGCAGAACAGGAATACCTGCTTCATCCGCCGTTTGACTTCAGCATAGATGATAAAAGGCACGACGGCGGCAAAGGCGATCACCATGGTTGCCAGATACACCTTCCAGTGTTCGGCGGCAGGGAAACCGGCATCGGCAAGCTGGCCGGGCAGGGCGACAAAGGTGGACATTAATAAAATATGCAGACACATAATGCCGAAATTGAGCTTGAGCAGCCTCGGCTCCGCCAGCACTTTACTGAAGCTGCCTTTGACCATCCCGGATTCGCGATTCAGCACATGGTTGGTACTGTTGGGAACCACCCAGATCGTCAGAAGAATGCCCAGAGTGGCGAGGGCGGCGATCATCCAGAACAACGCGTTCAATCCCAAACTATGGGTAACGATCGGCCCTAATACCATCGCAATCGCGAAGGTGATACCAAAGCTGACGCCGATAAACGCCATCGCTTTGGTACGGTTTTGCTCGCGGGTGAGGTCAGATAGGAGCGCCATGACGGCGGCGGCAATAGCGCCGGACCCCTGTAGCGCTCGCCCCAGAATAATGCCCCAGATTGAGTGGGAGAGCGCGGCAATGACGCTACCCGCGACAAATACCGCCAGTCCGCCGACAATCAGCGGTTTGCGGCCAATGCGGTCGGACAGCAGCCCAAAGGGAATTTGAAAGATAGCCTGCGCCAGCCCGTAAATGCCGATCGCAATGCCGATTAATGCTTCGCTGGCGCCCTGTAGCGCCATACCGTATGTGGTCAGTACTGGTAGAACCATAAACATACCCAGCATACGCAACGAAAAGACGGTCCCTAAACCCCATGTGGCGCGCAGCTCCCCTGGCGTCATTTTATAATCGTTCATTGCCACCTCTGTATAAAAGCTGGGAGTAGTGTAGTGCGGGGAGTGTGTCGGGTAAATAGAGGGTTAATTAGCAAATATTATGTTTTTGAAACAGTTGAGCTAAAAAAGAGATAAATTGTTAACACGATAGGGGCGATCGGGAGAGTCAGCATAGCCTTGTGCTCATTCATATTCCGATCTCCTTGAGCTGTAGTGGCTATCTGAGCCATCTCAGTATAGTGTAGCGGTTAGCCACGGCCTTCAGGCTGTGTACGCTGTTGCTCCATGTCGCAATAGCAGACTCGTCAAGTCAGACAGTCAGCGAACCGCGCTGCTGGCCGGTGGGTGACTTTAAACTTTTGCTTTGCCATAGGAAGCCGATTCTGAAACGATGGCAATGATCAGAACCGTCCATCTCCTGAAAATTTGATTTATTCAACAACGCCGAGACTGATAGCAAACTTTCCGCGTGATGGCGCGCGTTTATCAGGCAGAAGGTTCGTCAGCAGTCGCATTTATTATATTATTCAAGGAGTGAATTCGTTATGGAAATTAAATTTTTATCATTATGTATTTTAGCGGGTGTTTTATTTGTTAGCCAGGTGAATGCTTCAGCGAACAACGGTAAAGATGATGTAAAATATGCTGCGCTTACCCAGAAGGATCTTGATGCTTTGCCTGTGGAAAAAAGAGCTTCGGTTCTGGATGAACTGGGGTTTATCCATGAATACGGCCTTAATGTACCGATGAATCGCGAACAGGCGTTGCAGTATTACAAGCAGGCCTGTGAGCTTGGCGGTAACTACGGCTGTTATAATGTGAAGTATGCTTATCAGTATGGCGACGGAGTGGCCAAAGATAGCGCTCAGGCCAATAAGTATGCTAAGAAAATGAATCTGGATAATTTATTGATTGAGCAAGAATATATTGATAAGTTTTCGCAAGAAATTTTCACGGCAAAAGTATTGGCCGATACGGATAAATCGCAGCGACCAGAATTTATTAATGCACTATTTAATTTTCTAAATAATAGGCCAGAGAGCGATGCGCTTTTTTTTAGTCGTATCGGATTTAATCAGGAAAAAACGTTCCGCCTTGCTACGCTATGGGTGCAGGACGGCGATCCACAAATGGATTATCAACTGGGGTTACTCACCCTTAATGATTTCTCTGGTCATTATGTGGATGAGCCTTATAAAGCCAGGCCGGCCTCGTTGAAATGGTTTCGCGCCGCCGCGGAAAAAGGCGTCGTTGAGGCCCAATCTCTCTTGGGGGGTATTTATTCGGGGGGAGAGGGCGATGAGTGGGGGATTAAGCCAGACATTCAGGAAGCACAAAAATGGTATGGACAGGCGGCTAAGCAGGGTGACAGCGATGCACAGATTGCGTTAGGTAAAATCTATTATTCTGGCGCAACAGGGCGCACTGATTACGCTAAAGCGCTGGCATTATTTACGCAGGTTGAAAATGATGGTACTAATTCGCGCTCAACGATGCCGTTGAGTTGGATGTATTATAACGGTTTAGGTACTGCACCTGATTGTGATAAAGCCTGGTCGTATTACAAGAAAGCATCTCAATATGTAGGTAAGATGGTTGAGGAAAAAATATTTTTAAGTAAGTGCGCAGCGGATATTCAGAGTCGAAAAAACAACGCGGATGCTTTACCTAAAGTAACGCTAAAAAAAGAGAGTGTTTTCTCTCGCGGGATAACGGCTAAACCGAAAGAATGCGCACTAATTTTTCAGATTGGCACAGATAAAATCCGTAACATGGCGAATTTGCATATTACGCTTGAGCTGAAAAATGATGATGGAATGGCAACTGAGGAAACGTTGATGATTCCGCCATTCGGTTTGAATACTCTGGGGATAGATATGCAAAATCATGATGTTGATCCTCTCATTACCACATACGATCTCCCGCTGTATACGCAAGATTTTTGTCACGGGATCGGCGATATCCATTTTACGCTGAAATCCGCTACGGCAACGATTAACGGTAAGAATGTCGATTTACTGAAAGCTGATAGTGTGCGCTTTTTAGATAAAGAATAAGGGAATGAAAAATGATAAAACGGAAATGGAGTATTTTGTTTCTGCTTGGGCTTTCTTTCGCATCGGTATGTCAGGCAGGTGATGATATTGACGCGTTGTATAGCCGTATTGCGCAGAAAGATATTCAGGCGCTAAATGAGCTAAAAGCGTTAGCCAAAGATAATAATGCTCAAGCGCTGGCGGAGTTGGGGTTTATTTATGAGTACGGTGTTTCAGTATCTGTGGATATTCCGCAAGCAATAAAGTACTACGAGCAGGCTTGTGATTTGGACGGTGATTATGGTTGCTTTAATGCAGCTTATTTCTATGAATATGGCATCGGTACCCAAAAGGACATTACGCAAGCGAAAACATTAGCAAAACAGCTTAGAGAAAAAATTAATCTATCCAATATCAATCTCGATAAAAAGGTGAGTGAACGTATAATTGGGAGTGTTTATAGTAATAAACTTGAGGCATATAGAGACCTTTCATTTCGTCCTCATTTTATTCAAGGCTTAAGTTTCTATTTTTATGCCCCGCAATCAGATGAGCGAAAACTGCTGAGTCGAATAGGTTTTGACTCATCACATCTTGCGCGGATAGCGATACTCTGGGCGAGAGAGGGTGATCCTGAGGTCGCGTATCAGACGGCAAAACTGGTCTCTACTTTGTATTTTAATAATGAAACGAAAACGATAGATATTGCTGAAGCGCTGAAATGGCTCCGAATTTCGGCCGAGAAGGGGGATGCCGACTCACAGACGCTGTTAGGTTTTCTTTATGAACACGCTGGATTGGGATTACAACCAGATGGAGAGAAAGCCAGGAAATGGTATGAAATGGCGGCGCAGCAAGGTAATGGAGAAGCATTGTATACGTTAGGTCGTATGTACTATTCTGGCGTAATGGTTAACGTTGATTACGATAAAGCGCTGTATTTTTTTAAAAAAGCTTATGAGAAAAAATTACAGGAGGCCGCTGATTATTTAGCACAGATGTATTTTAATGGCCAGAGTGTAGATGTCGATTGCCAACAATCCTGGCACTATTACGATAACAGCTATATAAAAAAGATGACACAACGCGATTATCTTGATTATTGTGAAAAAGATCGAAAGCGCCGTAATGATTTTAGTCAGCAACTTCCTGAGCTGACATTAGAAAAATATGCGGGATTATTTGGCAGGATTGATAATATTCCTCTGTGTCAGATTGGATTTGTTGTCAATACGAATAAGTTAATTCATGTTGCGAACTTACGTGTGAAATTGATATTAAAAAATGATGCTGGAGTTAGTGACGAAAGAATGGTCGCTTTTCCTCCTTTGGGTCTCAATACTCTGGGTGCTGAACAGGGTATGGGGGATTCTTTTAAGTCGATGGGATATATCTTGATGAAAAACGGTGACTTGTGTGATTACCATAAACTTACTTTCACCGTGAAGTCAGCGACGGCAACAATCAATGGTAAAAAAGTTGATTTACTGAAAACGGATAATTTACATATTATTCAGAATTGATAAGTCGTGGGGCGTTACTGCCTGATGAAATGAATAAAAAAACCGCCGTTTGTGACACGGCGGTTTTTTCAATAGCAACGCTTGTTACCAGACGTAAGTCAGCAGATTCTGCGAATTCGGCACCATAAAATCAACGGACATCATGATACTCAGCGCGGTAATCGCAATGATAGAGAAGCCGAACAGCTTGCGCGCCCAGACCTTATCATCTTCCACTTTGTAACCGCGTAGCGCCATGCCGAGCCACCAAACGCTGACCGCCGCGGCGACCACCAGGTATTTGTAACCAGCATAACCGCCCAACGTTAGCATTAGCGTTGCAACGGCAAACGCAATGATGTACAGCGTGATGTGGTTTTTAGCGACTGAGATTCCTTTTACCACCGGCAGAACCGGGATATTGGCCGCCTGATAGTCCTTAAAGCGGAAAATGGCGATGGCGTAAGAGTGCGGCATCTGCCAGAGGCTGAAAATAGCCAACAGAATCGCCGCGCCGCTGTCAAAGTCGCCCGTTACGGCGCAGTAGCCAATCACCGGCGGCGCTGCGCCGGAGAGAGAACCAATCAGCGTGCCGTAAACGGAGTGACGCTTCATGTACAAGCTGTACACGCCAACGTAGACCACGAAGCCCATTACCCCCAGCCAGCAGGCCAGAGGATTGGCGCCAAACCACAGCAGCATAAAGCCAGCAATACCCAGCAGGGTGGCGTATACCAGCGAGACGCCAGGAGAAATCAGGCCTTTGACCAGCACCCGATTCTTGGTCCTTTCCATCTTCCTGTCGATATCCCTGTCGATGTAGTTGTTAAATACACAACCCGACGCCACAACCAGTGACACCCCGACCAGCGTATAGATGAACAGGGGATAGTCAATGCTGCCCTTCGAAGCCAGCAGAAATCCCCCGATCACCGAGATCAGGTTGCCAAAGATGATGCCTGGTTTCGTTACTTGCAGGTATTGCTTAAACATCATACTCGCCGCTCTTAGTGCATCATCATGTTGTAGTTGAGGTTCCACATAATCCAGATGGAGCCCACAACCAGGATGGCGATGATCAGCACGGTAAAGATGAAGGCCGTCATGTTCCAGCCTTCATCAGATTTGGTGTTCATGTGCAGGAAACACACCAGATGCACCAAAATCTGCACCACTGCCATTGCCAGGATAGATCCCAGAATAACGGCCGGAGAGGCAGCGCCGGTCATCACCATCCAGAATGGAATAACCGTCAGGATGACCGACAGGATAAAGCCGGTCATGTACGTTTTTACGCTGCCGTGGGATGCGCCGCCGCTCTCGGTAGAATGACTCATTACATCGCCCCCATCAGATAAACAACAGTGAATACGCAAATCCAAATCACATCCAGGAAGTGCCAGAACAGGCTCAGGCACATGATGCGGGTACGGTTAGTGCTGGTCAGACCGCGACGGGCGACTTGCACCATCAGCACCGCCATCCAAATCAAACCGGAAGTGACGTGCAGACCGTGCGTGCCGACCAGCGCGAAGAACGCAGACAGGAAGCCGCTGCGATCCGGGCCCATACCGTTAACAATCAGGTGATGGAATTCATAGAGTTCCATCCCGATAAATCCGGCACCGAACAAGAAGGTCAACGCCAGCCAGGAGATAACCTGGCTCTTGTTGTTCTTGTGCATGGCGATCGCCGCCATGCCGTAGGTAATGGAGCTAAATAACAGCAGGAAGGTTTCAACCAGAACGAACGGCAGTTCGAAAATGTCCTTACCTGTCGGGCCGCCAGCGGTGCCGTTCACCAGAACGGCATAGGTAGCAAACAGAATAGAGAACAGAATGCAGTCGCTCATCAGGTAGACCCAAAATCCGAAGATTTTGTTCTGGCCTGCGTCATGGTGCCCGTGTTCGTGCGCGTGGGCAGTCGCGTGCGTTAAAGTATCAGTTGCCATTTTTCAGCCCTGCCTTAGTAATCTCATCGAAATGCTGGTTTTCCAGTTTTTCGACTTCCGGGACCGGCACGTAGTAATCCACATCTTCATCAAAGCTTTTTACAATCCAGCTGATGATCATGCCTGCGAAACCCACTATCGCCAGCCACCAGATATGCCAGATCATGGCGAAGCCAAATACCGTCGCGAAGGCGGCGATAACAATACCGGCACCGCTATTTTTCGGCATATGAATCTCTTCATACTGTCCAGTCTGTTGGTACGCTTCGCCTTTTTCTTTCATTTCCCAGAAGGCGTCACGTTCGTGAACGTGCGGCACAACGGCAAAGTTATAGAACGGCGGCGGAGAAGAGGTTGACCACTCCAGCGTACGGCCACCCCATGGGTCGCCGGTCAGATCGCGGTTCTGATCGCGATCGCGAATAGAAACGAAGATCTGAATCAGTTGACACAGGATACCCAGCGCAATCAGCGCGGCGCCGGCGGCGGCAACCATCAGCATCGTATGGAACTGCGGATCAATTTGCTGGCTGAGGCGACGGGTCATGCCCATGAAGCCCAGTACATACAGCGGCATAAAGGCTACAAAGAAACCGATAATCCAGAACCAGAAGGCGCGTTTACCCCAGGTTTCGTTCAGCTTGAAGCCAAACGCCTTCGGCCACCAGTAGGTCATACCCGCGAAGCAGCCAAACACTACGCCGCCGATGATCACGTTATGGAAGTGCGCAATCAGGAACAGACTGTTGTGCAGGACGAAGTCCGCGCCCGGTACCGCCAGCAGCACGCCGGTCATACCGCCGACCGAGAAGGTCACGATAAAGCCGATGGTCCACATCATTGCGGAATGGAAGACGATACGGCCCTGATACATGGTGAACAACCAGTTGAAGATCTTCACCCCGGTCGGGATGGCGATAATCATGGTGGTGATACCGAAGAAGGCGTTAACGTTCGCGCCTGCGCCCATCGTGAAGAAGTGGTGCAGCCAAACGATAAACGACAGTACGGTAATACAGACGGTCGCCCAAACCAGCGAGGTATAGCCGAACAGACGTTTACGCGAGAAGGTCGCTGCGATTTCGGAGAATACCCCGAAGACCGGCAGAATCAGAATGTACACTTCCGGATGGCCCCAGGCCCAAATCAGGTTGATGTACATCATCATGTTGCCGCCCATATCGTTGGTAAAGAAATGGGTGCCCAGATAGCGATCCAGGGTCAGCAACGCGACGGTAACCGTCAGAATCGGGAAAGAGGCGATGATCAGTACGTTGGCGCACAAAGAGGCCCAGGTAAAGACCGGCATCTTGAACATTGTCATACCCGGCGCACGCATCTTCAGGATCGTCACGAAGAAGTTGATACCGGTTAACGTCGTACCAATACCCGAGAGTTGCAACGCCCATATCCAGTAATCGACCCCGACGCTGGGACTGTACTCTATTCCCGATAGCGGCGGATAAGCCAGCCACCCTGTCTGCGCGAATTCACCCACGCCCAGCGAGAGGTTAACCAGAATAACGCCGACAACGGTGAACCAGAAGCTCAGGTTGTTCAGGAAAGGGAACGCAACGTCGCGCGCGCCGATCTGCAGCGGAACCACCAGGTTCATCAGACCGATAACGAAGGGCATCGCCACGAAGAAGATCATGATTACGCCGTGAGCGGTAAAGATCTGATCGTAGTGGTGCGGCGGTAGAAAACCCGCTTCGCCTGCGGAGGCAAGCGCCTGCTGGCTACGCATCATGATGGCATCGGCGAAACCACGTAACAGCATCACAATCGCGACGATGATATACATGATGCCGAGGCGTTTATGGTCAACCGACGTTAACCACTCTTTCCATAGGTAGGTCCACTTACCGAAGTAAGTAATCGCTGCCAGTATCGCCAGTCCCCCGACGATAATTGCAGCGATCGTTACCATGACGATAGGTTCATGGAACGGTACTGCATCCAGTGATAATTTTCCGAACATCTTATCTTCCTCAACCCTTGGAGTTGGCGGATTCCGCGTGGCTCATGTCCATACCTTCCATTCCTTCATGCGAGCTGTGCTCACCTTCAGGTTGGGTCATGTCCATGCTCTTACCGTGGTCCATGAATTTGTTAATAACGTCCTTGAACAAATCTGGTTTCACGCTGGAGAAATATTCCACCTTGTTGTACTCGCTTGGCATAGCCACTTTCTCGAACGCCGCCATATCATTCATGGTGTTCGGAGACTGCTTCGCTTTTGCGACCCATTGGTCGAATTCTGCGCGGTCTTTGGTGGCGATAGCTTTAAACTTCATACCAGAGAAGCCCGGGCCGCTATAGCTGGCGGAGATGCCATCGTAGGTTCCGGGTTCGTTGGCGATCAGATGCAAACGTGTTTGCATACCGGCCATGGCATAAATCTGGCTACCCAGACGCGGGATAAAGAAGGAGTTCATCACGGAGTTGGAGGTCACTTTGAAATAAACCGGCGTGTTCGCCGGGAAGGCGATCTCGTTGACGGTGGCGATACCCTGCTCCGGATAGATGAAGAACCATTTCCAGTCCATGGAAACCACTTCGATGGTGATCGGTTTTTCGTCATGCGCCAGCGGCTTGCTTGGTTCAAGCGCGTGCGTGGTTTTCCAGGTCAGTACGGCAAGGAAAATGATGATTAAGATAGGCACCGTCCAGACCACGGCTTCCACTTTATTGGAGTGTGACCAGTTCGGGCTATACTTCGCATCCTTATTACTCGCACGATACTTCCAGGCGAAACCAACAGCCATCAAGATGGCGGGAATAACGACGATCAACATCAGGCCAAATGCCGTCAGTATCAGCGAACGTTGCTCCAGTCCAATCTGTCCTTTGGGATCCAGCAGCGCAGAATTACAGCCACTGAGTAATGCAGTGCCTGCAATTAATGACAACCATCCCAAACTTTTATTGTATTTCCTGAGTCTCATTTAACGACCTCAATTCCACGGGACCTGGTGGCGTTTAAAGTGTAGGGGCATTTTACGGTAAGGTTACATTACTGTAAACATGATTGGTTCTGTGTTACCAAGTTCTGCCGCGCATGTCACATATGTTGCCAAGTATGTCGAAATAACTTTAAGACACTGTTGAAACTTTGCGTTATAACGGATGAGGTCTGTAAGTGGGATGTTGAGGGATAATTGGTATAACCAATGTAAAAATAAAACAATTACTTAACAATTTATTATCAATAAAAGGACAATCAACGGCAGAAATTTAAATTTAATCGGCTGAATCGTGTAAAGAAAATAGGTAGCGTAGAAATTACCAATAATTTCCAAAATTCTGTTGCGCACAAAAAGACAAATATATTTTTTATCAATTGATGGTTATTTAGCCGTTATAATTCCGGGTCGTTATTACAACGGCAAATAATGTTTTAGAGCAGGCGTGTTTTTCGTAGTGCCAGGTAGTCCAGCAACCCGCCAAAGACAATGCCGCACACGGCAACCGCTACCGCAGTCTCAAGCAATCCGGACAGGAATGAGAAGTTAGTGTAATCCAACGCGTTCATGGTCAGCAGGAGTACCCATACCGCCAGCAAAGCGACGCCCGCGAGCAGGATTGAAAGCGCGAAATTGTAGGCGCCACGGTATTGCGTGCGGGGAATGAAACGCTCGCTCTGCCAGCTATATTCCAGCGTTTGCCGACAGACCAGCAACAGTAACAGCCCGGGAACGGCGGCAACAACCGAGAAGAGGTAGAATGTCGGCCAGCCGTGCGCTTCAACGAACCAGCCCGCTACAGGACCAACATAAACCCGGCCTACTGCGGAGAGGGCCGACAGTAGGGCAAACTGTGTTGCGGAAAACGACTTATTACATAGCGTCATTAATAAGGCGACAAAGGCGGCAGTACCCATCCCGCCGCACAGATTTTCGAAAAAGACCGCCGCGCCCATGCTGAACATGTTTTTATCGGTAATGGAGAGCAACCAGTAACCGGCGTTGGACGCGCCTTGCAAAATGCCGAAAATCAGCAGCGCGCGAAACAGCGAAAGACGCTGCATTAATATGCCGCCGTATAACGCGCCGACGATCGTCGCCAGCAGGCCCAGCGTTTTATTGACCACGCCGACTTCGCCGGCGTCAAAGCCGACGCCGCGAATCAAAAAGGTGGTGGTCAGGCTCATAGCGAAGGCATCACCCAGTTTATAAAGCACAATGAGCAGTAAAATCAGCCAGGCGTTATTACGGCCAAAGAAATCGCGTAGCGGCGCGACGACGGCCTGTTCCAGCGATTTCGGGGACGGGATAGTATCGGTCGGTTCCGGCGCCAGTAAGGTGGCGATAATGCAGGGGATCAGCAATGCCGCCATCAGCCAGTACATGCCCTGCCAGCCGAGCCAGCGATCGGCCAGCCATAGCGCCAGTCCGCCGGAAACCAGCATTCCCAACCGGTAGCCAAGCACGCTGATTGCCGCGCCAGCGCCGCGTTCTTCTGCGGGTAAAACATCGGTTTTCCAGGCGTCGAACACGATATCCTGCGAGGCGGAGCAAAAAGCAATCACCACCGCCAGCGCCGCCATCCAGCGTAGCTGCGTGCCGGGTTCAAGAAAGCCCATCGCCGCAATCGCCGCCAGTAACAACAGTTGGGTGGCGAGTAACCAACCGCGACGACGACCTAAAAAAGGCGGCGTGTAGCGGTCCATCAGCGGGGACCAGAGAAACTTAAACACATAGGCCTGACCAACCAGCGAGAAGAAGCCAATCGTTTTAAGATCGATATTCTCGACGGTCATCCACGCCTGTAGCGTACCGGAAGTGAGCGCCAGCGGGAGACCGGAGGCAAAACCCAATATCAGCAGAATGGCTGAGCGCGGTTGCTGGAAAATACGTAAATATTGACTTGACATAGGCATCTACAGACCCGGCTTCTGCCGGGTCTTGTTGTTGCTATTAACGGGCGTTTTGCTTGATAAAATCGTGAATACTGGTGTCCTGAGACATATCAGCAATGGTATCGGTCAGAACGCTGTTTACCGCGTCGGCAATATTCTGGTTAGAGGCCTGGAACGCCCCTTCAATAGAGTAGTTGGCGCGATAGTTTTTGGTCATCTTGCTGCCATTTGCCGCGGTCGCAATAATCGCGATATCCGCTTTGGTCGCGATGTTGTAGCGCACGCTGCCCTGGGAAACATCAGCATACAGTTGGTTAACAATAATCTGCAGATTAACCGCGCCGTTAGGCCCGATCATATAGCCCCGCGCCGTCATCTGTTTTTCCAGGACTTCTTGTAACAGGAAGCGTAAATCGCGGGAGGCGGTTAACGTTACCAGCTGGTTGTTACGCGTGACTTTCGCTAACGCCTGATCCTGGCGCTGGTCCGCGCCGGTAATGCTAACGGTGACGCCCATCAGGCTCGGGTCCTGCTGTGGCAAGGTGATCTTCGGCGCGACGTCAATGGTCGTCGGCGGTGTGGCGCATCCTGCCAGCATAAACAGAGCGACTAACGGAAAGAGAAGTTTTTTTAACATATTCAGGCTCTCAATGACGCTTAAAACGTGATAGGTAAAAATTCCCGCCATCATAACACCGCTAACGGCGAGGGGAAGTGGTCAACGCAGGTAAATTCGTCGTAATGTCCGATTTGGTATTGATAACGGCGCGAGCGGGGATTTTGAGCGCTAAAAGAATGATTAAGGCAGTAAACTTCATACGTTTGGCTGAAATAATCAGACGAAAGCTAAATTTTTGTTGTCATGCTGTAATGGAAACGGTAAAAGCGGCTAGTATTTAAAGGGATGGGTGACATCACAGCGTTGTCGGAGGAGATTTTCATGATGATACGTGAGCAAATAGAAGAAAAATTAAGGACAGCGTTCGACCCCGTGTTTCTCGAAGTTGTGGATGAAAGCTATCGTCACAATGTTCCTGCAGGATCGGAAAGCCATTTTAAGGTCGTGCTGGTGAGCGATCGCTTTACAGGCGAACGTTTTCTTAATCGTCATCGGATGATTTACGGTACGTTAACGGCGGAACTCTCCACAACCGTACATGCGCTGGCACTGCATACTTATACCCTCAAAGAGTGGGAAGGGTTGCAGGATACTATCTTCGCGTCGCCTCCTTGTCGCGGCGCGGGAAGCATCGCGTAGCAAAACGGATTTGCAACTACCTCCGCTTTTCCAGTATGTTGCTACAGAATTATGTGAAAACGGCCTGCGGGCCGTTTTGTTTTGTCTGAATTTTGAGCGTGTCGTACAGTATTCAGACAAAAATTAGCCGAGAATTGTGAAAACCGCCGCAGCATCGCACAATCACCGTTCTCGACTCACAAAAGTGATGCCGCTATAATGCGCCGTCTTATATATGAACGTCTTCGGGATGATTCTGACGACAGGGAATGTGATTGATTATGAGAACATCCCGGTTCCGCGAAGCAAATAGCACGTGCTTGCGGAGTAGAGTTGACCGAGCACTGTGATTTTTTGAGGTAACAAGATGCAAGTTTCAGTTGAAACCACTCAGGGCCTTGGCCGCCGTGTAACGATTACAATCGCTGCTGACAGCATCGAGACCGCTGTAAAAAGCGAGCTGGTCAACGTAGCGAAAAAAGTACGTATTGACGGCTTCCGTAAAGGCAAAGTACCGATGAATATCGTCGCTCAGCGTTATGGCGCTTCTGTTCGCCAGGACGTGCTGGGCGATCTGATGAGCCGCAACTTCGTTGACGCGATCATCAAAGAAAAAATTAACCCGGCAGGCGCGCCGAACTATGTTCCGGGCGAATACAAAGTGGGTGAAGACTTCACTTACTCCGTCGAGTTTGAAGTCTATCCGGAAGTTGAGCTGACCGGCCTCGAGTCCATCGAAGTTGAAAAACCGGTTGTTGAAGTCACCGACGCTGACGTTGATGTGATGCTGGACACCCTGCGTAAGCAGCAGGCGACCTGGAAAGAAAAAGACGGCGCTGCTGATGCGGAAGACCGCGTGACCATCGACTTCACCGGCTCTGTAGACGGCGAAGAGTTCGAAGGCGGCAAAGCGACCGATTTCGTTCTGGCGATGGGCCAGGGTCGTATGATTCCGGGCTTTGAAGACGGCGTTAAAGGCCACAAAGCTGGCGAAGAGTTCACTATCGATGTGACCTTCCCGGAAGAGTACCATGCTGAAAACCTGAAAGGTAAAGCGGCTAAGTTCGTTATCAACCTGAAGAAAGTTGAAGAACGCGAACTGCCGGAACTGACCGAAGAATTCATCAAACGTTTCGGCGTTGAAGATGGTTCCGTAGCCGGTCTGCGCGCTGAAGTACGTAAAAACATGGAACGCGAGCTGAAAGGCGCGGTGCGTAACCGCGTTAAGTCTCAGGCGATCGAAGGTCTGGTAAAAGCTAACGACATCGACGTACCGGCTGCGCTGATCGACAGCGAAATCGACGTTCTGCGTCGTCAGGCTGCGCAGCGTTTTGGTGGTAACGAGAAACAGGCTCTGGAGCTGCCGCGCGAACTGTTCGAAGAACAGGCTAAGCGTCGTGTAGTTGTCGGTCTGCTGCTCGGCGAAGTCATTCGTACCAACGAGCTGAAAGCGGACGAAGAACGCGTTAAAGGCCTGATCGAAGAGATGGCGTCTGCTTACGAAGATCCGAAAGAAGTAATTGAGTTCTACAGCAAAAATAAAGAGCTGATGGACAATATGCGTAACGTCGCTCTGGAAGAACAGGCTGTTGAAGCGGTTCTGGCAAAAGCGAAAGTGTCTGAAAAAGCCACTTCCTTCAATGAGCTGATGAACCAGCAGGCGTAATTTGTCGCGTTAAAAGCACGAAATTTGCACAAAAACCCGTCACCTTTCAGTGACGGGTTTTTTTTGTCACGCATTTTGCATGGTAAGGGTGCGAAAACCGCGTTTCAGTGTTAGCGTTAGAGCAAAAGATTGTTATGCTTGAATTATGGCGATGCCGTACCCATTACAGAGGGACTGGCTGATAATCCGTCCATCAGGTTACAATCAGTACAGCAGGTTTTTTCAATTTTTATCCAGGAGACGGAAATGTCATACAGCGGAGAACGAGATAATTTGGCCCCTCATATGGCGCTGGTGCCGATGGTCATTGAACAGACCTCACGCGGTGAGCGCTCTTTTGATATCTATTCTCGTCTACTTAAGGAACGCGTCATATTTCTGACCGGCCAGGTCGAAGACCATATGGCTAACCTGATCGTGGCGCAGATGCTGTTCCTGGAAGCGGAAAACCCGGAAAAAGATATCTATCTGTACATTAATTCTCCTGGCGGCGTAATTACTGCGGGGATGTCCATCTATGACACCATGCAGTTTATTAAGCCAGACGTCAGCACCATTTGTATGGGACAGGCGGCCTCTATGGGGGCGTTTCTGCTGACTGCCGGGGCGAAAGGCAAACGTTTCTGCTTGCCGAACTCTCGCGTCATGATCCACCAGCCGCTGGGCGGCTACCAGGGCCAGGCGACGGATATTGAAATTCACGCCCGCGAAATTTTGAAAGTAAAAGGGCGCATGAATGAACTTATGGCGCATCATACGGGTCAATCTCTTGAGCAGATTGAACGTGATACTGAGCGCGATCGCTTCCTCTCCGCGCCTGAAGCGGTAGAGTACGGTTTGGTTGACTCAATTTTGACCCATCGTAATTGATGCCCTGGACGCAAGTGTGCCGCTATACACTTCATCCTTCACGCTACCTCGGTGTTGGCTGTTAGCGCGCCTCCCAGTGACTTACTTATGTAAGCGCCTGCGGAGTCGCCGAGTTGCCGCCTTGATGTAGCTCGAATGATTTTGTGTATATACTAATGAAGGGCGGCACAACGCTGATTAGCGGCTTGCGCCTGAGAATGGCATTTGCGTCGTCGTGTGCGGCACAAAGAACAAAGAAGAGGTTTTGACTCATGACAGATAAACGCAAAGATGGCTCGGGCAAATTGTTGTACTGCTCTTTTTGCGGCAAAAGCCAGCATGAAGTGCGCAAGCTGATTGCCGGTCCATCCGTGTATATCTGCGACGAATGCGTCGATTTATGTAACGACATTATTCGCGAAGAAATTAAAGAAGTTGCTCCGCACCGTGAACGTAGTGCGCTGCCGACGCCGCATGAAATTCGTACCCACCTGGACGATTACGTTATCGGCCAGGAGCAGGCGAAAAAAGTGCTGGCGGTGGCGGTCTATAACCACTACAAGCGTCTGCGTAACGGCGATACCAGCAATGGCGTCGAGTTAGGTAAAAGCAACATTCTGCTGATTGGACCGACCGGTTCCGGTAAAACGCTGCTGGCGGAAACGCTGGCGCGCTTGCTGGATGTGCCGTTCACTATGGCGGATGCGACCACGCTAACCGAAGCGGGTTACGTTGGTGAAGACGTCGAGAATATCATTCAGAAACTGTTGCAGAAATGCGACTACGACGTGCAAAAAGCGCAGCGTGGGATTGTCTACATTGATGAAATCGATAAGATTTCGCGTAAATCAGACAATCCGTCCATTACCCGCGATGTTTCCGGCGAAGGCGTACAGCAGGCGTTGCTGAAACTGATCGAAGGCACCGTCGCCGCGGTTCCACCGCAGGGCGGTCGCAAACATCCGCAGCAGGAGTTCTTACAGGTAGATACCTCTAAGATTCTGTTTATCTGCGGCGGCGCGTTTGCCGGTCTGGATAAAGTGATCGCTAACCGTGTTGAAACCGGCTCCGGCATTGGTTTTGGCGCGACGGTGAAAGCGAAGTCCGACAAAGCCAGCGAAGGCGAGCTGTTGTCGCAGGTTGAACCGGAAGATTTGATCAAATTTGGTCTGATTCCTGAGTTTATCGGTCGTCTGCCAGTGGTAGCGACGCTGAATGAACTCAGCGAAGAAGCGCTGATTCAAATCCTGAAAGAGCCGAAAAATGCGCTGACCAAGCAGTATCAGGCGCTGTTTAACCTGGAAGGCGTCGATCTGGAATTCCGTGACGAAGCGCTGGACGCTATCGCCAGGAAAGCAATGGCGCGTAAAACCGGCGCCCGTGGCCTGCGTTCTATCGTCGAAGCGGCGCTGCTGGATACCATGTACGATTTGCCATCTATGGAAGACGTCGAAAAAGTGGTGATCGACGAGTCCGTTATTGCCGGTCAGAGTAAGCCGTTGCTGATTTACGGCAAACCGGAAGCGCAGGCTTCTGGCGAATAATTAAACATTCATACAATCAGTTAGCCAAAAAAGGGGGGATTTTATCTCCCCTTTCGTTTTTCCTGTAAACACGCCGTTGAATGTGTGGGAAACATCCCCATATACTGACGTACATGTTATAGGTGGTATGGAGCACAGCTATACTATCTGATTACCTGGCGGACACTAAACTAAGAGAGAGCTCTATGAATCCTGAGCGTTCTGAACGCATTGAAATCCCCGTATTGCCCTTGCGCGATGTGGTGGTTTATCCGCACATGGTCATACCCTTATTTGTAGGGCGGGAAAAATCTATCCGTTGTCTGGAAGCGGCTATGGACCATGATAAAAAAATCATGCTGGTCGCCCAGAAGGAAGCATCGACGGATGAGCCGGGTGTAAACGATCTTTTCACCGTCGGGACCGTGGCCTCTATTTTGCAGATGCTGAAACTGCCTGACGGCACCGTAAAAGTGCTGGTCGAGGGGTTACAGCGCGCGCGTATTTCCGCGCTGTCTGACAACGGCGAACATTTCTCCGCGAAGGCGGAGTACCTTGATTCGCCAGCCATTGATGAGCGTGAACAAGAAGTGCTGGTGCGTACCGCTATCAGCCAGTTCGAAGGCTACATCAAGCTGAACAAAAAAATTCCGCCGGAAGTGCTGACGTCACTCAATAGCATTGACGACCCTGCACGTCTGGCTGACACCATCGCCGCGCATATGCCGCTGAAACTGGCGGATAAACAGTCCGTACTGGAGATGTCCGACGTTAACGAACGTCTGGAATATCTGATGGCGATGATGGAATCTGAAATCGATCTGCTGCAGGTTGAGAAACGCATTCGCAACCGCGTGAAAAAGCAGATGGAGAAATCCCAGCGCGAGTACTATCTGAACGAGCAAATGAAAGCGATTCAGAAAGAGCTTGGCGAGATGGACGACGCGCCGGACGAAAACGAAGCGCTGAAGCGTAAGATCGACGCGGCGAAAATGCCGAAAGAGGCGAAAGAGAAAGCGGAAGCGGAACTGCAGAAGCTGAAAATGATGTCTCCGATGTCGGCGGAAGCGACCGTGGTGCGCGGCTACATCGACTGGATGGTGCAGGTGCCGTGGAATGCGCGTAGCAAGGTCAAAAAAGACCTGCGTCAGGCGCAGGAAATCCTCGATACTGACCATTATGGTCTGGAGCGCGTGAAAGACCGCATCCTTGAGTATCTCGCGGTTCAAAGCCGTGTAAATAAAATCAAGGGGCCGATCCTGTGTCTGGTGGGGCCGCCGGGGGTAGGTAAAACCTCGTTGGGCCAGTCCATCGCTAAAGCAACAGGGCGTAAATACATCCGTATGGCGCTGGGCGGCGTGCGTGATGAAGCGGAAATCCGCGGTCATCGCCGGACTTACATTGGCTCTATGCCGGGTAAACTGATCCAAAAAATGGCCAAAGTGGGGGTTAAAAACCCACTGTTCCTGCTCGATGAGATCGACAAAATGTCTTCTGACATGCGCGGCGATCCGGCTTCCGCACTGCTGGAAGTGCTGGATCCGGAGCAGAACGTGGCGTTCAGCGATCATTACCTGGAAGTGGATTACGATCTCAGCGATGTGATGTTCGTCGCCACTTCCAACTCCATGAACATTCCGGCGCCGCTGCTGGATCGTATGGAAGTGATCCGTCTGTCCGGTTATACCGAAGACGAGAAGCTGAATATTGCTAAACGTCACCTGCTGCCGAAGCAGATCGAGCGTAACGCGCTGAAGAAAGGCGAACTGACGGTCGACGATAGCGCGATTATCGGTATTATCCGCTATTACACGCGTGAAGCGGGCGTTCGTAGTCTGGAGCGTGAAATCTCCAAACTGTGCCGCAAAGCGGTTAAACAACTGTTGCTCGATAAGTCGTTAAAACATATCGAAATTAACGGTGATAATCTGCACGACTACCTCGGTGTGCAGCGCTTTGACTATGGCCGCGCGGATAGCGAAAACCGCGTAGGTCAGGTGACGGGCCTGGCGTGGACGGAAGTGGGCGGCGATCTGTTGACCATCGAAACCGCCTGCGTCCCGGGCAAAGGCAAGTTGACCTACACCGGCTCGCTCGGTGAAGTGATGCAGGAATCCATTCAGGCGGCGCTGACCGTGGTGCGTGCGCGCGCGGAAAAACTGGGTATTAATCCGGACTTTTACGAAAAACGCGATATCCACGTTCACGTGCCGGAAGGCGCAACGCCGAAAGACGGTCCAAGCGCCGGTATCGCGATGTGTACCGCGCTGGTTTCCTGCCTGACCGGTAATCCGGTGCGCGCAGATGTGGCAATGACCGGTGAGATCACGCTGCGTGGTCAGGTGTTGCCGATCGGCGGCCTGAAAGAAAAACTGTTGGCGGCGCATCGCGGCGGGATTAAAACGGTCTTAATTCCGTTCGAAAATAAACGTGACCTGGAGGAAATTCCGGACAACGTGATTGCCGATCTGGATATTCATCCTGTGAAGCGCATTGAGGAAGTTCTGACGCTTGCTCTGCAAAACGAACCGTCTGGAATGCAGGTTGTAACCGCAAAATAGTGACCTCGCGCAAATAGCGCTAATAAAAACAGGGCTGGCAGGCTATTTCGGACTTGCCAGCCTTTTTTTGTATAGCTAATTTAGATGGTTGATTGGGTCTGCCACCATTAACGGGTGTTGTAAGGGCGTGGCAGGCCTGATATAACTGCTGCGCGGTCGTACTTCGAAGGATTCAGGTGCGATATAAATTATAAAGAGGAAGAGAAGAGTGAATAAATCTCAACTGATCGAAAAAATTGCTGCAGGGGCTGATATCTCTAAGGCTGCGGCTGGACGTGCGTTAGATGCGATTATTGCTTCTGTTACCGAATCTCTGAAAGAAGGGGATGACGTTGCACTGGTAGGCTTTGGTACTTTTGCTGTTAAAGAGCGTGCTGCCCGTACTGGTCGCAACCCGCAAACAGGTAAAGAGATCACCATCGCCGCTGCCAAAGTGCCGAGTTTCCGTGCAGGTAAAGCGCTGAAAGACGCGGTAAACTAAGCGTGATCCCCTCGGGGGATGTGACAAAGTACAAGGGCGCATCAACTGATGTGCCTTTTTTATTGGCGATTCGGGACTTTCTGTGCGTTGCGGGCTGACAATTGCCCTCGTTTCTTGTCACAATAGGCTTTTGTGCGCCGCGTTCAGAAAATGCGATGCGCGTGAAGTCTCTATACGCAAATCATTCAGGTTGCGTCGACGCGGCTACTGAGCGAATCACTCAGTAGCCAGCAGAGAAGCCGCCTGAAAGATAAAGTGTAAAGTCACCTACAGCGGAGTGTGGTTACACCATGATGGACAGCTTACGCACGGCTGCAAACAGTCTCGTGCTCAAGATTATTTTCGTTATCATTATCGTGTCGTTCATTTTGACCGGCGTTAGTGGTTACCTGATTGGCGGAAGCAATAACTACGCCGCAAAAGTGAATGGCCAGGAAATCAGCCGGGCACAGTTTGAGAATGCGTTTAATAACGAACGTAACCGTATGCAGCAGCAGTTGGGCGACAGGTATTCTGAACTGGCGGCCAACGAAGGTTATATGAAAAGCCTGCGCCAGCAGGTGCTGAATCGTCTGATAGATGAAGCGCTGTTGGATCAATATTCCCGCGAACTGAAACTGGGCATCAGCGATGAGCAGGTAAAGCAGGCGATTTTCGCCACTCCCGCTTTTCAGGTGGACGGTAAGTTTGACAACAACCGCTATAACGCGATTGTGAATCAGATGGGAATGACGGCCGATCAGTATGCTCAGGCGCTGCGTAACCAGCTTACCACTCAGCAACTGATCAACGGCGTGGCCGGTACTGATTTTATGCTGAAAGGGGAAACCGACGAACTGGCGGCATTAGTCTCTCAACAGCGCGTGGTGCGTGAAGCCGTTATTGATGTCAACGCGCTGGCGGCGAAGCAGCAGGTGACCGATCAGGAAGTGTCCAGCTACTACGATCAGAATAAAGTCCGCTTTATGACGCCGGAACAGTTCCGCGTAAGCTATATCAAGCTGGATGCCGCGACGATGCAGGCACCGGTCAGCGATGCGGATATTCAGGCCTATTATGACCAGCATGTAGATCAGTTTACTCAGCCGGAGCGTATTCGTTACAGCATTATTCAGACCAAAACGGAAGATGATGCGAAAGCGGTACTGGATGCGCTGAACAAGGGCGAAGATTTCGCCACGCTGGCGAAAGAGAAATCTACCGATATCATCTCTGCGCGTAATGGCGGCGATATGGGCTGGCTGGAAGAGTCTGCCACGGTGCCGGAACTGAAAAACGCCGGATTAAAAGAAAAAGGCCAGATATCTGGCGTGATTAAGTCGTCTGTCGGTTTTCTGGTGGCGCGTCTGGATGATATTCAGCCTGCCAAAGTGAAACCGTTAAGCGAGGTTCGCGACGACATTGCCGCGAAAGTGAAACAGGAAAAAGCGCTGGATGCTTACTATGCGTTGCAGCAGAAAGTGAGCGATGCGGCAAGCAACGACAATGAGTCGTTAGCAGGCGCTGAACAGGTCGCTGGCGTAAAAGCCGTTGAAACCGGCTGGTTTAGTCATGACACCTTACCGGAAGAGCTGAACTTCAAACCGGTAGCCGATGCTATCTTTAATGGCGGCCTGGTAGGCGAAAACGGTACGCCGGGGCCGAATTCAGACATTATCACCGTAGATGGCGACCGGGCTTTTGTTGTGCGCGTGAGCGAACATAAACCTGAAGCCGTGAAGCCGTTGGCAGAAGTGAAGGAACAGGTCACTGCCCTGGTGAAGCATAACAAAGCGGAACAACAGGCGAAGCTGGATGCGGAAAAACTGCTGGTCGAGCTGAAAGCGGGCAAAGGCGCGGAAGCGATGAAAGCGGCGGGGCTGAGTTTTGGCGAGCCTAAAACGTTAAGTCGTACCAGTCAGGATCCGGTGAGTCAGGCGGCCTTTGCGTTAAGCCTTCCGACGAAAGATAAGCCAGTTTATGGCGTGGCGAACGATATGCAGGGTAACGTCGTTCTGCTGGCGTTTGACGAGGTGAAAGCGGGCGCCATGCCGGAAGCGCAGAAAAAAGCGATGGTGCAGGGCATCACGCAAAACAATGCGCAAATTGTCTTTGAGGCGCTGATGAGCAATCTGCGTAAAGAGGCGAAAATCAAAATCGGCGACGCTCTGGAACAGCAGTAATCGTCGAGGCGCTTCGCAAAAAATTGCAAAACGTTGTATCCCACAAAGGCCGCTTTCGCGGCCTTTTCCATTTCTGAGAATTGCCGTTTGTTCGTTTTTCTCCGCCCCGCTATCGTGGCTGCACTGTTAACAAACAAGGAGAAAACAGTATGAAACACGGAATTAAAGCACTGCTTATTACGCTTTCTTTAACCTGCGCGGGCATGGCCCATAGCGCGCTGGCGGCGACGCCTGTCGCAAAAAATGCAGCGGTGGAAACAAAAGCGGATACGCCTTCTTCATCCTCCGCCAAAGCGGCATTACCTGCTAAAGCCAGCGATGATGAAGGTACCAGGGTGAGCATTAATACCGCGTCTGCGGAGGATCTGGCGCGGGTGATGAACGGCGTTGGGCTGAAAAAAGCGCAGGCTATTGTGAGCTATCGGGAGGAGTATGGTCCTTTTAAAACGGTGGATGATTTAAAGCAGGTGCCGGGAATGGGAAGCGCGCTGGTGGAGCGTAATCTGGCAGTTTTAACATTGTAATCACTTGCACAGTGGCCAAAATTTGCCAGACTGTAGAGGTCATACCAGTTATGACCTCTGTACTTGTCGTTTACTTATAACAACAACGTAAGGTTATTGCGCTATGCAAACACAAATCAAAGTTCGTGGATATCATCTTGATGTTTATCAACATGTTAATAATGCCCGCTATCTGGAGTTTCTGGAAGAGGCCCGTTGGGATGGTCTGGAAAACAGCGACAGCTTTCAGTGGATGACGGCCCGCAATATTGCCTTTGTGGTGGTAAACATCAATATAAATTACCGTCGTCCGGCGGTATTGAGCGATCTACTGACCGTGACCAGCCAGGTACAACAGCTTAACGGTAAAAGCGGCGTATTAAGCCAGACGATTACGCTGGAGCCAGAAGGGCAGGTGGTGGCCGATGCGCTCATCACGTTTGTTTGTATTGATTTAAAAACGCAAAAAGCGCTGCCGCTGGAAGGCGAATTGCGTGAAAAGCTGGAACAGATGGTGCAATAACGCTTCGCAGTCTGATGGCGTTGAACTTGTCCGGCCTGGCGATATTGACCATGGTGAATATCGCCAGGCCGGATAAGGTGCATGCGCCGCCATCCGGCAAAACAATCACCTTAACCCGGTTTTTTGCTTCATTGCCGCCATCACCGCCGCTTTATTCGACAGATAATGATTCAGGCCGTTAGCGCGCAGATTACAGGCCGCGCAATGACCACAGCCATCGCCTTTAATGCCGTTATAGCAGGTCAGCGTCTCTTCGCGAACCAAATCCAGTTGGCCCCAATAATCGGCCAGCGCCCAGGTTTCAGCTTTATCAATCCACATTAAGGGCGTTTCGAAACGGATATCTTTCGCCATGCCCAGATTCACCGCGTGATTCAGCGCTTTGACGAACTCATCGCGACAGTCTGGATAGCCGGAAAAATCGGTCTCGCAAACGCCAGTGATCACCGCTTCGGCTTTGACCTGATAAGCGTAAATCGCCGCCAGCGTCAGAAAGAGAATATTGCGTCCCGGTACGAAAGTATTGGGGATACCGTCAGCGTTCGGTTCATAGTCCGGCACCGGAATGCTATCCCGCGTCAGGCTACTGACCGCCAGTTCGTTCAGTAAAGTGACATCCAGCACTTTATGCGCGCGTGCGCCAAGTTTTAACGCCAGATCGCGCGCGACATCAATCTCTGCGCGGTGGCGCTGACCATAATCAAACGTGACACAATGCACTTCATCATACTGATGCCGCGCTTGCGCCAGACAAGTGGTGGAGTCCTGACCTCCACTAAATACAACAACGGCGCGTTTCATAGTTATCCTGATCAATGACGAAAGCCAATATGGTAACGCGTACGGATAATCCCGACCAGCTTCTTCACGGCGAAGGCGGCGGAAGCCAGGCTTCGCTAAATTCAAACCAGCCGCGAGGGGTGAGCCGAACGCCGTTAACGCCCGGAGGGGCGCTGATGCGATAGTGATAATTAAACAGCGGCGTAAGTGTGGCATCATCCATCAGGTTGGCAAAAACTTGTTGTAGCGCGGCGCGGCGATCTTTTTCATTGGGCTGAATTTGCAGAGCGTCAAGCGTAGCCTGCAGATGGGAAAACGCAGGCGCGTCCAGGACATGCGGCCAGATCTGATCGCAACGTAGCCACTGCTCCAGCGTATATTCCGGCGCTTCGCCGATCAGCCTGTCGCCCATCATCAGATCCGCTTGCGTCAACGCAGGGCAGTTATCCCAGTTTTTGGCATTATGAAAAATCAACGTTAACTCACAGCCGAGCGTCGCCAGGTAATGTCGAAGCTGTTCCGCCATCGTATGCAGCTCTACGGGAAGGTGATACGCCAGGGTAAGTTTTTTCGGCAATGGCGTTTCATCAACGTCCTGCCATTGCGGGATTGTCCAGCCGGGTAGCAGCCCCTGACTTGGCATAATCAAGTTCTCATCTACCGGTAAGGTTTTCAGCAGCGAAGTATGATGGATAATATGTATCAGACGCCGCGCCTGCTGTACGTTGAGCCGTGAGCCCTTTTTGAGGGTTAAATAACAAAAGCCAAGACTGATACCACTACTTACCTGACTCAGCGTCGCCAGCTCTTCCGGTTTGCCGATGGCAATCTGCACCGGATGGCGGCAACTGGTGCCCAGATCCTGGGCAAACAGTTGCGGGGTGATCCAGAATTCAATCGCTTTCAGCAGCGGATGGCTGAGGTGATAATGGTCATGACTTTCCAGACGCACCAGTTCCGGCGTGAACAACGCCAGGCGAAAAGGACCGGTGCCGATAAGCGGCAGGTCAGGATGCGCCAGACCGCTACAATAGCTCGCCAGACGATGCGCCAGCCAGTAATCAGGTCGGTGAAGGAGAAAGGTCAGGCACTGAGGATGCGTTACTTCGATCCGTGCGACGCTAATAAACAATTTGCTTAGCGCCGGTAGGGTAAGCAGCCTTTCCAGGCGTTCGTGTAGCTGCGCGGTATCCACCGCATCGCCATTATGCCAGTGCAGCGTGGAGCGAATATAAAAATCCCAGCGTAAACCGTCGGCGGAAACCTCCCAGTGATGCGCCAAATCCCCGCAAGGATATTGACTGTCGCGGTCGAAGCGCGTTAACCCGGAAAAAACTTGCCCTGCGAGATGCTGTTCCGCGCGGCCTGGCAGGAAACCCGGCTGCAGCGGATCAAGCGGACGATAGTAGGGAATACGCAATGTCGGCGTATCGTTTTGCCATTGGCCGCCCATAAAAGGCTGGAGCATCGCCCGTAACTCGCCCGGCGCCAGCTGCGCCAGTTCCAGTACGTTGAGCTGCTGCCCTTTTTCCAGCGCCTGTTCCATCATGGCGGTGCGGAGCGATTCCGGCGTGACCAGAAACTGGAGCCGTCCACGTTTCCCGCGCCCGGACTGCGCCTCCCATCTTAGCCAACCCGCCTGCTGGGCCTGACGCAGCAGCGTTCGCAGATGGCGCTCGCTACAAAAACAGCGTTCGGCCAGTTCGCTA
Source organism: Salmonella sp. 32020114201800008SM (assembly GCF_017572025.1). Classification (NCBI taxonomy): domain Bacteria; kingdom Pseudomonadati; phylum Pseudomonadota; class Gammaproteobacteria; order Enterobacterales; family Enterobacteriaceae; genus Salmonella; species Salmonella sp. 32020114201800008SM. Next base: position 578,751 of record NZ_JAGEQM010000003.1, on the reverse strand, counting down.
ACGGTGACATGTTGCGTTTCCCCGGCGGAAGGCTGCCAGAGGCGTTGATATTGATTAAGCCGATTCAGTAGCCTCATAGAAACCCGGAACACTTCCTTTTATCTGTTCACTATTACTTCCGTATATCTCAGGTAATACTGAACAACAAGTTAACCGCGTCACAGTGTGGAGAAAGAGATGGCCCGTCTGGCAGCATTTGATATGGATGGCACGTTATTAATGCCCGATCACCATTTGGGTAGAGAAACGATCGCCACGCTGGCGCGTCTGCGCGAACGCGATATCACCCTGACATTCGCTACGGGTCGTCATGTGCTGGAAATGCGGCATATTCTGGGGACGCTTTCACTGGATGCTTATCTTATTACCGGTAACGGGACGCGAATTCACTCGCTGGAAGGCGACGTGCTGCATCGTCAGGATCTCGATCCTCAGGTTGCCGATACGGTGATGCACCATGCCTGGGATACCCGAGCCAGTATGCATGTGTTTAATGACAACGGCTGGTTTACAGGCCAGGAGATCCCCGCGCTACTCCAGGCGCACGTCTACAGCGGCTTTCGTTATCAGGTTATCGATATAAAAAGCATTCCGGCCCATCAGGTGACGAAGATCTGTTTTTGCGGCGATCATGACGATCTGATCCGTTTGCGCATTCAGCTCAATGAGGCGCTGGAAGAACGCGCGCACCTCTGTTTCTCTGCCGTCGACTGCCTGGAAGTGCTACCGCTGGGGTGCAATAAAGGATCGGCGCTGGCGGTATTGAGCAACCATTTAGGGCTTTCACTGGCAGATTGCATGGCGTTTGGCGACGCGATGAACGATCGGGAAATGCTGGGCAGCGTCGGGCGGGGGCTCATTATGGGCAATGCCATGCCGCAGCTTATCGCCGCGCTGCCACACCTTTCGGTTATCGGACATTGTGGTAATCAAGCGGTATCACACTTTTTGACGCATTGGCTGGACAATCCGCATCTACCTTATTCCCCCGAATGAGAGATCTCTTCCAGCAAGCCAGACATTCAGTCTGGCTTTTTTTTGGTTTCTAGTCGCCGGTAAGTAATTTTGCGATGGCCGCTGACCACGGCGTCAAATCGCCGATATGGTCGCTAACCCAGGCCGGATGGTAATAGGTATCCAGATAGCGATCGCCGCTATCGCACAATAACGTTACGATAGCGCCGGTTTCTCCAGCCTCGCGCATCCGGGCCGCAAGCTGCAGCGCTCCCCACATATTCGTGCCGGTAGAGGCGCCGACTTTACGGCCTAGCTGCGTTTCCAGCCAGTGTGCGGTGGCAACGCTGGCGGCGTCCGGCACGCGCAGCATCTCATCCACGACATCCGGAATAAAAGAAGGCTCTACTCGCGGACGACCAATTCCTTCAATTTTACTGCCCACCGGGCTGCGTAATGAAGCGTCGCGATCCTGCCAGTAAGGTAAAAAGACGGAATTTTCCGGATCCACCACCATGAGCTGAGTATCATAGCCCTGGCAGCGAATATAGCGCCCAATCGTCGCAGAGGTTCCGCCCGTTCCGGCGCTCATGACGATAAATCGCGGTACCGGATGGGGTTCGTTGCGCATCTGGCGGAAAATACTGTCGGCAATATTATTGTTGCCCCGCCAGTCGGTAGCTCGTTCTGCGTAGGTAAACTGGTCCATATAGTGACCGTTCAGTTCATGCGCCAGCCGCTCGGAGGCGGCATAAATTTCGCAGGCGCTCTCCACAAAATGACAGTGGCCGCCGTAAAATTGAATCTGTTCGATTTTACGTTTTGCGGTACAGGCGGGCATGACGGCGATGAACGGCAGTCCCAGTAAACGCGCGAACCAGGCTTCGGAAATCGCCGTTGAGCCTGATGACGCTTCAATAATCGGAGTGCCTTCTTTAATCCAGCCATTGCACAGCCCATAAAGGAACAGCGAGCGCGCCAGACGATGCTTGAGGCTACCGGTGGGATGCGTGCTTTCGTCTTTCAGGTAAAGCTGGATACCTGGAAATGCCGGCAGGGGCAAACGAATAAGATGCGTATCCGCCGAGCGCTGGTGGTCAGCGTTAATTTCATTAATGGCATTTTTAACCCAATTGCTACTCATCATTAATATCCATTTATCATTTTGTGCCAAGAGTAGCGAAAAGTACGGAAAAAATTGTTGCTATTTGACCTTTAAATTACAATGTAAGGAGAAAAATATTCTCTATGGAGTGGGTATGTTAGATAAAATTGACCGTAAACTGCTTTGCTTATTGCAGCGGGACTGTACCCTCTCTTTGCAGGCGCTGGCGGATGCCGTTAATCTGACGACAACGCCTTGCTGGAAGCGGCTTAAACGCCTGGAAGATGACGGTATCCTGCTTGGCAGGGTCGCGCTGCTGGACCCGGAAAAACTGGGTCTGGGATTAACCGCTTTTGTGTTGATAAAAACGCAGCACCACAGCAGTGAATGGTACTGTCGGTTCGTGACCGTCGTCTCTGAGATGCCGGAAGTGCTTGGCTTCTGGCGGATGGCGGGGGAATACGACTATCTGATGCGAGTTCAGGTGGCCGACATGAAGCGGTATGACGACTTCTATAAACGTCTGGTCAATAGCGTCCCAGGACTGTCAGACGTCACCTCCAGTTTTGCGATGGAACAGATTAAGTACACCACCTCTCTGCCCATTGAATAATTCTCCCGGTATTGCCGGAAATCATATCAGGAAATAACGCGTGCGATTATTTGCTCAATTAAGCTGGTACTTTCGCCGGGAATGGCGTCGCTATCTTGGCGCGGTGGCCCTGCTTATGCTTATTGCGATGCTTCAGCTGATCCCGCCCAAAGTGGTGGGGATTGTCGTGGATGGCGTAACCGCACAGCATTTTACTCCAGGCCGAATAGCGATGTGGATTGGCACCATTGCCCTGATCGCCGTAGTGGTCTATTTGTTGCGCTATGTCTGGCGCGTGCTGCTATTTGGCGCTTCTTATCAATTAGCCGTCGAACTGCGTGAAGATTATTATCGCCAGCTGAGTCGTCAGCATCCCGAATTTTATCAGCGCCATCGGACGGGCGATCTGATCGCGCGTGCGACGAATGATGTGGATCGCGTCGTATTTGCGGCGGGCGAGGGCGTTCTGACGCTGGTTGACTCGCTGGTAATGGGCTGCGCGGTACTGATTGTCATGTCGACGCAAATTAGCTGGCAGCTAACGCTATTAGCGCTGTTGCCAATGCCGATTATGGCGCTGATGATCAAACGTTACGGCGATCGGCTGCATGACTATTTCAAACTGGCGCAGGCCGCCTTCTCCAGCCTGAACGACCGCACGCAGGAGAGTCTGACCAGCATCCGTATGATCAAAGCGTTTGGTCTGGAGGACCGCCAGTCTTCGCTGTTTGCGGCGGATGCCGAAGATACCGGCAAGAAAAATATGCGCGTGGCGCGTATTGACGCGCGTTTTGATCCAACCATTTACATCGCCATTGGCATGGCGAACCTGCTTGCGATTAGCGGCGGAAGCTGGATGGTGGTTAACGGCAGCCTGACGCTGGGCGAACTCACCAGCTTTATGATGTATCTGGGGTTGATGATTTGGCCGATGCTGGCGCTGGCCTGGATGTTTAATATCGTGGAGCGGGGTAGCGCCGCTTACAGCCGCATCCGCGCCATGCTGGCGGAAGCGCCGGTAGTTAAGGATGGCGAAGAGCCGGTCCCGGCGGGGCGCGGCGAACTGACGGCGGCCATTCGTGAGTTTTGCTATCCGCAAACGACGCATCCGGCGCTGGAGAATGTGAACTTTCGTCTTAAACCGGGTCAGATGCTGGGGATATGCGGTCCGACCGGCGCGGGGAAAAGCACAATATTGTCGCTTATCCAGCGCCATTTTGATGTGACGCAGGGAGAGATCCGATTCCATGACATGCCGTTGACGCATCTGCAACTGGATAGCTGGCGTAGCCGACTGGCGGTCGTCAGCCAGACGCCGTTTTTGTTCTCGGACTCTATTGCCAATAATATTGCGCTCGGACGCCCGGAGGCGACTCAGGAGGAGATTGAACAGGTGGCGCGTTTAGCCAGCGTACATGAGGATATTCTCCGTTTGCCTCAGGGCTACGACACGCAGGTAGGTGAACGTGGCGTCATGTTATCGGGAGGGCAAAAACAGCGTATCTCGATTGCCAGAGCGCTGCTGTTGAATGCGGAAATTCTGCTTCTTGATGATGCGCTCTCAGCAGTAGATGGCCGCACGGAGCATCAGATTTTGCATAATTTGCGCCAGTGGGGCGAAGGGCGTACGGTCATCATCAGCGCGCATCGTTTATCCGCGCTGACCGACGCCAATGAAATTATCGTTATGCAACATGGTCATGTTGTTCAGCGCGGCGATCACGATCAACTGGCGCAGCAGATTGGCTGGTATCGCGATATGTATCGCTATCAGCAACTGGAGGCCGCGCTGGATGACGCGCCGGAACGCGGCGAGGAGGCGGCGAATGCGTAGTTTTGGACAGCTATGGCCGACGCTGAAACGGTTGCTGGCGTATGGCTCGCCATGGCGAAAACCGCTCTCTGTCGCGGTGATAATGCTGTGGATTGCGGCGGCGGCGGAGGTTAGCGGTCCGCTGCTGATCAGCTATTTCATTGATAACATGGTGGCCCGCCACCATTTACCGTTGGGCAAGGTCGCGGGGCTGGCGGCCGCCTATGTGGGGCTACAATTTCTGGCGGCGGGTCTGCATTACGCCCAGTCTTTATTATTTAACCGGGCGGCCGTTGGCGTGGTTCAGTCCTTGCGCACGGACGTCATGGATGCCGCCTTGCGCCAGCCGCTAAGCGCCTTCGACACGCAGCCTGTCGGACAATTAATTTCACGCGTGACCAACGATACGGAAGTCATCCGCGATCTGTACGTCACGGTCGTCGCAACGGTATTACGTAGCGCGGCGTTGATCGGCGCCATGCTGGTCGCTATGTTCAGCCTTGACTGGCGGATGGCGCTGGTGGCGATTTTGATTTTTCCGGCGGTATTGACCGTGATGATCATTTATCAGCGCTACAGCACGCCGATTGTACGCCGCGTGCGGGCATACCTGGCGGATATTAACGACGGCTTTAACGAAATCATCAATGGGATGAGCGTAATCCAGCAGTTTCGCCAGCAGGCGCGCTTCGGCGAACGCATGGGCGAGGCCAGCCGCTCGCACTACATGGCGCGGATGCAGACGCTGCGCTTGGATGGCTTTTTATTGCGTCCGCTGCTTAGCCTCTTTTCCGCGCTCATTTTATGCGGTTTGTTGATGCTTTTCAGCTTTACGTCTGCCGGCACGATTGAGGTCGGGGTGCTGTATGCGTTCATTAGCTATTTGTCACGTCTGAACGAGCCGCTCATTGAACTGACCACCCAGCAATCCATGCTACAGCAGGCGGTTGTGGCGGGAGAACGTGTTTTTGAACTGATGGATCGCCCGCGCCAGCGCTATGGCAGCGACGATAGGCCGTTGCAAAGCGGGGCGATTGATATTGATCATCTGTCGTTTGCTTACCGCGACGATAATCTTGTTTTACAGGACATTACGCTATCAGTACCGTCCCGTAGCTTTGTGGCGCTGGTGGGGCACACCGGCAGCGGGAAGAGCACGCTCGCCAGCTTATTAATGGGGTATTACCCCCTGACACAAGGCGAAATTCGGCTGGATGGGCGAGAGATCTCCTCTCTTAATCATCGCGTTTTACGCCAGGGCGTGGCGATGGTTCAACAGGACCCGGTAGTGATGGCGGATACCTTTCTGGCTAATGTGACGCTGGGGCGCGATGTCTCCGAGGCGCAGGTGTGGCAGGCGCTGGAAACGGTACAACTGGCAGATCTGGCGCGCGGCTTGAGCGACGGGCTGCATACGCATCTCGGCGAGCAGGGAAATACGCTGTCCGTCGGGCAAAAACAGCTATTGGCGCTGGCGCGCGTGCTGGTTGACGCCCCGCAAATATTAATTCTTGATGAAGCGACGGCCAGCATCGATTCCGGCACTGAGCAGGCGATACAGCAGGCGCTGGCGGCGATTCGCGAGCGCACCACGCTGGTGGTTATTGCCCATCGTCTATCGACAATCGTGGAGGCGGATACCATTCTGGTTCTCCATCGCGGCCAGGCGGTGGAGCGCGGGACGCATCAACAATTGCTGGCGGCGCAAGGGCGCTACTGGCAAATGTATCAATTACAGTTAGTTGGCGAGGAGTTAGCCGCCAGCGTACACGAAGAATCCGGCCCTGCGGCGTAAGGTTTGGCGCCACAGAGCAAAACCTCGCCCATCATGCACCGTCATGGTGCGTTTTTCTTTCCCTGCTTCGATTTTGGGGCGCGTCAATATAAAGACGCGCCGCTAACCGCGCTTTTCCTCGCTCGCCAGCTTCTGGCACATCCTTTGCAATATCCATCCTGAAGAGTCCATGCGCGGCGGCAGCCGTTACCTAATTCTGACTGGAGGGTTCTATGAAGCTGGTTACTGTGATTATCAAACCGTTCAAGCTGGAGGACGTGCGGGAGGCGCTTTCTTCCATTGGCATTCAGGGACTGACCGTCACCGAAGTGAAAGGGTTTGGCCGTCAGAAAGGACACGCCGAACTGTATCGCGGCGCGGAGTACAGCGTGAATTTCCTGCCGAAGGTCAAAATTGATGTGGCTATCGCCGACGACCAACTGGAAGAGGTGATCGATATCATCAGTAAAGCGGCTTACACCGGAAAAATTGGCGACGGCAAAATTTTCGTCGCGGAGCTCATGCGCGTTATTCGGATTCGTACCGGCGAAGCTGACGAAGCAGCGCTGTAAGACCCGCCACACAGCAACAGGAAATGAAAAAATGAAGATAGCGATGATAAAAACCACACTGGCTTCACTGGCGCTGCTGCCTGGGCTAACGATAGCCGCGCCGGCGGTTGCCGATAAAGCGGATAGTGCTTTTATGATGATTTGCACCGCGCTGGTGCTGTTCATGACGATACCGGGTATCGCGCTGTTTTACGGCGGATTAATTCGCGCCAAGAACGTGCTGTCAATGTTAACGCAAGTGACCGTCACCTTTGCGCTGGTCTGTATTTTATGGGTGGTGTACGGCTATTCGCTGGCTTTTGGCGAAGGGAATCATTTCTTCGGTAATGCTGATGGGGCGATGTTGAAGAATATCGCGTTGACGGCGGTAACGGGTACGATTTATCAGTATATTCATGTCGTATTTCAGGGATCTTTCGCCTGTATTACCGTCGGGCTGATTGTCGGCGCGCTGGCGGAGCGTATTCGTTTTTCGGCGGTACTGATTTTTGTCGTGGTGTGGTTCACGCTCTCTTATATCCCGATTGCGCACATGGTGTGGGGCGGCGGCCTGCTGGCTGCTCACGGCGCGCTGGATTTTGCCGGTGGTACGGTGGTGCATATTAACGCCGCTATCGCCGGGCTGGTAGGGGCTTATTTAATTGGCAAACGCGTCGGCTTTGGGAAAGAAGCATTTAAACCCCATAACCTGCCGATGGTCTTTACCGGTACTGCGATTCTGTATATCGGCTGGTTTGGATTTAACGCGGGTTCTGCGGGTAGCGCAAACGAGATAGCAGCGCTGGCCTTTGTGAACACCGTGGTGGCGACCGCCGCCGCGATTCTGGGGTGGATTATCGGCGAGTGGACGCTACGCGGTAAGCCTTCCCTGCTGGGAGCCTGTTCCGGCGCGATTGCCGGTCTGGTCGGCGTGACGCCAGCCTGTGGCTATGTTGGCGTTGGCGGCGCGCTGGTTATCGGCGTTATTGCGGGTCTGGCGGGATTGTGGGGAGTCACCATGCTTAAACGTCTGCTACGGGTAGATGATCCGTGCGACGTATTTGGCGTTCACGGCGTTTGCGGAATAGTCGGCTGTATCCTGACCGGCGTTTTTGCCGCCAGTTCGCTGGGCGGCGTTGGCTTTGTCGACGGCGTTACGATGGGACATCAGGTGATGGTACAGCTGGAAAGTATTGCTATTACGGTCGTCTGGTCCGGCGTTGTCGCGTTTGTTGGTTACAAACTGGCGGATATCCTTGTTGGACTGCGTGTACCGGAAGAGCAGGAGCGCGAGGGGCTGGATGTGAACAGTCACGGCGAGAATGCGTATAACGCGTGATTGCGCAACATGCCTGATGGCGCTGCGCTTACCCAGTCTACCGTAGGCCGGATAAGCGCAGCGTCATCAGGCCATTAACGCCGCATAGCGGCATGTTTTTTAATTGTGATTACGCATTACCCCTTCCTGCACGGTTGAAGCGACCAGAGCGCCATCCTGAGTATAAAACTCGCCGCGAACAAAGCCCCGGGCGCTGGAGGCGGAAGTGCTCTCCACGCTATAAAGTAGCCATTCATTAAAATTGAACGGACGATGGAACCACATAGAGTGATCGATAGTGGCGATCTGAATGCCCTTTTCCAGAAAACCGATGCCGTGAGGCTGAAGCGCGACGGGAAGGAAATTCAGATCCGAGGCATATCCCAGTAAATATTGATGGACGCGAATGTCATCCGGAACGGTGCCGTTGGCGCGAATCCATACCTGACGCACAGGCGCGGCGACGTGACCTTTCAACGGATTGTGAAATTCGACGGGACGAATTTCCAGCGGGCGATCGCAGAGAAACTTTTCTTTCAGAATCGGCGGCAGTAAATGCGCCAGCGATTGCGCGATTTCCGTTTCTGACGGTAGTCCTTCCGGCCCGACTGCCGTCGGCATGGTTTTTTGATGTTCAAAACCCGGTTCCGGTGCCTGGAATGAGGCGGTCATGTAAAAGATGGGTTTCCCGTTCTGAATAGCGGCAACGCGGCGGGCGCTGAAGCTATTCCCATCGCGCAGCACTTCTACGTCATAGATAATGGGTTTTTGGCTGTCGCCTGGCCGCAGAAAATAACTGTGGAATGAATGCACCAGTCGCGCTTCCGGCACCGTTTCTTTGGCGGCATAGAGCGCCTGGCCCACCACCTGACCGCCAAATACCTGGCGCAGCCCTAAGTCTTCACTTTGGCCCCGAAAGAGTCCTTCTTCAATTTTTTCCAGATTCAATAATGTCAGCAAATTATTCAGTGTCTGACTCATACATACTCTCCAGGTGACAACGATGCCGAAGCGAGGTAGGGCAGAGTATAACGCAATTTTGCAAGTGGTCCGATGGGTACAAAAGTCTGAATAACAGACCAATTCCAGGCAAAAATGAGTGACATGTGCCACACTTAATCACGTTATGTTTCTGTTAACCACTCTTCCGGCGGGGGGAAAGGCCTGCTGGTGCATTGATGATAAGGAGAATTGAATGAAACTCGTGCACATCGTAAGTGGTTTAGCGGTTGCGATATCTCTGGCGGCCTGCGCTGATAAAAGCGCTGATATCCAGACGCCTGCGCCAAACCCTAACATGTCGATTACAGCTAACCAGTCTACTATTCAGCAACCCAATGTTTCCGGTACCGTCTGGATCCGCCAGAAGGTCGCTCTGCCGCCAGATGCGGTGCTGACCGTGACGCTTTCAGATGCTTCGCTGGCTGATGCGCCGTCTAAGGTGCTGTCGCAAAAAGCGGTACGTACCGAAGGTAAACAGGCGCCTTTCAGTTTTGTGTTGCCGTTTAACCCATCAGATATTCAACCTAACGCGCGTATTCTCCTGAGCGCGGCCATCACCGTTGACAATAAGCTGGTATTTATTACCGATAGCGTGAAACCGGTGATTAACAATGGCGGCACTAAAGCGGATCTGACGCTGGTACCGGTACAGCAAACGGCGGTGCCTGTGCAGGCCAGCGGTGGTGCGACGACGACGGTTCCATCGACTTCGCCGACCCAGGTCAATCCGTCTTCTGCCGTTCCTGCGCCTACCCAGTATTAATCCTGCGCCAACCCTCTCCGTTACGGAGAGGGTTAATACACCCAGCGATAGCGTTGTAAATCGATTTGTCCGCTTCCCGACACCACCACGCCTTCCGCCAGTAATGCCTGACGTTGCCGCTGTAGATCCGGCCCGGTAAGTGATATTGCGCCGTGGCGGTTCACCACCCGATGCCATGGTAAAGTGCTGCCTTCCGGCAGACGTTTTAAAACTCCGCCGACCTGACGCGCTGCCCGAGGGGAACCGGCAAGCCGGGCGACATCGCCGTAGGTCGTGACAAACCCTTCCGGGATCGAAGCGACGATTTGCCAGACGCGTTGAGGAAATGTGTCCTGAATATCCATAATAGAATCCTGCGTTAATGCTTCAGGATAATCTGGAATAAGGGGGGAGGAAAGCCCGGATGCGCAAGAAACCAGCATCCGATGCCTGATGGGTTGCAATTGCACGATATAGCAGTGATAATGCGCCTGCGCGTTGGTTCACAACGCTCTCAATGGGGGCTCTGTTGGTTCTCCCGCAACGCTACTCTGTTTACCAGGTCAGGTCCGGAAGGAAGCAGCCAAGGCAGATGACGCGTGTGCCGGGATGTAGCTGGCAGGGCCCCCACCCATTTGTGCCTCTCCACACTGTTCTTTTCTGCTGTGCGACGTTATAGCCGCTGTTCCGCCCAAAGAATAAATGCCGTAGCGGGTAGGGGCTTACTGTATAACCAGCCCTGACCATAATGTACGCCATGCTGGCGTAGCCACTGTTCTTGCCTGGTCGTTTCGATGCCTTCTGCGACCATCTTGAGTTTAAGCGTTTTCGCCATTTCAATAATATGCGGCGTGACGTTTTTATATTCCAGCGCATCGACAAAAGATTTATCAATTTTAAGGACATCCACATCCAGATTTTGTAAGTAGCTGAGGCTGGAATAGCCGGTGCCAAAGTCATCAATATAAATGGAATGTCCCGCGTTACGGTATCTGGCGACAATGGGCGCGCTGGTTTTCGGATCGGCGAACTCGCGTTCCGTTAATTCAAGCGCGATTTGCGACGGAGAAATTTGGCTACGGTTCAGCAGCGTGCTTAACAGCGTCGGCAACGTTTCCGACGCCAGATCGGATGCCTCAAGATTGATTGAAATATGTTGTTCGGGATGGGACTTTAACCAACTCCCCATGTCTTCAAAAACGGTTTCGATGATTAACCGGGTTAGCGGCTCCGTGAGCCCGGTTTGTTCAGCCAGCGCGATAAAAATTTCCGGCGAAAGGAAGGTGCCGTCCGCCTGTTGCCAGCGAGCTAAGGCTTCGGCACCGACAATTTTTCCGCTGCTCAGGGAGACAATAGGCTGATAGTGTACGTTAATTTCGCGATTGTCTATCGCATCCTGGAGACGGTGGCGGGGCGACTGTAGCCGACGCAAAATACGCAGAATAAAGGCCGCGGCCAGCAGACCCGTTACGATGCCCGCCGGTAGCCAGATAAATGCCTGTCGATACCAGCTCCTTTCCAGCGGAGCGGTCGGTGCCCAGCTTACGATAGTAATGCCCATTTCCGGAAAGGGGTGAATAGCATACTGAATGCCTCGGTTTTCCAGCCGCAGGGGCGTCTCATGGTGAATGAGCGGAAGAATAGCGGGGTCAAGGTTACCGCTGCTGGCAACCACAGTATTGCGTTCCCGGCCAATAATAGCGACGTCAATCGGCCATGCGCCAAACGGAATCACATCGATAAAGGATGCCGGGTCGATCATCACGATATAGCTGTCGCTCCCGAGTGCCGCCATATAGCGTTTTATACCCAGATCGTTTTGCGCCGTAAACCAGGCGCGATAACCGTCGCGAGTGATTTTCATGGGCGGAGGGAAAGCGGGAATATGGCTCTCTTTTTCAAGTGAGGAGCAAACGGGAATCGAATTTTTAAGATACAGAACTTCCTGGACATACCGAAAGCTATAAGACACGCGGCGCATGGCGAGTAAATGGGCACTGCTGCAGGGCTCGCCTTTAAAGGAGGCAATATGCGTTAACGCGGCTTTTGCCTGGTCACTGACCCTTTCTGTACGTAGCGCCACCCGGGACGAGAAGATATCCAGCTCTTCATTAAACCTCTTTTCAACTTGACGGTGCGCTAGCCACAGACTCAATCCTATCGGGAAAAGGACAGACAGGATAAGCACTCCCGTTACCAGGCTGACCAGATGTCGTGTTGTCACAGTGATGTCCTTATAAACACAGCGTAGAGAAAGTATATCCGATCGTAAATCGCGCCCTCGAATGATAAAGCTATTTTATCGATTTTACAGATTCAGGCGCCAGGCTAACGCGTTACGCCACGTTGCTTTTGCTGCCAGGAAGAGATCGTGAATGTTTACCGGTTGAAAAAGGATCGTTGATAGCGTATTTTGTTGTTATGTTATAACATAATTGAGAGGGCGCAATGAAACCTGATATTCATCCTGTATACCGCACCGTCGTATTTCACGACACCAGCGCAAATGAATATGTGAAAGTGGGATCAACTATCAAAACTGAACGTGAAATCGAACTGGACGGCGTGACATATCCGTATGTCACTATTGATGTGTCATCAAAATCGCATCCTTTTTATACCGGTAGACAGAAAACGTTTGATAGCGAAAGTAGCGCCGCACGCTTCCAGAAACGTTTCGGTCATTTTATCGGCGCTAAAAGGGGGTAAATGAAATGCAGGTGTTAAACTCACTTCGCAATGCAAAACAACGGCATCCGGATTGCCAGATAGTCAAACGCAAAGGACGCTTATACGTGATTTGTAAAACAAATCCACGTTTTAAGGCGGTTCAGGGGCGTAAAAAAAGACGTTAAAAACCAACAGTTCAGGGAAAGCAGTGCGTACCAGGGAGGGTGCGCACTTTTTTATTACCGGCTGGCTTCTGCGCGGGCCAGCGTAAAAATATCGTAGAAGGAAAGTTCGCCCTTACGGGCAACCATTTTTTGCAGCTGGACTTTATGTTCATTATCCACCTGTGGAGACTGAAGAATCGTCTCAATGAGCGTGGGGGGAACAAAGCGGGTGTTGTACCATTCGCCGTTGTAACAGACCCGGAGGTCCAGCACATCGATGTCGTTATAGTGATAACGCGGGGCGATGTCGAAAAAGAAGAAGCCATTAAATGCGATAAATAACACCACTAACAGCCACACTGACCCCACCAGCGTTTCTGATTGCAGCATGACCGCCAGCGTCGCAAACCAGGCTGCATACATCGCGATAAATAACCCAGGATGCTTGCGGATAAAACTGATACTAAAACGCGGCCTGTTATCGCGTTTTTCACGGATGTTTAAGTCATCAATAGTTTCGCTAAGCAGGCGCTGTATCTCTGTCATCTTTTGCCTTCATGATTTCTGCGACATAGGGGTAATAACAGCCCATTTTAAAGGGAGGTGTAACGTGAAAAAAGTAACAGATTAACCACGAATTAGCATAACAGTTATCATTTTGACTACAATTTTTTAATGATTCGCGCCGGATTTCCGCCTACCACAACGTCTGGCGGTACGTTTTTTATCACCACAGCGCCTGAAGCGACGACGACGTTATCGCCGATGGTTACGCCCGGATTAACGACGGCTCGTCCGCCTATCCAGACATTATTTCCGATAGTGACGGGTTTACCTAATTCTCTGCCGCTGTTGCGTTCGACGGCGTCCAGCGGATGCGTGGCGGTATAGATATGTACCCCTGGCGCGAGCATACAATTATCGCCAATATGAATTGGGCAAACATCAAGCATGACGCAGTCGAAGTTAGCGTAAAAGGAGTGACCAAGAAAAATATTATAGCCGTAGTCGCAACGGAAGGAAGGTTCAATATAGGCGTCTTCGCATCGACCCAACAGGTCGCGTAAAATCGCCTGACGCTTATTTATTTCATCAGGCGTAGTATAATTGTATTGATGGATGAGTTGACGCGCCCGCAGTCGATCCTGGCATAAAGTTTCATCGGTCGGGCAATACAGTGCCCCAGCGATCATTTTTTGTTTTTCGTCACTCATCGCGCGCTCCCCTTGGTGGATATTATCGCAATAGAAGCAATAATAAAGTATTAGAGGGAACGTTCCCTGCTATTGGTATGTGATCTATATCACTGTTCTATAATAGCCCGTTGTGTTATTAGCCAGAACGAGGAGGCAGATAACACCTGCGTGTTCTCTAAAAAGTAATGTAGCGTGATTAACGAATGAATTTCCATACTGAAGAGGGGATCTTGTCGTAGAGTTTGTTCATCGTCAATTCTGCAAGACGGTGATCCGCAGCTGAGTAAAATACAGCCAGCTCATTGTCGGACAATTCATATTTATTTTTCTCAATGACGCGCTCCAGAGTGTCAATTGTCTGACAGCGCCGTAAACGCATCAAATAATCAGTTTTAGTTAATGGTTTATCAGACATAAATTCTACCTATGATTGTAATAATTTTTAACAAGACAAACTAACAGGATTAGCCCTGGTGGCGTTGACGAAACAACGGAACAGGCGGTTGCCCGATTTACGCCATTTTTGCAAATCCTGCGTATTAATACCATAGCTGCTGAACAACATAAAGGTGTCGTCCAGGTATTCATCTATCTGCGCAATCAATTTATTGTCTTCATTGTACTTAATTTTATAATTAAGCGCGAAAGTTGCAATATGCTCTATCAGCTCATTGAGCTGCAGGTTGACTGCTGAGGTCGGGTCATTAACCCAGCCATGGTTGCTTTCTTCAAGGTTTGCAAGACAGTCATGATACAGGGTTTCGCAAAGAAATTTAAGCTGTGCTATATCATGTCTTTTGGGTGAGTATTCGTCCATAATGCATCCCCTTTTTAGTGGCTTAAACTAACCGAACACCTTCGGGATGGATACAACTAACTAACCTGGTACTTCCCACGTCACCTTATGATTTAACTATAATCTACTCTAAAAAACTTTTCATCGTCATATTACTAAAAATTACAATTGCGTGAAAGCCGCGTGTTGCCATACTTTTTCGAATTTTAACAGTGATCGTCGGTCGCCTAAAAAGGAACCAGTTTTATTGTTTGTGTAATCATTGGGTTAACGTTTTTTAGCTTTTCAGGCTAAAACAATAGACTCTGACAGGAGAAAATAGCCAGGAATATTCTTAATATTTCTTAATTAATGGCTGAATTAAGAAATGGCCAACTTTCCTAAGAAAAGCCTTTAACGCAGTAAGGATTATACCTTTTATTAATATGGCAAAAAATAATCAATCTAACAATAAGCGTATTTTATGATTTTTGCGTAAAAAAGGCCGCTTGCGCGGCCTTATCAACAGTGAGCAAATCAGCGATGTTCTGTCGAATGACTATGCTCAATATCTTCGCTTTTACGGCTAAAGCGGCGGCGTACCACCACGAAGAAGACCGGTACGAAGAAAATAGCCAGTACGGTTGCCGTTACCATCCCGCCCAGTACGCCAGTACCTACCGCATTCTGCGCGCCGGAACCCGCGCCGGAACTGATAACCAGCGGCATAACCCCCAGCATGAACGCTAACGAGGTCATCAGAATCGGGCGCAAACGCATCCGGACGGCCTCCAGCGTCGCTTCTACCAGACCTTTCCCTTCTTTATCCATTAAGTCTTTGGCGAATTCGACGATAAGTATCGCGTTCTTCGCCGACAACCCAATGGTTGTGAGCAGGCCCACCTGGAAGTAAACGTCGTTAGTCAGTCCGCGGAAGGTGGCAGCCAGCAGCGCGCCGATAACCCCAAGCGGAACAACCAGCATTACGGAGAACGGGATAGACCAGCTCTCATACAATGCCGCCAGACACAGGAAGACGACGATCAGCGAGATAGCATACAGGGCAGGGGCCTGGTTGCCGGACAACCGCTCCTGGTAGGACATCCCGGTCCAGTCATACCCAATGCCTGACGGCAGCTTGCTGGCCAGTTCTTCCATCATCGCCATCGCTTCACCAGTACTCTTGCCTGGCGCCGCCTGACCCAGAATTTCCATCGAAGGCAGACCGTTATAGCGTTCCAGACGTGGCGAACCATATTCCCAGCGGGAAGAGGAGAATGCGGAGAATGGCACCATCTGACCATCGCTACCACGAACGTACCAGTCGTTAATATCATCCGGCAACATGCGGTATTTCGCTTCGGACATCACGTAAACTTTCTTCACACGACCGCGATCGATAAAGTCGTTTACATAGCTGCCGCCCCATGCTGCGCCCAGCGTGGTATTAATGTCGCTAATAGACACGCCCAGCGCCTGAGCTTTTTCCTGGTCGATATCGATTTTAAACTGCGGCGTATCTTCCAGACCGTTAGGTCGAACGCCGACCAGCAGATCAGGATATTTCGCCACTTCGCCGAACAACTGATTACGTGCCTGGGTGAGTTTTTCATGACCAAGTCCCGCCTGGTCAATCAACTCGAAGTCAAACCCGGTTGCGGTGCCCAGTTCAACAATCGCCGGTAGGTTAAAGGCGAAGACCATCGCATCTTTAATTTGTGAAAACGCTGCGGTTGCTCGCTGGGTAATCGCTTCAACCTTGTTTTTTTCGCCTGGACGATCGGCCCAGTCTTTCAACGACACGAATGCAATACCGGTATTCTGACCGCGCCCTGCAAAACCGAAGCCGTTGACGGCGAATACCGATTCAACGTTGGCTTTCTCTTTGTTCAGATAGTAATCCGTGACCTCATCCAGCACTTTTTGCGTGCGCTCTTGCGTCGCGCCAGCGGGGAGCTGGACCATTGTCAGGAATACGCCCTGGTCTTCATCCGGCAAGAAAGAGCTTGGCAGACGAACGAACAGATAAGCCATACCGACGACGATAATGAGATAGAGCAGCAGATAACGCCCGGTGCTGCGCAGAATATTGCCTACGCTATCGGTGTAGTGATGCGTGCTCTTATCAAACAGGCGGTTAAACCAGCCGAAAAAGCCTTTTTTCCCTTCGCCATGATCGCCTTTGGCGACGGGTTTGAGCATCGTCGCGCACAGCGCAGGCGTCAGGATCAGCGCGACCAGCACCGACAGCGCCATCGCCGATACGATGGTGATAGAGAACTGACGATAAATTGCCCCGGTTGAGCCGCCAAAGAAGGCCATCGGAATAAATACCGCCGACAGTACCATCGCGATACCCACCAATGCGCCCTGAATCTGGCCCATGGATTTGCGCGTCGCTTCCTTCGGCGGAAGGCCTTCTTCCGTCATAACACGTTCGACGTTCTCGACCACCACGATGGCGTCATCCACCAGCAAGCCGATGGCGAGCACCATCCCGAACATCGTCAGCGTGTTTATCGAGAAACCGAATGCCGCAAGCACGGCAAAGGTTCCCAACAACACCACCGGAACCGCAATAGTCGGAATCAACGTCGCGCGGAAGTTCTGCAGGAACAGGTACATCACCAGGAACACGAGGATAATCGCTTCGACCAGCGTTTTTACCACTTCATGAATAGAGATCTTCACGAACGGCGTGGTGTCATACGGGTAGACGATTTTCATCCCTGGCGGGAAGAACGGTTCCATTTTTTTCAGTTCGGCGCGAATAGCGGTAGCGGTATCCAGCGCGTTGGCGCCGGTAGCCAGTTTGATGCCAAGACCTGACGCTGGCTGACCGTTAAATTTCGCGATGACGTCGTAGTTCTCGCCGCCAAGCTCAATTTTCGCTACATCCCGCAGACGAACCTGAGAGCCATCCTGATTCACCTTCAGCAGGATTTTGCCAAACTCATCCGTTGAGGTCAGACGCGTTTGGGCAATAATCGATGCGTTAAGCTGCTGGCCTTTTACCGGCGGCGTACCACCGAGCTGACCTGCCGCGACCTGGGCGTTCTGCGCTTTGATCGCGTTAATCACGTCGACCGGCGTCAGTTGGTATTTGGTCAGCTCTGTCGGATTCATCCAGATACGCATCGCATATTGCGAACCAAACAGCTGGACGTCGCCCACCCCAGAGGTACGGCTGATCGGATCTTTCATATTGGCGGCAACGTAATCCGAAATATCCTCCTGGGTCATGGTGCCGTCGGTGTTAATGACGCCCACTACCATCAGGAAGCTACTTGAGGACTTCTCAACGCTTACGCCCTGTTGCTGTACTTCCTGGGGAAGTAACGGCATTGCCAGTTGCAACTTGTTCTGAACCTGAACCTGCGCGATGTCCGCATCGGTGCCGGATTCAAAGGTCAGCGTGATCTGCACGGTCCCCGTGGAGTCACTGTTGGAGGACATATACATCAGGTTATCGATACCGTTCATATTCTGTTCGATAACCTGCGTGACGGTATCCTGTACCGTTTTCGCATCAGCGCCAGGGTAGGTTGCGGAGATCGTCACTGCTGGTGGCGCAATCGTCGGATATTGCGCTACCGGCAATTTGAGGATCGCGAGCCCCCCTGCCAACATGATGATGATGGCGATCACCCACGCAAATATAGGGCGATCGATAAAGAAATTAGGCATGTCTTAACGGCTCCTGTTTAAGTTAAGACCTGGGCTGAGCAGGTTGATCACCGCTTGCGGCTTGCTGTTTGTTATCCGCGGTAATTTCCTGCACTTTAACCTGTGCGCCAGGACGTACTTTTTGCAGCCCGCTGACGACTACGCGGTCGCCCGCTTTCAACCCGTCAGTCACCAGCCACTTATCGCCGATCGCCTGGCTTGCGACGATTTGGCGGGTTTCCACTTTGTTATCAGCGCCAACCACCAGCACTGTGGCATCGCCGCGTGGAGTACGGGTAACGCCCTGTTGTGGAACCAGTAATGCCGTCGGTTTTGTCCCTTCCTGCAGACGTGCGCGAACGAACATTCCTGGCAATAAGGTGTGATCCGGGTTAGGGAAGATGGCGCGCAAAGTAATAGACCCGGTGGTTTGGTCAACGGTCACGTCGGAGAACTCAAGCGTACCGGACTGCGGGAATTTGATACCGTCGCTGGTCACCAGGTCGACCTTCGCTTTGCCGTTTTCCTGTTTCAGCGAACCATTTGCCAGCTCCTGCTTCAGGCGCAGGAAGTCATTGCTGGACTGGGTCACATCGACATAAATAGGGTCCAGCTGCTGCACTGTCGCCAGCGCCGACGCCTGACCGTTCTGTACCAGTGCGCCTTCCGTTACGGATGACTTACCAATACGACCGCTAATCGGCGAGGTGACTTTGGTATACGCCAGGTTGATACGTGCGGTTTCAACGGCGGCTTTTGCTGCGACAACAGCGGCAGTCGCTTGTTGTGCGTCAGCCAGCGCCTGATCGTATTCCTGCTTACTGATGTACTGCGTACCCAGCAGCTTTTGATAACGCTTCACCGTCAGTTCAGCGATATTCGCGGCGGCCTGCGCTTTTGCCAGATCGCCCTTAGCGCTGTCGTAAGTCGCCTGGTAGGTCGCAGGATCAATCTGATAGAGAGAGACTCCCGCTTCGATATCACTTCCCTCAACGAAATTACGCTTCAGGATAATGCCGCTTACCTGCGGGCGAACTTCGGCGATACGGTAAGCAACGGTACGACCCGGAAGTTCAGTTGTGATTTGCAGTGGTTCCGTTTTTAGTGTGACAACCCCAACTTCTGGCATCTGCTGGCCGCCTTGCTGGTCCTGTTTGTCGTCACATCCTGTTAGCGCTAAGCTGCCTGAGAGCATCAGAACGACCGCCAGAGGCGTTAACCCTCTGTTTTTGTTCATATGTAAACCTCGAGTGTCCGATTTCAAATTGGTCAATGGTCAAAGGTCCTTAAACCCATTGCTGCGTTTATATTATCGTCGTGCTATGGTACATACATCCATAAATGTATGTAAATCTAACGCCTGTAAATTCACCGACATATGGCACGAAAAACCAAACAACAAGCGCTGGAGACACGACAACACATCCTGGATGTGGCCCTGCGTTTGTTCTCGCAGCAAGGCGTATCAGCAACCTCGCTGGCGGAGATTGCGAACGCTGCTGGCGTGACGCGCGGCGCAATCTATTGGCATTTCAAAAATAAGTCGGATTTATTCAGTGAGATCTGGGAGCTATCAGAATCCAATATTGGTGAGCTTGAGATTGAGTATCAGGCAAAATTCCCCGACGATCCACTATCTGTATTAAGAGAAATTTTAGTTCATATTCTTGAAGCTACTGTAACAGAAGAACGACGCCGCTTATTGATGGAGATTATATTCCATAAATGTGAGTTTGTCGGAGAAATGGTTGTGGTTCAACAGGCGCAACGTAGCCTTTGTCTGGAAAGTTACGATCGGATTGAACAAACGTTAAAACATTGTATTAATGCTAAAATGCTGCCTGAAAATCTGCTGACTCGTCGTGCGGCGATACTGATGCGCAGCTTTATTTCAGGGCTCATGGAAAACTGGTTATTTGCTCCGCAATCGTTTGATTTAAAAAAAGAAGCTCGCGCCTACGTCACGATCCTGCTGGAGATGTATCAATTGTGTCCGACGCTGCGCGCGTCGACGGTCAACGGCTCCCCCTGATAATATTCCAGGAAAACTCCTGGACATTTTCTGTGTCGCTATTCTGTTTGTTACAGGCGTGATATTCTTGCGACTCAATTATTTCCGGTCTGCTTGCCGGTTCAGACACTTCATTCTCATGACTATGTTGCAGCTTTATAAACGTTCACAGCATTTTGTTTTTATTACAATTAGCGTCCTTATTATCTTGCTGTCCTGTCAGTCTCTGGCATTTGCCCGGGGGCAAACGAATGGCGACCTGCCGTCAAAAGCGGATGTGCAAAACCAGCTGGATACGCTGAATAAGCAAAAAGATCTCTCCGCCCAGGATAAGCTCGTCCAGCAGGACCTTATTGATACGTTAGCTACGCTGGAGAAAATCGAGCGGGTGAAAGAGGAGACCGTACAGCTACGGCAGAAGGTGGCGCAGGCGCCTGAAAAAATGCGTCAGGCGACGGCTGCGTTGAATGCGCTGAGCGACGTCGATAATGATGATGAAATGCGAAAAACGCTGAGTGCGCTTTCGCTACGTCAGCTTGAGCTGCGCGTGGCGCAGGTACTGGATGATTTGCAAAATTCGCAAAACGATCTTGCCGCTTATAACAGCCAGCTTGTTTCGCTACAGACCCAGCCTGAGCGCGTGCAAAACGCCATGTATACCGCCTCACAGCAAATACAGCAAATCCGTAACCGTCTGGACGGCAATAACGTCGGCGAAGCCGCGCTTCGCCCCAGCCAACAGGTGTTATTACAGGCACAACAGGCGCTGCTTAATGCGCAGATCGACCAGCAACGTAAGAGTCTTGAAGGAAATACCGTTTTGCAGGACACCCTGCAAAAACAGCGAGATTACGTGACGGCCAACAGTAATCGCCTTGAACATCAGCTTCAACTTTTACAGGAGGCGGTCAACAGTAAACGACTTACGCTAACGGAAAAAACGGCCCAGGAGGCCATTTCGCCGGACGAAACGGCGCGTATCCAGGCAAACCCGCTGGTAAAACAGGAACTGGATATTAACCATCAACTCAGCCAGCGTCTGATTGTCGCGACCGAAAACGGCAATATGTTGATGCAGCAAAACATTAAAGTAAAAAACTGGCTCGATCGCGCGCTGCAGTCGGAAAGAAATATCAAAGAACAGATTGCCGTCTTAAAAGGCAGCCTGTTGCTGTCGCGTATTCTTTATCAACAGCAGCAAACCCTGCCCTCCGCCGACGAACTCGAAGATATGACCAACCGCATTGCGGATTTGCGTCTGGAGCAGTTTGAAATCAACCAGCAGCGTGATGCCTTATTCCAAAGCGATGCCTTTGTCGACAAGCTGGAGGAGGGGCATACCAGCGAGGTGAATGATGAAGTTCATGATGCGTTGCTTCAGGTGGTGGAGATGCGCCGTGAGCTATTGGATCAGCTAAATAAACAGTTGGGTAACCAGCTGATGATGGCGATTAACCTGCAAGTTAACCAGCAGCAGTTGATGAGCGTCTCGAAAAATCTGAAAGCCATTCTGACGCAGCAGATTTTTTGGGTGAACAGTAACCGCCCTATGGACTGGGACTGGCTTAAAGCGTTCCCCCAAACATTAAAAGAGCAATTCAGCGCCATGAAAATCACGGTGAACTGGCAAAAAGCTTGGCCCGCGGTATTTATTGCTTTTTTGGCCGGGTTGCCGCTCTTGCTCATCGCCGGTTTAATCCGCTGGCGTCTGAAATGGTTAAAAGCGTATCAACAGAAGCTGGCCGCCGCCGTGGGATCGCTGCGTAACGATAGTCAGCTCAATACGCCAAAAGCTATTCTGATCGATCTTATCCGCGCGTTGCCGGTGTGCCTGATTATCCTCGCGCTTGGACTGATCCTGCTGACCATGCAGCTAAATATCAGCGATCTGCTCTGGGCCTTTAGTAAAAAGCTCGCGATGTTCTGGCTGGTCTTTGGGCTGTGCTGGAAGGTGCTGGAAAAAGAGGGCGTGGCGATACGCCATTTTGGTATGCCGGCGCAGTTGACCAGCCACTGGCGTCGCCAGATTGTACGCATTAGCCTCGCATTGCTGCCGCTGCACTTTTGGTCTGTGGTGGCGGAGTTGTCGCCGCTGAATCTGATGGATGACGTGCTGGGGCAGGCGGTTATTTTCCTCAATCTGCTGGTCATAACATTGCTGGTGTGGCCACTGTGCCGGGAAAGCTGGCGCGATAAAGAATCTCACGGCATTCGACTGGTGACCGTGACGATTCTTTCCATTATTCCGGTGGCGTTAATGGTATTAACGGCGACCGGCTATTTCTATACCACCCTGCGCCTGGCGGGGCGCTGGATTGAAACCGTCTATCTGGTCATTATCTGGAACCTGCTTTATCAAACGGTGCTGCGCGGGTTAAGTGTAGCGGCGCGCCGGATTGCCTGGCGACGCGCGCTGGCTCGTCGTCAGAACCTGGTAAAAGAGGGAGCGGAAGGGGCGGAGCCACAGGAAGAACCCACCATCGCGCTGGAGCAGATTAACCAGCAAACATTACGTATCACGATGCTGCTAATGCTTGCCCTGTTTGGCGTTATGTTCTGGGCGATTTGGTCCGATTTGATCACCGTATTCAGCTATCTTGATAGCATCACGCTGTGGCACTACAACGGCTCCGAAGCTGGCGCTGCGGTGGTGAAAAGCGTGACGATGGGCAGCTTGCTATTTGCCATTATTGCCGCGATGGTGGCCTGGGCGCTCATCCGCAACTTACCCGGCCTGCTGGAAGTGCTGGTGCTTTCACGCCTGAATATGCGCCAGGGGGCTTCGTATGCGATCACCACGATCCTTAACTACGTCATTATCGCTGTTGGCGCGATGACAGTATTCGGATCGCTCGGCGTCTCGTGGGATAAACTCCAGTGGCTGGCGGCGGCGTTGTCGGTAGGTCTCGGTTTTGGGCTACAGGAGATCTTCGGTAACTTTGTCTCGGGTTTAATCATCCTCTTCGAACGTCCGGTACGCATTGGCGATACGGTAACGATCGGCACCTACTCCGGCACGGTCAGTAAGATTCGTATTCGCGCCACCACTATTACCGATTTTGATCGTAAAGAAGTGATCATTCCGAACAAAGCGTTCGTGACGGAGCGGCTGATTAACTGGTCCCTCTCCGATACCACGACACGTCTGGTGATCCGGCTTGGCGTGGCCTATGGCTCGGATCTGGAGAAAGTGAAAAGAGTCCTGCTACAGGCGGCGATGGAGCATCCGAAGGTGATGCACGATCCGGAACCTGCCGTATTCTTCA
Source organism: Salmonella sp. 32020114201800008SM (assembly GCF_017572025.1). Lineage (NCBI taxonomy): Bacteria > Pseudomonadati > Pseudomonadota > Gammaproteobacteria > Enterobacterales > Enterobacteriaceae > Salmonella > Salmonella sp. 32020114201800008SM. The sequence goes on along the minus strand of NZ_JAGEQM010000003.1, from coordinate 555,152 downwards.
CCACCTTTGGCGCCAGCACTCTGGATCATGAACTGCGTCTGTACGTGCGTGAATTGCGCGATCGTAGCCATACGGTGGATGAACTGAACCGCGCGATCGATCGACTGTGCCGTGAAAATGATATCAATATCGCCTTTAACCAGCTTGAGGTGCATCTGCATAACGCGAAGGGCGACGAAGTCACTGAAGTGAAGCGCGATCTCAACGGCGGCGATCTGGCGCCTACGGCAAGCTAAAAGGCGGTGGGCTGCGCGCTTTATGAGTGCGCGCGGCACCGCTAATGCGAAAGCGTAGAAAGCTCTTCCGGCGTAATGCCGGTGACGCTGGCGATGAGCCCAGGTTCCAGCCCGTTGGCAAGCATTTTGCGGGCAATAGCGCGCGCTTCGGCCTCACGGCCTTGTGCTAACCCTTGCTCAAGGCCTTTTTGCAACCCTTCCGTTCGGCCTTTTTCTTCCAGCCATTCCGCTATTGTCATCAGTTGTTCCTTATACTGCGGCGCGCCCTGCGCCAGTTGACGAATTAGCGCCCCGGGTTCTGCGGCGTTTCCTGCTTTCAACATATAGTTGATTAGTACACTGAGCTGCGTGTCCGTCAAATGATCCTGCGTTAAAAGCGTGATAAGGGGGTCGAGCAGTTCGCTTAAATCGCGTTGACGAATATGTTTTTGCAGGAGCTCTAACATCGCTATCCGCCGATGCTGCAAAAGCTGATTATCCGGCATTGTCGTCAGGTCGACCAGCGCAAATTCGCGGCTGTATAAGGCCTTCGCCATATCCGGTTTCACAAACATATTATGCCAGTTAAGGCTATAGGGCCACGGGCTTTCCGGACCGTGATAAAAGAGGATTGGTACCACCAGCGGCAAGGTATCATGGCCGGCATCCAGATGACGCTGCATGGCGGCAATGGCGTAACGCATCAGGCGAAAAGCCATCAGCCGGTCTGATTTGCTCTGATGTTCAATGAGCGCGTAAACATACCCGGGGCCGTGTTGGGTATGCAGAGAGTAGAGAATATCTGAATAGCGGCTGCGTAAATTGTCTTCAACAAAACTCCCTGACTCCAGCTTCAGTGAATCCAGATCGCAGATTGCAAGAAAGGCTTCTGGCAAGTGGATAGCCAGAAAGTCGCGGGCGACCTCTTTTTGCATCAGCATCTGTCGAAATACCGCATCGTGCGGCGTGGTGGGTAGACGTTCCATGCCCCGTCCTTTGTTGCCTGACTGTAGCGACCACTCTGTCAGCGACAACGAGGACAAACCAGCAGGCAATTACTCTGTTTGCGAGTCGTCTTCCGTACTTTTTAACTTGTTTTCATAATCACGCATAACTATTTCCAGCGCGCGTAGCACCGTTCGTGCCGGTAAGCGATTCTCTTCAAGCAGCACAATTAAATCCACGGCCAGTTTGACTTCATCAGGGGCATTTTCAAGCGACATACTTTCTCCAGGATTAACGGGTTAAACGCGCCAGTACGTTTTCTATTTTCTCCAGCGCATGTCGGCAGCGCGCCAGCCGTCCTTCATAGATCTCGACTTCCTTTTGCAGCGTTTGTTGTTCGACAAGGCCGGTCGCCTGCGCCAGACGAATTTTGCGCTCCTGTGTCATCGCCAGTAGTCGACGTTCAAACTCCTGATGCTGTATTCGTCTGCGCTGCCAACGGCCAAGCCCTGGCGCGGCGGTGTCCCACTGGCGCAGCGACCAGGCGGCGGTTTCACGCGATATAGCCTCCAGTTGCGAAGCCAGATGTTCCGCCAGCCAGGCGACTTGCGGCAGTTGCTCATGTTTTACCGCCTGACGCAACGCGGCGAGATTGGCGTCAGCCTCTTCCAGATATCCCTGCAACAGAGTACTGCGGGTACGGAAAAGGTGTCGGTCAAAGCGCGCGCTTAACGTCGCATGTTGCGCCAGCGGCGCGCAGCGTTGGCGTAGCGTCGCCAGCCTCTCTTCCAGCGTCTGTAACAGCATAGCGGTTTTCAATTCAACACCCCGATGAAAATAAGACAGGCTGTGCTACAGTAGCCTTCTGTTTGATAACGATTCGCATTATGCAACGTACTATTTTAATCATCATTGGCTGGCTGGCGGTAGTATTAGGGACATTGGGCGTGGTTTTGCCTCTGTTGCCGACAACGCCGTTCATTTTACTGGCGGCCTGGTGTTTCGCCCGCTCGTCGCCGCGTTTCCATGCCTGGTTGTTATACCGCTCATGGTTTGGCGGTTATCTGCGCCACTGGCAGCGCTATCGGGCCATGCCGCCGGGAGCGAAACCGCGAGCGATCGCGTTGATATTGCTGACCTTTGGTATTTCGCTGTGGCTGGTGAATATGATGTGGGTGCGGGTGCTGCTGTTGGTTATTTTGGCCTGCCTGCTGATTTTTATGTGGCGGATACCGGTGATTGATGAAAAGCAACAAAAGCGCTGAAGCACACGAATCGCTGTTGCAATTGTCGTTCACAGCCAGTAAATTCGACCGTTTTCGAGCACAGGCGCAGGCGGTCAAAGAGTAACCGAGCGTTACCCCTGACTGAAAAGTATTGCGCCGTGAGTAACACCGTACTTAGCAGGCATATATCCATGACCGCGACTGCACAGCAGCTTGAGTTTCTCAAAAACAGCATCAAAAGCATTCAGGATTACCCGAAACCGGGCATTCTTTTCCGTGATGTCACCAGCTTACTGGAAGACCCGAAAGCCTACGCGCTCAGTATTGAACTGTTGGTTGAGCGTTATAAAAATGCGGGTATCACCAAAGTGGTCGGCACCGAAGCGCGTGGCTTCCTGTTTGGCGCGCCGGTTGCGCTTGGGCTGGGCGTTGGTTTTGTTCCGGTACGTAAACCGCGCAAATTACCGCGTGAAACTATTGCCGAGACCTATGAATTAGAGTACGGCACCGATCAGCTGGAAATTCATGTCGACGCGATTAAACCTGGCGACAACGTGCTGGTCGTGGACGATCTGCTGGCGACTGGCGGCACCATTGAGGCGACCGTGAAGCTGATCCGTCGTCTGGGCGGGAAAGTCACCGATGCGGCGTTCATCATCAATTTGTTCGATCTGGGCGGCGAGCAGCGTCTGGAAAAGCAGGGGATTACCTGTTATAGCCTGGTGCCGTTTCCGGGGCATTGATTCAGGCTATTCGCACTGCTATTTTAGCCAGAGAGACAACCTCGCTGTATCGGCGAGGTTGTGTTAGCATTACCCTTCTATGAATCCACCTTCCAGCGTTTCAGAGCCTGCCAATGAGTTATCAGGTCTTAGCCAGAAAATGGCGCCCACAAACCTTTGCTGACGTCGTCGGCCAGGAACATGTGCTGACCGCACTGGCGAACGGCTTGTCGTTAGGGCGCATTCATCACGCATATCTTTTTTCCGGCACGCGCGGCGTCGGTAAAACCTCTATCGCCCGACTGCTGGCGAAGGGGCTGAACTGCGAAACCGGCATTACCGCGACGCCGTGCGGCGTTTGCGATAACTGTCGGGAAATTGAGCAAGGGCGTTTTGTCGATCTCATTGAGATTGACGCCGCATCGCGTACCAAAGTCGAAGACACCCGCGACCTGCTGGATAACGTCCAGTACGCGCCTGCGCGCGGTCGCTTTAAAGTCTATCTGATCGATGAAGTCCACATGCTGTCGCGCCACAGCTTTAATGCGCTACTTAAAACGCTTGAAGAGCCGCCAGCGCATGTGAAATTTTTACTGGCGACCACCGATCCGCAGAAGCTGCCGGTGACCATTTTGTCGCGCTGCCTACAGTTTCATCTCAAAGCGCTGGATGTTGAACAGATTCGCCATCAGCTTGAGCATATTCTCAATGAGGAACATATCGCTCACGAACCCCGCGCGTTGCAGTTGTTATCGCGTGCGGCTGACGGCAGCCTGCGCGATGCATTAAGTCTGACTGACCAGGCGATCGCCAGCGGCGACGGGCAGGTTTCGACGCAGGCGGTAAGCGCCATGCTCGGTACGCTGGACGACGACCAGGCTTTGTCATTAGTCGAGGCGGTGGTTGACGCTAACGGCGAACGCGTCATGTCGCTTATCAACGAGGCGGCGGCGCGCGGTATTGAATGGGAAGCGCTGCTGGTCGAAATGCTTAGCCTGCTGCACCGTATTGCGATGGTGCAACTTTCGCCTGCCGCGTTAGGCAGCGATATGGCGGCTATCGAGCAACGGATGCGCGAACTTGCCCGGACGGTGCCTCCCGGCGATCTTCAGCTCTATTATCAGACGTTGTTGATTGGTCGCAAAGAATTGCCCTGGGCGCCGGACCGGCGGATGGGCGTTGAAATGACGTTACTGCGTGCACTGGCGTTTCACCCGCGTATGCCCTTGCCGGAGCCTGAAACGCCGCGGCAGTCTTTTGCGCCCGTGGCCCCAACGGCGGTAATGACGCCGCCGCAGGTGCAGCAGCCGTCGGCGCCCGCGCCGCAGACATCGCCAGCGCCGCTGCCGGCGTCTACCAGTCAGGTGCTGGCGGCGCGCAATCAGCTACAGCGCGCGCAGGGAGTAACCAAAACAAAAAAGAGTGAACCGGCAGCCGCATCCCGCGTGCGGCCGGTGAATAACTCTGCGCTGGAGCGGCTGGCCTCGGTTTCGGAGCGCGTACAGGCGCGCCCGGCGCCGTCTGCGCTGGAAACGGCGCCAGTAAAGAAAGAGGCTTATCGCTGGAAGGCCACCACGCCGGTAGTACAAACCAAAGAAGTGGTGGCTACGCCAAAAGCGCTTAAGAAAGCTCTGGAGCATGAAAAAACGCCGGAGCTGGCGGCTAAACTGGCGGCGGAAGCGATTGAGCGCGATCCGTGGGCGGCGCAGGTAAGCCAGCTTTCTTTGCCTAAGCTGGTGGAGCAGGTGGCGCTCAATGCCTGGAAGGAGCAGAACGGCAACGCGGTTTGTCTGCATCTGCGCTCGACGCAGCGGCACCTCAATTCCAGCGGCGCGCAGCAAAAGCTGGCGCAAGCGCTCAGCGATCTGACGGGAACGACGGTTGAACTGACCATCGTTGAAGATGATAATCCCGCGGTGCGTACGCCGCTGGAATGGCGTCAGGCCATTTATGAAGAGAAACTCGCGCAAGCGCGTGAGTCAATTATTGCGGATAATAACATTCAGACGCTGCGTCGATTCTTCGACGCCGAGCTGGATGAAGAGAGTATCCGCCCCATTTGATCGTAAGCCTGGCTTGCGATTGTGAACCATCAAGAGAGAGAGCTTATGTTTGGAAAAGGCGGTCTGGGCAATCTGATGAAGCAGGCCCAGCAGATGCAGGAAAAAATGCAGAAAATGCAGGAAGAGATTGCGCAGCTGGAAGTGACCGGCGAATCCGGCGCGGGTCTGGTGAAGGTTACCATCAACGGCGCGCATAACTGCCGCCGCGTGGAAATTGACCCAAGCCTGCTGGAAGATGACAAAGAGATGCTGGAAGATCTGGTCGCTGCGGCCTTCAACGATGCGGCGCGCCGCATTGAAGAGACGCAAAAAGAGAAGATGGCTTCCGTCTCTTCCGGTATGCAACTGCCGCCAGGCTTTAAGATGCCATTCTGATGCAAACCAGTCCGCTGTTAACTCAGCTTATGGAAGCGTTGCGCTGCCTTCCGGGCGTTGGCCCTAAGTCGGCGCAGCGGATGGCGTTTACCCTGTTGCAGCGCGATCGCAGCGGCGGAATGCGCCTGGCGCAGGCGCTGACCCGGGCGATGTCGGAAATCGGCCACTGCGCCGACTGCCGCACCTTTACCGAGCAGGATGTTTGTAATATCTGCTCGAACCCGCGGCGTCAGGAAAACGGCCAGATTTGCGTGGTGGAGAGTCCTGCGGATATCTACGCCATTGAGCAGACCGGGCAATTTTCCGGGCGGTATTTCGTGCTGATGGGCCACCTGTCGCCGCTGGACGGCATCGGGCCGGATGATATCGGTCTCGATCGTCTGGAACAGCGGCTGGCGTCAGAAAAAATCAGTGAGCTGATCCTCGCGACCAACCCGACGGTTGAAGGAGAGGCTACCGCAAACTATATTGCCGAGCTGTGCGCGGAGGCCGGCGTCGAAGCCAGTCGTATCGCCCACGGCGTGCCGGTTGGCGGCGAACTGGAGATGGTCGACGGTACGACGCTGTCCCACTCGCTGGCGGGACGCCATAAGATTATTTTCTGAACAAACGGAGGCGGCATTCGCGGCCTCCGCTTGAAATCACACCCGCTTGTCCCCATCTCACCCTCAACGTATTTTTACCATTAAAAATGGCATTGTTGAGGTCTATCCACATGAAAGGACAAGAAACGCGTGGTTTTCAGTCAGAAGTTAAACAGCTTCTGCACCTGATGATCCATTCTCTTTATTCCAATAAAGAAATCTTCCTGCGTGAACTCATCTCTAACGCCTCAGATGCGGCGGACAAGCTGCGTTTCCGCGCTCTGTCAAACCCGGACCTGTATGAAGGAGATGGCGAGCTGCGTGTGCGCGTCTCTTTCGATAAAGATAAGCGTACGTTGACCATTGCCGATAACGGCGTGGGGATGAATCGTGATGAGGTGATTGACCACTTAGGCACCATTGCCAAGTCCGGCACCAAATCTTTCCTCGAATCAATGGGGTCCGATCAGGCGAAAGATAGCCAGCTCATTGGTCAGTTTGGCGTAGGCTTCTACTCCGCGTTTATTGTGGCCGATAAAGTGACCGTACGTACTCGTGCGGCAGGCGACAAGCCGGAAAATGGCGTGTTCTGGGAATCGGCAGGCGAAGGCGAATACACCGTTGCCGATATCACCAAAAATGACCGTGGTACGGAAATCACCTTACACCTGCGTGAAGGCGAAGATGAATTCCTCGATGACTGGCGCGTACGCTCGATTATCAGCAAATATTCCGATCACATCGCATTGCCGGTAGAGATTGAAAAACGGGAAGAAAAAGACGGCGAAACCGTGATTTCCTGGGAGAAAATCAACAAGGCCCAGGCGTTGTGGACCCGTAACAAGTCGGAAATTAAAGACGACGAGTACAACGAGTTTTACAAGCACATCGCGCATGATTTCACCGATCCGCTGACCTGGAGCCACAACCGCGTGGAAGGTAAGCAGGAGTACACCAGCCTGCTGTATATCCCGTCGCAGGCGCCGTGGGATCTGTGGAACCGCGATCACAAACATGGTCTGAAGCTGTACGTACAGCGCGTGTTCATTATGGACGATGCCGAGCAGTTCATGCCGAATTATCTGCGTTTCGTGCGCGGCCTGATTGATTCTAACGACCTGCCGTTGAACGTCTCCCGTGAAATCCTGCAGGACAGCACGGTAACGCGTAATCTGCGTAGCGCTCTGACCAAACGCGTTCTGCAAATGTTGGAAAAACTGGCGAAAGACGACGCGGAAAAATACCAAACCTTCTGGAAACAGTTCGGTCTGGTGCTGAAAGAAGGCCCGGCGGAAGATCACGCCAACCAGGAAGCGATCGCTAAACTGTTGCGCTTTGCCTCCACCCATACCGACTCTTCCGCCCAGACCGTGTCGCTGGAAGATTACGTCTCCCGGATGAAAGAAGGGCAGGAAAAAATCTACTACATCACCGCAGACAGCTATGCGGCGGCGAAAAACAGCCCGCACCTGGAGCTGCTGCGTAAGAAAGGCATCGAAGTGCTGCTGCTCTCCGATCGCATCGATGAGTGGATGATGAACTACCTGACCGAGTTTGACGGTAAAGCATTCCAGTCGGTCGCTAAAGCCGATGAGTCCATCGAAAAACTGGCGGATGAAGTCGACGAAAACGCGAAAGAAGCGGAAAAGGCGCTTGAGCCGTTCGTGGAGCGTGTCAAAACCCTGCTGGGCGATCGCGTGAAAGAGGTGCGTCTGACGCACCGTTTAACCGACACGCCGGCGATTGTCACCACCGATGCGGATGAAATGAGCACCCAGATGGCGAAACTGTTCGCCGCGGCCGGTCAGTCCGTGCCGGAAGTGAAATACATCTTTGAGCTCAATCCGGATCATGTGCTGGTTAAACGCACTGCCGATACCGAGGATGAAGCGCAGTTTAAAGAGTGGGTCGAGCTGCTGCTGGATCAGGCGCTGTTCGCTGAACGCGGTACGCTGGAAGATCCGAACCAGTTTATCCGCCGTATGAACCAGTTGCTGGTATCCTGATAACGCTCATCTGATTGCCGGATAGCGACGCGAAGCATCTTATCCGGCCTACGGGCGAGTACTGTTTGTAGGCCGGATAAGCGCCAGCGCCATCCGGCATTTTTTATAATACCTTCTCTTTTCTCGATTTCTCTTCGTTAACCGTTTCAGCATCAGGCGGCTTCCTTGAGCGAAATGCGTGATGGTGGTATCGTTTAGCGCTTTTTAAAAAATATCGACAACCTTTGAGGGGATTTTCGTAATGCGTATTATTCTGCTTGGCGCTCCGGGCGCGGGTAAAGGAACTCAGGCTCAGTTCATCATGGAGAAATATGGTATTCCGCAAATCTCCACTGGCGATATGCTGCGCGCCGCAGTGAAATCAGGCTCCGAGTTGGGCAAACAGGCGAAAGATATCATGGACGCCGGTAAACTGGTGACCGATGAACTGGTGATTGCGCTGGTTAAAGAGCGTATCGCCCAGGAAGACTGCCGTAACGGTTTTCTGCTGGACGGTTTCCCGCGCACGATCCCGCAGGCTGACGCGATGAAAGAAGCGGGTATTGTCGTGGATTACGTGCTGGAATTCGACGTACCGGACGAACTGATCGTTGACCGTATTGTGGGTCGCCGCGTACACGCCGCCTCTGGCCGCGTTTACCACGTAAAGTTTAATCCGCCGAAAGTGGAAGGCAAAGATGACGTCACCGGCGAAGATCTGACCACCCGTAAAGACGATCAGGAAGAGACCGTTCGCAAACGTCTGGTGGAATATCATCAGATGACCGCGCCGCTGATTGGCTACTACCAGAAAGAAGCGGAAGCGGGCAACACCAAATACGCTAAAGTTGACGGTACGCAGGCCGTTGCCGACGTGCGCGCAGCGCTGGAAAAAATCCTCGGTTAATTTTTTCGCGTAGTGAAGCACTTATCAGGCCTGCTGTTATCCCGCAAGCCTGATAAGCGTAACGCCATCAGGCAATCGGTGCCGGATGGCGGCCTGAACGCCTTATCCGGCCTACTGGCATCGTTAGCGCCATTCGGCGAATTCTCGTCTTACCTCTTGCAGCAATTAGTTCTTCTTTATCGCTTTTCCGCTACAATTATCAACAATTTGAATAGATAAGAGGCGGCAATGCGTCAGACGAAAACCGGTATCCTGCTGGCTAACCTTGGCACGCCAGATGCCCCAACTCCCGAAGCGGTAAAGCGCTACCTGAAACAATTTTTAAGCGACAGACGCGTGGTGGATACTCCTCGTCTGCTGTGGTGGCCGCTGCTGCGTGGCGTTATTTTACCGCTGCGTTCGCCGCGCGTCGCGAAACTCTATCAATCTATCTGGATGGATGGCGGTTCGCCGCTCATGGTATATAGCCGCGAACAGCAACAGGCGCTGGCCGCGCGGTTGCCAGACACGCCCGTCGCGCTGGGGATGAGCTACGGCTCGCCCTCGCTGGAAAGCGCTGTCGATGAACTGTTAGCAAGCGACGTCGACCATATCGTCGTGCTGCCGTTGTACCCGCAATACTCTTGCTCAACGGTGGGCGCAGTCTGGGACGAACTGGGGCGGATACTGGCGCGTAAACGTCGTATTCCCGGTATCTCATTTATTCGCGATTACGCGGATGACGGCGCTTATATCGATGCGCTGGCGAAAAGCGCGCGTGAGTCGTTCGCCAGACACGGCGAGCCGGATGTGCTTCTGCTCTCTTATCACGGCATTCCACAACGTTATGCGGATGAAGGCGATGACTACCCGCAGCGCTGTCGCGATACCACGCGCGAACTGGTTTCCGCATTGGGACTGCCGCCGGAAAAGGTAATGATGACGTTCCAGTCGCGCTTTGGCCGTGAACCGTGGCTGACGCCGTACACCGATGAAACGCTAAAAATGTTGGGTGAAAAGGGGACGGGCCATATTCAGGTCATGTGTCCGGGGTTTGCCGCGGATTGTCTGGAGACGCTGGAAGAGATAGCGGAACAGAATCGCGAGATTTTCCTTGAAGCGGGCGGTAAAAAATATGCGTACATTCCGGCGCTGAACGCGACGCCGGAACATATTGATATGATGCTGAAACTCACGGCGCCGTACCGTTAACGCGGCGTCTTCATCCTCGCCATAAAGAAGCGTGCGCCGTCCTGCAAGGCATCGTCGGCGATTGTCATCATTCGCGAATAGTGCAGAAAGGCGTGCAGCGTGCCGGGATACATTTTGTATTCGCAGGGCTGCTGGTGCGCCTGTAATGTCTGGTGCAGCAAGCGGCTGTCATCAATGAGCGGATCAAACTCCGCGCTGGCAATAAAGCAGGGCGGCACATCGCGCGTGAGATCGTTATTAAACAGACAATACCAGGGCGATTCCCGATCTTCATCGTTACGCAGATAGGCCTTTTCGTACATGTCCAGATCTTCACGCGTCAGGCCGTCCCATGCGCCGCCGAACAGACGGCGGCTTACCGAGTCCTGCAACCCATACAGCCCATACCACAACAGAATCGCGATAAGGTTACCGCAGCGAATGTGCTTATCACGTAGCCAGATCGCGCTGGCAAGCGCCAGCATGGCGCCTGCGGAATCCCCGGCGAAACCGATTTTCTCCACGTTGAGCGAGTATTCATCGGCATGTTGAGAGAAGTAGCTGCATACCGCGACGGTTTCTTCAATGGCCTGCGGATAACGCGCTTGCGGCGACAGCGAATAATCAATACCGATCACGGTGCAGCCGGTATAACGCGCCAGCAGACGCATTATCCGGTCATGCGTATCCAGATTACCGAGGATAAATCCGCCGCCGTGCAGATAGTATAAGGTGGCCTGACTGGTCGGCTGCGGCGAGTAGAGCCGGGTTGTTACATCGCCATAAGGCGTAGGGACGGCGCAGGTGCGGGTGGTCATGGACGGCGCGTCGGCATTCCAGAAACGGCGCTCAAGAAGATAATACTGACGCTGGGTCTCAATATCGCCATCGGCAGGCCAGGGGGGGAGGCCTGGTTGCTGGAAGTTTACGACGGCTTTCATTTCGTCAGACAGTCGGGTGAGTACGGGAATTTTATTTTCCGGCTTCATAAAACGCTCCTTGTGAAAGTGAACCATTGTAAAAAACGCGGCTGGAGAAACTGCGATCTCGTCGTCCGATATTGAAACGCCATCGTCCGTCGCGCGCAGCAGGGGGAATGTGCTACCATGCAGCGCTCCGTTATTCATCCGTAAGCACAATCATGAAATTTCCCGGTAAACGTAAATCCAAACACTATTTTCCCGTCAATGCGCGTGACCCGTTGTTGCAACAAATTCAGCCAGAACAGGAAACCAACGCCTCCTGGGTCGTCGGTATCGACCAGACGTTGGTGGATATTGAGGCGAAAGTGGATGACGATTTTATTACACGCTATGGATTAAGCGCCGGGCATTCTCTGGTGATAGAAGACGAGGTGGCGGAGAAGCTGTATCAGGAACTGACGCGGGAAAATCTGATCACCCATCAGTTTGCTGGCGGCACCATAGGCAATACGATGCATAATTACTCGGTACTGGCGGATGACCGTTCGGTGTTACTGGGCGTGATGTGCAGCAACATTGAGATTGGCAGCTACGCTTATCGCTACCTGTGTAATACTTCCAGCCGTACCGACCTGAATTATCTGCAAGCGGTAGATGGCCCGATTGGCCGCTGTTTCACGCTGATTGGCGAATCCGGCGAGCGTACCTTCGCTATCAGCCCCGGCCATATGAATCAGCTACGGGCGGAAAGTATTCCGGAAGCGGTGATCGCTGGCGCTTCCGCGCTGGTGTTGACCTCATATCTGGTGCGCTGTAAGCCTGGCGAACCGATGCCTGACGCGACGATGAAAGCGATCGAATACGCGAAAAAGCATAACGTGCCGGTTGTCATGACGCTGGGCACCAAATTTGTGATCGCCGATAATCCGCAGTGGTGGCAGGCGTTTCTCAAAGAGAATGTCTCGATTCTGGCAATGAACGAAGAAGAAGCGGAAGCGCTGACCGGCGAAAACGACCCGCTGCTGGCGGCGGATAAGGCGCTGGACTGGGTCGACCTGGTGTTATGCACCGCCGGACCGATAGGGTTATATATGGCAGGCTTCACCGAAGAGGAAGCAAAACGTAAAACCCAGCATCCGCTGCTGCCGGGGGCTATTGCTGAATTTAACCAGTATGAATTTAGCCGGGCAATGCGCCATAAAGATTGTATTAATCCGCTACGCGTTTATTCGCATATTGCGCCGTATATGGGCGGGCCGGAAAAAATCATGAACACCAACGGCGCGGGCGATGGCGCGCTGGCGGCGCTGCTGCACGATATTACGGCGAACAGTTACCATCGTAGCAACGTACCGAACTCCAGTAAGCACAAATTCACCTGGCTGACCTATTCGTCGCTGGCGCAGGTGTGTAAATATGCTAACCGTGTCAGTTATCAGGTACTGAACCAGCATTCTCCGCGTCTGACACGCGGGCTGCCGGAGCGTGAGGACAGCCTGGAAGAGTCGTACTGGGATCGCTAATCTGGCTTGCCCGATGGCGCTGCGCGCATCGGGCCGTCCGGCGTTGATTGCCTGATAGCCCGGTCTACGTAAAGTGGGACATTCCATGCCGGATAAGACGTTTGTTGTCGTCCGGCAAACCCTTAACTGGCGACGACTTCACCTGCGGGCGGCGTTTCAAGCAGTTCCAGCATCGCCCGGGCAATTTCTCGCTCGCCCATCACTACCTGATTGGCTCCCCGCTCGGTAATATATTTCACTTCATCATCATAGTGCGCGCGGGCGATTATCTCGATATCAGGGCTTTTTTCCCGCGCTGAGGCGACAATCTCGCCGGCTTCGTACCCGTTGGGGATGGTCAACAACAGCCAGCGGGCGCAGTCCAGATGCGCCAGATTCATAATTTCTTCGTTAGCGGCGTTGCCCAGCACGGCGCGAATCCCGCGTTCGCGCAGTTCATCCACGCGGGTACGGGACGTTTCGATAACCACCAGCGGAATCCCCGCCGCCAGTAATTTTTCTCCCAGCAGACTGCCTACGCGGCCAAAACCCACCAGCAGGGCATGATTACAGATATCCACCGGAATTTGCTTCTCTTCTTCGATAGCCTCTTCCAGAGTTTGCTCTTCCAGCGTTTCGGTTTTCGCCAGATACTTCTCCAGCAGGGTAAACAGTACGGGATTAAGCATAATCGACAAAATAGCGCCTGCCAGCACCAGGTTCTGTCCCGCTTGCGGCAGCAGGTTGAGCGCCATGCCGAGTCCGGCGAGAATAAAGGCGAACTCGCCGATTTGCGCCAGGCTGGCGGCAATGGTCAGCGCGGTTCGCGGCGAGTGGCCGAACATACGCACCAGGAAAAACGCAGCGATCGATTTGCCAAAGACGATAATGGCAAGCGTCGCCAGCACCGCCAGCGGCTGTTGGATCAAGACTAACGGATCGAACAACATGCCGACGGAAACAAAAAACAGGACGGCAAAGGCGTCGCGCAGCGGCAACGTATCGTGCGCCGCCCGGTGACTCAGTTCCGACTCATTAAGCACCATTCCAGCGAAGAACGCGCCCAGCGCAAAAGAGACGTCAAACAGTTCTACCGCGCCAAACGCAATGCCTAACGCCAGCGCCAGTACGGAAAGGGTAAATAATTCGCGCGAGCCGGTGGCGGCGCTGCGGGCCATAATCCACGGCACCAGGCGGCGTCCGACCAGCATCATGATGGCGATAAACGCCACCACTTTACCAATGGTTATCCCCATATCGACTGCCAGCGAGGCTATGCCGACATCGCCTTTTTCCACCATGCCGGCAACGGCGGGCAGCAAGACCAGCGTCAGCACCATCACCAGATCTTCGACAATCAGCCAGCCGATGGCGATTTGCCCGCGCTGGCTATCAAGGAGTTGTCGCTCCTCAAGCGCGCGCAGCAGGACGACGGTACTGGCGGTAGACAGACAGAGCCCAAAAACGATGCCGGTCATTAATGACCATCCCAGCACGGCGGAAAGCGCCATACCCAGCAGCGTCGCCACCGCTATCTGAGCGACAGCGCCGGGAATGGCGATAGACTTTACCGCCATCAAATCCTTCAGCGAAAAATGCAGCCCGACGCCGAACATCAATAGAATCACGCCGAGCTCCGCCAGCTCCGGCGCCAGTTTGGTATCCGCAACAAAACCCGGGGTAAAAGGTCCCGCCAGAACGCCCGCTAACAGATATCCCACCAGTGGAGAAATACGCAATTTGTTGGCAATCATGCCGAGAATAAAAGCGAGCACAAGGCCGCCGACAATGGTGGTGATAAGCGGGGTAGCGTGATGCATTCCGTCTCCTTTGGTTGCTGGACTCCAAAACTCCGGGTAATAGTTTATGACAATTTCAATCATGATGTTTATAAAAAATGGTTGTGTTTTATAAAAAAATACAATCTGACGGTAAAAAGAGCACGGAACGGAAAAGTGATAAGTATGGGATGGGCAAAGCATGATGGCATCGGGATGTACAGGCGGTTAAAGCGTACCTTTAACCGCCATAAAATCACGCTTTATGTCGATTATCAGGTAAGAATATGGTCAGTATCCCCAGAAGCGGCAGGAAAGCACAGATTTTATAAACTAAATAGATACTGGTATGGTCGGCAATCAGCCCCAGCACCGCTGCGCCCAGGCCTCCCATCCCGAAGGCAAACCCGAAAAACAGGCCGGAAACCATACCGATGCGTCCTGGCAGCAGCTCCTGGGCATACACCAGAATGGCGGAAAACGCCGACGCGAGAATAAAGCCGATAATCACCGTTAAAATCCCCGTCCAGTACAGCGTGGCGTAGGGTAAAACAAGGGTAAACGGCGCGACGCCGAGAATAGAGCCCCAAATCACATATTTCCTGCCGATTTTATCGCCCACCGGCCCGCCGATTACCGTCCCGGCAGCCACCGCAAACAGGAAGGCAAACAGATGGAGCTGCGCGTTTTGTATTGATAATCCGAATTTTTGCATCAGATAAAAGGTGTAGTAGCTACTGATGCTCGCCATATAGAAATATTTCGAGAAAATGAGTAGCAATAACACGCTGACCGCCAGCACGACTTTATTGCGCGGCAGCGGGTTAGCGATTATCGCTTTTGGCTTGCCTTTCGCTATCCGGTGCTGGGCTGCATACCAGCGGCTGATCTGCGCCAGCACCACGATCGCCAGCAGCGCGGCCAGCACAAACCAGGCGACATTCCCTTTGCCATAGGGCGCGATAATCACGGCGGCCAGCAGCGGCCCCAACGAACTGCCGAAGTTACCGCCGACCTGGAAGATAGACTGCGCCAGACCATGACGTCCTCCGGAGGCCATGCGCGCCACGCGGGATGATTCCGGGTGAAAAACGGACGAGCCGGTACCCACCAGCGCCGCAGCGAGCAATACGCCGCCAAAACTTCCCGCCATTGCCAGCAGTACCAGCCCGCTCAGGGTAAAACACATGCCGACAGGCAGCGACCACGGCATGGGATACTTATCCGTCCAGTAGCCGACGACCGGTTGCAGTAGCGATGAGGCGAGCTGGAACGTCAGGGTGATCAAACCTATCTGGACGAAAGTCAGCGAAAACTCCGCCTGCAACAGGGGATAAATGGCTAAGATTAGCGACTGGATCATATCGTTCAGCAGATGGGAAAGACTGATCGCGCCCAAAATACCAAACGAAGTACGTGCTTTAGCGGCCGCTGCGGGCGCGCCGGCTAACGGCTGGGTTGGTTCACTCATGGCCATAGAAAGTCACTTAAATTTTATGCGATGTTGGAGATAGTAGGATGTGTAATTATTACTTGCCTAACATACCTGTGAAATGTGTTTGAAGGAAGTCTCAATTCTGAAAACATATTTGTCTATTATTGCAAGGAAAGGTAATTTCTGCGGTTGATATTGAGTCAGGGAGAGAAAGATGAAATTTTTGAAACGGGGTGTGGCGCTGGCGTTACTGGCGGCGTTCGCGCTGACGACTCAGCCTGCACAGGCTTACGAAAAAGATAAAACCTATAAAATTACTATCCTGCATACCAACGATCACCACGGTCACTTCTGGCGCAGCGAATATGGCGAATATGGTCTGGCAGCGCAAAAAACGCTGGTGGACAGTATCCGTAAAGAGGTGGCGCAAGAGGGGGGAAGCGTCCTGTTGTTATCCGGCGGCGACATTAATACCGGGGTGCCGGAATCCGATCTCCAGGATGCGGAGCCCGATTTCCGCGGGATGAATCTGATTGGCTACGACGCTATGGCCGTCGGTAATCATGAATTTGATAACCCGCTCACCGTATTGCGCCAGCAGGAAAAGTGGGCGAAGTTTCCCTTTCTTTCCGCCAATATTTATCAAAAAAGTACCGGCGAGCGTCTGTTTAAGCCGTGGGCTATTTTTACACGCCAGGATATAAAAATCGCGGTAATCGGCTTAACCACCGATGACACGGCGAAAATAGGCAACCCGGAATATTTCACCGATATTGAGTTTCGTAAACCTGCTGAAGAAGCAAAGGTGGTGATTCAGGAACTTAATATGAATGAAAAACCGGACGTGATTATCGCGACCACGCATATGGGACATTATGACAACGGCGATCACGGTTCGAACGCGCCGGGCGACGTTGAGATGGCGCGTAGCCTGCCTGCCGGTTCGCTGGCGATGATTGTGGGCGGTCACTCACAAGACCCGGTATGCATGGCGTCGGAAAATAAAAAACAGGTGAATTACGTACCGGGAACGCCCTGCGCGCCGGATAAGCAAAATAGTATCTGGATCGTGCAGGCGCATGAGTGGGGTAAATATGTGGGCCGCGCGGATTTCGAATTCCGTAACGGCGAGATGAAAATGGTTAACTACCAGCTTATTCCGGTAAATCTCAAGAAAAAAGTGACCTGGGATAACGGGAAAAGCGAGCGTGTACTTTACACGCCGGAAATCGCCGAAAATCCGCAAATGCTCTTGTTATTAACGCCGTTCCAGAATAAAGGTAAAGCGCAACTGGAGGTGAAAATTGGTAGCGTGAATGGCCTTCTTGAAGGCGATCGCAGTAAGGTCAGATTTGTCCAGACCAATATGGGACGGGTGATTCTGGCTGCGCAGATCGCGCGCACCGGCGCCGATTTTGGCGTGATGAGCGGCGGCGGTATTCGCGACTCGATTGAGGCGGGAGATATTACCTATAAAAGCGTGCTCAAGGTACAGCCGTTCGGCAACATTGTGGTGTATGCCGATATGAGCGGCAAAGAGGTAGTTGATTATCTCACCGCCGTAGCACAGATGAAACCGGACTCCGGCGCCTATCCACAGTTCGCCAATGTGAGCTTTGTCGCCAAAGAGGGCAAGCTCACCGAGCTGAAAATCAAAGGCGAGCCTGTTGATCCGGCCAAAACCTACCGCATGGCGACGCTGAGTTTCAACGCCACGGGCGGCGATGGTTATCCGCGCATCGATAACAAACCGGGATACGTGAATACCGGGTTTATTGACGCGGAAGTGCTGAAAGAGTTTATTCAGCAAAATTCACCGCTGGATGCGGCGGCGTTTACGCCAAAAGGCGAGGTGAGCTGGCTGTAGCGGTACGGATAGCCATTTCTGCCTGATGGCGCGCAGCCTTAAGGCCTACGGATTATGTCTGCTGTAGGCCGGATAAGGCGTTTGCGCCGCTATCCGGCAATGTATTTTACGCAGGCTTAATCCCGACGCGCGATATCAGCGAATTTAGCACCCAGTATGGCGGCCAAATCGTCAGCCGCCAGTTCAATATCCAGCCCGCGTTTACCACCGGAAACATAAATAGTGGCAAACGTGCGGGCAGGCGCGTCAATCAGCGTGGGCAGCCGTTTCTTCTGTCCCAGCGGACTGATCCCGCCGACCAGATATCCCGTGGTGCGTTGCGCCACCATCGGGTCGGCCATATCGACCTTTTTCGCGCCCAGAGCTTTGGCGACTTTTTTCAAATCCAGCTGCCCGGCTACAGGCGTCACGGCGACGGCCAGTTGCTTCATATCGCCATTCACGGCAACCAAAAGCGTTTTATACACCTGATCGGCGTTTAGCCCGAGCTTACGCACCACTTCATCGCCAAAGTTAGTTTCATTCGGATCGTGATCGTAGGTGTGAATGTTAAACGGAATCTTGTTTTTTTCGAGTAACTTAACTGCGGGTGTCATAACGTTCCTTCTTACTACAGACGTGATTTGCCATCAGCATACGCCCGAAAGCGGACTAAAAAATAGTATAATCTTGTGCATTAGGTCTTGGCAGTTGCGGCAACTTTGAGCGACAATCTGAAGATCCGAAGCGAAAGCGTCGGGATAATAATAACGATGAAATTCCTCTTTGACGGGCCAATAGCGATATTGGCCATTTTTTTATTTCAATATTTGCGGTAGGTTGCCTTCGCCGTACAGATGTAGCGCCCCTACGGCTACCACGTAGCGTCCCGGCGGCAGTGCCAGCAGCGCGTCGCGCCAGGCTTCATTGCGTTTTACCATCAGTACATCATACAGCGGCTGGCTAAACGTTCTGGGAAGCGAAGCGCCGACGCTGGTCGGCGGCTGCTCAAGCCACCAGCCGATCATCACCTGCAAAAGCCGTGCGTTGGTGTGCCAGTGCGTCAGCGTGTCGTCGAGCAGCGCCATCCCGCCATCGGGCAGATCGCAGAGTAGTTCGAGCTGGTGTTTCGCCCCTTCCAGCTCTTGCACCGGCAGCGACATTTCGCGGGCAGCCTGTAATAGCTGATAATCAATGCCATAGTCCGGACGCAATCCCAGCCGTTGCGCCTGCGTGGCCTGTAGCACCATAGCTATCTGCCATAAAGGTTGATTATCAAAATGGATCAGCGGCATACCCAACTCGCTGACCCGTTTTTCCAGTGCGCTTAACTGCCCGGCGCTGAGACGTTCGACCAACGGCGGGCATTTGGGGAGATTGCTGAATGGCGTTTCGTTACCAGAAATATCCGCTTCAACGACCAGCGCGTCGGCCTGGCGTAGCTTTTTCACCAGCTTTGCTGGAAGAGGAGCCATATCGCGCGTCCCCATATGAATACTGCCAACCAGATGCAGATGACGACCGCCGGGCAGGGAGAGATCGATAGCAGGCCAACTATTTGGGGTACCACGCAGCGCGCGCCATAAACGTTTAAGTTGATTTAATAGCTTCATACGCGCTCCCTTTGAAAAAGCTCATGCTAGCGCGTTGGAGAAAAGGGCGCAATGCGCCCTGACGGGACGTCAACGATCGGTCGGGTTATTCGCTGCCGTCGAGATAGGCCGTTCTGGCGATGGTCATTTCAAGCTGGCATTTATAAATACTGATGCGCTTTTCAGCGGGTATGGCCTCGGATTTTGCATCGCTAAGTTTGCCGCACTGCTGCTCTTTTTTGGTCACCCAGACTCGCTGTTCTTGTTTTAATGCCGTTCGGGCAGAGGCGGGTAGCGATTTCCAGACCTGATTAAGCTCGCGATCTCTACTCTCAAATTTCTTTGCTGCGATTTCAATCAGTGAGTTATTTTTTTTCTTTATAATGCTATCACCAGATACCGTCATTCTTGCCATTACATAAATAGACCGCGCCAATTTATCGGTTTTTGGCACAGGGGTGACAACAATATCTTTGTTGTTGTCTGCTAGCTGAATATTGTAGTTAACCTGTTTCCAGGTCACCGTATTGTTTATTACCTGTCCATCCCCTTGTGAAATATAGAATAGAGTGTTTGGTAAGTCTTTCATTAATTTAAATAATGGCTGAGGAATACCCATGGCGACGGTAGCCGAGCAAGTTCGTAAGTTGGCATTTTCTGCTTGAGGGTTCTGCGTGATTACATCACTGAATTGAACAGGAATAGCCCGGAGTTGTTGCTCGTATTGAGTCTGGGGGATATCGAAGAAAAGCGTGGAGGGCTCTTTAATATAGTCTTGCTGTAAACGACCTAATGCTTCATTGTAAATCCATTCTTTTGCCGCCGTGACTGCATTATCGTTGCCACATTTTAACTCTGGAGTGGAATCAAATAACCCTGCATAACTGACGACGGGAGAAAGCAGGAAAAGAAGCGTAACTGCTTTTCTAAACATAAATAACACATCCTTATGATTCAAAAAAACATTATAAAATGTTGTTTTTTATTTTTCTACAGGATGTGCGGTTAAATTTTTATATATTGATACGGTAAATTACTGATGGCTTAATAATATATCAGGCAGCTGATGCTGCCTGATATAGCGTTTTTACGCTTTCGGTTTAAAACGCAATAGCCGGTTGGCATTGCTGACGACGGTAATGGAAGACAGCGCCATTGCCGCGCCTGCTACTACCGGGTTTAACAAGGTACCGGTAAACGGCCACAGAATACCGGCGGCCACCGGGATACCAATGCTGTTGTAGATAAATGCGCCAAGCAGGTTTTGTTTCATATTGCGCAACGTCGCGCGCGAAATGGCCAGCGCATCCGCCACGCCCATCAGACTATGGCGCATCAGCGTAATCGCCGCGGTTTCAATTGCCACATCGCTGCCGCCGCCCATCGCGATACCGACGTCCGCCTGCGCCAGCGCGGGCGCATCGTTGATACCATCGCCGACCATCGCAACCTGACGACCCTGGCTTTGCAGACGTTTAATCGCATCGGCTTTGCCATCCGGCAGAACGCCCGCAATCACTTCATCAATACCCGCTTCTTTGGCAATCGCGTTAGCCGTCGTTGGGTTATCCCCGGTGAGCATTACCAGACGGTATCCGGCGTTGTGCAGGCGTTCAAGCGCGGCAATACTATCGCTGCGCAATGGATCGCGTACCGCCAGTAACGCCGCCGCTTTACCGTCAATCGCCAGCAGGACCGGAGTCGAGCCTTGCGAGGCCTGCGCGGTGATTTCCGCCGTCATGTCATCCGTGGCGACGTGCTGTTCGTTCAGCAACGCCTGGTTCCCCAGAAGCAGTTGATGACCTTCCGCTTCACCGCTGACGCCCAGTCCGCGCAGCGTTCTGAAACCGTTCACCTGCGGCAGTTTATCATCGCCGGCTTTTTCCAGAATCGCATGGGCCAGCGGGTGGCTGGAGCCTTGTTCGAGCGCGGCAGCCAGACGTAATGCCTGAGCTTCCTCAACGCCGTTAAAGGTTTTTATCGTCACCACTTGCGGCTTGCCTTCCGTCAGCGTCCCGGTTTTATCAAAAACGAGGGTATCCAACGTACTGGCGCGTTGCAGGGCATCGGCGTCGCGTACCAGCACGCCGAATTCGGCCGCGCGGCCTACGCCGGAAATAATCGACATTGGCGTCGCCAGGCCTAATGCGCAAGGGCAGGCGATAATCAGTACGGTGGTGGCGATGACCAGCGTATAAACAATTTGCGGCGCTGGCCCGAAGAAATACCAGATAGCGGCGCTGAACAGCGCAATGGCCACGACGACGGGAACGAATACCGCGGAGATTTTATCGGCCAGTTGGCCAATTTCCGGTTTACTGCTTTGTGCCTGGCGTACCATGCGAATAATGCGTGACAGCGTGGTATGACTGCCCACCGCGCTGGCGCGGAACAGGACGCTGCCGTCCTGGACGACGGTGCCGGCATGAACGCTGTCGCCTTCGCCTTTTTGCTGCGGAATAGGTTCGCCGGTCAGCATGGCTTCATCAAGCCACGCTTCGCCCTGGGTAATTTCGCCATCCACCGGCACGCGATCGCCGGTAGTGAGCCGCAGCAGCATCCCTGGCTGAACGTCCGCCAGCGGGACGCTTTTTTCGCCGTCTTCTGTCACGACGCGTGCGGTGGGCGGGGTGAGATCGAGTAATTTTTCCAGCGCTTTTGAGGAACGCTGACGGGCGCGCGCTTCCAGCATGTGTCCGAGATTAATCAGACCGATAATCATCGCGCTGGCTTCGTAATAGAGGTGCCGTGCTTCCATCGGGAACCACTGCGGCCACAGGTTGACGCTCATGGAGTAGAGCCAGGCGACCCCGGTGCCGAGCGCCACCAGCGTATCCATCGTCGCCGTGCCGTTCAGCAGGCTTTTCCACGCGTTACGGTAAAAGTGACCGCCCGCAAAGACCATCACCGCAAGCGTGATCAGGCCAATAGCCAGCCACAGGCTGCGGTTGTCGCCGGTCACCATCATGTTATCGCCGATCATCCCCCAGACCATGACCGGTATACCGACCGCCAGGGCGACGATGGCCTGCCAGCGAAAACGTTTCATGGTGGCGATGGCGGTTTCCTGCTGGCGCTCGCGGCGTTTGATGTCATCTTCAATCGCCTCTGCGCCGTAGCCGGCTTTTTCCACCGCCTGCACTAAATCAGCGGCGGACGCGCTGCCCATCACCAGCGCAGTGCGTTCCGCCAGGTTTACCCGTGCCTGCGTGACGCCCGGTACGCTTTGTAGCGCATGTTGTACGCGGGTGACACAACTGGCGCAGCTCATGCCGCTTAACAGCAACTGTTGGCTTTCTTCATCGGCCGTCGCTACCGGAAGCTCATGAGGAACCGCTGCCAGTGCTTCCGACGGGATTGATGACTCCGTCAGCGGTTTAGCCTTTGGGTGGCTTAACGTCGCGCCATACCCGGCTTGTTTGATGGTTTCAATTAACGCGTCCGCACTGGCGGTACCGGTAACGTGCGCTTCGGTTACGGTGACGTCCGCCAGCTCAACATCCGGACGTTGTTCAAGACTTTCTTTCACGCGTTTAACGCAATGACCGCAGGACAAACCGTCCAGGGTCAGGTCGATAGTTTGAGACATAGTAAAAACTCCTTTATGATTGGTCATCAATTCATTGACCTTAGTAATCGTAGTGACTCACTGTGATAAAGGTTAAACCTTCCAGCAAGGTTAAGGTCAAGGGGGAAATATGAATATTAGCGATGTGGCGAAAAAAACCGGTTTAACCAGCAAAGCCATTCGGTTTTATGAAGAGAAAGGGCTGGTGACGCCGCCATTACGTAGCGAAAATGGTTATCGCACCTACACGCAGAAGCATTTAAACGAGCTGACGTTGCTGCGACAGGCGAGGCAGGTGGGGTTTAATCTGGAAGAGTGTGGCGAACTGGTCAATCTGTTTAACGATCCGCGACGCCATAGCGCAGATGTGAAAAAGCGGACGCTGGAAAAGGTCGCGGAGATCGAGCGCCATATCAGCGAGCTGCAATCAATGCGCGATCAACTGCTGGCGCTGGCGGAGAGTTGTCCCGGCGATGACAGCGCCGACTGCCCGATTATTGATAATCTTTCCGGCTGCTGTCATCACAAGGCGCAAAAGTCACGTTGATTAAACGGCGCGAATGCGTAAGGTGATGCCTTCCACGGCGATCACTTCGACATGCGTACCTGCGCGCAGGTCTTCGTCAGCGCATACCGGCCACGAGCTGTCGCCGACACGCATATGACCCCGTCCGTTAACTAACGCGGCATCAAGCATAAACCGGCGGCCTACCAGTTGTTGTCCGCGTTGGTTAAGGCGGCTGTCGGTCGGCTTCTGTTCCCGCACGCGACGCGCCAGCCAGCGCCACCAAAGCCAGGCCGCCAGTAACGTTAAGGCCGCAAACAGCACGCCCTGCCATTCCCAGCCGAGCGGTAAGAGCCAGACGGTTAAGCCGGTAATCACTGCCGCCACGCCGCTCCACAGCAAATAGCCGTTGCCGCCCAGCATTTCAGCGGCCAACAACAGGCCGCCGAGGCTAAGCCAGAAGATATGCGGATGTACCAGAATCATCGCTATCATGCTTTTTTCCGTTCGCTGGCGCTGTCCTTAACCAGCTCGCTGATCCCGGCGATAGCGCCCATCAGACTGCTGGCATCCAGCGGCATCATGACCACTTTGCTGTTATTCGCCGAGCCGATTTGCTGTAACGCTTCGGTGTATTTCTGCGCCACGAAGTAGTTTATCGCCTGAATATCCCCGGCGGCGATGGCTTCAGACACCATCTGCGTAGCGCGGGCTTCCGCTTCGGCGGAACGTTCGCGCGCTTCCGCCTGCAGGAAAGCGGACTGACGTTCGCCTTCGGCTTTCAGAATCTGCGACTGTTTTTCCCCCTCGGCTTTCAGGATTTCCGCCTGACGTACCCCTTCGGCCTCAAGGATATAGGCGCGTTTGGTACGTTCCGCCTTCATCTGGGCGTTCATCGAGGAGATCAATTCCGCGGGCGGGCGGACATCGCGAATTTCGATACGGGTAACTTTAATTCCCCACGGATTGGTGGCTTCATCGACAATATGCAGCAGCCGCGTGTTGATGCTGTCGCGCTGGGAGAGCATTTCATCCAGCTCCATCGAACCGAGCACCGTACGGATATTGGTCATGGTCAGGTTAATGATTGCCAGTTCCAGGTTACTGACTTCATAAGCGGCGCGCGGCGCATCGATAACCTGAATAAAACAGACCGCATCGATAGTGACGTTGGCGTTATCTTTTGAGATCACCTCCTGCGACGGAATATCCAGCACTTGTTCCATCATATTGATCTTGCGGCCAATTCTGTCCATAAACGGTACAACAAGGCTTAATCCCGGCTGCAGGGTTTTGGTGTAACGTCCAAAGCGCTCCACCGTCCACTGGTACCCCTGCGGAACGATTTTGACGCCCGCGCCGACGATCACCAGCGCGACGAAAATGAGAATAGGGATAAGAATGAGCATAGCTAAACCTCCTGTTGCGTTGTCCATAAACCGATTTTGCTGACGAATTAAGCGAATTATACCTGATTCAGTAAAGCATGTTCCCCCCTTATTAATTACAGGGATACACTATCGCTATAAAAATATGAACAACGGATGCGCAATAAATGACAGAACGTAGCATGTTGCTTGAGTTAAAGCAGGTCGGTTACCGGACTGCGACGACAAAAATAGTGAATAACATCAGTTTTACGCTGCAACGCGGCGAATTTAAGTTAATTACCGGTCCTTCTGGCTGCGGAAAAAGTACGTTGTTGAAAATGGTGGCCTCGCTAATAAGCCCTGATATTGGCGTGATTCTTTTTGAGGGGCGGGATATTACTACTCTGAGTCCGGAAGCCTATCGCCAGCAGGTTTCTTATTGCGCTCAGACGCCAGCGCTATTTGGCGATACGGTTTACGATAACCTGATTTTTCCCTGGCAAATTCGCCATCAGCGCCCGCAGCCGACAGCCTTCGCAGACGATCTGGCGCGTTTTGAACTGCCGGAGACGATTCTGCAAAAACCGATTACCGCGCTTTCCGGCGGAGAAAAACAGCGTATTGCTCTAATTCGTAATCT
Organism: Salmonella sp. 32020114201800008SM; assembly: GCF_017572025.1. Classification (NCBI taxonomy): domain Bacteria; kingdom Pseudomonadati; phylum Pseudomonadota; class Gammaproteobacteria; order Enterobacterales; family Enterobacteriaceae; genus Salmonella; species Salmonella sp. 32020114201800008SM. The sequence continues at coordinate 529,801 of NZ_JAGEQM010000003.1, read as the reverse complement.
ACAGTTTCTGCCGAAAATACTGTTACTCGACGAAATAACCAGCGCGCTGGATGAACATAACAAACGGAATGTGAATGATATTATTCATCGCTATGTTCGCGATAAGCAGGTCGCTGTCTTGTGGGTAACGCATGATAAAGATGAAATTCAACACGCGGATAAGGTGATAACGTTAACGCCATCTGCCGGAGAGATGCAGGAGGCGCGTTATGAACGAGCATAATATTACCAATACCTCGCTGGCGTTATCGATGCTGCTGGTGGTGGTCGCGATGCTCATCAGTCACAAGGAAAAGCTGGCGCTGGAAAAAGATATTCTGTGGAGCGTATGCCGGGCGGTGATACAGCTCATTATTGTCGGCTATGTACTGAAATACATCTTTGGCGTTAATCATGCCGCCCTGACGCTGCTGATGGTGCTGTTCATCTGTTTTAACGCCGCATGGAACGCGCAAAAGCGCAGTAAATATATCGATAAGGCATTTCTCTCCTCGTTTATCGCCATCACCGTCGGCGCCGGACTAACGCTGACGGTACTGGTGCTTACCGGTTCGATTGAATTTGCGCCGATGCAGGTGATTCCCATCGCTGGCATGGTCGCCGGCAATGCGATGGTGGCGGTAGGGCTGTGCTACAACCAACTGGGGCTGCGTTTTCACAGCGAGCAGCAGCAAATCCAGGAAAAATTAAGTTTGGGCGCAACGCCGAAAATGGCCTCCGCCGGGCTTATCCGCGATAGTATCCGCGCATCGCTTATCCCGACGATCGACTCGGCAAAGACCGTTGGGCTGGTGAGCCTGCCGGGGATGATGTCCGGGCTGATTTTTGCCGGGATCGATCCGGTAAAAGCGATTAAATATCAAATTATGGTAACATTTATGCTGTTGTCGACAGCCAGCCTGTCTACCATCATTGCCTGCTATTTAACCTACCGGAAGTTCTATAATTCGCGTCATCAGTTGGTAGTGATGCCGCTCAAGAAATCATGATAGTTGCCGGATGATGGCGCAAGCGCCTTATCCGGCCTGAGGACGACAGGTAGGCCAGATAAGCGCGCCATCAGGCAAGAGAGGATTAATACAGTAGCGCGTACAACTGGCGGCGGTATTTCGACGCCAGCGCGTCGCCGGTGCCGAGCGCGGCAAGGATCTCCTGGAAGGTTTTGCGCGTCTGTCCCTCGGCGGCGGCAAGATCTTTTCTCAGATGGCTGAACAGCAATTCCAGCGCTTCTTCATTACGTCCGACCTGGTGCAACTGCAACGCCAGTTGCGTTGCCAAAGCCGCATCCTGCGGATTCTCCGCGACTTGCTGCTGAAGTTGCTGAATTTCCGGCGTATCCGCCGCCTGTTTAAGCAGTTCGATCTGCGCAACCAGCCCCTGATAACGGGTATCCTGATCCTGTAGCGGTATAGTTTTTAACACCGCTTCGGCCTCTTCAGAGCGGTTCAGCGCAATTTGCGCTTCCGCCAGTAACAGGCCAATCTCACTGTTCTGCGAAGAGAGCTGCCAGGCGTCTTTGAGCAACGGCAGCGCGTCAATGTAGTTGCCCTCCTGCATTAACTGCATCGCTTGTTGCGCTTTTAGCTCTTCTTCGCGCGGCAGTACTTTATCCAGCAGAGCGCGGATCGCCTCTTCCGGCTGCGGCCCCTGGAAACCATCGACCGGTTGGCCATTCTGGAACAGATAGACAGTCGGGATGGCGCGCAGACCAAACTGAGCGGCGATCATCTGTTCGGCGTCGCAGTCCAGCTTTGCCAGAATAAACTGACCGTGGTACTGGGCAGCCAGACTTTCCAGCACTGGCGTTAATTGCAGACAGTGTTGGCTGCGTTCAGACCAGAAATAGAACAGTACCGGCGTGGTCATGGACTGTTCTAAGGTCTGCTGCAGGTTGGATTCATTAATATTGACAATGTTCTGTACGGACATGGCGTCGCTCTCTTTTGTCTGTGTCACGTTTACATGGGGGCTGACTGGCGCGCTTCAACTCAGCTTTGTAAAATTTTATCCAGCATCCGGCTCGGCAATAGGCGTTTCAGCGCCATCACCGCCCAGGTGACCAGCGTAACGGGATAGCGCAGCCTGGGTTTATCGCTTGCAAAAGCATGACGTACTTTCGCTACTACCGCGTCAGGATCGCGGGTGAAACGTGCGGCGATGCCGGGATTTTCTACCGGTTTATCACGCTGCGTCTGGTTAACGTTATCGGTAAAACGGGTACGAATCGGCCCCGGTTCTATCAGGCTCACTTTAATGCCTGTGTGCCGTAGCTCCATACGTAGCGCGTCAGACCAGGCTTCGAGCGCATATTTGCTGGCGGCGTAAGCGCCGCGCCCTGGGGTGGAAATCAGCCCCATTACCGATGAGGTCATCACAATGCGTCCTTCGCCATGCGGCAACATGGCGGGAAGTAAGCGCATAGTAAGCTGATGCGCACCGAAGAAATTACTGGAAAACTGTTGCTCCATCTGCTCACGGCTGATGGTGGAAAGGGGGCCATATACGCCGTAGCCGGCATTGTTAAAGATCCCATACAGACGATTATCGGTCAGGGCGATCACTTCATCGGCGGCACGATCCACGCTTTCAGGGGAGTCGAGATCGATCAACACGCCGGTAAATCCCATACTGTTCATCCGGGCGACATCATCAGGTTTGCGGCAGCCCGCCAGGATTTGAAAGCCCTGGCGTTTAAGCTCAAGCGCGCTGTCCAGACCGATTCCGCTGGAACATCCTGTTATTAAGACCGATTTTTGCATAACTTTACCTGTCAGGATCTCCGTTGATTTAAGAGTCGTGGTTAACTATATCCGTCATACTTCAAGTTGCCTGTGCGTTCGTTTACTCCAGTCACATAGGTATCTATGCTCCTGGAAATTCTCTTACGTGCCGCCTTCATGCAACTCGAATTATTCAGGAGAGAAAAGGGGTCAACTGCTTCGCCATCCAGTCGGCAATAAACGGCTGGGCGTCGCGGTTGGGATGAATGCCGTCATCCTGCATCCACTGTGGTTTCAGATATACCTCTTCCATAAAAAACGGTAACAGAGGAATATCGAACTCTTTGGCGAGCTTAGGATAAATGGCGCTAAAGGATTCATTATAACGGCGACCGTAGTTAGCGGGCAGATGAATTTGCATCAGTAACGGTTGGGCATCGGCGGCTTTCACCGTCTGAATGATTTTACGTAGCGTCTGTTCGGTTTGCGCAGGCGCAAAACCGCGTAGGCCATCGTTGCCGCCAAGTTCCACCACTACCCAGCGCGGGTGATGCTGTTGCAACAGCGCCGGCAAACGCGCCAGTCCCTGCTGCGAGGTATCTCCGCTTATACTGGCATTAACGACCGACGTTTTGTTTTGCCATTTATCATTAAGGAGCGACGGCCATGCCGCGCTGGCGGCCATACGGTAACCGGCGCTGAGGCTATCGCCCAGAATTAATAAGGTGTCTGCGGCGGCGGCACGGAAAGTTAACAGGATCAAAAACAGGAAGGGCAAATGCCAGCGGAAAACAGTGTTGAAGTTCATCGTCTCAGGAAGTCCGTCGGTCAGGGTGAGCATGAGCTTTCCATCCTTACCGGAGTTGAACTGGTTGTCAAACGCGGCGAAACCATTGCGCTGATTGGCGAATCAGGATCGGGAAAATCTACACTGCTGGCGATTCTCGCCGGACTGGATGACGGCAGTAGCGGAGAGGTCAGTCTGGTCGGGAAACCGCTTCACCAGATGGACGAAGAGGCGCGGGCGCAGCTTCGCGCTCAGCATGTCGGTTTTGTTTTTCAATCCTTCATGCTTATTCCTACGCTTAACGCGCTGGAAAACGTTGAGCTACCGGCCCTGCTACGCGGTGAAAACAGCGGTCAGAGTAAGGCGGGGGCGAAAGCGCTGCTCGAACAACTGGGACTGGGAAAACGGCTTGACCACCTTCCGGCACAGCTTTCCGGCGGCGAACAGCAGCGCGTAGCGCTGGCGCGCGCGTTTAACGGGCGTCCTGATGTGCTGTTTGCCGATGAGCCGACGGGCAACCTTGACCGTCAGACCGGAGATAAAATCGCCGACCTGCTATTTTCGCTTAACCGCGAGCACGGCACCACGCTGATTCTGGTGACGCACGACCCGGCGCTGGCGGCGCGCTGCGACCGGCGGCTGCGGTTGGTCAACGGTCAGTTACAGGAGGAGGCATGATAGCTCGCTGGTTCTGGCGCGAATGGCGCTCGCCGTCGCTGATTATTGTCTGGCTGGCGTTGAGTCTGGCGGTGGCCTGCGTACTGGCGCTCGGCAGTATTAGCGACCGGATGGAAAAAGGGTTAAGTCAGCAAAGCCGCGAGTTTATGGCAGGCGATCGGACGCTGCAAAGTTCGCGAGAGGTACCGAAAGCCTGGCTTGAAGAGGCGCGTAAACGCGGCCTTAACGTGGGCGAGCAGTTAACCTTTGCGACCATGACGTTTGCCGGCGATACGCCGCAACTGGCCAGCGTGAAGGCGGTAGATAGCGTTTATCCGATGTACGGCGAATTGCAAACCCGTCCAGGCGGAGTAAAAGCGCAGCCGGGTAGCGTACTGCTGGCGCCGCGTCTGATGGCGCTGCTTAATTTGAAAACGGGCGATACCATTGATGTCGGCGACGTGACCTTGCGTATTGCCGGTGAAGTGGTGCAGGAGCCGGATTCCGGGTTTAACCCTTTTCAGATGGCGCCGCGTCTGATGATGAATATGGCCGATGTGGCAAAAACCGGTGCGATACAGCCGGGGAGTCGCGTGATGTGGCGGTATAAATTCGGCGGAACGCCGCAACAGCTTGCTGGCTATGAAAGCTGGCTGTTACCGCAGCTTAAACCGGAACATCGCTGGTACGGACTGGAGCAGGATGACGGGGCATTGGGGAAATCGCTCGAACGTTCGCAGCAGTTTTTGCTGCTTTCGGCGTTATTAACGCTACTGCTGGCGGTAGCTGCCGTCGCGGTGGCGATGAGCCATTACTGCCGTAGCCGCTACGATCTGGTGGCGATTTTAAAAACGTTGGGCGCGGGCCGGGCCCAGTTACGTAAACTTATCATCGGACAGTGGTTGACGGTGCTGGGGCTTTCCGCCGTCACGGGAGGCGCGATTGGGTTACTGTTTGAAAACATATTGCTGGTGCTGCTAAAACCGGTACTGCCCGCCGATTTGCCGCCCGCCAGCCTGTGGCCCTGGCTGTGGGCGCTGGGCGCGATGACGGTCATCTCTCTGCTGGTCGGTTTACGGCCTTATCGATTGTTGCTGGCGACCCAGCCGCTACGGGTACTGCGCCGCGACGTTGTCGCTCGCGTCTGGCCGTTAAAAATTTATTTGCCTGTCGCCTGCGCCGTCGTGGTGGCGCTGCTCGCCGGATTGATGGGCGGAAGTATGCTGTTGTGGGCGGTTCTGGCGGGCGCCGTGATACTGGCGCTGCTGTGCGGTCTGGTGGGCTGGATGCTGCTTAACGTGCTGCGCGGCATGACGTTGACGTCGCTACCGCTGCGTCTGGCCGTCAGCCGACTTCTGCGTCAGCCGTGGTCAACGTTGAGTCAGCTTTCGGCGTTTTCGCTTTCGTTTATGCTGCTGGCGCTCTTGCTGGTGCTGCGCGGCGACCTCCTTGATCGCTGGCAACAGCAGCTCCCGCCGGAAAGTCCGAACTATTTCCTTATCAATATTGCTTCAGAACAGGTCGCGCCGCTGAAAGCCTTTTTGGCGGAACATCAGGTGATTCCGCAGACGTTTTATCCGATTGTGCGGGCGCGGTTAACGAAGATAAACGGTAATCCGACGGAAGGTCAGCAGGATGAGTCGCTCAACCGTGAACTGAATTTGACCTGGCAGGATACGCGCCCGGCGCATAATCCGCTGGTCGCCGGTCACTGGCCACCAAAATCGGGCGAAGTCTCCATGGAAGAGGGGTTGGCGAAGCGGCTGAACGTCAAACTCGGCGATAGCGTAACCTTTATGGGCGATACCCAGGCATTTAGCGCTAAAGTCACCAGCTTGCGTCAAGTGGACTGGGAAAGCCTGCGGCCCAACTTTTTCTTCATTTTTCCTTCCGGGGCGCTGGACGGGCAACCACAAAGCTGGTTGACCAGTTTTCGCTGGGAGAATGGCAACGGCATGTTAACGCAGCTTAACCGCGAGTTTCCTACCGTCAGCCTGTTAGATATCGGGGCGATCCTGAAACAGGTGGGACAGGTGCTGGAGCAGGTCAGTCGGGCGCTGGAGGTGATGGTTGTGCTAGTCACCCTCTGCGGCATGTTGCTATTACTGGCCCAGGTACAGGTCGGGATGCGTCAGCGCCATCAGGAGCTGGTGGTGTGGCGCACGTTAGGAGCCGGAAAGAAACTGTTGCGTACCACACTCTGGTGCGAATTCGCCATGCTGGGGTTAGTTGCCGGGCTGGTCGCCGCGATTGGCGCGGAAACGGCGCTGGCGATCTTACAAATCAACGTTTTTGATTTCCCCTGGGAGCCGGACTGGCGTTTATGGGGCGCACTGCCGTTTTGCGGCGCGCTGCTGCTTTCCGTATGCGGCGGCTGGCTTGGCGTTCGTTTGCTGAAAGGCAAAGCGCTATTCCGACAGTTTAGCGGATGATTCATGATGTGAATAATTTCGCGCCGGTTTTTAAAACGGCGCGTACTTTTTTAGTCGCACAAATTGATAACTCCTTGATTTTTAGTAGCACAAATCATTAAAAAATACACAACACGTAAGGTTTTATAACAGTTATTATTTGCCTGCTAAATGATTTGGATTGGCTATCTATCAAGGAAAATATAATGACAATTAAAATAACAGCGTTGGCGGTATCGATCGGCGCGGCAGTGGCTTTCATGCCTTTCGCCACTCAGGCGGAAATCACCGTTTTAAAACAAGATCCCCAGGCGGGTAATCCACTCAGCCGACTCAATTTCACCGTTGGCGGGAGTATTCGTCCGCAGTTCCAGAATATGACCGGCAATGACGGCGCGAACGGTTATAAACGTAATGGTTTTGATGGCGGGACGCGTTTCCGCTTCGCCGCGGATTACTATCTGTTTGATGATATCAGTTGGATTAGCTATTACGAGCTGGGCGTCAATATCCCTGCGGTATTTGACTGGGATAACCATTATGCGAAGGGCGCGACTGATACCACTCGCCGTATGCTGTATACCGGCTTCAAGAGCGCGACGTGGGGAACGCTGACCTTCGGTCAACAGAACAGCATTTATTACGATGTGGTGGGCGTAAAAACCGATATCTGGGATTACGACATGATAGGTCAGGCGCCGGGCAACGGGATTAACGGCGACTACGATGGTTCTTATCGCACGCGTAAGTCATTGAAGTACAAAAAAAGTATTGGCAATGTCGATCTCTACGCGTCTTATCTGTTCAGCGACGATTATAATGCCAATAACGGCCTGAATTATAAACGTAAAGGCGGCGGTTCTTTAGGCGCGGATTACCATCTCACCGACGATCTGACCTGGGGGACGGCATGGAACTATACCCGTGCGGAGATGCGCGGCAACGGCAATAAAACTTACGATCAAAATATTGTCGGTACCGCGTTAAGCTGGACGCCGGAAAACTGGACTATCGCCGCAGGCGGCGGTTGGTATCAGAACTTTATGACGACCAAAAAAGTGTCTGTGAATGATTACTTTGCCGGCGATGCGTGGGGTCTGGAATATTTTGTCGGTTACGCTTTCCCGATTGGTCAGTATGCCGTGAAAGCTATTCAACCGTACTTTATGGGCGACCGCATTGAATATGTGAATGGCCGCGACTATCTGCGCACCGATAACGGCGTGGGGATCACCTTCCAACTGGATTATGGTTTCCGCGTTGATTATGAACATGTTTTCACCTCCAGCACTGACAATCTGGGCGATATGAACCTGGTGCGTCTGCGTTACGATTTCTAAAGCGTTTTCCTGTGCCGGATGTTGGCGTTAAGACGTCTTATCCGGCATTTCCCTTTACGCCATTCCCGCCTGACACACGCCTGAGCGCCTGCCTCGTACATTTAACGACACACCAGGAAACATCATGAAATAATTTCAAGGACAGCAGGCTGTGATCTGTGTCATGTTAAGAAATAGCCTTTCGTTTGGGCCAAAACAGACGATGCCGCATGAACGGCATCCGGCACAGCATCACACTATTTAAAATGGAGAAATTATGGGATTGCGTCAGAGTTTACGCATTGCGGCCAGCACGCTATTACTGGCCTGCGGATTACAGTTTGCCCATGCCGATGGTTCCCCGCAAACGATCGTATTTGGCGTCGCGCCAGGGCCGTATGGCGACATGGTGAAGCAGGCGATTGCGCCGACATTAAAAGAAAAAGGGTATAAGGTTGTGGTGCGCGAGTTTAGCGACTATGTCCAGCCCAATATGGCGTTAGCTAACGGCAGCATTGACGCCAACCTCTTTCAACATACCCTCTATTTTGACAAATTCACCGCTGACAAAGGGCTGAAGCTCAGCAAACTTATTGTGGTACCGACCGCCGGGATGGGCTTCTATTCACGTAAAATCAACAGTCTGGATGCGCTTAAAAAAGGGGACATTATTACCCTCTCCAACGATCCGACCAACCTGGCGCGCGGCCTTCGCTTCCTGCAATCGTTGGAGCTGATCACGATTAAGGACAATATCGATCCGACCAAAGCCTCTGAACGAGATATCGCCAGCAATCCAAAAGGACTGGTTTTCAAACCGCTGGAAGCCGCACAGCTACCGCGCACGCTGGATGGCGTGACCGGCGCGCTGGTTAACGGGAACTTTGCGGTGGCGGCAGGACTCGATCTCTCCAGCGCGATTAAGCAGGAACACCTGGATGAGAATCTGAAAAATATCATTGCGGTACGCAGTGAAGATGCCGATAAGCCGTTTGCCAAAGATATTGTCGAGGCGGTGAAATCGCCGGCTTATCGCGCGGTTATCGACGATCCAAAGAATATTTATAGCGCCTTCCAGAAACCGGAATGGATGACCGCGACACCCTGATCGCAGCGGTGGCCATCCCCAATTTCTGAGGTGAATATGATTGAAATAGAAAAAGTCTGCGTCGATTTTACCGCCGGTCGCGGTACCCCCACGCGCGCGGTGGATGATGTGAGCCTGCATATCGCCGCGGGCGAGATTTTTGGCATTGTCGGTACCAGCGGCGCAGGAAAAAGCACTCTGCTGCGTACCCTGAACGCCTTAACGCGTCCCAGTCAGGGGCGCGTCAACGTCAACGGCGTGGAAATTTCTGCGCTGGACGGAAAAGCGTTACGTCAGGCGCGGCAGCGTATTGGTATGATTTTCCAGCATTTTAACTTAATGCATACCCGGACAGTGGCGCAAAACGTTGCGTTTAGCCTGAAAGCGGCTGGCTGGGAACGCAGCAAAATCGCGCCACGGGTGGCGGAAATTTTAACGCTGGTGGGCCTTGCCGATAAAGCGAACCGTTTTCCGGTACAGCTCAGCGGCGGGCAAAAACAGCGGGTGGGGATAGCGCGCGCTATCGCTAACCATCCGGATGTGTTGTTGTGTGACGAACCAACTTCCGCTCTGGATCTGGAAACTTCCGCCACGATTCTGGCTCTGCTCAGACAGATCAACGCACAGCTCGGGATTACTATTGTGCTGATCACCCATGAAATGAACGTGATCAAATCTATTTGCGATCGCGTGGCGGTGATGTCGGGCGGTAAGGTTGTGGAATCGGGCGAGGTGTTTGATGTGTTTGCCCACCCGCAACACGCTTTCACACAGCAACTGGTGTCTCATACCCTTAATTTGACCCTGCCGGAACGTTTACGGGAACACCTGCCCGGGCAGTTGCTGAAAATTTTGTTTATCGGCGATTCGGCGGAGCAGCCGGTACTGTCGGAGGTGGCGATCAAGTTTGGCGTCGCGGTCAATATCCTGCATGGCAAGATTGAGTATATCGGCGAACGCGCGTTGGGCATTCTGGTGGTGCAATTAACCGCGCCGCATAATCCAACGGCGGTGGCCGCCGCCGTGGAGCATATCCGTCAACGTACCGCACAGGTGGAGGTGATCCGTGGATGATTTATTGCCGGATTTAACGCTGGCGTTCAATGAAACTTTCCAGATGTTGAGTATTTCAACGGTGCTGGCGATTCTTGGCGGTCTACCGCTCGGTTTTCTGATTTTTGTCACCGATCGTCATCTGTTCTGGCAGAACCGTTTTATTTATCTCGTCGCCTCGGTTCTGGTGAATATTATCCGCTCGGTGCCATTTGTTATTTTACTGGTGCTGTTACTGCCGCTAACGCAGCTTTTGCTGGGCAATACGATTGGCCCGATTGCAGCCTCCGTCCCGCTGTCGGTGGCCGCAATCGCGTTTTATGCACGCCTGGTAGATAGCGCGCTCCGTGAAGTCGATAAAGGGATTATTGAGGCGGCGCTGGCATTCGGCGCTAGTCCGATGCGTATTATCTGTACCGTACTGTTGCCGGAAGCCAGCGCAGGGCTGCTGCGCGGCCTGACGATTACGTTGGTAAGCTTAATCGGCTACTCGGCGATGGCCGGGATTGTCGGCGGCGGCGGGGTAGGCGACCTGGCGATTCGCTATGGCTACTACCGTTACGAAACCGAAGTGATGGTTGTTACCGTGGTGGCGCTGATTGTGCTGGTTCAGGTCGTTCAGATGCTGGGCGACTGGCTGGCAAAACGTGCCGACAAGCGCGACAGACACTAAGCCGGCTTACTGTAGCGTCAGCCGGCAATAAAAATAAGCTATTGCGCTTTTAGCCAGTTGGCAACGTCTTGCCATGGGCCGCGAAAAACGATATTCGCGGCTTTTTTCTCCAGTTGATAGCGATACATCGGATCGTAATATTCGTTAAGTAGCGGAACCAGCCATGCCATATGGCCGTCGGTGCTGCCGCTGGATAATTGCTCTGCCAGCGCCCTATCCAGCGTGTCCGTCAGTTCGGCAAAGCGTTGCAACCCCAGACGGCGGCGAATAGCGAACAGTCCATGATGAAGATATTCACTATACGCCTGCCAACCGGCTTCATCGCCGTAGGCGTGGGTGAAGTCGTGATGCATACGGATGAAATACTCTTCACGCAGTCGTTCCAGACGAAGCGCAAACGGATCTTCCACTACCGCAATGGGGGCCTGCGCCATTCTTTCGCGTAAACACTCAGGCAGATGGTTGGCGCCGATCGTTCGCCCTTCATCTTCCAGTACCCACCTTTTTAGCGTCTGACGCGCGTTAATTTTCAGCAATTCAACGGCAAGTTTGTTTTCAAAACTGGCCTGGCTGAGCTGGGGGTTCAGCGTGCGGCCAAAAGAGGAGCCGCGATGACGCGCGAGACCTTCCAGATCCACGCCGTTGGGCTGTTGTCGCACCAGTTGCGTTTTGCCGCTGCCCGTACAGCCGCCAATTAAAAGTATCGGTTTTTGCGCCAGTTGCCAGGTCGCCTGAATTGCTGTCTGGCGCAGCGCTTTATAGCCGCCTTCAATAAGCGGGCAGTCAATCCCTGTTTCTTGCAGCCAACGTTGTACGATATGTGACCGCTGACCGCCGCGCGCGCAGCACAGATACCCGTTGGGGAAACGTTGATACGCGGCTTTCCAGGCCTCAAGCCGCTGCTGGCGAATGTCGCCGCAAACCAGCCGATGCCCCAGCGCTAACGCCGCATCCGCGCTCTGACGTTTGTAGCAGGTGCCGACGGCGGCTCGCTCGTCATCCATCATCAATGGCAGGTTGATAGCGCCCGGCATGGCGCCCTGTTCAAACTCAATCGGCGCGCGTACATCAATTAAAGGCGTATCGGCAAGGAGGAGCGCGCGATAGTCCTGTGCTTTTTGTCTGTCTTGCATAACGTAAAACGTAACCTTAAATCATCCTTTGCGCTATTTTACGCGCCAATTCGCAAAGTGGCTTGATTTTTAACAGCGTACCGTGTTGAAAATGGATAAAAAACCGGCTATTTCGGGTTGCCGTTGGGTAAATAATTTCACAATGTCTTCTACCGCTTTGCCTCCGCCAAATTTATGCCAGGCGAGGCTTAACGGTGAGGGGGGACGCATCGTAGGGATGGTACAGCTCACCAGTTCGTTTTTGTCGATCAGCGTTTGACAGAGCGGCTGCGGGACAAAACCGATACCGACGCCTGCCAGATGAGCGGCGATTTTGGTTTCCATATCAGGCACGATAATTTCCTTCTGCCCCGGAAGGCGCCAGGCTACCCGTTTGGTCAGCGTACGCGCGCTGTCTTCGATATTAATTGCCGGGAAACGGCGCAACTGCGCTTCTGTTAGAGGCCCGCTGACGTGAGCTAAAGGATGATCCGCAGACATCACAAAACGCCATTGTACGGAACCTAAAGGGTCGAGCATAAAGGTATTAGCCAACGGCTCGGTGCCAGTTACGCCAATCGCCAGCGAAAAACCTTCATACAGGAGCGAATCCCAGACGCCCATATAAATTTGCCGGGAAAAGTGAAACTGAGTGAAAGGGTAACGCGCATTAAGCCACGATAAGAGACTGGCGACCGCTTGCGGGCTATAGAGCAGGTTATTAACCACAATATTGACCTGACGCTCTACGCCGTCGTTAACCTGGCGTAGCTCGTCAGGCATGCTGTCCAGCCACGCAAGCCAGTCTTTTGCCTGAGAGAGAAGGTGAGAGCCCGCCGCCGTCAACGAGACGCTTCGCGTTGTGCGAAAGAACAGCCCTACGCCGGTATTTTCCTCCAACAGTTTGATGCGGTAGCTAATGGTTGCCGTGGTTTTACACAGGCGCTCCGCCGCTTTGGAGAAACTCCCCGTTTCGGCAACGCTGATAAAGGTACGCAGTGTTTCCGGGTCAAACATCGTCAGACGCCTCCTTACGATCCTGATAAAACCAGAATTGTTTTCCTATGATTTTTAAGTAGTTTTACATAATAGCCATGTTTGATTTGTGGTCTAAATCTACTTTTGGAAAAATATTCCAACTTTTATGTTGATGTTAAATCCCGAAGGTTTTAGATTGCATGGTATTGAAACCGGACAGAGTCCAAACCGCGGTTAAACGGAATCGAGCTACAAGGGAAAAATAATGAAACTTGAGGTATTACCGTTAGATCAGAAGACGTTCAGCGCTTATGGCGATGTTATTGAGACGCAGGAACGTGACTTTTTTCATATAAACAACGGGTTAGTTGAGCGATATCACGACCTGGCGAAGGTTGAAGTTCTGGAGCAGGATCGCACGCTGATCAGTATTAACAGGGCGCAACCGGCCGCGATGCCTATTGTGGTACATGAACTGGAACGTCATCCTTTAGGTACGCAGGCGTTTGTGCCGATGAACGGCGAGGCTTTTGTCGTTATTGTCGCGCTCGGCGATGATAAACCCGATCTCTCCACGCTGCGGGCGTTTATTAGCAATGGACGGCAGGGCGTCAATTATCACCGTAATGTATGGCATCACCCGCTGTTTGCATGGCAGACGGTTACCGATTTTCTGACGGTGGATCGCGGTGGCAGCGATAACTGTGATGTTGAAAGTATCCCGACACATGAACTCTGTTTTGCGTGACGCTATTGGCCTTCTTGCATAAGATGAACATATTGTTCATTGTTTATGCTCATATTTTGGGCCGGAGTTAACGTAAATATGACGGAAGTAAGACGACGCGGCAGGCCAGGACAGGCAGAGCCGACTGCGCAGAAAGGCGCTCAGGCGCTGGAGAGGGGCATAGCGATATTGCAATATCTCGAAAGAAGCGGCGGCAGTTCATCAGTTAGCGATATTTCCGGCAGCCTGGATTTACCGCTTTCTACGACGTTTCGCCTGTTAAAGGTACTGCAAGCGGCTGATTTTGTGTACCAGGATAGCCAGCTTGGCTGGTGGCATATTGGTTTAGGCGTATTTAATGTGGGCTCTGCGTATATTCATAATCGCGATGTCCTCTCGGTGGCCGGGCCCTTTATGCACCGACTTATGCTGCTTTCTGGCGAGACGGTCAACGTAGCGATTCGCAACGGTAATGAAGCGGTGTTAATCGGTCAAAAGGAGTGCAAATCGATGGTCAGAATGTGCGCGCCCTTAGGGAGTCGTCTGCCGTTACATGCTTCCGGCGCCGGAAAAGCGCTGCTTTACCCGCTCACCGAAGAAGAGCTGGTGGGGATCGTCGTCAATACCGGTTTGCGGCGGTTTACGCCGACCACTCTGGTGGATTTACCTATCCTGCTTAAAAATCTGGAGCAGGCGCGTGAACAGGGCTACACCGTCGACCAGGAAGAACATGTTGTCGGGCTGAATTGTATCGCCTCCGCTATCTATGACGATGCGGGCAGCGTGGTCGCCGCTATCTCAATATCGGGACCGGCTTCCCGGCTGACGGAAGATCGCTTTATCAGCCAGGGGGAACTGGTACGGGATACCGCGAAAGACATCAGTACGGCGCTTGGGCTAAAACCCCCTGTAGCCTGAGCCGCATCCCGCTCGCTGGAGCGGGACTTTTTTAAAATTTTTAAAAGTTGGAAACTTTTTCCAATAAAAAGAGGTAGCAATAAAATGGCAAAAATGAGAGCCGTGGATGCGGCAATGTATGTGCTGGAAAAAGAAGGTATCACCACAGCATTCGGCGTTCCTGGGGCTGCAATCAACCCCTTCTATTCTGCAATGCGTAAGCATGGAGGCATTCGCCATATACTGGCGCGTCATGTGGAAGGCGCTTCGCATATGGCTGAGGGCTACACACGTGCGGCGGCAGGTAATATTGGGGTCTGCCTGGGCACTTCCGGCCCGGCGGGAACCGACATGATCACCGCGCTCTATTCCGCTTCTGCCGACTCCATCCCGATTTTATGCATTACCGGCCAGGCGCCACGAGCGCGTCTGCACAAGGAAGATTTCCAGGCAGTCGATATTGAAGCGATTGCAAAACCAGTCAGCAAGATGGCAGTGACGGTTCGTGAGGCGGCGCTGGTGCCGCGCGTATTACAACAGGCTTTTCATCTGATGCGCTCAGGCCGCCCAGGTCCTGTGCTGGTTGATTTACCGTTTGATGTCCAGGTTGCGGAGATCGAATTCGATCCGGATATGTATGAGCCGTTGCCGGTATATAAGCCAGCCGCCAGCCGCGTACAGATTGAAAAGGCGCTGGAGATGCTGATTCAGTCCGAGCGTCCGGTAATTGTCGCGGGCGGCGGGGTTATTAACGCCGACGCCGCGCCACTGCTGCAGCAGTTTGCCGAACTGACCAACGTACCGGTGATCCCTACCCTGATGGGCTGGGGCTGTATCCCGGACGATCACCCCTTAATGGCGGGGATGGTCGGCCTGCAAACGGCGCACCGCTACGGCAACGCCACTCTGCTGGCATCCGATATGGTTTTTGGCATCGGTAACCGTTTCGCCAACCGTCATACGGGGTCCGTTGAGAAATATACTCAGGGGCGAAAAATCATCCATATCGATATTGAACCGACGCAAATTGGCCGCGTGTTGTGCCCGGATCTGGGCATCGTTTCGGACGCCAAAGCGGCGCTAACGTTGCTGATCGATGTCGCGCAGGAGATGCAAAAGGCGGGGCGTTTGCCATGCCGGAAGACCTGGGTGGACGAATGCCAGCAGCGTAAACGGACTTTGCTGCGTAAAACCCACTTTGACAACGTGCCAGTGAAGCCGCAGCGCGTCTATGAAGAGATGAACAAAGCCTTTGGTCGCGATGTGTGCTATGTCACCACCATTGGATTGTCGCAAATCGCGGCAGCGCAGATGCTGCATGTGTTTAAAGACAGACACTGGATCAACTGCGGCCAGGCGGGGCCTCTTGGCTGGACAATCCCGGCGGCATTAGGGGTTTGTGCTGCCGATCCGCAACGCAATGTGGTGGCGATTTCCGGCGATTTCGACTTCCAGTTCCTGATTGAAGAGTTAGCCGTCGGCGCGCAGTTTAACATTCCGTATATCCATGTGCTGGTTAACAACGCTTATCTTGGTCTGATTCGCCAGTCGCAACGCGCATTTGACATGGACTACTGCGTACAGCTCGCCTTTGAAAATATCAACTCCAGCGAAGTGAATGGCTATGGCGTTGACCATGTAAAAGTGGCAGAAGGGTTAGGCTGTAAAGCAATTCGTGTCTTTAAACCGGAAGATATTGCGCCTGCATTTGAACAAGCTAAAGCGCTGATGGCGCAATATCGCGTTCCGGTGGTGGTGGAAGTCATTCTGGAACGCGTAACCAATATTTCCATGGGCAGCGAACTGGATAACGTAACCGAGTTTGAAGAAGTTGCGGATAGTGCGAAAGATGCGCCAACAGAAACCTGTTTTATGAAATATGAGTAAGGGAGGTAATCGATGTTACGTTTCTCTGCCAATCTTTCTATGCTGTTTACGGAATATGATTTCCTGGAACGCTTTGATAAAGCGGCGTTGTCGGGATTTCGCGGCGTGGAATTCATGTTTCCCTACGATAACGACATCGAAGTGTTAAAACGTAAACTCAGGGATAATAATCTTGAACATACGTTACATAATTTACCGGCTGGCGACTGGGCGGCTGGCGAACGTGGAATTGCCTGTATTCCTGGGCGCGAAGAAGAGTTTCGCGATGGCGTAGCGGCCGCAATCCGTTATGCACGTGCGTTAGGCAATAAGAAAATAAATTGTCTGGTGGGTAAAACGCCGTCAGGATTCTCCGCAACGGAGATCCACGACACGTTGGTCGAAAACCTGCGCTATGCGGCAAATATGCTGGCGAAAGAAGACATTTTATTACTTATCGAACCTATTAATCACTTTGATATGCCGGGGTTCCATCTCACCGGCACTCAACAGGCGTTAGCATTAATTAAAGATATCGGCAGCGATAATATCAAAATTCAGTATGATATTTATCACATGCAACGCATGGAAGGGGAATTAACGCAAACCATGACGGCATGGGCCGATAAAATAGGCCATTTACAGATTGCTGATAACCCGCGTCGCGGCGAGCCGGGGACTGGGGAAATCAATTATGACTTTATTTTTAATGTCATTAAACAGTCTGGTTATGATGGCTGGGTTGGCTGTGAATATAAACCACTGACTACCACGGAAGCGGGATTATCGTGGATTAATCAGTACCGTTAAAACGCAGAATAATTCGGGCAGCGCTTTTTTTCCACTGTGTTGGAAGGGGATTGTGTTGCCTGAATCTGGAAACACCGAAAGCAATAAAAGAGGTTGTATATGAAACTGGGATTTATTGGCCTGGGAATTATGGGCTCGCCAATGGCTATCAATTTGGCACGCGCCGGTCATCAATTACACGTTACGACTATTGGTCCGGTCGCGGACGAACTGCTCTCGCTGGGGGCGGTAAATGTTGAGACTGCACGTCAGGTAACTGAATTTGCAGACATCATCTTCATAATGGTGCCGGATACGCCGCAGGTTGAAGAGGTGTTATTTGGCGAACACGGTTGCGCTAAAACATCGCTTCAGGGAAAAACCATCGTCGATATGAGTTCTATTTCTCCTATCGAAACCAAACGTTTTGCCCAGCGCGTTAATGAAATGGGCGCTGATTACCTGGATGCCCCGGTTTCCGGGGGAGAAATCGGGGCGCGTGAAGGCACTCTGTCGATTATGGTCGGCGGCGAGCAGAAAGTCTTTGACCGCGTTAAACCGCTCTTTGACATCCTGGGAAAAAATATCACCCTGGTGGGCGGCAATGGGGATGGGCAAACCTGTAAGGTGGCTAACCAAATTATTGTTGCGCTGAATATTGAAGCGGTTTCTGAAGCCTTAGTGTTTGCTTCAAAAGCAGGTGCCGATCCGGTACGCGTGCGCCAGGCGTTAATGGGCGGGTTCGCCTCTTCACGCATTCTGGAAGTTCACGGCGAGCGGATGATCAACCGGACGTTCGAGCCTGGTTTCAAAATCGCGCTTCATCAGAAAGACCTTAATCTTGCATTGCAAAGCGCAAAAGCGCTGGCGCTGAATTTACCGAATACGGCGACCTGCCAGGAATTATTCAATACCTGTGCGGCAAATGGCGGGAGCCAGCTTGATCATTCGGCAATGGTACAGGCGCTGGAATTAATGGCCAATCATAAATTGTCCTAATTATGTGTATCGCTGCGGCTGCAGCGATACCTGTTCACAAGGAACACTCTGTAAAGGTGAAGAACATGAGTGAAACTAAAAAATCCGGGATTGATTACTGGAAACAAATTGTTGTCGTAATGAGTCTGGGCTGGGTAGCGATTTGGATCTATCGCACCGTGCTTACGCCAATTTATCCAGAAATTCAGGCATCTTTAGACAATGTAAGTAATGCAGAAATAGGCGCCATTGCAAGTTTTTACTTTTTTGCTTACTGCAGTATGCAAATCCCTTGCGGAATATTGGTCGATAAATTCGGTCAAAAAATCATGCTGATGGCCGGATTTACGCTTTTTATTATTGGTACACTTTGTATCGCGAAAGCCAATGGCCTGGCCATGATCTATACAGGGTCGCTAATGGCAGGCGGAGGATGCGCTTCTTTCTTTAGCTCGGCTTATTCACTCTCTTCGGCAAACGTGCCGCAGGCCCGTCGGGCATTAGCCAATGCGATTATCAACAGCGGGTCGGCTATAGGGATGGGGATTGGCTTAATCGGTTCCAGCGTATTAGTAAAAAACATGAGCATGGCCTGGCAAAATGTACTGTATATCGTGGCCGCGATATTAGTAATCATGCTGTGCGTCTTTACGCTGATCATTCGCGGTAAAGCCAAAAGCGACTCTGCGCAAGCGGAAAAGCAAACCCAAACCGTTACGGAAGATGAGAAACGTGCGCCTTTATTCTCTGGTTTATTGTGTAGCGTTTACTTCCTCTATTTCTGTACCTGCTACGGTTATTATTTGATAGTGACCTGGCTGCCCTCTTATCTACAGACTGAAAGAGGATTTGATGGCGGAGCTATCGGGCTGGCATCAGCGCTGGTGGCGGTGGTTGGCGTACCGGGGGCGTTATTTTTTAGCCATCTGTCAGATAAATTCCGTAACAGTAAAGTTAAGGTTATTCTCGGTCTGGAAATTGTGGCGGCAGCAATGTTGGCGTTTACGGTTTTGTCCCCGAATACCACGATGCTGATGGTCAGCCTGACGCTATACGGCTTGCTGGGGAAAATGGCGGTAGACCCGATCCTGATCTCCTTTGTATCTGAACAGGCTTCGGCAAAAAGTCTGGGAAGAGCTTTCAGCCTTTTTAACTTCTTTGGCATGAGTTCAGCGGTTGTCGCCCCAACGTTGACCGGATTTATTTCGGATGTAACGGGGTCGAAAGAGATCAGTTTTGTGATTTCAGCATGTTTAGTGGTCACCGGAACGCTGATCTTTGCTGTCGTCACTTTATATAAAAAGAAAGCAACGCAACGTATTGCTTCAGCTTAAAAATAATTATATCTACTAATTCTTTATTTTATATTTATTTGTTCCTCATAGCTAAACCCATAACAACGTTATCCGATGCGTGAAAAGAGGGATTTATGGAACATCAAAGAGAGCTATACCAGCAGCGCGGTTATAGCGAAGACTTATTACCTAAAACAGAAACCCAACGAAACTGGAAAGCATTTAACTATTTCACCTTATGGATGGGATCTGTACATAACGTGCCAAATTACGTTATGGTCGGCGGTTTTTTTATACTGGGGCTATCAACATTTAATATCATGTTGGCCATTATTATCAGCGCATTATTTATTGCGGCGGCGATGGTAATGAATGGCGCGGCAGGCAGCAAATATGGCGTTCCTTTTGCTATGATATTGCGAGGTTCTTACGGCGTCCGCGGCGCGCTATTCCCTGGATTATTGCGAGGGGGAATCGCGGCAATTATGTGGTTCGGCTTACAGTGTTACGCGGGATCGCTGGCATTTCTTATTTTGATTGGGAAGATCTGGCCAGGATTTCTGACATTAGGCGGAGATTTCAAGCTGCTGGGTCTTTCACTGCCAGGACTAATTACTTTTCTAATTTTTTGGATTATTAACGTTGGCATCGGTTTTGGCGGTGGTAAAGTATTAAATAAATTTACCGCTATTCTCAATCCATGTATTTACATTGTCTTTGGCGGCATGGCTATTTGGGCAATATCGCTGGTCGGCATTGGCCCGATTCTGGACTATCTGCCTTCAGGCGTGCAAAAAGCAGAGCACAGCGGCTTTCTGTTCCTGGTGGTGATTAACGCCGTAGTCGCCGTCTGGGCTGCGCCAGCAGTGAGTGCGTCCGATTTCACGCAAAACGCGCATTCATTTCGCGCTCAGGCATTGGGACAAACACTGGGGCTTATCGTAGCGTATATATTATTCGCCGTAGCCAGCGTGTGCATTATTGCCGGAGCCAGTATTCATTATGGTATGGATACCTGGAACGTGCTGGATATTGTGCAGCGCTGGGACAGCCTGTTTGCTTCATTCTTTGCGGTGCTGGTGATTCTGATGACGACAATTTCAACCAACGCCACCGGTAATATTATACCTGCGGGGTATCAAATTGCGGCGCTTGCCCCGACAAAGCTTAACTATAAAAATGGCGTAATGATTGCCAGTATTATCAGTCTACTGATTTGCCCATGGAAATTAATGGAGAATCAGGACAGTATTTATCTGTTCCTCGATATTATCGGCGGTATGCTTGGCCCGGTAATCGGCGTAATGTTAGCTCATTATTTTGTGGTAATGCGTGGAAAAATTAATCTTGATGAGCTGTACACCGCCAGCGGTGATTACAAATATTATGATAATGGATTTAACCTGACTGCATTTTCAGTCACCCTGGTCGCAGTCATTCTGTCATTAGGCGGCAAGTTTATACCATTTATGGAGCCTTTATCCCGCGTGTCCTGGTTTGTAGGCGTAATAGTTGCGTTCGTTGCTTATGCGCTATTGAAGAAACGCACGGGTTTTGAAAATACAGGAGAGAAAAAACTCGCAGGTTAAATATTGAAAAAGCATTAAGCGTATTTAATGAAGTGTGCGCTATTTAAAAACTATCTGTATCCATACAAGGAGTTTGTTATGTCTTTTGATTTAATTATTAAGAACGGTACTGTCATCTTAGAAAACGAAGCGAGAGTTATCGATATCGCCGTCCAGGGCGGAAAAATCGCCGCGATTGGCGAAAACCTGGGGGAAGCGAAAAATGTGCTGGATGCGACGGGATTGATCGTTTCGCCGGGCATGGTTGACGCGCATACCCACATTTCTGAACCGGGCCGTACCCACTGGGAAGGCTATGAAACCGGTACCCGCGCGGCGGCGAAAGGCGGTATTACCACGATGATTGAGATGCCGCTCAATCAGCTGCCGGCGACGGTCGATCGTGAGACGATTGAACTCAAGTTTGACGCGGCAAAAGGTAAATTGACCATCGACGCCGCGCAGTTGGGCGGTTTGGTCTCTTATAACCTGGATCGGCTGCATGAGCTGGACGAAGTGGGCGTTGTCGGCTTCAAGTGCTTTGTCGCCACCTGCGGCGATCGTGGCATCGATAATGATTTTCGCGACGTTAATGACTGGCAGTTTTACAAAGGCGCGCAGAAACTGGGGGAGATGGACCAGACGGTACTGGTACATTGCGAAAATGCTCTGATTTGCGATGAGCTGGGCGAGGAAGCTAAACGCGAAGGTCGCGTAACGGCGCATGATTATGTCGCCTCACGTCCGGTATTTACTGAAGTGGAAGCCATTCGTCGCGTGCTGTATCTGGCGAAAGCGGCAGGTTGCCGTCTGCACGTTTGCCATATCAGCAGCCCGGAGGGGGTAGAGGAAGTAACGCGCGCGCGTCAGGAAGGCCAGGATGTCACCTGTGAATCGTGCCCGCACTATTTTGTCCTCGATACCGATCAGTTCGAAGAGATTGGCACCCTGGCAAAATGTTCTCCGCCAATTCGCGACCAGGAAAACCAGAAAGGGATGTGGGAAAAACTGTTTAACGGCGAAATCGACTGCCTGGTATCCGACCACTCTCCATGTCCTCCGGAAATGAAAGCAGGCAATATCATGCAAGCATGGGGTGGAATTGCCGGACTGCAAAACTGCATGGACGTCATGTTTGATGAAGCGGTGCAAAAACGCGGTATGTCGTTGCCGATGTTTGGCAAATTAATGGCGACCAACGCCGCCGATATTTTTGGTCTGAAACATAAAGGACGTATTGCCCCCGGCAAAGATGCTGACCTGGTCTTTATTCAGCCTGACAGCAGCTATGTTCTGAAAAATGAAGATCTGGAATATCGCCATAAAGTCAGTCCGTATGTTGGCCGTACTATTGGCGCGCGTATTACCAAAACGATTTTGCGCGGCGATGTTATTTATGACATCGAGCATGGCTTCCCTGTGCCGCCAAAAGGTCAGTTTATCCTTAAACATCAGCAGTAATCCGGTGTGATTTAATGCCCGTCGTCACGACGGGCATTCTCTATTTTAAGGTGTGGATATGTTCCCTGTTATTAACCGCGAAAGTGTATTGTCCGGCTTTCAGTGGTTTTTCTTTATTTTCTGTAACACGGTTGTGGTTCCCCCTACCTTGCTGTCCGCTTTTCATCTTCCCGCTGATAACCTGTTAATGCTCACACAATACGCTTTTTTGACCACCGCGTTGGCCTGCCTGGTTCAGGCATTTTGCGGCCATCGCCGGGCCATTATGGAAGGGCCGACAGGGCTGTGGTGGGGCGCTATTCTTACGATTACGCTTGGCGAGGCGTCTCGCGGCACGCCGCTGAACGATATCGCCTCCAGCCTGTCGGTCGGGATCGCGATCTCCGCAATGGTGACGATATTTATCGGCATTAGCGGCTTAGGACACCGTCTGGCTCGCCTGTTTACGCCGGCGGTAATGGTTTTTTTCATGCTGCTTTTGGGCGCGCAGCTGACCTCAATATTTTTTAAAGGCATGCTGGGGCTGCCTTTTGGCATTGCCGATACCAGCGCCAGAATCAAATTGGCCCCCTTTGGGCTGGCGGTCGCGGTGATGTGTTTTATCCTCGCGATGATTATTTTCCTGCAACAGCGTATCTCCCGTTACGCGTTACTGGTAGGGACCGTGGTCGGGTGGGGGCTATGGCGGTTATGCTTTCCTTCATCACACTTACCGCCGGGTGAATTAAGCTGGCGATGGTTTCCTCTGGGCAGCCACGGCACGCTGATGCCGGGTATTATTGTGACGGCGGTGATGACGGGGTTAGTCAACATCAGCAACACTTACGGCGCCATCCGCGGTACCGATATCTTTTATCCGCATCAAGGGTCGGGCAGTTCTCGTTATCGCCGAAGCTTTATGATTTCCGGACTGATGACGTTAGTGACGGTGCCTTTCGCTGTCGTGCCTTTTTCGCCTTTTGTATCTTCCATTGGTTTATTAACGCAAACCGGCGACAGTTCTCGCAAATCCTTTATCTGCGGTAGCGCACTGTGTCTGCTGGTTGCCATTATAACGCCGTTAACCCGCTTATTTTGCGCTATTCCACTGGCGATCAGCAGCGCCGTTATGCTGGTCTCTTATTTACCTTTACTTTATTCCGGTTTGGTTTTTAGCCAGCAAATTACGTTTACCGCGCGGAATATTTATCGCCTGGCGTTACCGCTTTTTGTCGGCATTTTTTTGATGGGGCTTCCTCCGGTCTATTTACAGGATCTTCCACTGATGATTCGTCCTCTGCTTAGCAACGGATTACTGGTGGGAATCTTACTGGCAGTGCTTATGGAAAATCTTATTCCGTGGGAACGCATTAAATAACGTGAGAAAACAAGGAGACATGATGAAGATTGTAATTGCGCCAGATTCATTTAAAGAGAGCTTAAGCGCTGATAAATGCTGTCAGGCTATTAAAGCGGGATTTTCAACCGTATTTCCTGATGCGCGCTATGTTTGTTTACCGATCGCCGATGGCGGAGAAGGAACCGTGGACGCAATGGTGGCTGCGACCGGCGGGAAACGGGTTTCTGTGGACGTTAGCGGGCCGATGGGGGAAAAAGTAAACGGATTTTATGGCCTGACCGGCGACGGCAAAACGGCAATTATTGAAATGGCGGCGGCGAGCGGATTGATGCTGGTGGCGCCAGAGGCGCGTAATCCGCTGCTGGCATCCAGTTTCGGCACCGGCGAATTGATTCGTCACGCCCTGGACGCGGGGATTCGCCATATTATTCTGGGTATCGGCGGCAGCGCCACGGTGGATGGCGGAATGGGAGTAGCGCAGGCGCTCGGTGTGCGTTTTCTGGACGCGCAAGGAATGCTGCTTGGCGCCGGAGGGGGCAATTTATCGCGCCTGGCGAGCATTGACCTGCAGGGGTGCGATCCGCGTATTTCAGAGTGTCGTATTGAGGTCGCCTGTGATGTTGATAACCCGTTGGTGGGGCCACGCGGCGCGGCGGCGGTATTCGGTCCGCAGAAAGGGGCGACGCCTGAAATGGTCGAGACGCTGGAAAATGGATTACGTAATTATGCCCGTGTCTTACATGCTCTGACCGGACGCGACATGTCTCAAATACCGGGCGGTGGCGCGGCCGGAGGAATGGGGATTGCCGCTATCGTCTTCCTGGAAGCGGAAATGAAGCCCGGTATTGAGATTGTTATGCAGGCGGTGAAGCTGGAGGAGGCGGTAAAAGAGGCTTCGCTGGTGATTACCGGAGAAGGGCGAATCGACTCGCAAACGGCGGGAGGAAAAGCGCCGATAGGCGTTGCGTCAGTGGCGAAACGGCATCACGTCCCGGTTATCGGCATTGCCGGCGTACTGGGCGACGGCGTGGAAGTGGTCCATCGCCACGGTATTGATGCCGTATTCAGTATTTTGCCGCGGCTGGCGCCTTTGCCGGAAGTTCTGGCGAACGGTGAACAAAATCTCTACCACAGCGCCTGTAATATTGCCCGCGTCATCAAACTTGGCCAGGATATCGGGACTCGTTAAGCATAAAAAAAGCCACGGTTCTCACCGTGGCAAAATCCAACATAGCTAAATTAAAAATAATCAGGAGGGCTGTCCGCCGTTAAATCATAACGTCGCGGTTACAGTCTTTGGAGTAGATGTAGCTGAATGCTTCGCCACGACCTACACCGTATCCGGCCTGCAGGGAATAAGCGCCCATGAAGATGTAGTCGCCTTTTTTCACCGGCACCCAGTTGTTGTCGAGGTTATAAACCCCCTGGCCGGAAAGGATATAAGCGCCATGTTCCTGGACGTGGGTTTCAATATAGCCGTGGCTGGCGCCCGGTTCGAACGACAGAATATGCATATTCATATCGAAGCCCAGCTCTTTAGGCAGGAAATCCAGCAGAATAACATCTTCCATGCCTTCATAATGAATACGCTCCAGCTGGCTGGCATTGCCGGAAACCAACCACGGGGCATGCCCCTCGACAGGAGTATAGCGGCGTTTATATAAAAATAGCTGGCTGTCTTCCGTTTGAGCGTTGCTAAAGGTCATCATCTCGCCCGGTGGACAATAGAGGTATCCGCCCTGAGTTAAAGAGAATGTTTTTCCTTCTGCTTTAGCTTCAATATTTCCCGTAATGACATAGAGAAAAGTTTCAATCCCCTCGCCGCCAAAGCCCTGCTGGTTGCCGCCATTCTGATGTAAGGTGACCAGATAATCGACGAAAGAAGCACCCAGCTTCGGCGTCGAAAGGATGGTGACGTCACAATTTTCAAAGCCGGGAATAATATTTTTCACCAGACCGTCCGGCGTTAAGAGCGCATAGTTACCGTGTTTCACAATGGCGCGGTTCGCCAGTAAATCATCGCGGTAACCCGTGACGTTATTCAGATATCCCATTGATGGCTCCTTATTTTTGCCAGGCAAGTTGATGCAGCATTAATGCCAGAGTTTTGACCCCTTCAGCAAGGTCATTAATGTTGGTACGTTCCGCCGGGTTATGGCTGATACCATTAATGCTGGGGACGAAAATCATACAGGTAGGGACGCGCGGCGCGAAAATTTGCGCGTCATGACCTGCGCCGCTATGCATTATGCGATAGTTCAGTTGTTCGGTTTCACACAGCCTGGTGAGGGCCGCGACCAGTTCGGCGTTCATCGGCACCGGCGCTTCGTCCATCCACAAATCGATATCGATGCTGATATCCATTTCATCGCAGATGGCGCGCATATCGTTTTCCAACTGTTCGGTAAATTCGCGAAGTACCGCGGCGTCCGTATGCCGGCAATCGATTGTAAATGTGGTTTTTCCAGGGACAACATTGACCGTATTCGGCTGCGGCTCAACTTTGCCGAACGTTAATACCAGGGGATCGCCATGCTGTTTGGCTTTTTCAATGGACTGACTGCAAATACGACTGAAGGCATGCACCGTATCGCGACGATAGCCCATTGGCGTTGTGCCTGCATGGTTGGACTCGCCGTTGAGCGTCACCGTGTAGCGACGTTGCCCGACGATGGCATTGACGACGCCAATCGACTGTCCGTTGCTCTCCAGAACACAGCCTTGCTCAATATGCAATTCAACAAAGGCGCGGATATCGGTTCGCGCAGCGAGCGGCGCGGCGGGAAGGGTAAATCCGCACGCCTGCATAGCGTCGACAAAGCCTGTGCCTTTGGCGTCCTGGATATGGCGTACCTCTTCAGGATTCGCCAGGCCAAAAATGTTCTTGCTGCCCCAAAAAACGTAAGGGAAACGGCTGCCTTCTTCCTCAGCCATTGATACTACCTCGACGGTGCGCAGCGGCGCGCCGTAGGTCGCTTTTAGCCAGTCGATCGCCAGCCAGGCGGCAAGCGCGCCGAATTGCCCGTCCAGATTGCCGCCGTTGACGACCGTATCAATATGCGAACCGCTTAAAATCACCTGCTCCGGAAATTGTGTGCCGCAAAGGCGGCCATATAAATTTCCGACGTCATCAAAGCGTGTTTCCAGACCGCTTTCTGCCATTCGCTTTTTAAACTGCTGCTGTGTTTCCAGCCACTCAGGCGAATAAAGTAAACGCGTCATTCCACCCGTAGGATCGGCTCCAATGGAAGAGAGCCAGGGCAATGTTTCTTCTATCGCGTGGCGAAAATGCTTTATCATAGAAAATTCCTGTTTCAATAATTATTGGGCAAAGGGATTTTTTGTTTCGTATGACTTGAGATAGAGGGCATCGGAAATCAGATATTGATAAATATCATCAACAATATCGATACCATTCATATCGGCATTTTTCTGTTTAATATCCTGATCCTGTCCAGGATAATAAACCTGTTTAAAACCGGGAGCGGGCTTCACGGAATTGAGTTCCTGCATAGTCTGACTAATATGTTTGCGGAATAATTCACAGGAAGAAAAGAACGCCGGATTAATGACCAGATGAAGTTGTCCTAAATTGCGTCCGGCGTGTAAATCTTCATACATCGAACTGACCTGGCGGCCAAACGGCAGCCCCAGCAGAATGCCGGACAAAATATCGATCATCATCATCAGGCCGTAACCTTTCGGGCCTGCGGCGGGTAATAACGCATTGACGGCAAAAGGATCCTGTGTCGGCGCGCCGTTTTTATCAACGGCCCAATTCTCCGGAATGGACTCATTGCGGGACCGTGCATCGAGGACTTTTCCCCAGGCCTGCACGGTGGTGGCCATATCAAAGGTAATGATGTCATCGCCTTCGCCCGGCGCGGCAAAGGCCAGCGGATTAGTGCCATAGTAAATATCCGCCCCGCCAAACGGCACGACCATAGGATCGGACTGACAGATAGACAGACCAATCAGGCCTTCGCGAGCAGCCTGGCGGACGAAATAAGAGATGGCGCCGCTATGGCCCATTCTGCTAATGCCGACAACCGCGACGCCATTTTTTTTGGCTATTTCAATAGCATGCTCCATTCCCATTTTGGCTGCGACCTGTCCGGCAGCATTATCGGCATGCAGTATCGCCGTACAGGGACCGGTATTCTCAATGCGGAACGTCGGCTCCCGGTTGGTGCCGCCTTTTGAAATTCGTTCGGCATAATATTCAACGCGTACGGCGCCATGTGAGTGAATACCTCTGGCATCTGCATAAACCAGTACGTCGGCGACGATGGCGGCGTGCTCACGTTTTAGTCCGGCTTTATAAAGCTTATTTTCGATAAGCTGATGGAGTGTTTCCCGACTGATTTTCATCTGTCTTCCTTTTTAACGACGGTGTGAAGCATGACTGCGATTAACATACCGGGAAAATAAAATGATTATGTGATCCAGACAGGCAAAAAAATATAATTAGAATTTATTTGATAATCAGGCGGGTTTTATCTTTTTGCTTAAATAAAAAGCTTTTTTAGAAAATCATAACTAATCCTTTAGCCGTTGTTTGAATTCTTTTGTTAATAAATTTGATGTGACGTTAATCACTCTATTTACCCTCCCGGATATATACCGTGAAGCGCACATTAACACTGCTCGTGCAATTGCAATGGGTGCAATTATTAAGGAGTTGTTATGATCCACGCCTTTATTAAAAAAGGGTGTTTTCAGGACTCTGTCAGCTTAATGATTATTTCTCGAAAGCTGAGTGAGTCCGAAAATGTTGATGATGTATCGGTAATGATGGGAACGCCTGCGAATAAGTCGCTGCTGGAAACTACCGGTTTCTGGCATGACGATTTTCATGGCGCTACGCCCAATGACATTTGCGTGGCGATTCGTACCGAAGCGGTAGATGACGGCATTACGCAGGTGATTGTGCCACAGCTCGAAGAAGCATTGCAGCAGTT
Source organism: Salmonella sp. 32020114201800008SM (assembly GCF_017572025.1). Classification (NCBI taxonomy): domain Bacteria; kingdom Pseudomonadati; phylum Pseudomonadota; class Gammaproteobacteria; order Enterobacterales; family Enterobacteriaceae; genus Salmonella; species Salmonella sp. 32020114201800008SM. The sequence goes on along the minus strand of NZ_JAGEQM010000003.1, from coordinate 501,123 downwards.
GGCGCAGGGAAGCAGCGGCAGCCAGTCGTTAATCCAGGTCAGACGCTGGGAAAGCGCCTGTCAGAAACTGCCAGAGGCGAATCTGGCGCTGGTATCGGTGGCCGGCGAATATGCGGCGGAACTGGCAGAGCAGGCGCTGGATCGTTCGTTGAACGTGATGATCTTCTCCGATAATGTCACGCTGGACGATGAAATCAGACTAAAACGCCGGGCGCGTGATAAAGGACTGCTGGTCATGGGGCCGGATTGCGGCACCGCTATGATCGCCAATACGCCGCTGGCTTTCGCTAACGTCATGCCAGAGGGCAACATCGGGGTGATTGGCGCTTCCGGCACCGGTATTCAGGAGCTCTGTTCACAGATTGCGCTGGCGGGGGAAGGGATTACCCATGCCATCGGGCTTGGCGGACGCGATTTGAGCGCCGAGGTCGGCGGGATCAGCGCGCTAACGGCACTGGACATACTCAGCGCGGATGAAAAGAGCCAGGTGCTGGCCTTTGTCTCCAAACCGCCTGCCGATGCGGTTCGTCAGCATATTATCGCGGCGATGAAAGCCACCGGGAAACCCGTTGTAGCGCTGTTCTTAGGGTTTTCCTCCCCCGTTGCGCGTGAGGAAAACGTCTGGTTTGCCTCGACGCTGGATGAAGCCGCCCGCCTGGCATGTTTATTGTCTCGCGTGACGTCGCAGCGTAAAGAAATGGTTTCAACAGGCGGCGTGATTCGTGGCCTCTATACCGGCGGAACGCTGGCGGCGGAAGCGGCGGGGCTGCTGGCCGGCTATCTGGGCGTCGCGGCGGATACGGAACATCACCATGGCATGATGCTTGACGCTGACGGCCACCAGATTATCGATCTGGGCGATGACTTTTATACCGTTGGGCGACCACATCCGATGATCGACCCGGCGTTACGTAATCAGCTTATCGCCGGGCTTGGCGCGCAGCCGCAGGTACGCGTGTTATTAGTGGACGTCGTTATTGGTTTTGGCGCGACCGCCGATCCCGCCGCATCGCTGATTCAGGCCTGGCAGAAGGCATGCGCCGCACGCGCCAGCGATCAGCCGCTGTTCGCCATCGCAACCGTCACCGGAACGGAACGCGATCCTCAGTGCCGCTCGCAACAAATCGCCGCGCTCGAAGATGCCGGCATCACGGTAGTGGATTCTCTTCCCGAAGCCACTCTGTTGGCCGCGGAACTGATTCGACCCACTCTCTCTTCCACTCATCCATCAGCTCCCCGGTTACTGGAAGCGGTAGCGGTGATTAATGCCGGGTTACGTAGCTTCGCGCTGGATTTACAGGCTGCCGGTATGCCCGTGGTGCACTACCAGTGGGCGCCTGTCGCTGGCGGTAATAAAAAACTGGCTCGTCTGTTAGAACGTTTGCAATAAGGGGTTCCCATGTTTACATCAGTGGCGCAAGCCAACGCTGCAGTCATCGAACAAATTCGTCGCGCACGTCCGCACTGGCTGGATGTGAAGCCAGCTTCTTCATTAATTAGCGTGCTCAATCAGGGGAAAACGCTTCTTCATGCCGGCCCGCCGATGCGCTGGCAAGAGATGACCGGCCCGATGAAAGGCGCCTGTATCGGCGCATGCCTGTTTGAAGGATGGGCCAAAGATGAAATGAGCGCGCTCGCGCTGTTAGAGCAGGGAAAGGTCAACTTTATTCCCTGCCATCACGTTAACGCCGTGGGGCCGATGGGCGGTATTACGTCAGCCAGTATGCCGATGCTGGTCGTGGAAAATATCACCGACGGCAATCGCGCGTACTGCAATCTCAACGAAGGGATCGGCAAAGTGATGCGTTTCGGCGCCTATGGCGAGGATGTTCAGCAACGTTTGCGCTGGATGCGCGATGTGCTGATGCCGGTATTAAGCGCGGCGCTGGGACGTCTGGAGCGGGGGCTCGACCTGACCGCAATGATGGCGCAGGGCATTACGATGGGAGATGAATTCCACCAGCGCAATATCGCTTCTTCCGCATTGCTGATGCGCACGTTGGCGCCGCATATCGCCCGTCTGGAACATGATAAGCAGCAGATAGCGGAAGTGATGGATTTTCTGAGCGTCACCGATCAATTCTTCCTTAATCTGGCGATGGCCTACTGTAAAGCCGCCATGGACGCGGGCGCGCAGATTCGCGCCGGCAGTATTGTGACGGCGATGACCCGTAATGGCGATATGTTTGGCATTCGGGTTAGCGGTCTGGGCGACCGTTGGTTCACCGCGCCTGTTAATACGCCGCAGGGGCTATTTTTTACCGGTTTTTCGCAGGATCAGGCCAACCCGGACATGGGCGACAGCGCCATTACTGAAACGTTTGGTATTGGCGGCGCTGCGATGATTGCCGCGCCTGGCGTAACGCGTTTTGTCGGTGCCGGGGGAATGGAAGCGGCGAAATCTGTTTCTGAAGAGATGGCTGAAATTTATCTCGAACGCAACATGCAGCTACAAATCCCCGGCTGGGATTTTCAGGGGGCCTGTCTGGGACTGGATATCCGCCGCGTGGTCGAGACCGGAATTACGCCGCTGATTAACACGGGTATCGCGCATAAAGAGGCGGGGATTGGACAGATTGGCGCGGGAACCGTCCGTGCGCCGCTGGCCTGTTTCGAGCAGGCGCTGGAAGCGCTGGCGGAAAGCATGGGCGTAAGTTAAGAGAGCGTCTCATGAAACGTATCCATCCTCTTATGGCAAGCCGACAATCGGCGGATTATCGGCAACCCTGGCAGATGTCAGGGGTATGGCGTCGCTCTATTAATTTTGTGGCGAAAAGCGGTGAGTTATTAACGCTTCACCGTCGGGGGAGCGGCTTCAGTCCGGGAGGGTGGATACTGCGCGGCGGCGATTTTGACGCCTTGCGCGATGTGCTCACCGATGGCGAAAAACCGCAGTCAACCGCTGCCGGTATTCAGATTGGCGAGTTTCTTTTATGCGAGCCGGAGAGGCGCTGTTCGCTGCGGGTTCCACGCTATCTTGCGTCGCCGCGTCTTAACGCGACGTACATGCAGCGTAGTGAGGAGACGGGACTGTTTGGGCCGTTAACCGTCGCCGCAGCTCAGCCTCTATGTCCGGAACTTCGCCAGTTTTGTCACTGCTTTCAGTCGGCGCTTGCAGGTGCTGCGACTGACTGGCGGCTATGGCTGGGTAAAGGGCCGGGCTTAACGCCCAGTCATGACGACACGCTGACGGGAATGTTGCTGGCGGCCTGGTATTTTGGCGCCATAGATGAACGCGCCGGGCGTAATTTTTTTGCCCAATCCGGCAGCCTTGATCGGGCGACGACGCTCGTGAGCGTCAGTTATTTACGCTATGCGGCTATGGGTTATTTCGCGTCGCCTTTACTCCACTTTATTCATGCGCTGCGACGAGATGCTCGCACAGAAACGGCGATTGACGGACTGCTGGCGCTGGGGCACACCTCGGGCGCGGATACGCTGCTGGGGTTCTGGCTTGGACAACAAATAGTAAAAGGATAGGGAATGAAAACGTTGGTAGTTGCTCTTGGCGGCAACGCATTATTGCAGCGCGGAGAAGCGCTAACGGCAGAGAATCAATATCGCAATATTGCCGACGCGGTGCCTGCGCTGGCGCGACTTGCCCGTTCGTATCGGCTGGCGATAGTACATGGCAATGGCCCCCAGGTCGGCCTGTTGGCTTTACAGAACCTTGCCTGGAAAGCCGTTGAGCCTTATCCGCTGGATGTGCTGGTGGCGGAGAGTCAGGGCATGATCGGCTATATGCTGGCGCAGCGTCTGGCGCTTGAACCCGATATGCCGCCGGTGACTACAGTATTAACGCGAATAAAGGTATCGGCGGACGATCCTGCTTTTCTTGAACCGGAAAAGTTTATTGGTCCCGTTTATTCGCCAGAAGAGCAAATGGCGCTGGAAGCGACTTATGGCTGGCATATGAAACGTGATGGAAAATATCTGCGCCGTGTCGTCGCTTCCCCGGCGCCGCGTCAGATTATCGAAAGCGCCGCTATTGAGTTATTGCTAAAAGAGGGCCATGTGGTGATTTGCAGCGGCGGTGGCGGGGTACCTGTTGCCGGCGAAGGCGAAGGGGTCGAGGCGGTGATAGATAAAGACCTGGCGGCGGCATTGCTGGCAGAGCAGATAGCGGCCGATGGTCTGATCATTTTGACGGATGCGGATGCGGTGTATGAACATTGGGGGACGCCGCAGCAGCGCTCTATTCGTCAGGCTTCGCCCGATGAGCTGGCGCCGTTTGCCAAAGCCGATGGCGCGATGGGACCGAAGGTGACCGCGGTAAGCGGGTATGTGAAGCGGTGCGGAAAGCCGGCATGGATTGGCGCATTATCGCGTATTGACGATACCCTGGCGGGCAGGGCGGGAACCTGCATCTGTCTGTGATCGCGACGGGCGGCGACAGAGAATGCGCCGCCCACGCTGTTTATTTAAGCTTACTTTGCGCCCAGATAATGCCGCTGGCGTATTCGCCCGGCAGGAGCGGAGAGAGCGCTTCCAGGGTGGCGCTAAGACGTGAGGTATCGCTGTCGGTCAGATTCAGATGGCCGACTTTTCGCCCCGGACGTACCGCTTTATCATACCAGTGCAGATGTACCAGCGGCAGCTTCAGCCAGTCGTAATTCAGCTCGCTGCCGATCAGATTGATCATCACCGACGGGGCGTTAATCACCGGCGCGGGCAACGGCAGGCCGGTAATCGCGCGCAAATGCAATTCAAACTGACTGATGCTGGCGCCATTTTGCGTCCAGTGTCCGCTGTTATGCACGCGCGGCGCCAGTTCATTGATTAACAGGCCTTCCGGCGTGATAAAACATTCCATCGCCATTACGCCGACGTAGTTCAGCGCCTGCATAATTGCTGACAGCATCGATTCCGCCTGCTCCTGCTGTTCGGCGTTCGCCTGTGGGAACGCGACGCTGGTCCGCAAGATGCCGTCCTGATGCAAATTGTGCGTTAGCGGGTAAAACACGGTACTGCCGTCATGAGCGCGCGCGCCGACTAACGACACTTCGCCGGAAAAATGGATACCGCGCTCAACAATACATTCGCCATAGCAGTCATCCGGCAGTTGCCCGGTTTCGTCCGCGCGTAGACGCCACTGCCCGCGACCGTCGTAGCCGCCAACGCGACGCTTAATAATCGCCAGTTCGCCCAGGCGGTCAAAGATGCCGGACCACTCGTCGGCGCTGGTCAGCAGTTGCCACGGCGCGGTCGCGAGTCCCAGTTTATCGAAAAGCTGTTTTTGTGTCAGACGGTCGGCGATGATCGGAAATACATCACGATTGACGAATGCCGGGTGGCGCGCCAGCTCGCGGGTAAGCGCGGTTTCCGGCCAGCGCTCAATCTCTGCGGTAATGACGCTCTGCTGTACCGGCACGGCGGTAGGCTCTGCATCCAGACCAACCGGCCAGACGGCGATACCCAGCGGTTCGCCCGCCTGGCGCAGCATTCGGCCCAGTTGTCCGTTGCCGAGAACGCAAACTTGCTTCATAGCGTCCCCCGCGGATCGGGATTTTCCAGAACTTCATCGGTTTGCGCTTTGCGCCAGTCGGCGATGCGCTGATGCAGTTCCGCGTCGTGTTGCGCCAGAATCTGCGCGGCGAGCAGGGCGGCGTTAGCGGCACCGGCTTTACCGATCGCCAGCGTACCCACCGGAATGCCGCGCGGCATCTGCACGATGGAGTAGAGGCTATCCACGCCGCTTAGCGCAGCGCTTTGTACCGGCACGCCGAGTACCGGGACCAGCGTTTTTGCCGCAATCATTCCCGGCAGGTGCGCCGCGCCGCCCGCGCCGGCAATAATCACTTGATATCCGTTCTCTTCCGCCGTTTCGGCGAAGCTGAACAGTTTATCGGGGGTGCGATGGGCGGAAACCACTTCTACATGGTGCGGGACATCCAGAATTTCAAAAATTTCGGCGGCGAATTGCATGGTAGCCCAGTCGCTTTTGGACCCCATCACGATGGCGACACGCGCCGGATTATTGCGGGAAGACATGCGTCTTAAAACTCCTGTGGTGCGGGACACGCTGCTTTTGAGGTGTCAGAGAATAGCATGATAATCAGGCAAGGAAAACGGTTGCGTGTGCGCCGTAACGGACGATTCGACGAACATTTACAGGGGGAAGGCGATTAACTCCACGTTATCCGGCGTGACTTTTACCATTGAACCTTCATGATGCCATGCGCCTAACACCACGCGGAACGCGGGCTGGTCGTTGGCGGAAAGTTCATGCACCGCCGGGCGGTGGGTGTGACCGTGAATCAGCCACTGTACGCGGTGTTTTTCCATTTCGGCGACGACGGTCTGCGCATTGACGTCCATAATATCCAGCGATTTGCTGCTGTTGGCGGCTTTACTGCCGGCGCGCATTCTGGCGGCGATACGGCGGCGGATAAACAGCGGCAGGGTAAGGAACAGTCGTTGCACCCACGGATTATGGACTTTGGCGCGAAACGCCTGATATCCGGCATCATCGGTACAGAGCGTATCGCCGTGCATAATCAACACATTGCGGCCATACAGGTCGAGCACTTTTTCCTGCGGCAGTAGAATCATGCCGCTTTCGCGGGCAAAGCGTTTGCCAATCAGGAAGTCGCGATTACCATGAATAAAGAAGCAGGGGACGCCGGAATCAACCAGCGATTTAATGGCAACGGCCATTTCACGATGTAGCGGGTTGGGGTCGTCGTCGCCAATCCAGGCCTCGAAGAGATCGCCAAGAATATACAGCGCGTCGGCCTGGCGGGCTTCTACGGCTAAAAAACGCAGAAAACCGGCGACGATCGCCGGTTCTTCCGTTTGCAGATGCAAGTCTGCAATAAACAGTGTCGCCACGATTACTCGCTGACGGTCACGTTTTCAATGATGACGTCTTCTTTTGGTACGTCCTGGTGCATACCGCTACGGCCAGTGGCGACGCCTTTGATTTTATCTACCACGTCCATACCTTCTACAACTTCCGCAAAGACGCAGTAGCCCCAGCCCTGCAGACTTTCGCCGGAGAAGTTCAGGAAGTCGTTGTCTGCCACGTTGATGAAGAATTGCGCGGTAGCCGAGTGTGGCGCCTGAGTACGCGCCATTGCCAGCGTACCACGGGTATTTTTCAGACCATTGTTGGCTTCGTTTTTGATCGCCTCTTTGGTGGCTTTCTGTTTCATGCCCGGCTCAAAGCCGCCGCCCTGAATCATAAAACCGTTAATCACACGGTGGAAAATGGTGTTGTTGTAAAAACCTTCGCGGCAGTAGTCCAGGAAGTTTTTAACTGTTTCAGGCGCTTTATCATCAAAGGTTTTGATTACGATATCGCCGTGATTAGTGTGGAAAGTAACCATTTTTGCATCCTGTTCCAAGAGAGTGGTGCTTTAGCCCGCAATGGGGCACATATAGGGGCTTGTTATAGCATAACCGTAAGCTGCGATCACCTTGCAAAGTGTGCTGCTTCGATTACGAATAATATGTATCATACGGAGATTATTACCCACACACGTCTATACGGAATCTTCGATGTTAAAAATTTTTAATACACTGACGCGCCAAAAAGAGGAATTCAAACCCATTCATGCCGGGGAAGTCGGCATGTACGTGTGTGGTATCACCGTTTACGATCTCTGCCACATTGGTCACGGACGCACGTTTGTCGCTTTTGACGTTGTCGCGCGCTATTTGCGTTTTCTCGGTTATAAGCTGAAGTATGTGCGTAACATTACCGATATCGACGATAAAATTATTAAACGCGCCAATGAAAACGGCGAAAGTTTTGTCGCGCTGGTCGACAGAATGATTGCGGAAATGCATCAGGACTTCGACGCGCTGAATATTCTGCGTCCGGACAGCGAGCCGCGTGCGACGCACCATATTCAGGAAATTATCGAGCTCACCCGCACCTTAATCGAGAAAGGGCACGCCTATGTGGCGGATAACGGCGATGTGATGTTCGATGTACCGACCGATCCGACTTATGGGCAGCTTTCCCGTCAGGATCTTGAGCAGCTTCAGGCGGGCGCGCGCGTAGATGTCGTTGACGTGAAGCGTAACCCGATGGACTTCGTGCTGTGGAAAATGTCGAAAGAGGGCGAGCCGAGCTGGCCGTCGCCGTGGGGCGAAGGGCGTCCGGGCTGGCACATTGAATGTTCGGCGATGAACTGCAAGCAGTTGGGCAACCATTTTGATATTCACGGCGGCGGTTCCGATCTGATGTTCCCGCACCATGAAAACGAGATTGCCCAGTCTACCTGCGCGCATGATGGCGAATACGTCAACTACTGGATGCACTCCGGTATGGTGATGGTGGATCGCGAGAAGATGTCCAAATCGCTGGGCAACTTCTTTACCGTGCGCGACGTGCTGAAATACTACGATGCGGAAACTGTGCGCTACTTCCTGATGTCCGGGCATTACCGTAGCCAACTGAACTACAGTGAAGAGAACCTCAAGCAGGCGCGCGCCTCGCTGGAGCGGCTATACACTGCATTGCGTGGAACGGATAAATCAGCGGCCCCGGCGGGCGGCGAGGCGTTTGAAGCGCGTTTCGTGGAGGCGATGAATGACGATTTCAACACGCCGGAAGCCTACTCCGTCCTGTTTGATATGGCGCGTGAAGTCAACCGTCTGAAGGGCGAAGATATGACCGCCGCGAATGCGATGGCGTCTCATCTGCGGAAGATTTCCGGCGTGCTGGGACTGCTGGAGCAGGAGCCGGATGTTTTCCTGCAAAGCGGCGCGCAGGCGGATGACGGTGAAGTTGCGGAAATTGAAGCCTTGATTCAACAGCGTCTGGATGCCCGTAAAGCGAAAGACTGGGCGGCGGCGGACGCGGCGCGCGATCGTCTCACTGAAATGGGTATTATTCTGGAAGATGGCCCGCAGGGCACCACCTGGCGGCGTAAGTAAGCGCTTTTACAGGCCGCTCTATTTGCATAGAACGGCCTGTTTTTTATTTTTTCGCACCGGGCGAAAGATAAACACACACCGACTCCCCCAGATTCTGATGTTCACACCCGGGTATTGCCCGGCTGTAATGGGCAATAAAGCGGATGACGCTGTCGCCGCTGTTTAGCCCCACATTTCCTTTTCGCAGCAATTCTGCTGGCTGATCGTCGGTGAAAACGTTAGGGGTGAACAGTTTTGCGCCTAATCGTTCAAAAGTGCCAGCACTAACGATAGAGGGTTGATAACCCTGAAGCTGCAACCAGCGGCGGGCATCATTACGTGACCAAACCTGCGCATCGTTTGCTCGCGCAAACACTTCGAGAAGCCAGCCATTCGAATTCTGATAAGGGCCGGAGAAAGGCCACGCAATCAGGTTATAGCGGGGACTGTGGAAGAGATTGAGTTTGGTAGCGCTATGTAAGAGCGTTTGTAATGCCGTCGCGATATCTGAACGCGGGCGCAAAACGGCAATGCTCTGATTCACCAGGTCATCAGCCAGAAACTCATACAGACCTTGTATATAGAGCGCTGATTCAGCGGTTCCGCAAGTATTCAGATTATGGTAAACCCGCCAGTCTCCGTTTGGCTGGCGCATGGCATAGCCAGCATGTGACCAGGTTAAATGTCGGCTCGACATATCTTGCCCCTGGCGAACCAGAATGACGACCGGATCGGGTTGACTGTTAAGCTGCTGTTTGAGTTGTAACGCCTGATCCATTGTCGCTGCGATGCTCTCCGGCGTGTTTGCTTTTTGGTGACAGTTAGCACTGTCTGCATAAGCGTTGAGCGAGATTGCGCTGAGCCACAGGGCAAACGCGAACCGCTTCATTTGGCCGGTACCGTCTGGTTGCTGGAAAGTCCTGCGTCGTCCTGATTTACCATATGGGCGAGGACCTTGCCCTCTTTTTTCAAATAAGCGCCGGTGCCTTCCTGCGTTTTTTCCAGAGTGACTTTATCACCTGCTTTGAGGTTGCCTTCTTTGACGACATTTAGCGGAACTTGCATTTTAATGTCTTTGTTATCGGGGGACTTAGTGGTTAACAGCGCGGTTTTTTGCTTTTTATTTTCGACAACAGATCCAATGCTCAGGTTGAGCGGCAGCAGTACGGGGGAGAGTATAATTCCGCTAACCAGTGCGGAACTGCCCACGCTGACAACCGCAGACGATGCCGCATACCAGCCAGTGGCAGACATTTCTTCGCTATAGCTGGCGTGGGAAAATGAGAAACAGATGACCGCGGCGGCGAATGTCATTTTATTCATATTGATTCCTTTTAATATGCGTTTTAAGTACCCATAGAAATAACACTAAAATACTTCCCGGCAACCACACCCACAGCAATTCTGAGAGAATGACCTGGTGTCCATACGGCGTGATGTAGCTTGAAAGCGCAAACGGCGCGACTTTAATCACCTGCCAGGGCGCAAAAAAACGTTCATCTGACCACGGCCACAGCCAGCCTACGCCTTTCCCACCCGTGGTTATCGAATCCAGCAGGCTGTGCGACAACAATGAAACGGTTAAAAATAGCCAGCAGCGCACCTGCCCAGCTCGAAACCATCGTCGTCCCGCGAGTACGCACAACAGGGGGAGGACGAATGCGAAAAGTAAAGAGTGGGTAAATCCGCGATGTCCAAATACGTTGCCGTAGGCGACGCCAAATTTAAAGGCCAGCACGTCGGCATCGGGGAGCATCGCCAGCACGACACCGGCAAACAGCAGGCGAGGAGGGATAACTTTCAGGCCTAAGCCTGCGCCAAGACACAGGGGAACGGCGGCGTGGGTGATAACGGTAGGCATAGCGATGGTTCACAGGGAAATAGCCATGCTAGCAGTTGGAACGCAGAGGATTAAGTGGATGATTATCTGAAAAGACAGCGTAATCAGGCCGGATAAGACGCTTTGCGTCGCTATCCGGCACTTGTATCAGGCCACGACGTTCACACTTTGGCCTTCAAAGCTAACGGTTTGCCCGGCGACAATTTTGCAGCGTTTACGCGTTTCAACCACGCCATCAACCTTCACCAACCCGTCGGCAATGGCGATTTTCGCCTGCGCGCCGCTTTCGCTCCAGCCTTCCAGCTTGAGCAGATCGCACAGCTCGACGTGCGGGTGCTTGCCTAAAGAGAATGTCGCCATGTTATTTTCCTTGTGGATCGTGATATTCAATGCACGCCTGCAGCGTGTTTTCGATAAGCGTGGCGACCGTCATCGGGCCGACGCCGCCCGGTACTGGCGTGATGTATGACGCGCGCGCCGCGGCTTCGTCAAACACGACGTCGCCAACGACCTTGCCATTTTCCAGACGGTTAATACCGACATCAATCACAATTGCGCCTTCTTTAATCCATTCGCCGGGAATAAAGCCCGGTTTACCTACGGCGACAATGAGCAAATCAGCATGCTCGACATGGTGACGCAGATCTTTGGTAAAGCGGTGCGTAACGGTAGTCGTACAGCCAGCCAGCAGCAGCTCCATGCTCATTGGGCGTCCAACGATATTGGACGCGCCAATGACCACCGCATTCAAGCCGTAGGTATCAATATTGTAACGCTCAAGCAGGGTCACTATACCGCGGGGCGTACAGGGACGCAGGCGCGGCGCACGCTGGCACAGACGACCGACATTATAAGGATGAAAACCGTCTACGTCTTTATCTGGCGCGATACGCTCCAGCACTTTAACGTTGTCGATGCCTGCCGGTAAAGGCAACTGCACCAGAATACCGTCGATCGTGTTATCTGCATTCAGAGTATCGATAAGCGCCAGCAGTTCGGCTTCGCTGGTGGTTTCTGGCAGGTCATAGGAGCGGGAGACGAATCCCACTTCGTCGCACGCTTTACGTTTGCTTGCGACATAAATCTGTGAGGCCGGATTGCTGCCGACCAACACCACAGCCAGGCCGGGAGCGCGAAGACCTGCTGCGACGCGTGCCTGAACTTTTTGAGCAACCTCAGATCGCACCTGCTGCGCAATCGTTTTACCGTCAATAATCTTTGCTGCCATCAGAGAGAAGATTCCATCTGTTACTTCAAGTCAAAGGGGATAACGCTATTTTGTCAGAAGCGGGCCTCGCTGTCAGTTAACGTTTGTGTTTCCGATGCAAACGCGACGTCTCCCCCGTCTGTTGACGATACTGAGACGTGGCCCGTAAGCGCGCCATGATTAACCAAAAAGAAACAATTCATCACCCTGGCTATGGTTACCGTAATCCCTCGTCGTTAATAGCGTCGGGCGGCATAATGCGACATTTTATACAAAATAAGATTAGACCCTTCTTATATCCCAATAAGAATTAGCTTAGGTCATTAAAAGAGTTTGCGGCTATTTTTTATTTAGCGAAATGTTTAATTTATTACCGTGACGAAATGTCATATTCGCAAAGATTAATTACTGCGTCTGATACTCAGGGGAGAAACAGAAAACTAATTAATCTGCGATATCTATCTTTACAGGATGCAGAGATAACTTTTCTGACATGCTATGTCGATAATAATTCAAACGGAGCCGACAGGATGCCGAAACCGGGTGTGTGTAATTCAAGGGAAATCCATGAAATATAAATTAATGACCTCTACTATTGCGAGTCTGATGTTTGTCGCTGGCGCAGCGGTTGCGGCTGATCCTACTCCGGTGAGCGTGAGTGGCGGTACTATTCATTTCGAAGGTAAACTGGTTAATGCAGCCTGTGCCGTCAGCACTAAATCCGCCGATCAAACGGTGACGCTGGGTCAATACCGTACCGCCAGCTTTACGGCGATTGGTAATACGACTGCGCAGGTGCCTTTCTCCATCGTCCTGAATGACTGCGATCCGAAAGTGGCGGCCACCGCTGCCGTGGCTTTCTCTGGTCAGGCAGATAACACCAACCCTAATTTGCTGGCTGTCTCCTCTGCGGACAATAGCACTACCGCAACCGGCGTCGGGATTGAGATTCTTGATAACACCTCCTCACCGTTGAAGCCGGACGGCGCGACCTTCTCGGCGAAGCAGGCGCTGGTTGAAGGCACCAATACGCTGCGTTTTACCGCACGCTATAAGGCAACCGCCACCGCCACGACGCCAGGCCAGGCTAATGCCGACGCCACCTTTATCATGAAATACGAATAATCCCGTCTGGGAACGCCAGGGAAGGGAGGCGCCTCAACGGAAGAGGCTATCGGGGATAAAAGAGAACATAGCAGATGATAAGGAAAGGCGCGGCGCTAGTGGGGCTTGTTTTGATGTCGCCCGTTATTGCGCAGCCGGTAATGGTAGAGAGCGGGCGTGTTCACCTGCGCGGACAACTGGTCAATGGCGGCTGCGCTGTCGCCACAGAAAGCCAGAATTTGCGCGTATTGATGGGACAGTACCGCACGAATGCGTTTACCGGTCCTGGCAGCTTCGCTCCCGTCAGCGTTCCATTTTCGTTACGGTTAATCTCCTGTAGCGCGGAGGTCTGGCGTCATGTCGGCATTGCGTTTGCCGGCGTTACGCCTGCGGAAGATCCCCATGTTTTTCTGGCCAGCGGCGAGGGTATCGGTAATGCCGGAATCGGCCTGGCATTATTTGATGACCAGCAGCGGCAAATCATACCTAACACGTTACCGCTTCATTACACGCCCATTTTAACGTCAGAAATGACTTTGCATTTTACTGCCCGCTATCGGGCAATTTCAGAAAATATGACGCCGGGACGAATTCATTCAGAAGTGTGGTTTACGCTGGTTTACCCATGAATTTTCTTGCCGACGTGACTCAATGCAAAAGGTATTTTTTACCATGCTGAATAGTATAAAAGTAGGCTTTATTGTTCTTCTCACGTTATTTACTTCGCTGAACGTACAGGCGGCGGGGGGGATTGCATTAGGCGCCACGCGCGTTATTTATCCCTCGGCGGCGAAACAGACTTCTCTGGCAATCAGTAATAGCGATACTCAAGAACGTTACCTCGTCAATTCATGGATCGAAAATAGCGCCGGGCAGAAAGAAAAAACGTTTATCGTTACGCCGCCTTTATTCGTCAGCGAACCCAAAAGCGAAAACACGCTGCGTATTATCTACGCCGGGCAACCGCTACCCGGGGATCGGGAGTCGTTATTCTGGATGAACGTGAAAGCCATTCCGTCGGTCGATAAAAGTCATATTGAAGGAAAAAACGTTCTGCAACTGGCGATTCTGTCGCGCATCAAACTGTTCGTGCGTCCGGCGAATTTGCCGCAGACGCCGGAAGACGCGCCGACCTTGCTGAATTTTTCCCGTGTCGGCAACCATCTCAAGATAATCAACCCATCTGCTTATTACCTCACGCTGGTCAATATCAGCGTGGGCGCGAAAAAGATTGATAACGTGATGATCGCGCCAAAAAGCGACATGCAAATTCCCTTACCGACTGGCGCGCAGGGCAGCGTGACATTTCAGACAGTCAATGATTACGGCGCATTGACGTCGGCGACAACGGCCAGTCTCGGTTAAGCAGAGAGCGTGAAGCCACACGAGAACACGATGAAGAAGACAACCTGGTTTGCAGGGCGATTTCCCGGTTATGTATCACCGTTAAGCGGCGTGGCGCTGTCGGTGCTGGCGGCGCTGTGTCCGCTGACGAGCCGCGGCGAAAGTTATTTCAACCCTGCGTTTTTGTCGGCGGATACCGCGTCCGTGGCGGATTTATCTCGCTTTGAAAAAGGTAATCATCAGCCTCCCGGTATTTACCGGGTGGATATCTGGCGTAACGACGAATTCGTAGCGACGCAGGATATTCGTTTTGAGGCGGGCGCCGTGGGTGCCGGCGATAAATCCGGCGGCCTGATGCCTTGTTTTACACCGGAGTGGATTAAACGGCTGGGCGTGAATACCGCGGCGTTCCCTGTCTCAGATAAAGGCGTCGATACCACGTGTATTCACCTTCCTGAGAAAATCCCGGGCGCGGAGGTCGCGTTTGATTTCGCGTCGATGCGCTTAAATATTAGCTTGCCGCAGGCGTCATTGCTCAACAGCGCGCGTGGCTATATCCCGCCGGAAGAGTGGGATGAAGGGATACCCGCCGCACTCATTAATTACAGTTTTACCGGTAGCCGCGGAACAGACAGCGATAGCTATTTTTTGAGTCTGCTGAGCGGGTTGAACTATGGCCCCTGGCGGCTGCGTAATAACGGAGCCTGGAGCTATTCGAAAGGGGACGGCTATCATTCGCAACGCTGGAACAACATTGGCACCTGGGTACAGCGCGCCATCATTCCGCTAAAAAGCGAACTGCTCATGGGGGACAGCAATACCGGGAACGATGTTTTCGACAGCGTCGGCTTTCGCGGAGCGCGGCTGTACTCTTCTGACAATATGTATCCCGATAGCCTGCAGGGCTACGCCCCCACGGTTAGAGGAATCGCCCGGACGGCGGCAAAGCTGACGATACGACAGAACGGGTATGTTATCTACCAAAGCTATGTGTCGCCGGGTGCGTTTGCGATTACCGATCTTAATCCTACCTCTTCCAGCGGCGACCTTGAGGTGACGGTAGATGAAAAAGACGGTAGCCAACAACGTTACACGGTGCCTTACTCTACCGTTCCGCTATTGCAGCGTGAGGGCAGGGTGAAGTATGACCTGGTGGCCGGGGATTTTCGCAGCGGCAATAGTCAGCAGTCTTCGCCATTCTTTTTCCAGGGAACGGTGATTGCCGGCCTGCCTGCGGGGCTGACGGCTTACGGCGGTACGCAACTTGCCGATCGTTACCGTGCCGTGGTGGTCGGGGCGGGGCGAAATTTGGGCGACTGGGGTGCCGTGTCGGTCGATGTCACACATGCGCGTAGCCAACTGGCAGATGACAGCACCCATCAGGGGCAATCGTTGCGTTTTCTGTACGCCAAATCGCTGAATAATTACGGGACTAATTTTCAATTGCTGGGTTACCGCTATTCCACGCGCGGATTTTACACCCTGGATGATGTGGCATACCGCAGTATGGAAGGGTACGACTACGAATACGATAGCGACGGACGCCGCCATAAAGTGCCGGTGGCGCAGAGCTACCACAATCTCCGCTACAGCAAAAAAGGCCGCTTTCAGGTCAATATTTCGCAAAATCTGGGGGATTACGGGTCACTGTATCTTTCCGGTAGTCAACAAAATTACTGGAATACGGCGGATACCAATACCTGGTATCAACTGGGATACGCCAGTGGATGGCAAGGCATAAGTTATTCGCTGTCATGGTCGTGGAGCGAGTAGGTGGGGATCTCAGGCGCCGACCGCATTCTGGCATTCAATATGTCCGTTCCGTTTAGCGTTCTGACCGGACGGCGTTATGCGCGCGACACTATTCTTGATCGTACTTATGCCACGTTTAACGCCAACCGCAACCGCGACGGCGACAATAGCTGGCAGACCGGCGTGGGCGGCACGCTTCTGGAAGGACGTAATCTGAGCTACAGCGTGACGCAAGGGCGTAGCAGTAGCAATGGTTATAGCGGCAGCGCCAGCGCTAGCTGGCAGGCGACGTATGGCACGCTGGGCGTGGGATATAACTACGATCGCGATCAGCATGACTATAACTGGCAACTTTCCGGCGGCGTGGTCGGTCATGCGGATGGTATTACGTTTAGCCAACCGTTGGGCGATACCAATGTCTTGATTAAAGCGCCGGGAGCGAAAGGCGTGCGCATCGAAAACCAGACCGGCGTGAAAACGGACTGGCGGGGCTATGCGGTAATGCCCTACGCCACGGTATATCGCTATAACCGCGTCGCGTTAGATACCAACACGATGGACAACCATACCGATGTCGAAAATAACGTCAGCAGCGTGGTGCCGACAGAGGGCGCGCTGGTGAGGGCCGCTTTTGATACGCGGATAGGCGTAAGGGCAATCATTACCGCGAGGCTTGGCGGACGTCCGTTACCGTTTGGCGCGATAGTACGAGAAACCGCCAGCGGCATTACCAGTATGGTCGGCGATGACGGGCAAATTTATCTGAGCGGCTTGCCGCTAAAAGGTGAACTGTTCATCCAGTGGGGAGAGGGGAAAAACGCGCGTTGTATCGCCCCTTACGCTCTGGCGGAGGATAGCCTGAAGCAGGCGATTACGATAGCCAGCGCGACCTGTATCCGTCCGTCGTCATAAAAGGAAAAATAGAGATGAAAATATACTCAGCGCTATTGCTGGCGGGGACCGCGCTCTTTTTCACCCATCCCGCGCTGGCGACGGTTTGCCGCAATTCAAACGGGACGGCGACCGATATCTTTTACGACCTGTCAGATGTTTTCACCAGCGGCAATAATCAGCCGGGACAGGTGGTGACGTTGCCGGAAAAATCAGGTTGGGTCGGCGTAAACGCGACGTGCCCGGAGGGGACAATGGTAAATTATACCTACCGAAGCTATGTATCAGAATTACCGGTACGAAGCACCGAAGGAAATTTTAAATACCTCAAACTGAATGACTACCTTCTGGGCGCGATGAGCATCACCGATAGTGTCGCTGGCGTATTTTATCCGCCCCGTAACTATATTCGCATGGGCGTCGATTCTAACGTGTCGCAGCAAATGCCGTTTGGCGTGCAGGACTCAAAGCTGGTTTTTAAATTAAAAGTGATACGGCCTTTTATTAATATGGTGACGATCCCTCGCCAGACAATGTTTACCGTCTATGTGACGACCTCTACCGGCGACGCGTTGAGCACGCCGGTGTATACCATTAGCTACAGCGGCAAAGTGGAAGTACCGCAAAACTGTGAAGTGAATGCCGGACAGGTCGTGGAGTTTGATTTCGGCGATATCGGCGCGTCGTTATTTAGTCAGGCGGGGGCGGGTAATCGTCCGCAAGGCGTCACGCCGCAAACGAAAACCATTGCTATCAAATGTACCAACGTCGCGGCGCAGGCCTATTTATCGATGCGGCTTGAAGCCGAAAAGACCTCAGGACAGGCGATGGTGTCCGATAATCCGGATTTAGGCTTTGTGGTTGCTAATAGCAACGGTACGCCGCTCACACCCAATAATTTGTCGAGCAAAATTCCGTTTCATCTTGATGATAACGCCGCCGCTCGCGTAGGTATTCGCGCCTGGCCAATCAGCGTGACGGGGATTAAACCGGCGGAAGGGCCGTTTACTGCGCGCGGCTATCTACGAGTCGATTATGATTAAGGAGGCATAATGATCCTTCGGCGCGTTTTCATCGCTATCGGTTGTGTTTTGTTCAGCCCACTGAGTCAGGCCAACTCATCTCTGGGCGAAGTGAATATTGAACTGCGCGGTAACGTGGTGGATTTTACCTGTGCCGTGGTTGCGGGCGACAGTAACAAGTCGGTTAACCTCGGCACCTGGCCGACAAAACAGCTTCACGCCGCCGGTGACGCTACGCAACCGGTAGCCTTTAGCCTAAAACTTGAAGGTTGCCCGCCGGGGTCGGCGTCTATAACGTTTTCCGGGACGCCAGCGCCCGGCACGGCATTACTGGCGCTTGCTGATACGGCAATGGCGCAAAAACTGGCGATTGAAATTCGCGATGGCGATCAACGTCGATTGCCACTTGAACAGGCCAGCAAGGCCGTCGATATTGACAACAACGGCAATGCTACCCTGAAATTCTATGCGAACTATATCGCCTTAGCCGATGGCGTGCAGCCCGGACTTGCTAACGCGGATGCGACCTTCCTGATCAATTACAATTAGTGTCCGTTATTGTGGCTCCCGAACGATAATTCGCCGGGAGTACATTTACAATAATTCGTGTGATTTGGCGTAATCGATAAGCTCAACGATAGAGTGAAGGCCAAGTTTAGAAAATATATTGGCCTTATGCGCGCTGATAGTCTTGTTACTCAATAAAAGTTGCTCGGCAATTTCTTTGTTAGACATTCCATTGGCCAGATAGCGCAGCACGGTAACTTCGCGGTTAGAAAGTGGCATATCATGGTGCCCGCCTTT
This sequence comes from Salmonella sp. 32020114201800008SM, assembly GCF_017572025.1. NCBI lineage: Bacteria > Pseudomonadati > Pseudomonadota > Gammaproteobacteria > Enterobacterales > Enterobacteriaceae > Salmonella > Salmonella sp. 32020114201800008SM. Next base: position 482,294 of record NZ_JAGEQM010000003.1, on the reverse strand, counting down.
GGGGGTACGGGTATTACTGATAAAGTTAAGCGTCTCAGATGGGAAAAAAGAATAGCCGGATAAAATCATTTTTACCGCATTATAAATATCATTGAGGTCTTTGCGTTTACTTACAAATCCGTTTGCGCCCGCTCTTATTGCTCTTCCGGCATAAAAAGCCTCTGATTTCGACGATAAAAAAAGTATCCGGGTATGTTCCTGGATAGATTTGATTCGTTTAAGTAAGGTAAAGCCGTCGGTGCCCGGTAATTCAATATCCAGAATGACAAGGTCAACAGGATAAGTGCGCAGATACTCTATCGCCGTTCGGCTATCATCCGTTTTCAGGACAACCTGAATATTGCTATTTTTACCGAGTAAAACTTCGATCGACATTCTTACAATAGGGTGTTCGTCCATAATGATAACAGATGCAGGTTTCATTGTTGTATGCCTCAGACTGTTATGCGTCCTTCGTTTTATAATAAGCGTCAGACACCTTAAAGATTGTGAAATAGCCAGATCTACACACCACACAGTGGAGCAATAATAAAGAATGAGACCTCCCTGTTGACTGGCTATTTTGCGTAAGAGTAATAAATATGTGGAATATCCATTTCGCACCAACAAAAAAGAAATTTCTGATTAAGTAAAAACAATATGGATTATACCTGGTCTGATTTCTCGGAAAAGTCTTGCGAAATGCGAATTATGGATAGCGGGTAGGATATTCTGTGACGTTATAGAAAATTTGTTCGTGGTGGAGCTATTTTCTTTAGAGTTGACATTGAGTAGTTTAAACTGTTGTTTTTAAGTATAAAAATAATATGAAAGACTAATTGTTTAGTATTTGTTATGTAATAACAGAAAGATGTTGACGCTGGAGACCTCGAAAAACGAGGAGGAACAGGGGACGATGTAAGAAAAAAATTTTTATCGCTTACCAGGACGAGTTGTAAATATTAATTTTATGTGAAATATTTACATTTAATGGAAGTGAAAATAAGTAATTTCTTAAAAAATCTTATTCACCAAAACGTTACTTCGTTAAAAAATGTCGTGGAAAGTAACGTTTAGCTGCTGGACCAGCCGAAGAAAGCTTTGCCTGTGGGGAAGGTTAAGGAGGGTGATAAGTTGTTTAAGCCGGTAAACTGCACGATGATAAGGTACGCTTTGCTGACGTGCTATTTCTTTTAAAGAGGCGCCTTGCGCTAAAGTTTCAATCATCAACCAGTCAGTACGGCTAAAGCTTTCCGATAAGCGAGGTTTGGAGGCTGATAACAAGGCTTCGCGTACTGAGGCCAGATTTTGTCGTCGCGACAGGACAAAAAAACGCCCAGCCATACGGATAAACTGTGTTATAGCGGGGGTTTTATCTGATACCAGCAGGTAAATCTGGATATCGCTTTGTTGCCAACTGAGCGCGCGTAGCTGGTTAAGCGCCTCAATACAGGAGACAGGTAGCGTCTCCATATCTACAATCAGTTGTCTGAGCGACCCCTTTTCAATCCACAAAGAAATGTCATCTAATGAGCGGAATGCAGCGGTACGTTTTCCGGAAAATAAGTAGTGACTCAATGAATAGCCGAGGTAGTTATCAGTTGTAATTATTGCCTGGGAAATGATACCAACCGGCAAGGCATAATTAAGCTGTTGGTCCAGTAACTCAAGGCGATCAAATATCTGCGGCGTTGGAGAGTGATAACGGCAGGCGCAGTCTTTGGCATTTCTTAAACGGCGGTGTCTTTCCCTGCGTGGTACGCTGCGCATCCTGCTTTTTCCATTGCTCTAATATATATCTGGTAATATGGCTGGCCATAAATAACCTTGTCCCATCGTTGCAGCAGCGTAAAAAGCAATGCTTCGTTGCTCTGATGTTTCAATGCCTTCCATCAGCATTAACTGCTGAAAAAAAACTTCGCTATCATGTTTTGACGGAAGTTGCGTCAGGACCTCATAGCCGATTAATTGCGCAGTTGAGAGATTAACGATTGGCTCAGATTTTAACAATCTGCTGTTGAGATATGAATGACGTGTTGGCGAAGACGCCAGGTGTGGGGGATTTATCCTTTCCTTTAATAAAGTACCCTGTGCCACCAAACACTCCTCCAGGCATTTATGATGCAGCCATATATTTTCGACCCCTGAATCTATCAGGATATTATGGGCATCATTGTGGCAGCGTTAAAAAAATGCCTGTAGGTATCGTTACTTAATTATTGGTGAGATATTTCGTAAGCCTTGTAAAAAGTTAAGTGGGTTTACTTACTGAGTAAGAAATGAAGGTTAACTCTAATATACTTTAAAAACTGCTGCTCCGTTTTAACATGTAATTTTCGCATAATGCTCCGGCGGAGTGACTTTGTCTGCTCTTCAGAAAGTGAAAGTAAAGCGGCCGTTTCGCTTAAATGATAACCGCTGGCGATCAGTTTTAACAGGTGACGTTCTGTTACTGAAAAATGACGAGTCGTGCAGTAGTGACAAATGCCAGAAGGGACGCTATGTCGAAGCGCTCGTTTATGTAAGATCAATATCATTTTCCGGGTAATTTCTTCAACATCATCTTCCCGATAAATATGCGGCAGCATATACAGACATGGTCTGAACATGAGCTTTTCTTTATCGCATTTATTACAAATAATCACCCGTAGCTGATGTTGGGTATGCATAGGTATCTGGTAACAGCCTGCGCTGAACCAATCATCATCCAGGGCCAGGAAAGCGATATCGGCATTATCTATCTCTTCTGGCGGCAGAAAGTCAATTTTCTGCTGCCATTGATTCGCCAGACGCGTCATGATGATTTTCAAACCATGCTCAAAGTGACTGTTTTGTTCCTTAATAGCGATACTCAGCATAAAAAATATCCTACACGGCAGGTGAATCATGGTGAAATATTAAAGAAACTGATTGATTTTCTAAATACTGGCGGCCTTAATTCCCACTTTATGCGTGCTGAGATGTGTCCAGGCGATTTCCTGGAACCTGGCATTGCGCCAGAAAAGACGATATTCGTACACTTAGTCAGCAACCAGAACAAAAGCCATTGACTCAGGAGTACCTGACCGTATAATTCTCGCGTTTCGTCTACACGAAGTCTTCACTTCACAAGGCGCCCTTAGCTCAGTTGGATAGAGCAACGGCCTTCTAAGCCGTGGGTCGCAGGTTCGAATCCTGCAGGGCGCGCCATCTAAAAATCAACGCGTTACGCTTCTTTATTCCCTCCTTATTTTCCATATGGGACATATTTGGGACATCATCACTGAAAATCGAGTCAATTTGCTTCGCGTGTTCTGTTAAATGGTTCGGCGCAAGGTGAGCATATCGGCGCACCATCTCGATGCTCTCCCATCCTCCCATTTCCTAAAGCACTGACAGTGGAACTCCTGATTGAATTAACCAGCTTGCCCATGTGTGCCTAAGGTCATGAAAGCGAAAATTATCAATCCCCGCTCTACGGCATGCTGCGTTCCATGCTGTTTGATCATCCAACCTCATTTTTCTGACAGCTGAAGTTTTAGAGCCATCAGGACGAACTCCGGGCTTAGTATACACAAACACCCATTTATGATGCTTACCAATCTGGTCACGCAGAACCTTACAGGCAGTGCCATTCAGCGCTACGCCAATAGCGCGGTTTGACTTGCTGTCTTCAGGGTTCACCCAAGCAACACGACGCTGCATGTCGATTTGCTGCCATTCCATATTAATGATGTTAGGCCGCCGAAGTCCTGTTGCTAGCGCAAATTTAACAACAGATTTCAACGGTTCCGGATATTCTTCAATAAGTCTTTTTGACTTATCACGCTCAAGCCATCTGACACGCTTGTTTCTGACAGCAGGAACCTTGATTACAGGAGCTTTCTCCAGCCATTTCTAGTCACGTTCTGCCGCCCGCAGAATTGCCTTCATCAATGCCAGATGCTTGGCTTTGGTGGCGGTGGTGACCAGTTTAGCTGAATAGACTGGTGCTAGCTCTCCATTCTTTTGCGCCGCGGCAGCTTTGATTTTCCATATCTTAAGCTGCTTGCGGTTGCTCATCCTGTTCACTGCTGAGTAAATCTTTTGCTCGGTAATATCCTTTAATCGGATCCCCTCAAAATGCTCCAGCCAGAAAGCCATACGGCTGCGGTCATCCTTCAGTGATTTCTTCTCTGCCTTTTCCTCAGGCCACCTCATTCAGGCATCGTCAAACGTTACATCAGGGAAATCGCCAAGCCGGTCTTCTCGCCACAATTCAGCTTTGCGCTTGTCATGTAGCTCAGTAGCGAGCCGCTTGTCGGAAGTCCCAAGGCTTTCCTTAATTCGCTTCCCGCCCGGTGTCGAGTAGGACGCGTACCATATTTCACCTCTGTGGAAGAGTGACATTGTTTTTCCGCTGTTATGCCATCACCCGCGCTCACGGCGACAGTATGCAGCGGGGAGTTAAGCGCCGCAATGCAGGCCTGTCGTGTTGTTAGGTAAGGGAATTTAGGTTTTGAAGGGTTTTTAAGTGTTGCCTGATGTCGGCCTATGCGAATCCAGTTTGTGGCGGTGGGTCTGGATATCTGAAGAAATGCACAGGCCCCATCGAGTGTGAGGCTGTGTTATTCCATGGTTACTCCGATAAAAGAAATCCCCGCGAGTGCGAGGATTGTTATTGCTGCGGTGATGCTGGCAGTTACACAGAATTACTGACAGGCTCAGGTGGTGCTGTATGGTGGGATTATATAGAAGGATCTGAATACAATCTTTCAGACATACTTTTACAGACAGCATCAACACGTGCTGATGCTGAACTCCCCCTTGCCAACGCAAAAGTTTCTGCTACTGTAGAGCAGACTATATGTGCATATGGTGCATCAATTGGGATTACAAACTCAAACGTTTTAGCTAAGTTCAGACAAACATCACTTTTACATCCAGTTGCCGTTAATGGTGCGACTGGTCCTGGGACGCATATAAACATAACCCCTGGATGTCATGTGTCCATCGAGAATCAAAGTGATCAAAGTGGAAGTCCTTATGTTAAGTATAAGACTGGCATCACTTATAGTGATAACCAGTAGTATATGTATCTATCACTGTTGATGATAATATCGGCACTTGGTTCTGGAGGGAGGGGGTAATGATACCTTTAGTTATCGTCTGTAAATAGAGGTGATATTACAATAAACAATGAATCAGGGTATTTGATAGTCTATACTGCCATTCTATCAGGGGCAATAGTCACTCCAAGAGGCGGAGAAATTAGGTTGGTATTATAGGTTGTGCGCGCCATGAGAGGCGCGCAATTTTGCTTTAGTGTTTCACATTGCTATTTTCTTGATTTCTTTGCGTTATTTTATACATCAAAAAAACAAGTGTTATGTATAAGCAAAGGTCGAAAGAGAAATACATTCCAAACAAATGTTTGCTTAAATCTCTATACCCTTCCCCGAAAAAAGATACATAAAATTGAGACATTCCAAAAAGAGATGCTACAAATAAAGATGCCTTCACTTTATTATTTTTAATAAAAACCGAAGTGACAAAAAACAATAACAACGCCGTAAATCTAATGTTTTTAAATATATGATCTTTTATGTTGGTAATCATTGTTAGTATATTTGATGCACCATAAATGATGTGTAGTTTTTTATATACATGGAAATAATTTTCTTTATATTGAGCCATCACACCATCATCAAATGGAAGCTTGAAGATGGTGCTTGGCTTGCTAACCAATAAATAGAGTGCATTTGAAAATTTTTCATTATTATGAGATTCGAAACATTTTGTCCCGACTTCTGTTGGGACTGCGCCAAAGGATATGTCGAATTTATTACCCCAGGCATCTAATCCAATACATTTATCATCAACATAAGAGGGGACTTTATGCCCATTGTTTTTCATATAAAGATAAGTTCCGAAGTATGTTGCATGGTACTTATTTAATTCAACAGCACCTTTTGAATAAGATATTGCAAATATTGACGCCAGCAAGCACCCCCCGCATATTACAGACTTAATAATTAGTTTACGTCTATCAAAAAATATATAATATGAATACACTATGAGCGGACTTAATATAAATTGGCTTTTTGCAGTGGATATTATTAACAACGAAGCAAATAGCAATAGTATAGATTTATTATTTTTGCATGTTAAAGAATACACCAAAAATGGAAGGCAAATTATAATTATTTGCTCTTGATAGAATGAGGTAAACATTGACAGTGTTGATGATGAACACATAAGAAAAGCCAAAATAAAGAAAGCAAATAAAGATACATATCTTTCTGTTTTTATATATGAGGCAAATATTGCATACAAGGAATAAATATATATTACCTTTAAAAGTAATGATAACAACTTGGCATCAAGGTATTCAGTAAAAAGGCTAATCAACAAGACATACGCATACAGAATATAACTATATGAACTTATATAGTCATAGCTATTAATTGAACCAATGGGACTTTTCAATTTATACAATAAAGGTAAATCATATGTAAATGCGGGTATATCTTCAATTAATGGCTTAATGGCTCTTCCAAAATCAGATGTATTTAACATCATTATGTTTTTAGATAGAGCGCAAATAATTAACACAAAAGAGATATATAATGATATTTTTATGACTTTATTCATTTTTTGCTTCTCTTAATGATGTATTTCGGGCGTTTTTTAGTTTCAACGTATATACGGCCAATATATTCACCTAATACTCCTATGCCAATCATCTGAATCCCGCCTAAAAACAGTATTGAGACAAGTAGTGAAGGGTATCCCCTAACAGTATTTCCAAATATGATAGTATCGAAAATCATCCATGTCCCATAAATAAATGCTACACTAGCGACGGCTAATCCTATGTATGTCCAGATGCGAAGAGGGAAGGTAGAAAAACTGGTAATACCCTCAAGTGCTAAATTCCAAAGTTTCCATCCGTTAAATTTAGAATCACCAGCTATTCGCTCAGCGCGGGCGTATTCAACTACATCAGTCTTGCCGCCCACCCATGACAGAACGCCTTTCATAAACAGATTACGTTCGGGCATTAATTTAATATTTTCGACAACTTCACGACTCATTAACCGAAAATCGCCAACGTTCTCTTCGATTTTCGGATTGCTGATTTTGTTGTGCAGCTTATAAAACCACTCAGCTGTCTTACGCTTCATGCGCCCGTCAGTTGAGCGGTCTGAGCGCTTAGCCAGCACCATATCCGCGCCAGCCTGCCACTTCTCAATGAGATGGGGGATTACTTCTATCGGATCCTGTAAATCGACATCAATAGGAATGACCGCATCCCCGGTTGCATGGTCGAGACCCGCGAAAAGAGCAGGTTCTTTACCGAAGTTTCGCGTAAACGAAAGCGGAATAACGAGCGGATCAGATGCAGCTATTTTGTTAATTATTGATTCAGTCGCATCTTTGCTTCCATCGTTGATGAAAACAATCTCAACTTCATACGGTTTTAGCTCTTCAAACTCGCGAACCGTTTTATAGAAAATAGGTATCGTGGCTTCTTCATTGAAGACCGGAACGACTAACGAGATTTTCATTTCGCATCCCTAAAGACAATGAACTTTGAATAAATGAATCCGCATATCAGGCTGATAGCTGAAAAGGTGACAAGAGTAAGGAGTGGCGGCAGGGAACATTTGTCAGCCATCCAGCCAACAACGGCGCTCAGTGTTCCCATAAATCCCACGTACATCATGTAGCGAAGCGTGGTGGTGCTGGCGTTAAAGGTGAAGCGCGCATTGGCATAGAAGCTGAACGATACGGCGATAACAAAACCGGAAAAGTTCGCCAACGCCTGATGCGTATGCATCCCATACACACAAAAAGCAAATACGCCCCAATGAATAAGCGTGTTAAGAACACCGATCGATGTGTACTTAGCGAATAACTTCAACATTATGAAAATCAGCGGATTCGGAAAGGTCTGGAGTGTAGCACTACAAATTGCTTTGATCGATATAAACGATCAATAATGTGGTATTCAATAGTTTAAAGTTATTGTTATCTTATTAATTGATCGTTGTTACCGATCAATTGGGGCTACTGATTGCTAAGTAGTTTGGGACAAAAACGGGACACACAAAGCTTTGCATCGGCTTGCAAGTCTTTGCATGTTTTTCGAGGATGGGGCGAGTGAGCGCCGTAGTAATGGAATAACTTGTTGTTAGCTCAGGTAGTTCCAGGAACATCTAAGCCGTGGGTCGCAGGTTCGAATCCTGCAGGGCGCGCCATTTAACCTCTCAAAATTATGTTAATCCGTAAGCTTCTGCGGCGGCGACGTTGCGCCATCCGCAGTACGTGACGCTAATATGCAAATAACTAATTGCGTTTAATCTGTTTATGGTGCTCCTCAGCCTGGATCTCGTGGGAGAAAGAATGGGCATTATTCATCGATTGATGGATGACCATTGCTTTTTCATAGTCGTCCATTTCAGAAAAGGATGTCGCATTTTCCACAGTAGCCGGGGCGCTGGTTTTCTGTGTCTGAGCCATTTGCTGATGCGCGAAGGCGTCACCGTTATTCATCATCTCATGCGCCGTGGCGGATAATTGGCGAGATTCCATTTTCTCTGCGGCTTTTACGCCAGCTGAAATAAAAAAACGACAGCTAAAAGGGATGTAAACTTATTCATCTTATTTCTCCGGTGTGGGTTAATAAGAGAAATAATAAAACAGTCGTTGGGGCTGGCGCGTGACAGGATAATGACGATTATATCAGATTATTTTGCTGGCTAGTGATAGCGCCTTTCACTATCGCTACAGTTCAACGGAGGTGTTTGGGTAATGTCAAAATAAAACGAGTAGCGCGCGTATCGGAGGTGACAGAAACTTTTCCCTGATGCGCAATGACGATGGATTTTACAATTGCCAGGCCTATACCGCGGCCTTCCCCTTTACGCTGGCGGGAGGGAGTAACGTGATAAAAACGATCGAAAAGGCGCGGCAAATGTTCCGGCGCGATTGGCGTACCGGGGTTTTCAACAATAATATGTATCTGGTCGTCCGCTTCTTTTATCCGAAGAGTAATGGTTTTACCCGGCGGCGTATAGCGCATCGTATTAGAGAGTAAATTACTGATCGCTCTGCGTAGCATGATGGGATCGCCGGTGATTCAGCAGGCGCGGCCTTCAAAGCGCAAGCTCCCAACACCTTTTCGGCAGAAAAACTCGATGAGGCGCTTTACCACGGGGCGGTGCTCCGGGTGCGGCCAAAAGCCATGACGGTAGCGGTGATTATCGCCGGTCTGCTACCTGTTTTATGGGGGACCGGCGCGGGTTCTGAGGTGATGAGCCGTATTACCGCGCCGTTGCTGTCGCTGTTCATCATTCCGGCAGCCTACAAGCTGATGTGGCTGCGCAGGCATCGTCGCCTTGCGGCATAACGTGTGTCGCCCGCCTGCGGCGTCAAACTGTAGGCGGGTTCAGTATACGTTTATCGTCCGAGCGCGCTGACCCGTTTGCGGTACTCGCCTGGTGTACAACCGAATTCACGGACAAAAGCTTTGTGAAAAGAAGATTCGCTCGCATAACCTACCGACTCGGCAATCACCATCACCGGCAGCGCTTCACGCGACAGGGTCTGGGCGGCGATTTGCAGGCGCAGCGTTGTTAACACGGCTAAGGGCGTTGTAGCGGACACGTCGCGAAATAGCTGGGCGAAGCTCGCCCGCGACATGTGTACCCGTTGCGCCAGCGTTTCGACCGTCCAGGGATGCGCCGGTGTTTCCAGCATGTGAAGGATCACGCGGCCCAGCCGGGGATGCAGCAATAAATTGAGCACGCTTTTCGCTGTGCCAGCCTGCGATAGCCAGTCGCGAACGGCGAGGGTAAACAGCGTGGCGCACTGCTGACTGTATAAGACATCAGCGCCAGGTAAATGGCGTTCTGACTCCTGCTGTAACAGCAAAATGGCGGCGTTAAGCCAGATACTGGCGGGGCTATGCGGCGGCGGGGCAAGACATAACACTTCCGGCAACGCGGTAAGGAAATAACGTGACGTCGTGTGCAGACGTAGACTACCGCACACGATATGTGTCGGTGCTTCGCCAGACTGGCGCAAACGGTGGGCGGAGTTTTGCGGCAGAATCACCACCTTTCCCGGCGTAAGTATCATGGCGTCGCCGGTAGGTATTTCCAGTTGCGCTTCGCCCTGTGTAACGGTATGCCAGCGAATCACCGATAGCTCGCCAGCGGCGTGCGGTAACTGCCAGTCGCCGCCTAACGGGCAATTCTTGTCGATTGAGCCCTGAGGGGCGTTAAGCGTCAATAGCCGACTAAGCGCATCCATATAGACTCCAGAACAGATTTATTTTCAAAACTAGAGATAACCATTTCTGTCTCTGATCACTATATTTCGGACTCAATGTCATTTCTACCCTTGTTTTTGCTAACCGCCAATTTAGACGATAAGACAAAAAATGGCGCGTTGCGGATAACCCTGTCTTTTTTGACGTTATTTATACTTGTCCTGACAAACAGATGGTGATTTGGCGGAGAAAGAAGATGACACAGTATCAGGCGCTCATTATTGGTTTTGGCAAGGCAGGAAAAACGTTGGCGACAACTCTGGCGAAGACGGGATGGCGCGTGGCGATTATCGAACAGTCCGCCAGTATGTTCGGCGGAACCTGCATCAACATTGGCTGTATTCCAACGAAAACGCTGGTGCATGATGCGGAACGTGAGGGCGATTTTTCAGTCGCCATGCAACGCAAAGCGGCGGTCGTAAATTTTTTACGCGACAAAAATTTTCATAATCTTGCCGACCTGGACAATGTCGATGTGATTGAGGGAAGGGCGGAGTTTATTGATAACCATACCTTACGGGTATTTCAGGCGGACGGCGAGCGGGTGTTACGGGGAGAAAAGATCTTCATTAATACTGGCGCAGAGTCGGTGATCCCGGCTATTACGGGCTTAACAACGACGGCAGGGGTGTTCGATAGCACCGGGCTACTCAGCCTGAGCCAGCGTCCGGCGCGGCTGGGGATTTTAGGCGGCGGTTATATTGGCCTTGAATTTGCCTCAATGTTCGCCAACTTCGGTACGAAGGTTACTATCTTTGAAGCAGCGCCGCAATTCCTGCCTCGTGAAGATCGGGATATCGCGCAGGCAATTACCCGCATTTTACAGGAAAAGGGCGTCGAGCTGATTTTAAACGCCAACGTACAGGCCGTATCCTCAAAGGAGGGCGCGGTACAAGTAGAAACACCGGAAGGCGCGCATCTTATGGATGCCCTGCTGGTGGCGTCGGGGCGAAAACCGGCGACGGCTGGTTTACAGTTGCAGAACGCCGGCGTGGTGGTGAACGAACGCGGCGGGATCATCGTGGATGATTACCTGCGTACCACGGCGGACAATATCTGGGCGATGGGCGATGTTACCGGTGGGTTGCAGTTTACCTATATTTCACTGGATGATTTTCGTATTGTACGCGACGGGTTATTGGGAGATGGCAAACGCAGTACCCGCGATCGCCAGAATGTTCCGTATTCCGTCTTTATGACGCCGCCGCTCTCTCGTGTCGGGCTGACGGAAGAACAAGCGCGGGCAAGCGGCGCAACGGTGCAGGTGGTGACATTACCGGTGGCGGCGATCCCTCGCGCCCGTGTTATGAACGATACTCGTGGCGTACTAAAAGCGGTAGTGGACGTGAATACGCAGCGTATTGTAGGGGTGTCATTGTTATGCGTCGATTCTCATGAAATGATTAATATCGTTAAAACCGTTATGGATGCAGATTTACCTTATACGGTGTTACGCGACCAGATATTTACCCATCCTACAATGAGTGAGTCTTTAAACGATCTCTTCTCTCTCATTAAGTAAAACATAAATAACGTAGCCCTGTTAATCAGGGCTTTTTTTGGCCTGTCAGGCTATAAAAATACGCCAGGACAAATATGCTGGCGTCTGAAAGAAAAGGCTTTAGTCAGGCGTAACGTATTATAACACCATTGAAATAACCCACGACTGGAAATCTCGATGTTAAAAGTTACCACACTTATTGCTTCATTATTGGCTGCGCCGCTGGCGTTTTCCGCCTCCGCCCAGCCGCTAACCGGCGTTGAATATATCAGCGTTTCTGCGGTGTCAGCAACGCCGTCAATGCTTGAAGACGCTATTGCCAGACTGGCGCAAAGTAAACAGGCGTCGTCATGGAAAATTACGTCCATGCGTATTGATAATACGGGTTACGCCACTGCGATATTATATAAATAAGGAGAGCCTGAGATGGATAAATATCTTCGTCTGTTAAGTCAGGGGGATCGGCTTGGATTAACATTAATTCGCCTGAGTATCGCCATCGTTTTTATCTGGATTGGACTACTAAAATTTGTGCCCTATGAGGCAGACAGTATTACCCCGTTTGTGGCGAACAGCCCGTTTATGTCTTTTTTCTATGAACATCCTGAAGAATATCGTCAGCATCTGACTCATGAGGGCGAACTAAAACCGGAGGAACGCGCCTGGCAAACGGCCAATAATACGTATGCGTTTTCGGATGGTCTGGGCGTGGTGGAATTGATTATCGCGGCGCTGGTACTGGCTAACCCTGTCAGCCGCTGGTTAGGGCTGGCGGGCGGCGTGCTGGCATTCCTGACGCCATTTGTCACGCTGTCGTTTTTGATCACCACGCCGGAGGCCTGGGTTATGCCGCTGGGCGATGCGCATTATGGTTTTCCGTATTTATCGGGCGCCGGGCGGCTGGTATTAAAAGATACGTTAATGCTGGCAGGTGCGGTGATGATCATGGCGGACTCCGCCCGTTCGTTACTTTTACAGCGACAGTAGCGCCCCTCTTACCCTCTTTATGCCGCGATTCGTCGGGTGGCGCTTGCGCCATCCGACAATGTGTTGATGAATGATGGACTACCCTGACAGAAGTTCCTGTTCCACCTGTTGAACCTGCGCCTCCAGCGTATTGCGAATTTCGGTTAGCGCCCGTTCCTGCTCGGAGAAATAGGCTTCCTTATCCGCAACGGAAGAGGCGAGCCGCCAGGCGTTTTCCGTTTCCAGTTGCGTTATCTCTTTCAACAGCGCGTCGATTTGCGTGCGGAGCTGGCGTATTTTATGGCGCAGATGTTCCAGATTATTTAGCCTGTCGCTTGCCATCATCGGTTCCAGACCGCTTTGCAGCTGCGTCAATAACGCGCGAATTGCCGCCAGATCGGCATTCTGCCGCGCCTGATTAAGTTGTACCATCATCTGGTGCGCTTTTTCTTTTAATTCATCGGCGACCACATCCGGGTGACACAGGCGGCTGGCCTGACGCCACAAACGTTTTAATTCACTGCGTTCGTCTGCCGACAAACGTTGATCGCGAGCGTAGCGGAATTGCGCTTCCTGCTGCTGCTCCCGGTACTGGTGATAGTCCTGTTCCGCATTTTCCTGCGCCTGGCGGAATGCGCTGTCGTCCTGATGGGAAAAATCCGCTTCCAGCTCGCGAATTTCCGCCAGCAACGCGGTAATTAATTCCGTCTGCTGCTGGATTCGCTGACGGATGCCCACCGCTTCGCGCGAGGCGGCATTCAATCCTGTCCACTGCTGTTTTAGCGTTGCCAGTTGATCCACGGCCTGGGAAATAAATTGCAGGCAGGATTGATAATCCTTTTCCCGGCGTTTTATTTCGGCCTCTTGCTTACGCTGCATACTCACCGCGAGCTGTTTACGCAACTCCAGAATACGGCTCATCAACGGCCCGAGACGCAGATGATAGAGGTCGTTGAAATCGTCGAGGATTTGTACCCGCGCATTTCGTTTGTCAATCAGATCGCGAAGTTGGGCTTCAAGCGCTTTCAGCTCCAGTTTACTGGCGGCAATAGAGGGATCTTGCCACGTCGAGAGCGCCCGTTGAGCCTGTAGCCAGGCGGCGATCTCTTGCATGGCGTCACTGAATCGACGAGCTTCAATCGCCTGGGCAATCGCGCTGATTACGGCATCCTGCGGCTCATTTTTCAGGTAGATGAGCTGCTGACGGATAATCTCTTCGTCCTCAAGTTCGATGGCGCTTTTGATGATCTCTAAACGTTTGATGATCTTATTCATGACGTTGATGCCTGGCGTGGCTCAAAAACGGATAACAGATACCAGGTCTGATTCACCTTTTTGAAAATACTGAAAAAATACTAAATGTATTCTGTAGGGTGTCGTACTTTTCGTCCAGAGTTATTCACATATTTTATACTCGGCGTCTGTCACCCGTAACGTTCTATATCGGCGCGCACTCTTTTCTTTTTACTCCCCGCGACATCTTTTTTTACACGATAACGTTAACGTCCGGAGTTGAGCCTTGACAAACGATTGCGCCTTGCGGCAGCGAGAGCGAAATGTTAAAAGGTGCCCCTCAATAAAAACGATACAGGGGTAGGACGTGAAAAACGCGTCAACTGCATCCGGCGCCAGCGTGTCGGATGCCGCGTCGAAGAATGAACCGACGCTTCAGCGGGGGTTGCAAAACCGCCATATTCAGCTAATTGCGCTGGGCGGCGCCATTGGCACCGGACTGTTTCTGGGCATCGGCCCGGCGATTCAAATGGCGGGGCCGGCTGTTTTGTTGGGCTATGGCGTTGCCGGGATTATCGCTTTTCTCATTATGCGCCAGTTGGGTGAAATGGTCGTGGAAGAGCCGGTTTCCGGATCGTTTGCCCACTTCGCCTGGAAATATTGGGGGCCGTTTGCGGGCTTTTTGTCGGGCTGGAACTATTGGGTCATGTTTGTGCTGGTCGGGATGGCGGAGCTGACCGCGGCGGGCATCTATATGCAGTACTGGCTGCCTGACGTACCAACATGGGTATGGGCGGCGGCGTTTTTTATTATCATTAATGCCGTGAATCTGGTGAACGTTCGTCTGTATGGCGAAACGGAATTCTGGTTCGCGCTGATTAAAGTGCTGGCGATTATCGGCATGATAGGTTTTGGTCTGTGGCTGCTGTTCTCCGGCCACGGCGGCGAACATGCCAGCATTGATAACCTCTGGCGTTATAACGGTTTCTTCGCTACCGGTTGGCATGGTTTGCTTCTGTCGCTGGCGGTGATTATGTTTTCTTTTGGCGGACTGGAGCTGATCGGCATTACTGCGGCGGAAGCGCGCGATCCACAAAAAAGCATTCCGAAAGCGGTGAATCAGGTGGTATACCGTATTTTGCTGTTCTACATCGGTTCGCTGGTGGTGTTGCTGGCGCTCTATCCGTGGGTAGAGGTGAAATCCAATAGCAGCCCTTTTGTGATGATCTTCCATAACCTGGACAGTAATGTGGTGGCTTCGGCGCTGAATTTCGTTATTCTGGTCGCGTCGCTTTCGGTGTATAACAGCGGCGTTTATTCGAATAGCCGAATGCTGTTCGGCCTGTCCGTACAAGGCAATGCGCCGAAATTTTTAACCCGCGTCAGCCATCGCGGCGTACCGGTGAACTCGCTGATACTTTCCGGAGCGATTACCTCGCTGGTGGTGCTGATCAACTATCTGTTGCCGCAAAAAGCGTTTAGCCTGTTGATGGCGCTGGTTGTCGCGACGCTATTGCTAAACTGGATAATGATCTGTCTCGCGCATTTACGTTTTCGCGCGGCGATGCGTCGTAAAGGGCGCGAGACGCAATTTAAGGCGCTGTTCTATCCCGCCGGAAACTATTTGTGCATTGCGTTTCTGGCGCTGATCCTGGTGTTAATGTGTACGATGGACGATATGCGATTGTCGGCGATTTTGCTGCCGGTATGGATTGTATTCCTGTTTATCGCGTTTACAGTTTTGCGCCGTAAGGCTCATTAACTTTTTTGCCCGATCCCATGCTCATGCGATCGGGCAATCCATTAATGGCGCAATGTCCCTGACAGCGCGCGAATATCGCTGCCGGTCGGCGTCTGATGAATACGCAAGCCGAACTCTTCCACCACGGCAAAAATATGGTCGAAAATATCGGCCTGAATGCTCTCATATTCCAGCCATATGACGGTATTGGTAAAGGCGTAGATCTCTATCGGCAAACCATGATCGTCAGGCGCCAGTTGGCGTACCATCAGCGTCATATCTTTACGGATGCGCGGATGGTGGCGTAAATATTCGTTCAGATAGGCGCGAAATGTCCCGATATTGGTCATTCGGCGGTGATTTAAGGCTGATTCCGGCGCATCCAGTTGTTTATTCCATTCATCGATTTCCTGATGACGGCTGGTAAGGTACGGCTTTAACAGTTGCGCGGTTAACAGCCGCTGTTTTTCATCATCATCCAGAAAATGGATACTGGTCGCGTCAATATTAATGCTGCGTTTAATCCGGCGTCCGCCGGACGCAGACATGCCGCTCCAGTTTTTGAACGAATCGGAAACCAGCGACCAGGTGGGAATGGTGGTGATGGTATTATCCCAGTTGCGTACTTTTACCGTGGTTAAGCCAATATCAATGACCGCGCCATCTGCGCCATATTTTGGCATCTCCAGCCAGTCGCCTAGTTTGAGCATATCGTTGGCGGAAAGCTGGATACCGGCAACCAGGCCAAGAATCGGGTCTTTAAAGACCAGCATTAATACCGCGGCCATCGCGCCCAGCCCGCTGATTAAAATTGCTGGTGACTGGCCAATCAGCAGTGAGATCATCAGAATGCCGACGATAATTGCGCCGATGAGCTTAATACCCTGAAATATTCCTTTTAGCGGTAGCTGAGAGGCGGCGGGCCATTTTTGCGATAGATTGAAAATCACGTCCAGCAAGGAAAATAACGACAGCAGGGCGTAGGTCATAATCCATAACTGCGCGCAGGTCGTCAGGATATCCGCAGCCTCACTGCCTTTTTGTAGCCAGAGCGCGGCCTGAATATTGACAATGATGCCTTGCAGCGTAAAAGCCAGACGATGGAATAATTTATTCTGGGTAATAATTTGCAGCCACAGGCGGGAACTGGCGCTGGCACGTTTTTCGAAAGCGCGCAGTACTATCCAGTGCAAAATAATATGCACGACAACTGCTGTCAGAAAAATAATACCAAATATCACCACCAGCGACGTGGTGTGATTCATTTCAATTCCCGCTAAATCTTCTACCTGGGATATCAATTCCTGCATAATCTCTCCTTTATAAACAGCAGCCTATGATGACTGCTGAATGGCATTTATGCAAATCAGGACGCCTGCGCTTCAGGCATAATCAGCAACAGACGGGTAAAAGCGCCTCTGGGGTTATCCATACGCTATATTTTATCCAGCGCCCTATAAACGTCGTTATTTTACGCGGTTCCCTCTTTTTGAACAGGCGCCAGTCCGTCAACAATGAATGAAAACTTTTTAACCAGAATGTTTAAAACGATTGTAATATCTCTGTCGGATAATGATTAGCACCGTCGTACCTATCAACAATAACATTAAGGAACATCGGATGACCCAAAAGCGTACCCTGCTAAAATACGGCATACTCTCGCTGGCGCTGGCCGCGCCATTATCTGCCTGTGCGTTTGACTCTCTTACGGTAATTGGCGATAGCCTTAGCGATACCGGAAATAACGGTCGCTGGACCTGGGATAGTGGTCAAAATAAGCTCTACGACGAACAGTTGGCCGAACTATATGGGCTGGCATTAAGCCCTTCCAGCAATGGCGGCTCTAATTATGCCGCCGGCGGCGCGACGGCGACCCCGGAATTAAACCCGCAGGATAATACCGCCGATCAGGTACGGCAGTGGCTTGCCAAAACGGGGGGAAAAGCCGACCACAACGGTTTGTATATTCACTGGGTCGGCGGAAACGATCTGGCGGCGGCCATCGCGCGACCTGCCATGGCACAGCAAATAGCTGGTAA
The DNA here is from genome assembly GCF_017572025.1 of Salmonella sp. 32020114201800008SM. NCBI lineage: Bacteria > Pseudomonadati > Pseudomonadota > Gammaproteobacteria > Enterobacterales > Enterobacteriaceae > Salmonella > Salmonella sp. 32020114201800008SM. The sequence goes on along the minus strand of NZ_JAGEQM010000003.1, from coordinate 464,538 downwards.
TAGCGCCACTAGCGCGGCGGCGCAGGTAGGGCTGTTACTGGATGCCGGCGCCGGGCTGGTCGTGGTGCCAAACGTACCGGATATTAGTGCGACGCCAATGCTTCTGGAGGCGGTAATCACCGCCGGGCTGGGCGCAGCGGCGCCCCCGGCGCTAAAAGCGGCGTTAGATGCGCTGGCGGAGGGAGCTACGCCTGATTTCGCCAGTCGGCAACAGGCGATCCGCAAGGCGCTGCTGGCGGCGGCTGCAACGGTAAGCAGCAATCCATTTATTCAGCAACTGCTCGTTGAACAACTGCTGGCGGGCTATGAAAAGGCGGCAGGGCAGGCGTCAGCTCTGACCGATTATTATAATCAGATGGAAGAGAAGGGGCTGGAGCAACACGGCGGCAATATAGCCCGTGCCGATATCAACGGCCTCTTTAAGGAAATTCTTGCCAACCCGCAGGCGTTTGGTCTGACAAATACCGTAGGTATGGCCTGCCCGCCGGGCGTATCCGCTTCGGCGTGCTCCTCGGCAATGCCTGGATTTAATGCATCGCAGGACTATCTGTTTGCCGATCATTTACATCCCGGTCCGCAGGTCCATACCATTATTGCGCAATATATCCAGTCGATCATTGCCGCGCCGGTACAGGCGACATATCTAAACCAAAGCGTTCAGTCGATGGCGCAAGGTAGTCGTACCACGCTTGACAGCCGTTATCAGCAGCTTCGCCAGGGGGAAAATCCTGTTGGTTCACTGGGCATGTTCGGTGGATACAGCGGGGGATATCAACGTTATGATAATAATGAGGCCGACGGGAACGGTAATCATAATAATCTGACGGTTGGCGTCGATTATCAGCTTAACGAGCAGGTACTGCTGGGAGGGCTGATAGCCGGTTCTCTGGATAAGCAACATCCTGACGATAATTATCGTTATGACGCCCGCGGTTTTCAGGCCGCCGTATTCAGCCATTTACGCGCCGGTCAGGCGTGGCTGGATAGCGATTTACACTACCTGTCCGCTAAATTCAGTAACATTCAGCGCAGTATCACGCTCGGTGCGCTAAGACGGTTGGAAGAGGGCGAAACCAACGGGCAGCTGTGGGGCGCGAGGTTAACCAGTGGTTATGATTTTGTCATGATGCCGTGGTTAACGACCGGACCGATGCTGCAATATGCATGGGATTACAGCCACGTTAATGGCTATAGCGAGAAGCTCAATACCAGTACATCAATGCGTTTTGGCGACCAAAACGCCCATTCGCAGGTGGGTGGCGCTGGCTGGCGTCTGGATCTTCGCCACAGCATCATTCACTCCTGGGCGCAGATTAATTATCGCCGTCAGTTTGGCGATGATACGTATGTGGCGAACGGCGGCCTTAAATCGACCGCGCTGACGTTTAGCCGCGACGGAAAAACGCAGGATAAAAACTGGGTTGATATCGCGATTGGCGCAGATTTTCCGCTGTCGGCAACAGTGTCCGCTTTCGCCGGGATGGCGCAAACGGCAGGGTTAAGCGATGGCAATCAAACCCGTTATAACGTTGGGTTTAGCGCCCGATTTTGATGACACGCCAGGGAGGGCCAACCCCGTGGTGACAATATCGCCATCGTAGGCGCAAACCGGTGTCACGCCGTTTTCTCCTTCATCCAGATAGGGGGTATCCAGATATGGCAAACGGCGTGCCAGTTTTAAATATTATTTATTTTCAATAGGTTGAAAGAGGAAGTTAACACTAGCGATGTAAAACCTGGCACTTCGCGCCATTGATCATTGAGGAACCTGGCAGAAAGGTGAAAAAAGCCGGACGGGCGTCCGGCTTAGGCAGGGGATTAGACTTCCGTCAGTGTGGTTTCAAGCGGCAGACGTGATTTCGGCAGCCCGGCGTTGAAATCCTCGACGCTATGATGGCCGACCGGCACCACGACCAGACTGGTATAGCCTTTTTCTTTCAGACCAAATTCAGCGTCGAGCACCTCGGCGTCGAAACCTTCAATGGGGACGGCATCGAGACCCATCGCGGCGACGCCCAGCAGAAAGTTGCCGACGTTCAGATAAACCTGCTTCGCCATCCACTGGTGGTCATCTTTCAGCGAGACGCGGTGCATATCGGCGAAAAAGCGGCGACCTTTATCATTTGCCGCTTTAGCTTCCGGCGTAGCGAAACGGCCATCAGCATCTTCCTGATCGACGACGCGCTCAAGCCATGCGTCATCCATTGCGGTTTTGGCGCAGAAGACCACCACATGGGAGGCGTCCAGCATTTTGCGTTCGTTGAACGTGTAGTTTCCGGCAGCGGATTTTGCGACACGCGCTTTGCCTTCTTCCGTACTGGCGACAATAAAGTGCCACGGCTGGGAATTGGTGCTGGAGGGGCTGTACTGTAGTAGTGTTTTTACTTTATCCGCTTCTTCGGCGGTCAGTTTTTTGCTGGGATCGAACGCCTTAGTGGAGTAGCGCTTTAAGGCGACAGAAACGATATCCATAAATGCTCCTGGTTGGTTTAGTACCCTTTTGTATCAGCAGGGTACCGGGTTATCGGTAAAAAGATAAGGGAGGAAAATGCGGAAACGGTTATTGCATCAGCGCGGTCGCAGGCGCAGTTGCTCTCTTTTAGGCAGCCCGTCTACGACCAGATTCCATGAGTCATTTATCAAATCGTTGAGTAGCGAGACGGTGATATCCTCGCCCGCATAGACTGAAATCCAGTGTTTCTTATTCATGTGATAGCCAGGCGCAATGCTGGGGTAAATTTGTTGATTTACCAGGGATTTTTGGGGATCCGACTTCAGGTTCACCACTGGGCGACAGTGATGTTCAGTGAACAGCATGAATATTTTGCCGCCGACTTTAAACACATCGTACTGTGGGCCGAAAGGCCAGCAGTGTTCGGTAAAAGGCAGTTCCAGCGCACAGCGTTTTGCCCAGGCGTGCAGTGTTTGACCGTCCATTATTGCTCCTCGCGAGTCAGCGCGCGCCACATCGCTTCGAATCCCAGCGCAATATATTCGCCAGCGCGAGCGGGATCGCGCGCGGCGAAATCCATTGTTGTTTCAGCCAGCGCCAGAAAAAGGCCGTCGCCGAAGGCGCGGTACTCATCCGACATAAACACCATCAAAACGGAACGATGACATAAATCGCGCAATTCGGGGAACATATCGTCGGCCCGTTGTTCCGTCTCTTTGGTGAGCTTTTCGCTGACAGCCAGTTGACGGATCGCCCGGTGGCGCGCGGGATGGTTCAGACCCCAACTGATGTAACTGTTCCAGATAAAGCGGGTCATCGTTTTGGCATCGGTAATGGATCGATCCAGCTCCATTATCATTGACTGGCAGAGATCCTGCTTTAAATGCAAATACAACGTGTTAATCAGCTCATCTTTGGTCGCGAAATAGCGAAACAATGTTCCTTCTGCAACACCTGCGTTACGCGCAATCACCGCCGTTGAGGCGGCGATACCGGATTGCGCTATCGCCTGGGTTGCCGCCTCCAGTAATGCTTGTTTTTTGTCTTCACTCTTCGGACGAGCCACTACACGTTACCCTTATGTCTGGAAAAACATGATTGAATCATGCCCGTTGTCGCGTCGCAACGGTGAATGTCAACCTTTGAAAAGTACCTTGACGGCGTATCTTTGCTTTCTATAATGAGTGCTTACTCACTCATAATCAAGGGCTGCCGCATGAAGTGGTAGAAAAGCCTATTGCAGGCCATGCGATAAGCTGTCTCACAATTTGTGTGGTTATTACTATGCTTATTGCTGTTGCCGTAAATGTGCGGTGCGGGAGCCGCTGACGAGTTTGATAGAGGGGAGAGCACGATGACCATTTCCGCTCAGGTTATCGACACGATTGTCGAGTGGATTGATGATAATTTGAATCAGCCGTTACGTATTGATGATATTGCCCGTCATGCGGGGTATTCCAAGTGGCACCTGCAGCGCCTTTTTATGCAGTACAAAGGGGAGAGTCTGGGGCGCTACGTGCGTGAACGGAAGCTAAAACTGGCGGCGCGCGACCTGCGCGACACCGACCAGAAGGTGTATGATATTTGTCTCAAGTATGGTTTTGATTCGCAGCAAACCTTTACGCGCATTTTTACCCGCACGTTCAACCTGCCGCCAGGCGCTTATCGTAAAGAAAAGCATGGCCGTACGCATTGAAATGTTTAATCGGCCAGCGAAAACCAGCGCCGCCAGATAAAGCGAATAACATAATATTCCAGCGCGCCGAGCAACAGAAACCATAAACAAAACAACAAAGTATAAAGCTGGTTGAGATCCATAAGATGAAAGATCCCGACCAGTTTTTGCGCCAGCGCAAGGCCGAGCGAAGGGGCGGGCAGCAGCAGGCTGGAGAGCAACGCCATCAGCAAAATACCGGCAGCGGTCATCAATGATTCAAGCGGGTGTTTCATGGCTTTGTTAAACGTAAGTTAAAACGCCATTGTCCGGGATATCGCCTGGTAAGGCAAATATGCTGTCTATTGTCCCGCCCAGATTTCACAATGTTTTTGTACCAGACCTATCAGCGATCCGCCGTCGGCAATAAACTCCCGCATATATTGCGCTTCGTTACCGCCTTTTTTCACCTGCAGACGTAGCGCGTCAATGGCGCTGTCGGCGCCCAGCTTGCGCGCAGAGGGGGTAACGTTGTCCAGCAGACGCAGCGTATCATCTGCCAGGCGACGGCGGTCGCCGGTATAGGCATCGGTTAGCACGCCCTCCAGACCATAGCGGCAAGCCTGAAAACGGTTGAATTTATATAACAGATAGTCTTGTTCCTGCGGTTTAAAGGGACGCTCGGTCAGCAGCCAGTGCGCGGTCGCCTGAATCAACCCTGCCATATTGATGGCATGATCAAGGGTGAGCGGCGTATCCATCACCCGAACTTCTACCGTGCCAAAGGCCGGGCTGGGGCGGATATCCCAGTGCAAATCTTTGATGCTGTCGATCATCGTGGTGTAAGACAGACGGCGAAATAGTCCGGCAAACTCTTGCCAGTTACTGACCCACGGCATGGGACCGTTATCGGGAAAAGCGGAAAAAATATTCAGGCGCGCGCAGGCAAAACGGGTGTCAGATCCTTGCATATAGGGGGACGCGGCGGAGAGCGCAATAAAGTGCGGCACAAAATGCGACAGCCCGTGTAAAAGATAAATCGCATCGTCGCCGTTCGCGCAGCCGACGTGGACATGCTGGCCGAAAACCGTCGCCTGTTGAATTAAGTAGCCGAAATTTTCCAGCGTGCGTTGATAGCGCTCATTATCACAGACCTCCTGACGCTGCCATTTTTGAAAAGGGTGCGTACCGCCGCCGCAAATGCCGAGATGGTGTTCCGACGCCGCCTGTAAAATAACGTGCTGCATGGCAGAAAGTTGGGCCGCCGCCTGGTCAATATCGCGGCAGACGCCCGTGGCCATCTCCAGCATACTTTCGGTGATATCGTGCTTAATTTCTCCCGCAGTAAGTTGGGGCTTAACGGCGTCGATCAGCGTAGAAGAGTCCTGGCTTAAATCGTAGCCAGGTGGATTGATCACCTGCATCTCCAGCTCAATACCAAGCGTATAAGGTTCAGAAACGTGAAAATCATTCAGCGCCATAGCGATCTCATTTATCGGGGGATTGCGCTAAGTATAGAAGCGGGAGCGCTCCTGTCGTGGGGAAAGCGCGTTATTGCAGAAACAAGAGTAATAACTCTATTGCCACGTTGAAACCATTCTGTACGGACGGTACGTTCAGCCATCGTGGCGGCAAAGGCTGGCAGCAGATGTAACGAGATGTGCGTGGCGGTAAGCGAGGTAACTTTTGCGCTATTGAATCCCGGGAGCGTGACGCGGTCTGAAAAGGCTTTATAAACGCTCTCTTTGGCGGAGAAAGCCAGCGTCAGGGCAATCGGAAAAGGGAGCGAGCTCGCCTGGAGAATTTGGCGCTCATCGCTATCAATAATGGACGGCGCCAGCTCTGTCGCCGTGTGTTGACTCATGATTTTTTCTATATCAATGCCAATACGCTGTCGGGATATGACGGCCAGCGCCGTTGTCGCACAGTGGCTGATGCTGCCAAATAGGCCGTCCGGCCATAGCGGCTGTCGCTTGTCGCCAATACCGGGCACTGTCCTGACGCCCACCTCGCGTAGCGCATGAACGGCGGCGATGCGGCCTGCCAGATGTTCAGCTTTACGCTTGCGTCCGGCAGACCGGAGCCGATCGTGATGAGGCAGCCATAGCAGGTCGTGTTCGTGAAAGCTGCTCGCATCAAAGTCGACGATATGCAGCCTGTGTCCGGCAAAGGGAAGGGGAAAATGAGATGTCCGCATCGTTTTTTGCTAATTCCCTCCCCGAATGAGGGAGGGAAGGTTGCCATCAGAAATGGGTATTAATGCTCATATACCACGTACGTCCCGGTTCGTTATAGGTGTACGCGCCAGCGCCCGCCATATAAGCGCCAGTTTGAGTATCCCTGACGGTTTGCGCGTTACCTTCACGCCACAGACGTTTGTCAAAGAGGTTATCCACGCCACCGGTCAGGCTGACATTTTTGGTCACGTCCCAGGTCGCGCTCAGGCCAACAATACTGTATGGGCTGACCGCTTGCTTATCTGTTCCGGTAACGGGGTTACCCTGATAATCATATTTCTTTGGCTCTTGTTTGCCGTACCAGGTGAAGGTCGATTGCAGAGAAACGTCCTGACGTACCTGCCAACTCAGGGTTGAGTTAAGCGTGTACTGTGGAATAATCGACAGGCGTTCGCCGGTCTCTTTGTTTTTGCTCTGCAGCATATACGTAACGTTATTCGTCCAGTTGACGGTGTCGCTAACCGGTACGTTTAACGTGCCTTCCAGACCTTCAACGACCGCTTTCGGCACGTTCTCCCACTGATAGACATCCGTTTTGCCGTTATTGATACGCTGCAACGGCACTGTACCCGCTTCAATCTTATTGCGGTAATCATTGCGGAACCAGGTGACGCCGGCCAGCCAGCCATCGCGTTTAAATTCCAGACCGATCTCTTTATTGATGCTGGTTTCGGCTTTCAGATCATCGTTACCCATCATATAGCAGCCGATGCCGGTACCCGCGCCAGTCGCGTAGCAACCCTGACCTTTACTGTACAAAATATAGTTTGGGTTAGTCTGGTACAGACTCGGGGCTTTATAAGCGCGGGCGATCCCCATTTTCAGGGTAAAGTCATCCCCCAGACCTTGCGACAGGTTCAGCGACGGGCTCCAGTTATCCCCCACAATACTGTGATGATCGAAACGTAGCCCCGGCGTCAGCATGGTGCTGTCGGTCAGTTCCATGTTGTTTTCAGCAAACAGAGAGAAAATTTCCGCTTTTGAATAGGGGCTACGATTGGTACTGCTGTAACCCGGGATATTTCCCCCCATAAAGGTTTGCGAGTTGGAGAGCTCGTCTTTCATACGCTGTTGGGCCCATTCAGTACCCAGCGTCAGGTTTTGATTGACCAGCAGATCGAAAGGAAGGCTCACTTCGCTGTGTAGGGTGACGTCATTCAAATCGGCATCGGCATATTTTTGCGATGCTTTGGGATCGAAAATTCCTTCGGTGCCGCCTGCCAAGCCTTCCGGCATCCGGGAGTTACGGGTATGTTCGTATTGCACCCAGTTACTGGTGGTTACGCCATTATTCCAGCCGCCGTTCCAGGTCAGAGAGTAGTTCTGCCGATAGAGGCGGTTCGTCTCTTTTCCGTAATTATCTTTCACCAGTTGGTTCGTATTGGTGTTCTGAGTATCGCCGGCATAGAGATTGCCCTGGCGACTGTATCCGGCCTCCAGCTCCAGAGACTGAAGCGGAGCAAAATCCCAACGAACCACACCGTTGATATCTTTGTTAATGACCCCCTCGCGTCCTGCCGGTAGCGTGTCGGCGTAACTCCCGGTACGTTCAGACTGATGCCCCTGATTAATATTACGCGCATCCGCCTGCGTTTTGTCGAGGTTGCCATACAGACGGAAGCTGAAATCCCCGCCCAGCGGGCCGTTCAGGCTAAAGTTAGTGCGTTTGGTTGCGCCTTCGTCTTTATGTTCCGGCGCGTTGAAATAGGTATTCCAGGAGCCGTGCCACTCGCTACCGCCTTTTTTGGTAATGATATTGACCACGCCACCCGCCGCGCCGTTACCGTAGCGTGCGGCGGCAGGGCCACGCAGCACTTCAATGCGTTCGATCATCTCCGGCGGCACCCACGCGGTATCGCCACGGGTATCGCGTTCGCCGCGCCAGCCCAGGCGCACCGAGTTACGGCTGGTGACGGGTTTACCGTCTATCAGGATAAGGGTGTTTTCCGGCCCCATGCCGCGAATATCGATTTGGCGGTTATTCCCGCGCTGACCGCTGGTGGAGTTGCCGGTCAGGTTCACGCCCGGCATGGTGCGGATGATTTCTGACACGTCGCGCGCGGGCGGATTTTTGCGGATCTCATCGGCGGTGATAGTGGATACGCCAGGCGCCTGTAGGTTTTGCTGGGCAGCGGTCACCACGATGGTGTCTTCATTGGTGAGCGCAGCGCTATCGGTTTTGTCTTCCGCCATCACGGGCAGAGCGGCCCCGTAAATCCCTAAATTGACCAGTAAGGTCAGGGAATGAATCTTCTTGTTCATTGTATATCCTGCTTTTCTTTAGCCACATAAGCCAAAGCGCCCGTCAAAGGCATTGGCCGGGTGGTGAAATTGTGTTCGCGCGTCCCATAGTGCGACAATACGCTATTGCAAATGCAAATAGTTATCAATAATATTATCAATATATTTCACCTTTTATATACAAAATTCATAATAAACACAGGGTTATAATGAAAGAGGCGCTGGCAACGGGAAGTGAGGCCTGGTGGAGGACGAAAACCGGGCCGGAATGGATACGGGAAAAAGACGGAAATTATCGGGTCACTTTTTGGTGGCGCGACCCGCAGGGAAACGAAACACACTCCCCGATACGGCGTGTCTGGGTCTACATCACTGGCGTAACCGATCATCATCAAAACGCGCAGCCTCAGACGATGGCGCGTATTGCCGGAACGGATGTCTGGCGCTGGAGTACGGCGCTTAGCGCTAACTGGCGCGGCAGCTACTGTTTTATTCCTACCGAACGCGATGACGTTTTTGCCGCTTTTGCGCCGGGCGAAACGCCTGATCGGAACGCACTGCGTGAAGGCTGGCGACAGTTATTACCACAGGCGATAGCCGACCCGCTTAATTCGCGAAGCTGGCGGGGAGGACGTGGTCATGCGGTTTCAGCGCTGGAAATGCCGGATGCGCCCCTTCAGCCGGGATGGGATCGTCCTGAAACGCCGTACTCGCCGCCTTTGATGATGCAGTGGCATAGCGAACGTCTGGGTAACTCCCGCCGCGTATGGATATTGACGACCGGAGACGAGGCGCCGGAGGAAAGACCGTTGGCTATTCTGCTGGACGGTCAATTCTGGGCGGAAAATATGCCCGTCTGGCCCGCACTCGCCTCGCTGACTTATCAACGCCTGCTTCCCGGTGCCATCTATCTGCTGATTGACGCGATTGATACTCAACACCGCAGCCAGGAGTTGCCCTGCAATGCCGACTTCTGGCTGGCGGTGCAGCAGGAACTGTTGCCGCAAGTCAGAGCCGTGACGCCTTTTAGCGATGATGCCGGACGAACGGTGGTCGCCGGACAGAGCTTTGGTGGCCTGTCGGCGCTGTATGCCGGCCTGAACTGGCCGACGCGTTTTGGCTGTGTACTAAGCCAGTCAGGATCGTTCTGGTGGCCTCATCGCATCACCCCGCCGGAGGGGGAAGTCATTACCCGGCTGAAAACCGGCGCATTATGCGCGCGCGGACTGCGTATCGTACTGGAAGCCGGCGTGCGTGAGCCGATCGTGTTTCAGGCGAATCAGGCGCTTTATGCCCAACTGAATACCTCGCAGCAGTCCATTTTCTGGCGTCAGGTTGACGGCGGACACGATGCGCTTTGCTGGCGCGGCGGGCTAACGCAAGGGCTGATGCTGCTTTGGCAGCCGCTTATCGACACGCTTTAACCGGGCACATGTCCATGACAGGAGTTGAGTATGGAATTCAGTAATCCCTTCGATAATCCGCAGGGACAGTTTTACATCCTGCAAAATGCGCAGCGTCAATTCAGCCTTTGGCCAGCGGCGTGCGCGCTTCCCGCAGGATGGGACGTGGTATGCGAACCGCAATCGCAGGACGCGTGCCAGCAGTGGCTTAATACGTGCTGGACAACCCTGAACCCGGCGCATTATGCCGATAAGCAGGAGGCGAAATGACGCAGCGTTTACCGTTAGTCGCCGCCCAGCCGGGGATCTGGATGGCGGAAAAACTCTCTGATTTACCCTCCGCCTGGAGCGTGGCGCACTACGTGGAACTGAATGGCGAGCTGGATGCCCCCTTGCTGGCAAAAGCGGTAGCGGTAGGGATGCAACAGGCGGATACGCTACGGATGCGTTTTACCGAAGAGAACGGCGAGGTCTGGCAATGGATAGATCCTGAGCACACCTTCGGCGAGCCCCCGATTGCCGATTTACGCGACCAGCCCGATCCGCATCACGCGGCGCTGGCGTTAATGCAGGCGGATTTACGGCAAAACCTGCGCGCAGATAGCGGTAAGCCGCTGGCGTTTCACCAGTTAATCCGCATTGATGATACCCGCTGGTATTGGTATCAGCGCTATCACCATTTGCTGGTGGATGGCTTTAGCTTCCCGGCGATAACCCGCCAGATTGCGGCGATTTATCGCGCCTGGCAGAGCGACGCCCCTACGCCGGAGTCGCCTTTTACCCCCTTTGCGGATGTGGTCGAGGAATATCAGCGCTATCACCAGAGCGAGGCCTGGCAGCGTGACGGCGCCTTCTGGGCGCAGCAGCGCCGCGAGCTGCCGCCGCCGGCGTCAATTTCTGCCGCGCCGCTGCCGGGGCGGTCGGCGAGCGCGGATATTCTGCGTATGAAATTGAGCGCGCCGGCGGGGGCGTTTCGCCAACTGGCGGCGCACATGCCTGAGATACCGCGAGCGGATCTTGCCCTGGCGCTGGTGACGTTGTGGCTGGGACGATTATGCGGGCGTATGGATTATGCCGCCGGATTTATCTTTATGCGGCGGATGGGCTCGGCGGCGTTAACGGCGACCGGGCCTGTCCTTAACGTGTTGCCGCTGGCGGTTAACCTTCATGCGACGGAAGATCTGCCAACGCTGGCGAAGCGTCTTGCGGCGCAGTTAAAGAAGATGCGCCGCCACCAGCGTTACGACGCCGAACAGATTGTACGCGATAGCGGGCGAGCCGCAGGGGAAACGCCGCTATTTGGCCCGGTGCTCAATATAAAAGTGTTTGATTATCATCTGGATCTTCCTGGCATACAGGCGCAAACCCATACCCTGGCGACGGGGCCGGTTAACGATCTTGAACTGGCGCTTTTTCCGGATGAAAACGGCGGTCTGGATATTGAATTGCTGGCGAATGCACAGCGTTACGATGATGCCACGCTCTCCCGCCATGCCTTACGATTGATGGCGCTTATCACGCAGTTTGCGGATAACCCGGCGCTGCGCTGCGGCGATGCGCAAATGCTGCTGGCGGAAGAACAAACGCAATTAGCACACCTTAATAATACGGCGGTAACGATTCCCGCCGCCACGCTTAGCGATTTGGTGGCGCAGCAGGCGCAAAAAACGCCAGAGGCTTCCGCGTTGGCAGATGCGCATTATCACTTTACCTACCGTGAAATGCGCGAACAGGTTGTGGCGCTGGCATACGCGCTGCGGGAACGCGGCGTTCAGCCTGGCGATAGCGTGGCGGTGGCGTTGCCGCGGTCGGTTTTTCTGACCTTAGCGCTGCACGGCATTGTCGAAGCGGGCGCCGCCTGGCTGCCGCTGGATACCGGTTATCCTGACGATCGGCTGCGAATGATGCTGGAAGATGCGCAGCCGAAACTGTTAATTACGACTCAGGCGCAGCTGGCGCGCTTTCACGATATTCCGGGGATGGAATATTTGTGTTATAGCCAACCGCTACCGGTCAGTGACGCCACTCCGCTGGGGCTGTCGTTACCGCATCATACCGCTTACATCATTTTCACCTCTGGCTCGACGGGCAGGCCGAAAGGGGTGATGGTGGGACAAACGGCGATAGTCAACCGGCTGCTGTGGATGCAGGATCACTATCCGTTGACGGCGGATGATGTAGTAGCGCAAAAAACGCCGTGCAGTTTTGACGTCTCAGTATGGGAGTTTTTCTGGCCGTTTATCGCCGGGGCGAAACTGGTGATGGCCGAGCCGGAAGCGCACCGCGACCCGCTCGCGATGCAGCGGTTCTTTGCGCAATACGGCGTCACGACCACTCATTTTGTGCCGTCGATGCTGGCGGCCTTTATTGCCTCGCTCACGCCAGCGTCGGCTGGGAAAAGCTGCGCTTCCTTAAAGCGCGTTTTCTGTAGCGGCGAGGCCCTGCCGACGGCGCTGTGCCGCGAATGGGAGACGTTAACCAACGCGCCGCTACACAATCTGTACGGGCCAACGGAGGCCGCGGTGGATGTGAGCTGGTATCCGGCCTGTGGCGATGAGCTGGCGGCTGTTGACGGCAACAGCATCCCGATTGGTTATCCCGTCTGGAATACCGGTTTACGTATTCTCGATGCGCATATGCAGCCGGTGCCGCCGGGCGTGGCTGGCGATCTCTATCTTACCGGTATCCAACTGGCGCAGGGCTATCTGGGGCGTCCGGATCTTACCGCCAGCCGTTTTATCGCCGATCCTTTTGCGCCAGGCGAACGGATGTACCGTACCGGAGATGTGGCGCGCTGGCTGGATTCCGGCGCGGTAGAATACCTGGGGCGCAGCGACGATCAGCTCAAAATTCGGGGGCAACGTATTGAACTGGGCGAGATTGACCGCGTCATGCAAACGCTGCCGGATGTTGAACAGGCGGTAGCACATGCCTGCGTCTTTAATCAGGCGGCGGCGACGGGCGGGGATGCCCGGCAACTGGTCGGCTATCTGGTGTCGCACTCCGGTTTGCCGCTGGATTTACCGGCGCTGCAGGAAAAATTACGCCAAAAACTTCCCGCGCATATGGTGCCGGTTGTGCTGTTGCAACTTGCCAGCTTGCCGCTTAGCGCTAATGGCAAGCTGGATCGCAAAGCCCTGCCGCTGCCGGACCTGACGCCGCGCGTGAAAGGGCGTGCGCCGCAGTCCGCAACGGAGATTGCTGTCGCCGCGGCGTTTTCCCGCCTGCTGGGCTGTGAGATTAACGACGTTGAAAGTGATTTCTTTGCGCTGGGCGGACATTCGCTGCTGGCGATGAAACTGGCCGCGCAGCTAAGTCAGACGTTTAACCGTCAGGTGACGCCGGGGCAGGTGATGGTGGCGTCTGACGTGGCGCAGTTAAGTAAGCTGCTCGATACTGACGATGACGAACGCTCGCGCAATCTGGGGTTCGGGCCGCTGTTGCCGCTGCGTGAAAGCGATGGTCCAACGTTATTTTGTTTCCATCCGGCGTCGGGGTTCGCCTGGCAATTTAGCGTATTATCACGCTATCTCAGCCCGTCGTGGTCGATTATGGGGATTCAGTCGCCGCGCCCCGCTGGCCCTATGCAAACCGCAACCACCCTTGATGAGGTATGTGAACATCATCTGGCGACATTGCTCGCCCGGCAGCCGCATGGCCCTTATTATTTATTAGGCTATTCGCTGGGCGGGACGCTGGCGCAAGGGATCGCCGCCCGGTTGCGCGCACGCGGCGAAACGGTGGCGTTTTTGGGGTTACTGGACACCTGGCCGCCGGAAACGCAAAACTGGCGGGAAAAAGAGGCGAATGGCCTCAATCCGGACGTATTGGCGGAAATTGAACGTGAACGCGCTGCGTTTGTCGCCGCGCAGGAGGGAAATGCCTCCGAAGCCTTATTTACCGCCATTGAAGGCAATTATGCGGATGCCGTCCGTTTGCTGACGACGGCGCATAGCGTACCGTTTGATGGACATGCTACGCTCTTTGTGGCGGATAAAACGGTGCCGGAAGGCGTATCGCCTGAACAGAGCTGGTCGCCGTGGATAGCGTCTTTGGCTATTTATCGCCAGCCGTGCGCGCATGTAGATATTATTTCTCCCTCCGCTTTTGAAACTATCGGGCCCATCATCAGCGAACTTATTAATAAATAACGGGCGTTGTTTCTGCCTTTAACAAATTAAATCCTGAAACCCATAATAATTACTAATTATTATGGGTTTTTTATTGCAACTATTAATTCTTTTAACATAAGTGATACATGCTACAGGCAAGTTTAATTCCGAATATTTAGCTTTTCGGGCACTGGCGCGCAAAGAGTGTTTCGGATAATTCTGACTTGCTGTTAGAATCTCTGACAGGAATGTGTTCTTTCATTGGATAAAGTTTTCAGGTCATACGGCATGCCATCTCTTAATGTAAAACAAGAAAAAAATCAGTCATTTGCAGGTTATTCACTGCCGCCCGCCAACAGTCATGAAATCGATTTGTTTAGCCTTATAGAGGTGTTATGGCAGGCGAAACGTCGTATTCTTGCTACCGTTTTCGCCTTTGCGTGCGTGGGGTTGCTTCTGTCCTTTCTGCTGCCGCAAAAATGGACCAGCCAGGCGATTGTCACACCGGCGGAGTCGGTACAGTGGCAGGGGCTGGAGAGAACGTTGACCGCGCTGCGCGTGTTGGATATGGAGGTAAGCGTTGATCGGGGCAGCGTATTTAATCTGTTTATTAAAAAGTTTAGCTCGCCCTCGCTGCTGGAAGAATATCTTCGTTCTTCTCCGTATGTCATGGATCAATTAAAAGGCGCGCAAATAGACGAGCAGGATCTTCACCGGGCGATTGTCCTGCTGAGCGAAAAAATGAAAGCGGTGGACAGTAATGTCGGCAAGAAAAATGAAACGTCGTTATTCACGTCGTGGACGCTGAGTTTTACCGCGCCGACGCGGGAAGAAGCGCAAAAAGTGCTGGCTGGCTATATTCAGTACATCTCCGATATCGTCGTGAAAGAGACGCTGGAAAATATTCGTAACCAGCTGGAAATCAAAACCCGCTATGAGCAGGAAAAGCTGGCGATGGATCGGGTGCGTCTCAAAAATCAGCTTGATGCCAATATTCAACGTCTTCATTATTCGCTGGAAATCGCCAACGCCGCCGGTATTAAGAGACCGGTTTACAGCAATGGTCAGGCGGTAAAAGATGATCCGGATTTTTCTATTTCTCTCGGCGCGGATGGTATTTCCCGCAAACTGGAAATTGAAAAAGGGGTAACGGACGTGGCCGAGATCGACGGTGATTTGCGTAACCGTCAATACCATGTTGAACAACTGGCGGCAATGAATGTGAGTGACGTGAAGTTTACCCCGTTTAAATATCAACTGTCGCCGTCTCTGCCAGTGAAAAAAGATGGCCCGGGTAAAGCCATCATTATTATCCTGGCGGCGTTGATTGGCGGTATGATGGCCTGCGGCGGCGTATTACTGCGTCACGCGATGGTCTCGCGTAAAATGGAAAACGCGCTGGCGATAGATGAACGGTTAGTCTGATTTACCCAAAAGCCGGATAGCGATATCCGGCTTTGTCATCTGTGTGGGCGACTATCGCCGCCCCAGCGGTACCACCAGCGGCGTCCCGGCAACCGGATCGTCGATAATCATACAGCGCAGTCCATAGATTTTTTCGATAAGCTCAGCGGTAACAATCTCTTTCGGCGCGCCCTGTGCGACAATATTACCTTCGCGTAATGCAATCAAATGCGTGGCGTATCGGCAGGCCTGATTCAGGTCATGCAGGACGGCGGCGAGCGTATAGCCTTTTTCGCGGTTGAGATCGCTTAACAACTCCAGCAAATCAATTTGATGGCTAATATCCAGCCACGTTGTCGGCTCATCCAGCAGCATGATGGACGTTTCCTGCGCCAGCACCATGGCTATCCACGCCCGCTGACGTTGGCCGCCGGACAGAGTGTCTACACTTTGCGCCGCCAGTGAGGTGATACCTGTTGCACGCATGGCACTGGCGACGGCATCGGCATCTTCCTTACGCCAGCGGGTAAATAACGGCTGATGCGGATACCGCCCTCTGGCGACCAGCTCTTGTACGGTGATATCGCCCGGCGTGGTAGCGTTTTGCGCCAGCAATCCGATGCGCCGCGCCACCTCTTTACTGGCGTAACGCTGTATCTGTTCGCCATCCAGCCAGACATGGCCGTCAACAGGCGTCATCAGACGGCTTAGCGTGCGTAGCAACGTCGACTTGCCGCAGCCGTTAGGGCCGATGATAGCGGTAAAATGGCCGTCCGGAATCGAAACATTAAGGTTTTTTGCGACGGTATAGCTGCCATAACCCAGCGTTAACTGGTCGCCGCGCAAACGGGCTACGGATTCGGTCATTTTTTGCGGGACTCCTGAATTAACAAGACGATAAGGTAAATACCGCCGAGGCTGACGGTGACCACGCCCACTGGAAGCTGATAAGGCATAAACAGTTGCTGCGCGCACGCATCGGCGGCCAGTAGTAATAATGCGCCGCACAGCGCCGACTGGGTTAATCCCCAGCGCGCTGTGCCGCTAAGACGGCGGGCGATGTGCGGCGCGACAAGGGCAATAAACGAGATGGGGCCAGCCAGTGCCGTTGCCGCAGCGGTGAGCGACACCGCCACCAGCATCAGCATCAGGCGTGACCGCTCCACGCTAACACCCAGCGCGCAGGCGCTGTCATCGCCCATCTCCAGCAGCCGCATACGACGCACCAGTAGCGCGGCGCCTGTCAGCATTACAATAATCAGCGGCGCTGAAGGCCAGGTTTTTGCCCATGTCAGACCGTTGAGCGACCCGGCGTTCCATAAGCCGGCGGTGAGCGCCGTTTCCAGCGACGCCTGCAACAGAAGCCAGGTATTAAAGGCGACTAACATCGCGCGGATGCCGATACCGATGATAATCAGCCGGAAAGTTTCAATCCCGTTACGCCAGGCGAGCAGCCAGACAATCAATGACGTGACGATACCGCCCGCCATTGCCGCCAGCGCGATCGCGGTAAGATGCTGGCCAAACAGGACCATTGCGACCAGTACGCCGCTCCAGGCGCCAGTATTAAAGCCCATCACATCAGGGCTGCCTAGCGGGTTACGCATCAACGACTGAAAAATCGCGCCACTGACGCCAAGCGCAGCGCCAATCAGTAGCGCCATTAATACGCGCGGTAGTCGCCATTCGGTTACGACAAGGGTGATGTTACGCGGCGCGTCGCCCAGCAGCGCGGCAATAATCTGCCCGGTCTCAAGGGGCACGGCACCGCTTTGCAGGCTCCATAAGCCAATGGCGAAGCAGCCAGCCGCCAGAAGCAGGCAACTTACGATAAGCCGACGAGAAAGAAACATCACAGGCCGCCTCCGTTCGATTTACGGCGTACCAGAAAGATAAGTACCGGCGCGCCGATAAACGCACTGACGACCGATACCCGGAGTTCGCCCGGCACCAACAGACGACCAATAATATCGGCAAAAAGCAGCAGAGCAGGGGTTGCCAGTAGCGTCACTGGCAGCGACCAGCGGTGGTCTGCGCCCACCAGCCAACGCGCCATATGCGGCATCATCAGACCAATAAAGGCGATAGGGCCGACCAGCGCCGTTGCGCTGCCGCACAAGACGGTAATCGCCAGTAAACCGATAAGTTGGGTGCGCGCCACTTTACTCCCCAGCGCCGTCGCGGTATCGCTGCCGAGGCTCAGGCTGTTCAGCGCACGGCTCAGAAATAGCGCCACGATCCCAGCGATAACCACGGGCGCGAGCGCGACTTTCAACGTTTGCAGGCTACGAATGTCCAGCGATCCCGCCTGCCAGAAGCGAAGCTGGTCATAGACCTCTGGATTTAACAGCGCGATGCCACTGGTCAGTCCTTCCAGTACCGCGCCAAGCGCCACGCCCGCCAGTGTCAGGCGGACCGGGCTTAACTGGCCGCCGCCCTGACTACCGGTGAAGGCGACAATCAGCGATGCGATAAGCGCGCCGCTAAATGCCATGAAAAGCTGCTCCAGCGGCGTGGAGAAACCAAACAGCGCCGCGCCCAGTACAATGGCGAAGCTGGCGCCGTTGTTAACGCCCAGAATCCCCGGGTCGGCGAGCGGGTTACGAGTGAGTGTTTGCATGAGCGCCCCGGCGAGGCCCAACGCGCCGCCTGCCAGTAATCCGGCCAGCGTACGCGGCAAACGCGCATCCAGGACGATGGTGCAATCGGCGCTTTGGCACACGCCGGTGAACGCCTCCAGCACGACGGCGGCGGGCAGCGGTTTCGCGCCAATGACCAGGCTTAAAACCGCGGCGAGACTCAGTAATAACAACAATCCGGGCACGGCAAACGCGCGCGTCACGGAAAACGAGCATGACATAGTAACTTCCCTGATAATGATAGTAATTATCGTTATCTATCTTGTTTGGTTATGTTAGCATGTGCAGCCATTGAATGGATATTTAAAAAAACTCGCATTAAGGCGTTGTAATGAATCGACAATCCTGGCTGCTCAATCTCAGCCTGTTGAAGACGCACCCTGCATTTCGCGCAGTATTTCTGGCCCGTTTTATCTCTATTGTCTCGCTGGGGCTGCTTGGCGTGGCGGTTCCGGTACAGATCCAAATGATGACGCACTCCACCTGGCAGGTAGGGCTGTCGGTAACGTTAACCGGCGGCGCCATGTTTATTGGCTTAATGGTGGGCGGTGTGCTGGCCGATCGCTACGAACGTAAAAAGGTGATTCTGCTGGCGCGCGGTACTTGCGGTATTGGCTTTATTGGCCTGTGCGTGAACGCGCTGTTGCCGGAACCCTCATTGCTGGCGATATATCTCCTTGGCCTGTGGGACGGCTTTTTCGCGTCTCTGGGCGTGACCGCGTTACTGGCGGCGACGCCAGCGCTGGTCGGAAGAGAAAATCTGATGCAGGCTGGCGCGATTACCATGCTGACGGTACGTCTGGGATCGGTTATTTCCCCGATGTTGGGGGGCATATTGCTTGCCAGCGGCGGCGTAGCCTGGAACTATGGGCTGGCGGCCGCCGGGACGTTTATTACGCTATTGCCGTTACTGACGCTGCCGCGACTGCCTGTTCCTCCGCAGCCGCGGGAAAATCCATTTATCGCGTTACTGGCGGCATTTCGTTTTTTGCTCGCCAGTCCGCTTATCGGCGGTATTGCGCTGCTTGGCGGCCTGGTGACGATGGCAAGCGCGGTACGCGTCCTCTATCCGGCGCTGGCGATGAGCTGGCAAATGTCGGCGGCGCAAATTGGTTTGCTGTATGCGGCAATTCCGCTGGGGGCGGCCATTGGCGCGCTGACCAGCGGACAACTGGCGCATAGCGTTCGTCCGGGGCTCATTATGCTGGTTTCGACAGTCGGTTCTTTTCTGGCGGTGGGGGTGTTCGCCATCATGCCGGTCTGGATCGCAGGTGTTATCTGTCTGGCGCTATTTGGCTGGCTTAGCGCCATCAGTTCGTTATTACAATACACTCTGCTGCAAACCCAGACGCCGGAAAATATGCTGGGGCGAATGAACGGCCTGTGGACCGCGCAAAACGTCACGGGAGACGCTATCGGCGCGGCGCTGTTAGGCGGTCTTGGCGCAATGATGACGCCGGTCGCTTCCGCGAGCGTGAGTGGATTCGGGCTGGTGATTATCGGTTTGCTGCTGCTGTTAGTGCTGGGCGAGCTACGCCGTTTTCGCCAGACGCCGCCGGTTAGCGATGCTGGCTGATGAAGGGGCGTTTATCCGACTGACCAAATCGGTCTGGTCAGTCGGATAAGACTCCGATAAGGCTAAAACAGGGCGGCAAGCCGGTTAAGCAACAATGTTGCGCTGTAATAATCCAGACGGAACGTCTCCGTACCCAGGGCATAGACGCGCTTATTTTGCACCGCTGGCAGGTGCGCCAGCAGCGGATTGGCGTAAAGGGCCGCGACATCTTTGTTGTCGCCGGCAAACAGGAAAAGAGATTCGCCGTTTAACCCGGCGGCCAGATTTTCACCGCCAAGCTGAATGATATCGTGGCGCTTACCCTGGCTTTTGCTGGTTTGCAGCCCTCGGGGCAATGTCGCCAGCGTAAAGCCTAACTGCGTCAATAGCTTGCCTTGTGCTGATTCTGGCGTCCACAGATTGGCGCTATGCGCGGCAGGGGTATACACCAGCGCGCTAACCGGCTGCGGCGGCAGGGCGATTCGCTGTTTAACCGTCGTCAGTTGCGCCTCAAACTCCGCTATTCGCGCGGCGGCCTGTTTCTCCTGACCGGTGATCTCGCCAAGTTGCGTGAGCAAACTCTGCCAGCTTTTATCGTCATAATTGATGACGAGTGTCGGCGCGATAGCGGAGAGCTGATCGTAAAGCGCCAGCGCGGAGTCGCCGCCGGTGGCGCTAATCAAAATGAGATCCGGCATTTGCGCGGCGACCGTTTCGGCATTCGGTTCGCCGATGTACAGCCGGGCGACATGGCGAGCCTTTGCTACGTCGCTCCACTGGCGCATAAACCCTTGATCGTCGGCAAAGCGGTTATTCGGCGTAGTGGCTCCGCTGGCGACGACGGGCGCATCAATCGCCAGCAGCGAGCCTGTCAACGTCACGCTGGTAGAGACGATACGCGCGGGTTTGTGGTCCAGAGTATGAACGCCGCGGCTGTCCTGGATTTGCCGGGGCCAACCGGCGTCCTGGGCTAAGGATATTCCTGAAATTGATATACCAACCACTAAAAGCAGCCAACGATAAAAGGCGGGGAGTCTCACAATAGCGTCCTGTTATTAATAAAGTTAATGCTTCTCATTTTCATGTCAGCAGCAGCGAGATGCAAGCCTTAGTGCCATTTAACTCATGACCAGAGTTGACAGAGCGACGTTTTACTCTTAGGTTAGCGCACTAAAAATAGAAATAATAATCATTATTATACACAAAATCATTCAAGAAGCATCGCGACGGCAAGGGAAGAAATCCCCGCGAGCATAGATAACTGTGTGACCGGGGTTTCTGAGCGCAGCCAACAAAGAGGCAGCTTGAAAGATGAAGTGTATATAAGCCTTTATCATTGGAGGATGATATGGATATGTCACTGGCCGAGGACGCTCAGGAGACAATGGCAACGCTTGCTCCCGATCGCTTTTTCTTCATGTCGCCGTATCGCAGTTTTACCACTTCCGGGTGCTTCGCCCGTTATACCGAGCCTGCGGTTGCCGGCGATTCGCCGGATAGCCCTTTCCAGCAGAAATTGCGCCAGCAGTTTGCCGAGGCCAAATCGCAGGGCATCGCCAACCCTATCCTGGTGGGGGCGATCCCCTTTGATACCCGTCAGCCGTCGTCGCTATTTATCCCGATGGCGTGGCAGTCCTTTTCTCGCCAGCAAAAGCAGCGCACGGCGCGTTATTTTACTGACCATCAGCCGCTGACGGTGACGGCGCGAAAGGCGATTCCGGAGCAGGATGCTTTTGAAGCGATGGTCGCACGCGCGGCTATGCTGACCGCCACGCCAGACGTCGATAAAGTGGTGCTTTCCCGGCTGATAGATATCACCACTGATGTGGCGGTGGATAGCGGAGCATTGCTGGAGCGGCTGGTTGCGCAGAATCCAGTTAGTTACAACTTCCATGTGCCACTGGCGGATGGCGGCGTTCTGCTGGGCGCCAGCCCCGAATTGCTGCTACGCAAGGAGGGCGAGCGGTTTAGTTCGCTGCCGTTAGCAGGCTCGGCACGCCGACAGCCGGATGACGTTCTGGATCGCGAGGCGGGAAACCGACTGCTGGCTTCACAAAAAGATCGCCATGAACATGAGCTGGTGACGCAGGCGATGAAGCAGATCCTGCGCGATCGCAGCACGGAACTGCAATTACCTTCCTCTCCGCAGTTGATCACCACGCCGACGCTATGGCATCTCGGTACGCCGTTTGAGGGCAAGGCCAACGCCGGAGAAAACGCGCTGACGCTGGCCTGTCTGCTGCATCCAACGCCTGCGTTAAGCGGTTTCCCTCATCAGGTCGCGAAAAAGCTGATTGCTGAACTGGAACCGTTCGATCGTGAACTGTTTGGCGGCATTGTCGGCTGGTGCGACGCCGAAGGAAACGGCGAGTGGGTAGTGACGATTCGTTGTGCGAAATTGCACGGTAATCAGGTGCGCCTGTTCGCTGGCGCCGGGATTGTCCCTGCCTCTTCGCCAGTCGGCGAGTGGCGGGAAACCGGCGTCAAGCTCTCTACGATGTTGAACGTTTTTGGACTGCATTAAGGAACGATGATGCGTATACCTTTCACCCGTTGGCCGGATGAATTTGCCCGCCGTTATCGTGAAAAAGGCTACTGGCAAGACGTGCCGTTGACCGATATTCTGACCCGCCACGCTGACAGCGACAAGACGGCGGTCATTGAAGGCGAGCGCGCATTCAGCTATCGCCAGCTCAACCAGGCCGCAGATAATCTGGCCTGCAGTTTACGCCGTCAGGGCATCAAACCTGGCGAAACCGCTCTGGTACAACTGGGGAATGTACCGGAACTGTATATCACCTTTTTCGCCCTGTTGAAGCTTGGCGTAGCGCCCGTTCTGGCGCTGTTTAGCCATCAACGTACCGAACTTAACGCCTATGCAATGCAGATCACGCCGACGCTGGTGATTGCCGATCGCCAACATACGCTGTTCGCCGGGGAGGACTTTCTCAACACGTTTGTGGCTGAACACCGCTCTGTGCGGGTGGTGTTATTGCGCAACGACGACGGCGATCACAGCCTGGACGCGGCGATGCGGCAGGCGGCGGAAGATTTCACCGCCACGCCATCACCTGCTGACGAAGTGGCCTACTTTCAGCTTTCCGGCGGTACTACCGGCACGCCAAAGCTTATTCCCCGTACCCATAACGACTATTACTACAGCGTGCGCCGCAGCAATGAGATTTGCGGTTTCAACGAGGAGACGCGTTTTCTGTGCGCGATTCCCGCCGCGCATAACTACGCCATGAGTTCGCCAGGCGCGCTGGGCGTTTTTCTCGCCAAAGGAACGGTAGTGCTGGCGACCGATCCCAGCGCCACGCTCTGTTTCCCGCTGATCGAAAAACACCAGATTAATGCCACGGCGCTGGTGCCGCCCGCGGTCAGTCTATGGCTACAGGCTATCCAGGAGTGGGGCGGCAATGCGCCGCTGGCGTCATTAAGGTTATTGCAGGTCGGCGGCGCGCGGCTTTCTGCGACGCTGGCCGCCCGTATTCCGGCTGAAATTGGCTGTCAGTTGCAGCAGGTCTTCGGCATGGCGGAAGGGTTAGTGAATTATACCCGGCTGGACGATAATCCGGAACGGATTATCAATACCCAGGGAAGACCCATGTGTCCGGACGACGAAGTGTGGGTGGCGGATGCTGACGGGAATCCACTGCCGCCGGGCGAGATTGGTCGTCTGATGACGCGCGGCCCCTATACTTTTCGCGGCTATTTCAACAGTCCGCAACACAATGCCAGCGCCTTTGACGCCAACGGTTTTTACTGTTCCGGCGATCTGATCTCCATTGATCAAGACGGCTACATCACCGTTCACGGGCGTGAAAAAGATCAGATCAATCGGGGCGGCGAGAAGATAGCCGCCGAAGAGATAGAAAACCTGTTACTGCGCCACCCGGCGGTGATCCATGCGGCGCTGGTCAGCATGGAAGATGAACTACTGGGGGAAAAAAGTTGCGCATATCTGGTGGTAAAAGAGCCGCTGCGAGCGGTACAGGTACGCCGTTTCCTGCGAGAGCAGGGCGTGGCGGAATTTAAATTACCGGATCGCGTGGAGTGCGTTGCGTCACTGCCGCTGACGCCGGTTGGTAAAGTCGATAAAAAACAATTACGCCAGCGGTTGGCGTCACGTTCACCGCTCTGAAGGAGAAAGAGAGATGGCCATTCCAAAACTACAGTCTTACGCGCTGCCCACCGCACTGGATATCCCGACCAACAAAGTGAACTGGGCATTTGAGCCGGAGCGCGCGGCGCTGCTCATCCACGATATGCAGGATTACTTTGTCAGCTTTTGGGGCCGCAACTGCCCAATGATGGACCAGGTAATTGCCAATATCGCCGCTCTGCGCCAGTACTGTAAGGAGCATCATATCCCGGTCTATTACACCGCTCAGCCGAAAGAGCAAAGCGATGAAGATCGCGCGTTACTCAATGATATGTGGGGGCCGGGACTGACGCGCTCTCCGGAACAGCAGAAGGTGGTAGAAGCCTTAACGCCGGATGAGGCGGATACGGTGCTGGTGAAGTGGCGCTATAGCGCGTTTCACCGCTCGCCGCTGGAACAGATGTTAAAAGATACCGGACGTAATCAGCTCATCATTACCGGCGTGTATGCGCATATTGGCTGTATGACCACCGCTACCGATGCGTTTATGCGCGACATTAAGCCGTTTATGGTGGCGGATGCGCTGGCGGATTTCAGCCGGGAAGAGCATCTGATGGCGCTGAACTATGTGGCGGGGCGTTCCGGTCGCGTCGTCATGACCGAGTCGCTGCTGCCGACGCCGGTTCCTGCCAGTAAAGCGGCGCTGCGGGCGTTGATTCTGCCGTTGCTGGATGAGACCGACGAGCCGCTGGATGATGAAAACCTGATTGATTATGGCCTAGATTCAGTACGCATGATGGGGCTGGCAGCGCGCTGGCGTAAAGTACACGGCGATATCGACTTCGTGATGCTGGCGAAAAACCCGACCATTGACGCCTGGTGGGCGCTGCTTTCTCGCGGGGTAGAGTAATGCCCTGTATTGATTTTTCAGACAAAACGGTATGGGTGACCGGGGCGGGGAAAGGGATCGGTTACGCGACGGCACTGGCGTTTGTTGACGCCGGGGCGCGGGTGATCGGCTTCGATCGCGAATTTACGCAAGAGAGTTATCCCTTTGCTACCGAAGTTATGGATGTGGCGGATGCCGGGCAGGTTGCGCAGGTGTGCCAGCGTGTGTTGCAAAAAACGCCGCGGCTGGATGTGCTGGTCAACGCTGCCGGTATTTTGCGTATGGGAGCGACCGATGCGCTTAGCGTCGACGACTGGCAGCAGACATTTGCGGTCAATGTGGGCGGGGCATTTAACCTGTTTTCCCAGACGATGGCGCAGTTTCGCCGTCAGCAGGGAGGGGCGATTGTCACCGTAGCCTCAGATGCGGCGCATACGCCGCGTATCGGTATGAGCGCTTACGGCGCCTCTAAAGCGGCGCTGAAAAGCCTGGCGCTAACCGTAGGGCTGGAGCTGGCGGGCTGTGGGGTGCGCTGTAATGTGGTGTCGCCGGGCTCGACCGACACCGATATGCAGCGCACTTTATGGGTGAGTGAAGATGCCGAACAGCAGCGCATTCGCGGTTTCGGCGAACAGTTTAAGCTCGGCATACCGCTCGGTAAAATCGCCCGTCCGCAGGAGATAGCCAATACCATTTTGTTTCTTGCCTCCGATCTGGCCAGCCACATTACCTTGCAGGATATCGTGGTGGACGGCGGTTCAACATTGGGAGCCTGACGATGATCTGGAAACGGCATTTAACGCTGGATGAATTGAACGCTACCAGTCAGAACACGCTGGTGGCGCATCTGGGCATTGTTTACACCCGTCTGGGCGATGACGTGCTGGAGGCGGAAATGCCTGTCGATGCCCGCACTCATCAACCGTTTGGTCTGCTACACGGCGGCGCATCGGCAGCGCTGGCGGAGACGTTAGGATCAATGGCGGGTTATCTGATGACCCGCGACGGGCAGTGCGTGGTCGGGACCGAGTTAAACGCCACCCACCACCGCGCCGTCTCGCAGGGGAAAGTACGCGGCGTTTGCCTGCCGCTGCATCTGGGGCGGCAGAATCAAAGCTGGGAAATTACGCTCTTTGACGAGCAGGGGAGGCGCTGCTGCACCTGTCGCCTGGGAACGGCGGTAATGGGATAGTTCTGGCAAAGTAAAATGCAATTGCAGCGTCAACGAAGAAAGGAAGTGATCTGGTTAACACTGTAATGTAAAAAATGGGTAACGATACGGTTTTATCATGTTGTTGTGTTGTTAATTACGGTAAAGGTGTTATAGAAACAAAATGTAACATCTCTCTGGAACACCCAAACGGACAACAACTATGAATAAATCAGGGAAATACCTCGTCTGGACAGCGCTCTCAGTATTGGGTGCGTTTGCCCTGGGCTATATTGCGTTAAATCGTGGGGAACAGATCAACGCGCTATGGATCGTGGTGGCGTCGGTCTGTGTCTATCTTATTGCGTATCGTTTTTATGGGCTCTATATCGCCAAAAAAGTGCTGGCGGTTGACCCAACGCGTATGACGCCCGCGGTACGTCATAATGATGGTCTGGATTATGTCCCGACCGATAAGAAAGTGCTTTTTGGTCACCATTTTGCGGCCATTGCTGGCGCAGGTCCGCTGGTCGGGCCGGTACTGGCGGCGCAGATGGGCTATCTGCCGGGGATGATCTGGCTGCTGGCGGGCGTCGTGCTGGCGGGAGCGGTGCAGGACTTTATGGTGCTGTTCGTCTCGACCCGGCGCGATGGGCGTTCGCTTGGCGAGTTGGTTAAAGAGGAGATGGGCGCGACGGCAGGGGTGATCGCGCTGGTAGCCTGCTTTATGATCATGGTGATCATTCTGGCCGTCCTGGCGATGATCGTGGTGAAAGCGCTGACCCATAGCCCGTGGGGAACGTACACTGTCGCGTTCACTATTCCACTGGCGATTTTTATGGGCATCTACCTGCGTTATCTGCGTCCGGGGCGCATCGGCGAGGTGTCGGTCATTGGGCTGGTATTCCTTATTTTCGCTATTATTTCCGGCGGATGGGTGGCGGCAAGCCCAACCTGGGCGCCGTACTTTGATTTTACTGGCGTGCAGCTTACCTGGATGCTGGTGGGTTATGGTTTTGTCGCGGCGGTACTGCCGGTCTGGCTGCTGCTCGCGCCGCGTGATTACCTCTCTACCTTCCTGAAAATTGGTACGATTGTCGGTCTGGCGGTCGGGATTCTGATCATGCGTCCGACGCTGACTATGCCGGCGCTGACCAAATTTGTTGATGGTACCGGACCGGTCTGGACGGGCGACCTGTTCCCGTTCCTGTTTATTACCATCGCCTGCGGCGCGGTCTCCGGTTTCCATGCGCTCATCTCCTCCGGCACGACGCCGAAGATGTTGGCCAACGAAGGCCAGTCCTGCTTTATCGGCTACGGCGGGATGTTAATGGAATCTTTCGTCGCCATTATGGCGCTGGTCTCCGCCTGTATTATCGATCCGGGCGTTTACTTTGCGATGAATAGCCCGATGGCGGTACTGGCGCCAGCGGGGACAGCGGATGTCGTGGCTTCTGCCGCGCAGGTGGTCAGTAGTTGGGGGTTCGCTATCACGCCGGATACGTTACACCAGATTGCCAATGAAGTCGGCGAACAATCCATTATCTCCCGCGCAGGTGGTGCGCCAACGCTGGCGGTAGGGATGGCCTACATTTTACATGGCGCGTTGGGCGGCATGATGGATGTGGCGTTCTGGTATCACTTTGCCATTCTGTTTGAAGCGCTGTTTATTCTGACGGCGGTGGATGCGGGTACCCGTGCGGCGCGCTTTATGTTGCAGGATCTGTTGGGCGTAGTGTCGCCAGGGCTGAAACGTACCGATTCGCTGCCAGCGAACCTGCTTGCTACGGCATTGTGCGTGCTGGCGTGGGGGTATTTCCTCCATCAGGGCGTGGTCGATCCGTTGGGCGGTATTAACACCCTGTGGCCGCTGTTTGGCATCGCTAACCAGATGCTGGCGGGCATGGCGCTGATGCTTTGCGCCGTGGTACTGTTCAAAATGAAGCGTCAGCGTTATGCGTGGGTCGCGCTGGTGCCAACGGCCTGGCTGCTGATTTGTACGCTGACGGCGGGCTGGCAGAAAGCGTTTAGTCCGGATGCGAAAATCGGCTTCCTGGCCATTGCCAATAAGTTCCAGGCGATGATCGACAGCGGCAATATTCCGCCGCAGTACACCGAATCGCAGCTCGCGCAGTTGGTATTCAATAACCGTCTGGATGCCGGGCTAACCATCTTCTTTATGGTGGTGGTCGTGGTGCTGGCGGTCTTCTCTATTAAGACGGCGCTGGCCGCTCTGAAGATTGATAAACCGACGGCGAATGAAACGCCGTATGAGCCGATGCCGGAAAATGTGGATGAGATCGTGACGCAGGCGAAAGGCGCGCACTAATCTTTTTACATCAATAGCCCTCTCCAGAATAAGGAGAGGGCATTTGGATGACAGGTGACAACGATGTTCGATACGCTTTCGAAAGCCGGAAAATATCTGGGACAGGCCGCAAAAATGATGATTGGCGTGCCAGACTACGACAACTATGTTGAGCATATGCGCATAACGCATCCGGATCAGACGCCGATGACCTATGAAGAATTTTTCCGCGAGCGGCAGGATGCGCGCTATGGTGGAAAAGGCGGCGCGCGTTGCTGCTGAGGGTTGCCAGGCCTGATAAACGCAACGTCACCAGGCTATATTCTGAAAAATTCAACTTTTTCAAACGCCGCACGCAGGGTGTCTGGCGTTAACGTCACCGGTAAATAGTGGATGGATTCGACCGGGCGCAGGGTATGCGCGATTACCCTATCGATCTCGGCGGTGTTATGAATATCCACGTCCAGTTCGCTAAGCCGGGCCGGCAGATGAAATCGCCGGTACGCTGTAATCAATTGCGCCAGCACGTCATCTTGTCCCAGTAGCGCGCTTTGCACCAGAATGCCATAAGCCACTTTCGTTCCGTGCAGGAATTTTTCCGTTTGCGGCAGGACGGTCAGACCGTTGTGTACCGCATGGGCGGCGGCGACACGGGTATAGCGTTCCCCGAGGCCGCCGACCATACCGCCGCCAGCAATAATCGCATCCACCACGTCGCAAAATGCCTGTGTCAGCCGACGCTGCTGTTTATCCGCTAATGCTTGTTCGCTGCTGGTCAGCAGGAGATCGCGAATAGCGCACGCGCTGTTAATGCCCAGCCTTACGGTCAATGGCAATGTTTCAGGCTGCGGCGCAAGCACAACGGCTTCATACCATTTCGCCAGCGTATCGCCAATGCCAGCTAACAGATAGTCATCGGGCGCCTGCAGAATAATGCGCGGTTCGACCAGCACCAGAAAATTGGCATCATCAAAAATTTCGAACTGTAACGCCTGTCCCGCGTCGCTATACCAGACGGAAAGCGGTGTCCAGGCGGCGCAGGTCGCCGCGATGGTCGGG
Organism: Salmonella sp. 32020114201800008SM; assembly: GCF_017572025.1. Taxonomy (NCBI): domain Bacteria; kingdom Pseudomonadati; phylum Pseudomonadota; class Gammaproteobacteria; order Enterobacterales; family Enterobacteriaceae; genus Salmonella; species Salmonella sp. 32020114201800008SM. The sequence goes on along the minus strand of NZ_JAGEQM010000003.1, from coordinate 435,330 downwards.
ATAGCGACAAACGGCAGCGCCAGACGGCGGGCGAGCGCTTTGGCGGTATCGAGCAGCGCGCCGCCGCCGACGCCTATCACCACCTGACGATCGTCGTTGCAGGCGTGCGCCAGTTGGGCAACATGGCGTTCGCTACAATGGCCGGTAAACGGCAGATGCTTTGCGCCAGCACGTTCAAACGCTTCCGGCAGGTAAGGCCGGGCGGCGGCAATCGCGCGTTCGCCGTACACCCAAACGGCGTGGGAAAGCTGTTCCGGCGTGAAAAAGTCGGTCAGTCTTTCGAGGCTTCCTGCATGGGAAAAATAATTCGCCGGGCCGGTAACGACGCGGATCTCAGTGTGGTTCATGTTGTGTTGTCCTTAGGGTCTTCTCACCGTTGTTATTATATTTAGACATCTAAACGTCTTGATTGCCAAATACTAACACCCTGTGATAGTGTGTCAACAACCACATCACTGGCGGGTATGAAGATAATGAGAAATAACCCACTGATTCCAAAAAGCAAATTGCCCAATCTTGGTACCACGATTTTTACGCAAATGAGCGCGCTGGCGCAGAAACATCAGGCAATAAATTTATCGCAAGGCTTCCCTGATTTTGATGGTCCTCGTTATTTGCACGAGCGGTTGGCTTATCATGTCGCGCAGGGCGCGAATCAATATGCGCCGATGACGGGGGCGCAGGCGCTGCGGGAGGCCATTGCCGATAAAACGGCGGAAATATATGGTTATCGACCCGATGACGTCAGTGATATCACCGTCACAGCGGGCGCGACAGAAGCGCTGTATGCGGCGATTACCGCGCTGGTGCGGGCAGGGGATGAGGTTATCTGTTTCGATCCCAGTTACGACAGCTATGCCCCGGCCGTGGCGCTCTCCGGCGGAGTGTTAAAACGCATAGCGCTTACGCCGCCGCATTTTCGCGTCGACTGGCAGGCGTTTTCGGCGTTGCTTAGCGAGCGCACGCGACTGGTGATCCTCAATACGCCGCATAATCCCACCGCTACCGTCTGGCGCCAGGCGGATATCGAGGCGCTGTGGCAGGCTATCGGCGAGCGGGAAATTTATGTATTAAGCGATGAAGTGTACGAACATATTTGTTTTGCCGCCGAAGGTCATGCCAGCGTACTTGCGCACCCTCAGTTACGAGAGCGGGCGGTTGCCGTTTCATCGTTTGGTAAAACCTTTCATATGACAGGATGGAAGATTGGTTACTGCGTTGCGCCTGCGGCCATTAGCGCCGAAATACGCAAAGTTCATCAGTACCTGACGTTTTGCGTCAATACGCCGGCGCAACTGGCGCTGGCGGATATGCTGCGCGCCGCGCCGGAACACTATCGCGCGTTACCCGATTTTTACCGGAAAAAACGCGATGTGTTGGTTAACGCGCTGGCGCAAAGCCGATTAAAAGTGCTGCCCTGTGAAGGTACCTATTTTCTGTTAATCGATTACAGCGCAGTGTCGACGCTAAATGACGTTGAGTTTTGTCAGTGGCTAACCGAAGAAGTCGGTGTCGCCGCTATTCCGCTCTCTGTCTTTTGCGCCGCCCCTTTCCCGCATCAGCTTATACGTTTATGTTTCGCTAAACAGGAATCAACGCTGCTGGCCGCCGCAGAGCGCCTGTGTAAACTGTAGTTATTTAACCGTCCACGCTCTGGAGAATCGACGGTCTGCAAAAAGCTCCTGCAGGCCGTTGATCTGTTTCAGGCGCAGGACTTCATCGGCGTCCATACCTAACTCCTGGCCGATTTTGCTCTCGTCCCAGCCTAGCAGAGAAAGTTCGCGCACGATTTCTGACATGGCGTGGATCTGGTGGCGCCCGCGCGCGCGGTTATGCCGAATGGTTGCCGCCATGCGTTCGTGACGTTCTCTGTCCAGACACGTTATCGGCAGGTAGCCTTTCAGACGCCTTTTCAGGGCCGCTTTTCCTTTGCCCAGCTCATGACGGTGAAAACCGTCTACAATCTCGTACTCCTCCGTATTGGCCTTTACCACCACGATCGGCTGAGTAAACCCATCTTGTTCAATCGATTTAAGCAGCAGTTTTTTCTCCGGCGGCGCAACGTTATTCGGGTTGTAGTCATTAGGTGAAATATGATCGTTTTTCACCCACAGGACACAATCGACAGGCTCATCGCGAAAAGGACTAACGCTATGTATCGCCATTCTAAATTCATTAATGGCGGCGATCCTCTCCTCTTCAGGCAGTTCAGAGAGAAAGTGAGTTATTTCGGTTGTGAGTCGGTGTTGCATAAGATCCCCCATTCCTGGCGTTTAGCTTTCATACGTTCGTTATAACGCTGGTAATTCTTAGGTTTTGTCGGACTGAATGACAGCGCCCGGCACCAGTAATCATTGTTCAGTAATACTTTGCAGATCCGTCGCCACGACGGAATATCGCGCGATCCGATATCGCCATGCTGCGTTTGTGGAATGGTGTGCATGCCTTTTTTCTTATACCACTGCAAATAAACGGCGATTTTATTACGGTAATGTTCGGCAGTGACTTCAGGCATACTGTGTAGCAGGAGCAGCGCGTACTCTTCCCAGTTAAGGTGATCGGGTTTTAAAATTTTCCGGTGGCCGTAAAAATGGCTGTCTTGTCCGGCGTATATTCCTCCGCTGAGTGCGCCGCTGACTCTGGCGCACATGGCCGCCCAGCGCTCAGGTTCGATAACATGATACAGCCATAACCCCTGTCGTTGTTCCGGGCCGAACGGTTCGCAAATACGCATGTAACGGGGCGGTACTCCAGCCTGATACATCAAATTATACAAAGGGTTACATGGTTTACCTGTTTTGGCGAACCAGGTCCAGATATCTGCGGTTTTCCAGTCATAGATGGGATAGATATACCAGGTGTGCCCCTTAGGGGCTAACGTGGTCCAGGGCTTATCGTCGGCAAAGCGCAGCTTATGCGAGTTAGCGATAGCGGCAAATCGGTTATAGGATTCGTCGGAACGAATACCGACCAGCATAGCGGCAGGACGTTTTTCTGAAAACCAGTCGGCAAAATCGCGAACGAACTGTTCAAAGGTCATGCCGTGTTGATAAAAGGAAAAAAAGGCCGGATCGGTAATCGCATCTTCTGGCGGTTGTCGTACCCAGTCGGTACCCGGCTGCCAACACTGCCACTCCGGCTGGTATTGTGAAAGGGAATTTTGTGTGGTTAAGGGTAATGCGACCCAATAAAAACGCTCAATAACGTCCGCGTAGTATTCACGTAACGATTCAATATAGGCGATGGTACAGGAGAATTGCGCTTCCCAGTCAATGAAGAGAACATGGATCTTTTTATTCATTTTGCGCGCCAACGTTGCCGTCAGGTGCAACATAAGTCCTGAATCTTTACCACCAGAAAATGAGACGCAGACCCGGGGTAAGGTTTCCAGGGTCCACATTATACGCTCTTGAGCCGCTTCCAGAACATTTTGCTCGAGCGGAACTTTATAAACCGACATCTCTGGATAGTCTCCGATGTGTTAACTACAGTATATTCGAAATAATTAACATAAAGGATAAGCAGATTAGATGAACTTGCAATGCTTTATTATATTTGTAAAATAAATATATCCCATAAACATATACATTAAATTTATATTAATATCCGTTATCTGACCTTCTTATTAATGTTTTTTTGTGATGTGCTCAATGAGCTCAGCAAATCCGCTATTATTCAGCGAAGCCCTATTATACATAAGATAGAATTGTATGGGAGCAATGGTAAAAGGTATGGTGACTTTTTTAAGTTTGATAGAGGAAGAGTAATAGTCAAAAAATGTTTGTGGTAAAAAACCAATAAGCTCCGTGGAGCTGATAGAGTTGGCGATGGTCATCAGCGATTTGCTTCTGAAACCAATTATTCTTTCCCCCAGCACATCATCCATAAGTGAATGATATTCTTTCATACCGGTTGCCCGGGAGACGAGTTGCGTAAATGACTCTTGTAGAATTTCGTCGATAGTGGCGGTGTCGCCTAGTCGGGGATGGTTTTCACTGCAAACCAGGATGCATTCTAGCCTATTAAAGTGAGTACAAACAATAGAACGATTATTCAGTGGGGCCATTGAAACCACAATATCTGCTTTGCGGTAGGCAAGCAGATCTTCAGGCAGTTCGTCAGTGGTCAAAATGTCGTGATGTTCAATTTCAACCTGTGGATCTTTGCGGATATATTTAACTAATTTCATCACATATTGGGTGATCAACAGCTGTGGGCTGTAGATAATAAATTTTTTCTTCAGGCTGGACTGATTCATTATATTAATAGTTTGTTCCAGGCTGTTAAGATTATTTTCTAAATGATAATGTAAATTAATGCCTGTTACGGTAGGCGTAATTCCTTTGCCTGAACGAATAAATAGAGGGTCGTTGAATTGCGTGCGCAGGCGTTGCAATGACTGGCTTACGGCAGAAGGTGTAATATAGAGTGTTTCTGCTGCTTTGCTAATGCTTAAATGTTGATAGATACATTCAAATATAACCAACAGGTTAAGATCAAATTTTTTAAGGTCGTAAAGGTTAGCCATAGTATGTTCCCGGCATTATCATGGTATCTTCCATGATTATGACTTAATCTCAATAATTTACCAGAGTTATGTTTATTAAACTTAATGTAGAGTTTATTTAAACTAAAATACCACAGTTATGAATATTTTAGCGAGTAAATAATTACAGTAAAGGCGGACATAACGTACACTTTTATAACCACGCCGTTAGTCTAAAAAGGCTGTGTCGGATGACATGCTGGTCTGGCGTCGCGTTAATGCCAGTCAGAGGTTGGCCCGACAAACGTAGCGCTATCGGGCGTGGTACGGTTAAGCTCCAGCTTTGCTAATTTCTGCGTTAAGGCTGCCCCATCATGGCGTCCAGTTGCGCTTTTTCCGGTAAACCCACAACCTGTTGCAAAATCTTATCTTTATTCATGTAATAAATTGCTGGCGTCGCGTTAGCGCCAAGATCGTCCATTAGCTGCTGATTCTGATTAATGACTTTCATCTGCGCCGGGGGGATGGACGCCGGAACCTCCAGCTTCATCTTTCCTGCGGAGGCTTCATAGTCATGCCAGGTTTTCGCCGGGTCTTTCGCGGCTAAAATCGCTGCGGCTGTGGCCGGGCTTTCCGGTTTAATCACGCCGACCAGTAATGTGCGTAATTGTACCTTGCCGGATTCGACCCACGGACGAGCTTGTTGCCAAAACTGCTTACAATAGGGGCAGAAAGGGTCGGCGAAGACATACAGCACCACCGGCGCGTCTTTTTTACCGTCGAGTATCCATGACGCTTTTTCCATTTTCTGCCACATTTCACGTCCGGCCGGTGCATAGATCTCTTTTTCTATCAGGGCGTTGCTAAGATTTTCGCCTTTTTCATTATACATATAGCCGGAAATCGCGTGTTTACCGTCCGGCGTCAGGTAAATCGTGACGCCCATATCCTGATACTTTCCGAGATAGCCCTTCATGCCCCCCGGCGCCTCGAAGGATTTCAGGATAGTTATACCCTGTTTTTCAATGGCTTTAACCGGCGCAGGCAGTTCTTCCGCGTGGGCGAGAATGGGCAGCATAGCAAGCAGCAATGTACGTTTAATCATATTTTTTCCTTTTAATATCAAAGCGAAAAGAGTATTAATGATGATGCCTATCACAGACATAGGTAAGAGCTGGCGTGCCAGGATTGCCCTTTCTGTGCTGGGGTGATGTAATCCTTTTCGCTGTTACAGCCTTTGTTAAGGTAATGTAGAGCGCAACACTTAGCCAGCATATACGCTATGGATTTCGAGTTGCAGACAATACGTCTGTAATTTGCAAGACGAGTCGTACTGGCTCTGAAGTTACCTACGGGTAGTTCAGGTAATGGGGCCGCCTGTCAGGCGGCCTTTTTACTTTAGATGGCTGACAGGGCGCAGTGTTCACAATGTCGCCCGAATCGGGTTGTTAGTTAACGCTTATTGATTTGATAATGGAAACGCATTAGCCGAATCAGCAAAATTTCGTTAACTTACTCCTCAACGAAAACACGGAGGAAGTATAGATGTCCTTAATTAACACCAAAATCAAACCTTTCAAAAACCAGGCGTTCAAAAACGGTGAATTCATTGAAGTCACCGAGAAAGATACCGAAGGCCGCTGGAGCGTCTTCTTCTTCTACCCGGCCGATTTTACCTTTGTTTGCCCGACTGAACTGGGTGACGTTGCCGACCATTACGAAGAACTGCAGAAGCTGGGCGTAGACGTTTATTCCGTCTCAACCGATACTCACTTCACGCACAAAGCATGGCACAGCAGCTCTGAAACTATCGCAAAAATCAAATATGCGATGATCGGCGACCCGACTGGCGCCCTGACCCGTAACTTCGACAACATGCGTGAAGACGAAGGTTTGGCAGACCGTGCAACCTTTGTTGTTGACCCGCAGGGTATCATCCAGGCGATCGAAGTTACCGCTGAAGGTATCGGCCGTGACGCGTCTGACCTGCTGCGTAAAATTAAAGCAGCACAGTACGTTGCCGCTCACCCAGGCGAAGTATGCCCGGCGAAATGGAAAGAAGGTGAAGCGACTCTGGCTCCATCTTTAGACCTGGTCGGTAAAATTTAAATTTCCGTCGTCTTTCACGCCATAGCTGTGTTGGCGTCGCCTGCTCACCCCGGTCACTTACTTCAGTAAGCTCCCGGGGATTCTCAGGCTAGCCGCCTTACTCTGACGTGAAATACCTTGGAAATTGTTTCAGTCATGGGCGCACCCGCGCCCATTTCATTTCAGCACCATGACGCAAGTTGCATTAATGCAGTCCCGCGAAGTCGGCTTGCATGATGATGTTTTCAGAGAGGGAAGAAGAATGCTCGACACAAATATGAAAACCCAGCTCAGGGCTTACCTTGAGAAACTGACCAAACCTGTTGAGCTGATTGCCACGCTGGATGACAGCGCTAAATCGGCGGAAATCAAGGAACTGCTGGCTGAAATCGCCGAGCTGTCCGACAAAGTCACATTTAAAGAAGACAATACTCTGCCGGTGCGCAAGCCGTCTTTCCTGATTACGAATCCAGGTTCTCAGCAAGGGCCGCGCTTTGCCGGTTCTCCGCTGGGCCACGAATTTACCTCGCTGGTTTTGGCGCTGCTGTGGACCGGCGGTCATCCGTCAAAAGAAGCGCAGTCGCTGCTGGAGCAGATTCGCGATATTGACGGCGATTTTGAATTCGAAACTTATTATTCACTCTCCTGTCATAACTGCCCGGACGTAGTGCAGGCGCTGAACCTGATGGCGGTGCTGAACCCGCGTATTAAACATACGGCAATTGATGGCGGCACCTTCCAGAACGAAATCACCGAACGTAACGTGATGGGCGTTCCGGCGGTATTTGTTAACGGTAAAGAGTTCGGCCAGGGACGTATGACTCTGACCGAGATTGTCGCTAAAGTGGATACTGGCGCAGAAAAACGCGCGGCGGAAGCGCTGAACAAACGCGATGCGTATGACGTACTGATTGTCGGCTCCGGCCCGGCGGGCGCGGCGGCAGCGGTCTACTCGGCGCGCAAAGGCATCCGTACCGGTCTGATGGGCGAGCGCTTCGGCGGTCAGGTGCTGGATACCGTGGATATCGAAAACTATATCTCGGTGCCGAAAACCGAAGGCCAGAAACTGGCGGGCGCGCTGAAAGCGCATGTCAGCGATTACGACGTTGACGTTATCGACAGCCAGAGCGCAAGTAAACTGGTTCCGGCCGCAACAGAAGGCGGCTTGCATCAGATTGAAACGGCGTCCGGCGCAGTATTGAAAGCGCGTAGTATCATCATCGCCACCGGCGCGAAATGGCGCAATATGAATGTGCCGGGCGAGGATCAGTATCGCACCAAAGGCGTCACCTATTGTCCGCACTGCGACGGTCCGTTATTTAAAGGGAAGCGTGTGGCGGTCATCGGCGGCGGCAACTCCGGCGTTGAAGCGGCTATCGATCTGGCAGGTATTGTAGAACATGTTACGTTGCTGGAGTTCGCGCCGGAGATGAAGGCGGATCAGGTGCTACAGGACAAAGTGCGTAGCCTGAAAAATGTCGATATCATTTTGAATGCGCAAACGACAGAAGTGAAGGGCGACGGTTCGAAAGTGGTGGGGCTGGAGTATCGTGACCGTGTCAGCGGCGATATTCATAGCGTCGCGCTGGCAGGGATTTTTGTGCAGATTGGTCTGTTGCCGAATACCCACTGGCTGGAAGGCGCGCTTGAGCGTAACCGCATGGGCGAGATCATTATTGACGCCAAATGTGAAACCAGCGTTAAGGGCATCTTCGCCGCAGGCGATTGCACCACCGTTCCTTACAAACAGATTATCATCGCCACAGGCGAAGGGGCGAAAGCCTCGTTGAGCGCCTTTGATTATCTGATTCGCACCAAAATCGCATAAAAAGAAGTAAGCACACCTGCAAGGCCAGTTAACTGGCCATCGTAAATGGCCCGATAGTGTAAGCTATTCGGGCCTGCGGTGTTTATGCCTGGGGAACGCCACCGGGTAAAACACCTTCTTCATTATCAATACTCTGAAACCGTCTGTTAATAACAGACGGTTTTTTATTTCAACGGTCTTCTGTTTTTAAACTTTGAAACAATAAAAAAGCCTTCTACGGATTTAACTGGAATTTTTCTGTTTTTTTATCAAAGAAAGATTAAGCGCTTCCGTTAACATGCCAATTCTTTTTTCTTGATTTATATTGCATTTGTATGTGAGGTTATTTATTCATGGATTCAATCTATGAATCACTGACGGAATTAGAAAAAACAGGGCTTACATTGCGTGATTTTTTTAATTCTCATGATAGTCGTTCACTGAAATCTGCCTACGTGAGATTAAATCCCACTGCTGCGGTAAACCTTACCGACCGGGCGTGGCTGGAGGCGGAGTATGACTTTAATGCGCTATTCGTCGGTCCTGGCAAGCTGCTGGCTGCGCCTTTCGCTTCAGTGTATCTGGAAGAGGATGCGCTGGTGATGGGAAAGGCGACGCTGGAGATACGGGAGTTTATGGCAGCGTTGGGATTATCGGTTAATCAGGAGAGCAATATTCCTGACGATCATATTTCCTGCGTGCTGGAATTGACCACACTATTACTGGCTAATACTCGGCAAACGTCACAATACCGATCTACTCTCACTCAATATATCAATAATTATTTAACAAAGTGGGTGCCATTATATATCGAAAAAATAAAAACTCATGCACAAACGACCACGTTATATACGGTGGCGGACATCTTATTTTATTGGCTTGATGAATTAAAACGAGAGTATCAATATGAGTAATGAGACAGGACATCTGAACAGACGTTCTTTTTTAAAGGGGATAGTGGCACTGGGCGCCGTTGCGGCTTTACCCGGAGGATTACTAACCTCCCGATGCGCGCTTGCGCAGCCGCCTGTTCCCTTTAACCCTAAAACGTACAAAATTTATCGTAACGCGTGTCCGCGTAACTGCTATGACACCTGTAGCCTCAAGACGTGGGTAAAGGACGGGGTCATTACTTTCGTGGAAGGTGCGCCGGAATCAACATTTACTCACGGTACCCCTTGCGTCAAAGGGTTAAGCTATCCGCGCCGGGTTTATAGCCCCGATCGTATTAAATATCCCATGGCGCAGGACGTTCGCGGTAGCGGCAACTGGCGTCGCATCTCATGGGAAGAGGCGATGCAGCGCATTGCCGCCAAAATGCTGGAGATTAAGAAAAAAGACGGTTCTATGCTCGGTCTGGCGCTGACCAAATATTCCGGTAAGTTTGGCGTGCTGAACTATGCCGTTGAAGGGATGATGTCCTCGCTTGGCTACACCACCCGTTTTGCCGGTACGCCGTGCTGGCCTGCCGGCATCGACGCGCAAAACTACGACATGGGCGACATGTGGTGTAACGACCCGGAAGATATGGTGAAAGCGAAATACATCATTATCTGGGGCGCCAACCCGGCCTGGTGCTCAATGCACAGCATGAAGTACATCTATCAGGCGCGCGAGAAAGGGGCGAAGATCGTGGTTATCGACCCGCTGCTGTCGCAGACTGCTGCCAAAGCCGATCTCTACCTGCGCGTACGGCCTGGCTCAGACGGTGCGCTGGCGCTGGGAATGGCGCGTCATCTGGTGGATAAAGGCTTGGTGGATCAGGATTTTGTTAACAACGATGCTCACGGCTATCCGGAATTTGAAGCCTATCTGCGTAACCATGTAACCGTGGAGTGGGCGGCAGAAATCTGCGGCCTGTCTGCGGATGTCATTCGCCAGCTGGCGGAAGAGTTTACGGCGGTTAAGCCGGCCACGGTCTGGATTGGTTACGGGATGCAGCGTCATGTCAACGGCGGCGCCAACGTTCGCGCTATCGATGCCTTTGTCGCTATGTCCGGCAACATCGGTGTCGAAGGCGGCGGCGCGCGTTATGGCCATCTGCATACCTGGGGCTTTAACTATAACGCCATGCTGCAGAAGCCGCCGGTGGGCGCTATTGGCATACCGGGAGCGGCGGGCACCACCAGTGAATTCGGGGCTGCCGCTGGCAGCGACGCCGTGCAGTACTCCGATCGCTCTCTGAATATCAACCAGACGGCGCAGGGGATTCTGGAGGCCAACGATCCGCCGGTTCGTATGCTGTGGGTCGCCTGTAAAAACCCGTTTGCCCAGGATTTCGATCGCAGCAAGATGAAAAAAGCGTTTGAAAAACTGGAAATGGTGGTCTGCGCCGATCAGTTCTTCAACGAAACGGTGCAACACGCTGATATCGTGCTGCCCGTTACCACCGCGTTTGAAGAGTGGAACGTGGATGCTTCTTACTGGCACTACTGGCTTTCCATTAATCAGCCGGCGATTAAGCCGATGTATGAAGCAAAATGCGATCTCGAAATCGCTACCATGCTGTCGCGCACCATTAATAAGATGGCGCCGGGTTCCTGTACCTTCCCGCAAGAGTTCGATCACAAGCGCTGGCTGGATCAGGAGTTCAACGACGGTATGGCGAAAATGTTCGGCATCTCTTCCTGGGACGATCTGCTGGACGGGCCAAAAAAAGCGATCCTGCCAAGTTCTGCCGCCTGGTACGACCGCAAGTTCAAAACGCCGTCAGGCAAGTATGAATTTAAATCTGAACTGGCGGAGAAAAACGGCCATACCGCGCTGCCGGAATACAAACCGGAAGCCGAGAGCAAACTGCCTTTCCATCTGTTTACGCCGCACGTGCAGTTTGGCCTGCACTCGCAGTTTATCAACCTGGACTGGATGCAGGTGTTCTACCCGGAACCGTTCGTTTATATCCATCCTTCTTCCGCGAAGAAAAAAGGCATCAGCGAGAACGATCTGGTCAAAGTTTTCAATGGCACCGGTGAAGTTGAGCTGCGGGCAAAAGTCACCACCAACGTGCCGGAAGATTTTCTGGTGATGTATGAAGCGTGGTTCCCGAAACGGCAGTACAACGTGCAAAACGTCGTGGCCGATACGCCTGCTGATATGGGGCTGATGAAAACTGGCGCGCCGGGCGCCGCTATCCACAGTCAGTTTGCTGACGTTGTATTGATCGGTAAAGGGGAATCCGTAGCATGAGACGTGCGTTTTTAGTGAATAGCGATAAGTGCATCGGCTGCCGCGGCTGTGCTATGGCGTGTAAAAGCTTTAACCAACTGGAGCCGGATCGCTTCTGGCGCTACGTTTATCCGTTGGATAAAGACATCTATCCACATGAAGAGCGGGCGTTTTACTCGCTGGCCTGTAACCACTGCGAACATCCGGCCTGCGTCGCTGCCTGTCCGGTCGAAGCCTATACCAAACGTGAAGATGGCGTGGTGGTGCATAACCCTGAGCGCTGCATTGGCTGCAAAAACTGTATTCGTAACTGTCCTTATGGCGCGCCGCGTTTTAATGAAGAGACACGTAAAGCGGAAAAATGCAGTATGTGCTACGAGCGTCTTGATATCGGTATGAATCCGGCGTGCGTAAACGCCTGTCCGGTGGGTGCCTTGTCGATTATCGATTTGGATGCCGATCCTGTGCCCGATAATGCGGTGCAGTATCCGCCAGGGTTCCCGCATATGCCACAGCTTAATCCAGGAACGCGCTTTATTCTGGCGCGCCAGCCTAAGCAGCCGGAGGACAAGTAATGGAAAAATATGAACTGCCGCTGGTGTTTTTTACGGTATTAAGCCAGATGTCTGTCGGGATGGCTTTGGTACTGACATGGCGTACGCTGCGTGGTGAAGTGGAAGGCCAGCGTTTCTATTGGTTGGCCACCGGGCTGGTGCTGGCACTGGCGTCTATTGCCGCGATTCTGCATCTGGCGCATCCCGATCGCGCTTATGATGCGCTAATTAACCTGCGACATGCCTGGTTAAGTCGGGAAATCCTTGGCGCCACGTTGTTTGGCGCAGCGGTCGGCGTAACGTTCCTGGCAAAGGGACATAAAGCGATGGCTCTTATCGCCTCCGTGTTCGGCGTGTTACTGGTGGCGGTGCAGGGGATGACCTACGCCGCGCCAGCGATGGTGGCTATCGCTAATGGGTTTACCATGCTGTTATTTTTTATTACGGTATGGGTCATGGGTTGCGCGGCGATTCCGCTGTTAAAACTCAGGCCTGCCGTTCCTGCGTTACGCCAGGGGATTGTGGTGTGTATCGCGGTACTTATCGCGGCGCCGCTGGTGTGGTTAAGCGGGGGAACGGTCATGCAGATGACGGCGCGTTCATGGCTGGCTTCACCGTTTTATCTGGCAAGCCTGGTCTGCCTTGCGCTCGCTTTTGTCGCCAGCCGTCACGGTGATTCGCGCCCGAAACTCCTGTTCGTCTTGTTATTCGTCGGCGTATTTCTGAGTCGGCTGGTCTTTTTTGGCGACACGGTGAGTACTATTGTGAATATCGGGCATTTGTACTAACGATGATGCAGTAAAAAGCCCTGCCAGGCGTGACCTGGCAGGGCGTGTCAGTTTTTAGCCGCCAGAGTTAACGCACAACCAATACCGGCAGCGTTGCATGGCGCACCACGCTTGAGGCGTTAGACCCCAACAGGTGTGTCGTGATAGACGGATTACGCGAACCGATTACCACGACATCCGCATCCAGTTCTTCGCCCATCTCATTGACGACATCGCGCACGCTACCAAAGCGAACATGCGTTTTAATTCGTGAAGGATCGATACTGAAGTGTCCCACCATCGTTTGCAGACGCGTTTCCGCCTCATGCTGTAAATGTTCTTCAAAGCGACGCACGTCGGCGGCAAAGCGGTGCAGACTCATGCTCGCGGACCCAGGCAGTACATGCAACAGATGAATGACGCCATCCTGTTGCGCCAGAAACTCAGCGTGGCGAATGGCTTTATCGCTAAGTTCCATTTCAAAAACATCAACCGGCATAATGATTGTCTTATACATACCCGTTACTCCCTGTTAATCAATACTGAATTTATTCAAGCATATAATAATGTTTCTTTCTGCTATTTGTCTGGCAATTTTAAATATTACGGCAACCTGATGTTAAAAAAGTCGTGTATTTTCCAGGAAAAATCCTAAAGCCGCCTGTTTTGCCGGCAGTCTCTCCGGGATAGCTACCCTTTTATAGTCGAACGTGACATTCACCGTTACCCCGGAGGCTGCATGAAAGCATTGACGTATCACGGTCCACATCACGTAAAGGTTGAAAACGTACCCGATCCCGGCATTGAGCAGCCTGACGATATCATTTTGCGTGTTACCGCCACCGCGATTTGCGGATCTGATTTGCATCTTTATCGCGGCAAGATCCCACAGGTAAAACATGGCGATATTTTCGGCCATGAATTTATGGGCGAAGTGGTGGAAACCGGACATGATGTAAAGAATATTCAGAAAGGGGACCGGGTCGTTATCCCGTTTGTCATTGCCTGTGGTGACTGCTTTTTCTGTCGGCTACAGCAATATTCAGCGTGTGAAAACACTAACGACGGACACGGTGCGGCGATGAATAAAAAACAGATCCCACCGCCGGCGGCGCTGTTTGGTTATAGCCATCTGTATGGCGGCGTTCCCGGTGGACAGGCCGAATATGTTCGCGTGCCAAAAGGTAATGTCGGTCCATTTAAGGTGCCGCCGCTGTTATCTGACGATAAGGCGCTGTTTCTTTCTGATATTTTGCCTACCGCCTGGCAGGCGGCAAAAAATGCCCAGATTCAGCAAGGTTCCAGCGTGGCGGTTTTTGGCGCAGGGCCGGTAGGATTACTGACTATCGCCTGTGCGCGACTGCTGGGCGCGGAGCAGATCTTCGTCGTTGATCACCACGCCTGGCGCCTGCGTTTCGCCGAAGAACGTTACGGCGCGATACCGATCAACTTCGATGATGAGAACGATCCGGCGGAAAAAATCATCGAGCAGACGGCAGGACACCGCGGCGTGGACGCGGTAATTGATGCCGTAGGCTTTGAAGCGAAAGGCAGCTTGACGGAGACGGTGCTGACGAACCTTAAACTGGAAGGCAGCAGCGGCAAAGCGCTGCGACAATGTATCGCGGCGGTCAGACGCGGCGGCGTGGTCAGCGTGCCCGGCGTGTATGCCGGTTTTATTCACGGCTTTTTATTCGGCGACGCCTTTGATAAGGGGCTAACTTTTAAAATGGGTCAAACCCATGTTCACGCGTGGCTGGGGGAATTATTACCGCTTATTGAAAAAGGGTTGCTGAAGCCGGAGGAGATTGTCACGCACTATATGCCGTTTGAAGAGGCGGCGCGCGGCTACGAAATTTTCGAAAAACGCGAAGAAGAGTGCCGGAAGGTTATCCTGGTGCCGGGAGCGACGTCGGCACAAGCGGCGCAGAAACAGGCGACGGGAGTAGTCAACCCGATGCCAGGCGGCGTTGTCTGAAGCAGGCAGAAATGAAAGGGCTAACGGAAAGAGGATGCGCAGGCATCCTCTGTGTAAACGCATTAACGCTTATGCAGATGGTTTAACGCAGGAAGTCGCCCGCGGCTTCAGGCTGATATTCGAGTTCCAGCACTTCGAGATGGGTGGAGGCGCCGCCCGGCAGTTCCCAGTGAATGGTGTCGCCGACGCGCAGTCCCAGCAACGCCGCGCCGACGGGCGCCATTACCGAAAGCTGGGTACTGCTGTCCGTCATATTGGCGGGGTACACCAGCGTCCGCACGCGTGTTTCACCATCGCTCAAATTGCGGAATTTAACGCGGCTGTTCATGGTGACGACATCGTTCGGCATCTCTTGTGGCGAACACATTTGCGCGCGATCCAGTTCGGCGTTGAGCGCGTCGGCAATCGGCAGATCCGCATACGCAGGCTGTTCCAGAAGACGATCAATACGTTCGGCGTCAAGGTCGTTAATGATAATAGTGGGTCTGGACATTTCTTACTCCATGTCATCGATACTGCGAGTAGTGCAGGTAAATGGTCCCAAAAGAAAACCCTCACCGTCTGGCGGCGAGGGTTTAACTCTCATGATGATACTGAGACTTACCCCGTCTTTGAAGTGATTTAGTTCACATTCGGGTAAATCCTCAAACGTCATAGCCCTGAGTGAATTTTAGTCTACATTCGGGCGTGTTCTCAAATGTGGCTACGGTTTTAAACCTCTGCTTCGTCAATAACCGGCTTTATCGATAATAAACTGTTTCCCGCAGTTGCCGGGATGCGGCTGCGGCAGGAATGAGGCAGAGGAGAGCGGGGCGTTAATCATCGACGCCTTTAATGAAAACTGAATCTCTGTTAAATAGGCGGGATTGCCATGGCAGTTTACTTTAACGGCTTTGACATTATCCTGGCCCCACATTTGTGCGACGACGCTATCAAACTCAGCGCGGCTAACGGTTTTGCCGTAATTATCCGTCAGAAACTGCCCCAGTGCGCTGTCTTTTATCGCCTTATCCAGCCGTATCATGGTGCCGAAATAGGCATTGGGATCAAACCCGAAACAGGCGCCATGTTTGGCATATTCGTAGCGCTCCAGACAGGAATTCCCCCCCGCGCCGGGCATCACTTCCTTAAGCGCTGTCGCGATGTCAGGCGAAAGTCCGGGGGTGGGGGCTGAGCATTTCCGGCTGGCCTTGACTTCAGGCAGATTCGGGATTGGCCGCGTCGCACAACCAAAGCGCTGCCAGCGTCTCTGGTCAACACCGCGTGCGGCGATAGATTTGGGTAATCCTGGCCACAGGCCGTGGACGGTCAGAAAGTCTGCTTTGTTGGCTGGCTCTTTTTGCAGACGGCACTCATCGGGCTCCCGATGGCGGCGTTCATGCTGGCTTTGACAAAAACCGGTTTGCCAGGAAAGCGCCAGCACATAGTCAGTGAAATCACCGTACTGTTGCGCCTGAAGTTCGTCGGCGTTGGCGGCAAAAATCGGGGTTAAGAGGGCAGCCAGCAGCGGACTGTAATGCCATATTGTGTTCATGATGAATTCGATAATTTATACACATTATGAATGTTACCCATTTAATCATAAAAAATGCCGCTCAGGTGAACCTGAACGGCATCATTTTTAACCTGCGTTGGCGTAATGTTTAATTCCACATTGCCAAAATCGGCCAGCCCACCAGCAACAGCATCGCGATATAGATAACGCCAAAGATTGCGCCAAGCCGCCAGTAGTCTCTGGATTTCACGTAACCGCAGCCGTAGATAATCACACCAGGGCCGGTGGCATACGGCGTCAGACAGCCCATGATACCGATAGACAGCACCAGCAGAATACACAGTTGTTCCATCGGAACGCCCGGAATGCCTTTACCCACCGCCAGAATGACCGGCAGCATGGTCGCGGTGTGAGCGGAAAGACTGGCGAACAGATAGTGCGCGAAATAGAACACCAGTACCAGTACAATCACGGTTGCATCCGGAGAGAAACCTTCCAGATGCGTACTCATGGTATTGGCGAACCAGTCAATAAAGCCGGAGCGGGTTAAGCCATTGGCCATGACCACCAGCGTAGCGAGGTTCACCAGGGTGTTCCAGGCGCTGTTGTAGCGCGTAATATCTTTCCACGGCACAACATGCAACGCCAGCATCAGCGAGACGGCCAGCAGACCCACGGCAGTGGCGTTGATGATTTTTCCACCAAAAACCCACAATCCTAAGCTAAGCAGCACCAGGCCAATCAGCGTCCACTCTTTGCGGGACAGACGCCCCATGTTTTTTAACTCGCCGCCAGCCCAGGCCGCGACTTCCGCACTGTGGGTCACTTCAGGTTTATAAAGTACATAGGAGAGCCACGGCGCAACGATCAGTAAAATAATCCCTACCGGCAGAAAGCTGAGAAACCACTGCAGCCAGCTAATCTGGACGCCAGCGATCTTGCTGACGAACTCCAGACCTAATACGTTCGGGGCCGCGCCAGTGACAAACATCGAAGAGCTCAGGCTGGTACTGATCACCATCATCCACATCAAATAACCGCCGATGCGGCGTGCGGAAGGATCGTTTGGAAACGATTTAAACAGCGGCGGCAGGTTCTTGATGACCGGGAAGACAGTCCCGCCGGTACGAGCCGTATTGGAGGGAGTAAACGGCGCCAGCAAAATATCGATAATGACAATCGCATAGCCGAGCGTCAGCGTGCGTTTACCCATGAATTTTACCAAAAACAGCGCAATGCGGCGCCCCAGCCCGGTCACTTCGTAGCCCAGCGCGAAAATAAACGCGCCGAAAACCAGCCAGACCGTGGTGCTGGAGAAACCGGCAAGCCCCCATTTCAGCGCCTGTTTACTGGCTTTAAACGCCGGATCGGCCAGTTCTGAAGCGTCAAATAGCAGGTAATTGCTGCCGATAACGCAAATGGTTACGGCGATAAAACTGATCGCTGTCGCCGGGATCGGCTCCAGGATCATACCGACAATCATCGCGACGAAAACCGCAAAATAGTGCCAGGCCTGCGGCGGCATACCATCTGGAACAGGAATTAGCAACATGACGCCCATCACCACTAATGGGGCCAACAACTTCCATATATTATCTTTGGATAAAGACATAAATGACTCTCCGGAAAGGATATTTTCTATAATTGTGTTAATGATTAACTTGCGAAATTTGCGCTAAAAACCAGGTCACGATCAGCAGATCGGCGCTACCGCCTGGGCTGAGATTGCGTTCAATGCATTGCTGATCGAACCGGTGGAGATAAACGAGATCGTCAGGCGTCCGTATGCCGCCCTGATGTAATAAGACCGCCGCCTGCTGCTGTAACCAGCGCAGACCGTCCGCCCCGCCGCGCGACGCGACGTTGGTATCGCCGTTAAGCGACATCAGCAGCAGTAAGGTATCAAGCAGCGCCAGTTCCGGATCGCGCCCCTGCGCCAGCAATGCGCGGTAGTGCGGTAACGCGTGGCGGATGACCAGCGGATAGCCCGCTTCCGCTTCGCCGCGCGCGCCGGTTAATCCCAGTTGCTGATACAGCCGCTGACCTGCGGTGAGCTGTAGGTTGTTCTGGCGCAGTTCGCGCGTGGTCAGGCCGCGGCAAAAATCGGCGGCGGTAGCGCAGAGTGTTTCTGCAGCGATCGGCTGGCGTAGCTGATACAGGCGGCCAATGGCGGCGCACAGTAACCCCAGCGAGAAAATGCTGCCTTTATGGGTATTGACGCCCGCCGTTGCGCGAAACATCGCTGCTTCACAGGCCATCCCCAATGGACGCAGGCCCGCCAGAACTGACTCTGGCGGCAGGCGCGTGCAGCTGGCGCCATATTCCATAAAGCGCGGCAGCCAGTGTCGAATCGCCTCCGCGCTGCGGTGAAAATCCGCCAGCGCCATATCTTTGTGCGCGCCGCAGTTTAGTCGGTCTACCAGACCGGGTTTTGGCGATAAATTTACCTCGGTCAGCATGGCGCGCCAGGCCAAATCGGCCCAGGCGTCATACAGCGACTGAGGCTGAATGGAGGCGTTAGTCGGGTTGGCGGGAATCGGCATCATGCAGCAGCGCCTCCATATGAATCAGTAAATCAGTCAGCGCGTGGGTTTTACCCCGCGCGCATTCAGCCGCGCTTTGCCCGCACAGCAGACAGCGGCGAGCGGGAAGCGCGAAATGGCGGCGGGAGAGTATTTCGCCTTCCGCCGTCAGGACATCGATATCCCACAGGCGCCCCAGTGGATAACGCTGTTCAAGCGCGATGGTCGCCTGTTTGAGCGCCTGAGCGGGCGCGTCAATCGCCAGCAGCCCTTCCGGCCCGCTGGCGGAAACCAGTGCAGCCTGCTCCCGGATAGTCCAGCCATACTCTTCTGCCAGCGTGTGCAGGGCAGCCACGCCGTGATTAAAGATCCGGCGGGTTAACGCGCTGTCTTTCATCGGGCCTGGCGCCACCACGGTAAAGGAGACCAGCGGAGTAGCGTGACGCGTTAGCCAGGCGCGCTGTCTTGCTTGTCTCTCATCCCGGCTGGCGAGCAGCTCAGGAATAGAAATGTCGTGACAGGTGGCGAGTTCAGGAAACAGGCGCATGGCTTATTCCTTCACCTGATGCACCACATCGATCACTGAACCGTCGCGATAACGCACGACAGCAATCACGCGGTCGGTGAATTCGATAGGGCGGGGCTGACCGGTAAGCAGTTGCGCGCGTTCGCGCAGCCACTCAATCGATACCACTTTCATTCCCGCTGCTTTCAGGCGTTCAGCCAGCTCCGGACGCGCCGGATTGACGGCGATACCGTGATCGGTGACCAGAATGTCGACGCTGGAGCCCGGTGTGACGCAGGTGGTGACGTTATCAACCAGCGTTGGGATGCGACCGCGTACCAGCGGCGCGACGATGATGGACAGCGCCGCCGCGACGGCGGTATCGCAGTGACCGCCGGACGCGCCGCGTAGAACGCCGTCGGAGCCGGTCAGCACGTTAACATTGAAGTGAGTGTCTACTTCCAGCGCGCTCAGTACCACCACGTCCAGACGGTCGACGGAAGCGCCTTTAGAGCCCCAGTTGGCGTACTGGTTAGCGCTGATTTCGATATGGTTCGGGTTGCGGGCCAAAGATTGCGCAGCGTTACGATCGAAGCTCTGAACGTCAAGCAGTTTGCGGATTAAGCCCTTTTCATGCAGGTCGACCATGGTGGCGGTGATACCGCCCAGCGCGAAATTAGCCACAATGTTGCGGCTACGCATTTTGTCTTCCAGGAAGCGGGTGACCGCCAGCGATGCGCCGCCGGTGCCGGTTTGTAGGGAGAA
This sequence comes from Salmonella sp. 32020114201800008SM, assembly GCF_017572025.1. NCBI lineage: Bacteria > Pseudomonadati > Pseudomonadota > Gammaproteobacteria > Enterobacterales > Enterobacteriaceae > Salmonella > Salmonella sp. 32020114201800008SM. Next base: position 415,198 of record NZ_JAGEQM010000003.1, on the reverse strand, counting down.
ACCTTCGTTGAAGTAGCCGGAGTGAGCAATGACTTCCGCCGCGCTGCGGGCGATCAGCAGTTCACGCGGATTAGTGGTCATGCGGGTCGCGCCAGCGCCGATTTTGTTTGCATCACCGACTTCTTCGATTTGCACGATCAGATCAACCTGATCCTGAGCGATGCTTGCCGGGTTATGCGGATACGGCAGCAGTTGCTCCGTCAGCATCACGACCTGCTTCGCGCTGTCGGCATCCACCATCGCGTAGCCCAGTGAACCGCAACAGGCTTTGCCGGTATAACCGTTAGCATTACCGAATTCATCGCAGGAGGGCACGCCAAGAAACGCAACATCAATATTGAGTTCGCCGCTTTGTACCAGATGCACACGACCGCCGTGGGAGTGAATCTGAACCGGCTCAGCCAGCAGGCCGCGAGAAATTTCTTCCGCCAGCGGGCCGCGCAGGCCTGACGTGTAGATGCGGCTGACCACCCCGTTACGAATGTGTTCAACCAGCGGCGCGTGGCAGTCGCTCAGCGAGCTGGAGGCCAGGGTCAGATTTTTGAAGCCCATCTTCGCGATGGTTTCCATCACCAGGTTAATCGTCAGATCGCCGCCGCGAAACGCGTGGTGAAAGGAGACCGTCATGCCGTCGCGTAAACCGGAACGGCGGATGGCCTCTTCCAGGCTGGCGCACAGTTTGTGGTCGCGCGGTTTTTGCGCTTGTAGATCCAATTTTGCCGCACTTTGGTAAGCGCTCAGTTCGCTTTCAGCGTGACGGCTCCAGGCGGCTACGCGATCCTGGCGTTGAGATTCATTTTTCTGCGTCATTTTTTTGCCTTATTCTTCGCGAATACCGGAAAGTTCTGCACGGGAGAGCACCAGACGGGCGCGTTCAATCACCGGGCTGTCGACCATCTTGCCGTTAAGGGAAACGACGCCGAGACCTTCGCGGGCGGCGGCTTCTGCGGCCTCAACGACCAGACGCGCATGGGCGACCTCTTTACGCGTCGGCGCATAAAGGTTGTGCAGCAGTTCTATCTGGCGGGGGTTGATCAGTGACTTACCGTCAAAGCCCAACTGTTTAATGTGGGCGGCTTCTTGCAGGAAACCGGCTTCGTTGTTGGCGTCGGAATAGACGGTATCGAAGGCCTGAATGCCGGCGGAACGCGCGGCCTGCAAAATGGCGCAGCGGGCGAACAGCAGTTCGGTGCCTTCCGGAGAGCGTTCGGTGCGCAGGTTGCGAACATAGTCTTCCGCGCCCAGCGCAATCCCGATCAACCGTTCAGAGGCGTGGGCGATTTCTACCGCGCGGGTAATACCCAGCGGCGATTCCACGGCAGCTAATAGGCCGGTACTGCCCGGTTCGCGACCGCAGGCGTTTTCAATGCGCAGAATTTCGTTTTCGATATCAATGACGTCCTGCGCGGTGTCGGTTTTCGGTAAACGCACCACGTCCGCGCCGCCGCGCACGACCGCTTCCAGATCGTTGACGCCCCATTCGGAATCCAGCGCATTCACGCGGACAATGGTTTCGACGTCACGGTAAAGCGGGTGTTGCAGCGCGTGATATACCAGACGGCGCGCCGCATCTTTTTCGCGTAATGCAACGGAGTCTTCCAGGTCGAACATCAGCGCGTCGGCCGGGTAGATAAACGAATTGCTCACCATCGCCGCGTTGGCGCCCGGTACGAATAACATACTGCGGCGGGTGCGGGTTTTACGTTGTTGCAGAGAGGCGGAAATCATTGGCGATCCTCCCAGGGCAGAGCGGCAATACCGCTGGCGCGCGCCAGTAGCGTTTCCAGTCGGGCGCGCAAAATGCAGTCCAGAGCGCCTTTATCATCGACGTTCAGTTGTACGCCGCGCACGTCGTAGCGAGAAAGCACCTCCAGGATGGTGGCGCGAATGGCCTCGCCAAACTGTTTTTCAACGCTACTGTTGATTTGCAGGTCAATATCCTGCGTATCGAGCGGCGCAATGCGTATCATCACATCGCCGGACTCAAGCGTGCCTGCGACGGCTAGCTGGTTTATTTTCATTTTTCACCTGTTGCTAATACGGGGGACTTTTGACGGGCTGCCGCGCTGCCCGGATGGCGTTCGACCATGCCCTGCAAATAGCGCAGGGTGGCGTCGGGAACCAGCGGCGCGATAGCCGTGAGATCGTGTTTAACCAGCAGCTTGCGTACCCAGGAGGCGGATATCGGCGTCTCCTGGAAGCAAAGCCGCTCTATTTCCACCAGCGTAATGGGTGGGGCGGGAAGCGTTGGCGTCTCCAGCCAGAAACGCATATCAAGGTTGTACTGGGCGGTAACGGTGCAAAACGGCTCCGTACCGACAAAGCGGTGTGTGATGCCAAGCGCGGGCGCCAGATACTGGCGGAAAATCTTCAGGTCGATTTCGGTATAACAGTGATTAATGACGCTCTGCTCTTTAATGAAATAGCAGGGGAACGTCGCACGAGAAATAATGTATTCGGAGCCGCGGTGAACGGTTAAGCGCGGGATATCGGTAGTCCCTTTAAGGACCAGATCGAGTCGGTCTTCATAGGGAAAGCGTGACGTATCTTCTTTGACCAGGAACAGATGCAGCCAGTCGCACTGTGCCGCCGCCTGTTGGATCAGATAGCGATGGCCGTTCGTGAAAGGATTGGCGTTCATCACAATACAGCCAATTTTCTTTCCCTCATGACGCAATGTCGCCAGCGATTCCGCATACCGTTTCAACCGGGTCGCGCTATTTTCCATTAAGACCATCACGCCAGGGACGCTGGCTATCGTCGAAAAGCTGCACTGTTTAAACAGCGCTTCGTATTCCGTTTTGGTATAAATAAAAAGATGGGTGCAGTGCCGTTCCCAGGCGAGATTAATCAATTCCGTCGCCAGCGTTAACGCTAAGCCTTCGCCGCGTACTGATTCGCTAATGGCCACGCATTTAATGATATTTCCGGCAATACCGCCGCAGGCAATAAGACGGTCATCACGGCTGACGGTAATAAACACTTCTACAGTGGTATCGACGCTTAAATCATTCTCTTTGAGAAAGTGAGCGATCTCCGCCATTTTTTTATTTTCAGAGCGTTTTACCCGAGTGAATACATTATTGCCAAACATAGTAAGAAATATCCTGGTGATATGCTTGTTGCCACTTTTCTGTATATGTTGCGCTGTGTTGCAACTTGATAACTTTTTCTTTTCAGTCAGAGTGGGAGTATTTTTATGACGAGTTATTTATTTTTCTCTCTGACGTATACATCGTAAGGAGTATTTTGGTGGTAAATTTTGATTTATTTCACAAAGCGTTAGATGGTTTTTAAGTGTTTTATGGTTTTAAGTTTTTTAATTAATTTAATCGCCATTCCGGCGGTGGGTTTTAGTTGTTTAATTGATTTAATGTGGGGAATCTGTAACGATTGGTTTTTATATGCTTCAAGATACTCAAAACATTTTTATTACATTTGCGATAAATCTGAAGAGAAATGCCCATAAGGAACCTTAATGTCCTGTCAGAAAAATAAAAAGCTGTTTCCTTTTTTTCGGCAACTCGCGTTTCCGTTACGTATTTTTCTGCTCATTCTGGTGGTTTCTGTTTTCATCGTGGCAGCGTTAGCACAATATTTGTCTGCCAGTTTCGAAGATTATCTGGCGTCCCATGTTCGTGATATGGCGATGAATCAGGCAAAAATTATTGCTTCTAACGACAGCATTATCGCTGCCGTAAAAAGCCGGGACTATAAACGCCTGGCGATAATTGCGAATAAACTGCAGCGCGGGACGGATTTTGACTATGTGGTGATAGGCGATCGCCACTCGATCCGGCTTTACCATCCGAATCCGGAAAAAATCGGCTATCCCATGCAGTTTACGAAACCCGGCGCGCTGGAAAGAGGAGAAAGTTATTTCATTACCGGTAAGGGCTCAATAGGGATGGCGATGCGCGCCAAAACGCCTATCTTTGACAACAAAGGCAACGTGATCGGCGTTGTTTCAATTGGCTATCTGGTCAGTAAAATCGACTCCTGGCGGCTGGACTTCTTATTACCGATGGCGGGGGTTTTTGTCCTGTTGCTGGTGGTATTAATGCTGCTTTCCTGGTTTTTCGCCGCGCATATCTGCCGACAAATGCTGGGCATGGAGCCGAAACAGATTGCGCGCGTGGTACGCCAGCAGGAGGCGTTGTTTAGCTCGGTTTATGAAGGGCTGATCGCCGTTGATCCGGAGGGACATATCACCGCGATTAACCGCAGTGCGAGAAAAATGTTGGGGCTGCCGTCGCCGGGGCGTCAGTGGCTGGGCAAGCTGATAGCGGAAGTCGTCAATCCGGCAGACTTTTTTACCTGCCAGATCGCAGAAAGACGCCAGGACGTGATGGCCAACTTCAATGGCCTGAGCGTCATCGCCAATCGTGAGGCTATCCGTTCCGGCGAGGAGCTGCTGGGCGCTATTATTAGTTTTCGCAGCAAGGATGAAATCGCGACGTTGAACGCGCAGCTAACCCAGATTAAACAGTATGTTGAGAGCCTGCGCACGCTACGCCATGAGCACCTGAACTGGATGTCGACTCTGAACGGCCTGCTGCAAATGAAAGAGTATGATCGGGTCAGAGAGATGGTGCAGGGTGAGTCGCAGGCGCAGCAGCAACTTATTGATAGTTTACGCGGCGCCTTCGCCGATCGCCAGGTGGCCGGTTTGCTGTTTGGCAAAGTTCAGCGCGCGCGTGAACTGGGGCTCAAGATGGTGATTGTTCCCGGCAGCCAGCTACATCAACTGCCGGAGGGGCTGGATAGCACGGAGTTCGCCGCCATCGTCGGGAATCTGCTGGATAACGCGTTTGAGGCGAGTTTGCGTACACAGGAAGGCGACAATACCATCGAACTTTTCCTGAGCGACGAGGGCGACGAGGTGGTGATAGAGGTCGCCGACCAGGGCTGCGGCGTTCCTGAAGCGCTGCGGGAAAAGATTTTTGAACAGGGCGTAAGTACCCGCACCGACGAACCCGGTGAGCATGGTATCGGGTTATATCTGATTGCAAGTTATGTGGGGCGCTGTGGCGGGGTCATTACGCTGGAAGACAATGATCCTTGTGGCACCTTATTTTCTTTATTCCTTCCGAAAGTGAAAAAAAACGATGACAGAACCATTAACCCTATTGATCGTTGAGGATGAAACGCTGCTGGCGGAGATGCACGCAGAATATATCCGCCATATTCCTGGCTTTAAGCAGATATGGCTGGCGGGCAATCTGGCGCAGGCGAGAATGATGATTGACCGGTTCAAACCTGGATTAATTCTGTTGGATAATTATCTGCCGGATGGGAAGGGGATTACGCTGCTGCATGAATTAATGCAGTCGCGCTATCCCGGCGGCGTTGTGTTTACGACCGCCGCCAGTGACATGGAGACGGTAGCGGAAGCGGTACGCAGCGGCGCGTTTGATTATCTGGTCAAACCTATTGCTTATGAGCGTTTGGGGCAGACGCTGACCCGCTATCAACAGCGCAGACGTATGCTGGCGAGCGCGGATAGCGCAAGCCAGAAGCAGATAGATGAAATGTTCAACGCCTATGCGCGCGGCGAACCGAAAGGGGATTTGCCGACAGGTATTGATGCCTTAACCCTTAATGCGGTGATGAAGCTGTTTGCCGATCCAACCGTACGCCATACGGCTGAAACGGTCGCGCAGGCCTTAACGATAAGCCGCACCACATCCCGACGCTACCTGGAATATTGCGCGAGTCGGCACCTGATTGTCGCAGAGATTATTCATGGCAAAGTGGGCAGGCCGCAGCGTATTTACCACGGCGGCTAAGCCTGGTTTAAGATGCCGGGGCGATGTTTTCCCTCGCCCCGGCTTACCGGCTATCAGCCGCCAGTAACGGCGGAAGAGGCGCCTGGCACCATAATTTCCGTGGCGATAATGACGATCAACAGACCGACGATGACCGGAACGGACGTGCGCTTCACCACTTCAAACGGTGATATTTTAGCCATTCCGGCGACAGCGACCACGACGCCGGAGACCGGCGAAATCGTGCGCCCCAGGTTTGAGGCTTGCAGCATTGGGATGGATAAATAGGCTGGGTTGATACCGGAGGAGTGCGCCAGTTTAGGGATCATCTCAACAAAGGCGTAAAAAGGCGCATTGCCTGAACCGGTGGTCATCGCGGCCAGCATGGTTAAAATCACTAATACCAGCATCAGAATAATGCTGGCGGAACCAAAAGAAGTGGCAATCGAGATCAGACTTTGGATAAAGCCAATGGTGCTCAGCCCCTGGGCGAAAACGCCCGCCGCGACCAGCAGCATCACAACGCCGGCAAACGCATCCGCCATGCCGCGATAAGCCACTTCCAGGCCGGAAAACACATTTTGCGTGTTGAAGCCGCGCACGAATTCCAGCACGGCGGCCAGCAGCATACAGATCACCAGAATGGTAATAATGTGCAACTGCGGCCCCCATTTACCGTCAAAAATCAGTACGCCGATAATGGGCGTGAACGGCAAAAGGGCATAAAACGCCGGGGCCGTGGTGGTAATCTCCGCCACGTCCAGCATCTCATGTGAAATGTTCTCTTTTTTATCCAGATAGCGTTGCCAGAAAAAATGCGCAATCGCCATACCGATAATGGCGGCGATGGAAATCGGCAGCGTGGTTTTGAACGCAAAATCGATTAACGGCATCTCCGCCGCTTTTGCGGCTAAAACCACATCGCCAGACGTTGGCGAGAGGATAATGGCGGCCGGAGAGGCGCAAATAGCCGCCGCCGCGCCGCGGCTAATGCCGACGTTGACCATCACCGGGAAGAGAGTAGCCATGAGCAGTACGCCAAGCCCCGTCGCGGAAGAGACGGCCAGCGACATCAGGCAGGCGACAAAATAGGCAGCAATCATCAACAGGTAGGGCGAGTTTATGTACTGTAAAGGTTTCGACGCCAGCTTCACGACCATATCATTCGCGCCGATATGCGTCATATAGGCGGCAAAGCCGCACAGCATCATGATCATCATGCCAAGATCGCCGCCGCGACTCATAAGCAAAATTTTGATGTATTCAACAATATCTGTTGCGGTATAGCCGGTACTGGTTTCGCTGGCAGGTAATACCTTATGCCCCATCAGCGCGCTGATAATAAGCAGAACCAGACCGCCGACAAATAAAACGCCAGTGGCGGAATATCCCTTAATGATGTAGCGCGCTACACCCACAATAACGACGACTCCGATAAGGAGTTCTATAACTGTTAGCATTGTTTCCCCTGTCTTATCGACACCCAGAGTAAAAATAAGAGCCACAAAAGTGGTATAAAAATGTACCGAATAAAGGATGGCGCCTTACTGATTAAAATCACGGCGCGGTTATTTTTTCATGTCATCGCTAAAGATGAAATATGCTTATACGAATTTTCTGTAGCGCTATAAGTATTAATTTATTGTTATTTTATTGTTTTATTTGTTGTGCTTTGTTTTGTGTTTTTTGTGAAAGCTTATTAAGGAGCGCGTGACGGTTCTGAGTGCTAAATCAAACGCCGTTAACCCGATACTCTCTCAGATTATTCTCTGTTTATAGTTTGTTAAGATTTTATTCAGGTTAATGTTGTTATTATCACAGTCGAATTTTTGAACGGTATGTATGTTGCGATGATCATCAGAAAGTATTTTCTTATTATTGCTCTCCTTGTTATGCCATGGCTGGCTATTCCTTCAGTCTCTGCGGCGGATAAAGGGTGGTTTAACACGTTTACCGATAACGTCGCAGAAACGTGGCGACAGCCTGAGCATTATGATTTGTATGTCCCCGCCATTACCTGGCATGCGCGCTTTGCCTACGATAAAGAGAAAACGGATCGCTATAACGAGCGGCCGTGGGGCGTTGGTTTTGGTCAGTCGCGCTGGGACGACAAAGGCAACTGGCATGGCCTCTATATGATGGCCTTTAAAGATTCATTTAACAAATGGGAACCCATAGGCGGTTATGGCTGGGAAAAAACCTGGCGACCGCTGGAAGACGATAATTTTCGTCTGGGACTGGGCTTTACCGCAGGCGTTACCGCGCGCGACAACTGGAATTATATTCCCATCCCTGTGCTGTTGCCTTTAGCGTCGATAGGCTATGGTCCCGCTACCTTTCAGATGACCTACATTCCGGGTTCGTATAACAACGGAAACGTCTATTTCGCCTGGATGCGTTTCCAGTTTTGATGGGGAAGGGCATGCTTCAGTTGTGAATTAAAAAGTCTTAAAAAACAATAAGTAGCTAGAGTTAGCTAAAAATTAACGCGATATTTATCACTTTTTCGCAAAGTTCGACTGGACAAAATGCATCACAATTGTTGTACTGGTATCCGACACAGCATTTGTGTCTATTTTTCATGTAAAGGTAATTTTGATGTCTAAGATTAAAGGTAACGTTAAGTGGTTTAATGAATCCAAAGGATTCGGTTTCATTACTCCGGAAGATGGCAGCAAAGACGTGTTCGTACACTTCTCTGCAATCCAGACCAATGGTTTTAAAACTCTGGCTGAAGGTCAGCGCGTAGAGTTCGAAATCACTAACGGTGCCAAAGGCCCTTCCGCTGCAAACGTAACTGCTCTGTAAGCATACGTCCGACAGCAAGATTTCAAAACCCGCCCTTTCGGCGGGTTTTTTTTGCGCTTAACGCGCCGCTGCGGCGGAAAATAGCCAGAATGCCAGCGCCGTCATGGCAAACGAACCCAACAGGTTAATCAGCACATTCAGCAGCGCCCAGCCAAAGCGCCCCTCTTGCAGCAAGAATACCACTTCAGCAGAAAAAGTAGAAAAGGTCGTCAGGCCGCCGCAAAAGCCGGTTGTGATGAGCACTTTCCACATCGGATCGATATGTGTCATGCGGTTAAACCAGGCGAACCCCATGCCGATAATAAACGCGCCAAGCAAATTTGCTGTTAGCGTACCGATGGGAATCGCCTGATGAAGCGGATTAAAACGCATACTTAGCATCCACCGGGCTACGCTCCCCGTTCCACCGCCGATAAAAACTGCTAAAAGAAGCTGTAACACTGCCGAATCCTTTATTTAATTGCTATACAAGAGGAGTGTAACGCCGAACACGCATAATTGGCGAGTCCTGACAGAGGTGTGGGAGGGGATATGTTCGTTGCAGCCGGGCAGTTTGTGGTGAGTTCTGTATGGGAAGAGAATGCGCAAGTTTGCGTTTCGTTAATGGCTCAGGCGGCGGGCCGCGGCGTATCGCTTCTGGTGTTGCCTGAGGGGATATTAGCGCGAGATGACATCGACCTTGACCTGCCGATTCGCGCCGCGCAGCCGCTGGATGGCGCGTTTATGACGCGGCTTCAGGAAGAAAGCGCTCATAATAATATGACGACGATATTCACTATCCTTGTCCCGTCAACGCCCGGACGGGCGGTTAATATGCTGGTGGCGCTACGGGCGGGTCACATTGTCGCACGTTACGCGAAGCTGCATCTCTATGATGCGTTTTCGATGCAAGAATCCCAAAGTATTGATGCCGGAACCGTTATCGCGCCTGTGCTGGACGTGGAGGGGGTTAAGGTGGGGCTTATGACCTGTTATGACCTGCGCTTTCCGGACATGGCGTTAGCGCTGGCTTTACAGGGGGCTGACGTATTGGCGCTGCCGACGGGCTGGGTTCGCGGCCCGTTGAAAGAGCAGCAGTGGTCGACGCTGCTGGCGGCGAGAGCGCTGGATTCCACCTGCTATATGATTGCGGCCGGGGAGTGTGGTAATCGTAATATTGGTCAAAGTCGTATTATCGATCCGTTGGGGGTAACGATAGCCGCGGCAGCCGATCGTCCGGCGCTGATCGTCGCGGAAATATTCAGAGAACGAATAGACCAAGTGCGGGAGCAACTTCCTCTTTTGCAGCAACGACGATTTGCGCCACCGCAATTATTATGATGTTTTTTTACGCAAAGCTTGATTCACCTTGTTACAGATTGCTATTGTGTGCGCGCGTCGAAAGACCGTTAATATTCTCAGGTTAATCCGGCGCGTTACGCAGCCTGTTTTTAGTGAAGAAGGTATCTATGGGTGAGATTAGTATTACCAAACTGCTGGTGGTTGCCGCACTGGTTGTTCTGCTGTTTGGTACCAAGAAGTTACGTACGCTGGGCGGAGACCTGGGCACGGCGATTAAAGGATTCAAGAAAGCAATGAACGATGAAGACGCGGGCGTTAAGAAAGACGTCGACGGTAGCGTTCAGGCTGAAAAACTCTCGCACAAAGAGTAATAGCGCGATGCGCTTGCTCCGCAGAGTAAAAAAACCGGCGAGTTGCCGGTTTTTTTTGCCTGAAATGTAAGCGTCTATTACACGATCATTTCACTTCCATGCCTTTGGCCTGGAGATCAGCATGGTACGAAGAACGTACAAAGGGGCCACAGGCGGCATGGGTAAAGCCCATCGCCAGGGCTTCCGCTTTCATCTCGTCAAACTCTTCCGGGCTGACATAACGCTGTACCGGCAGGTGATGGCGGCTTGGCTGTAGATACTGACCAAGCGTCAGCATGGTAACGCCGTGACGGCGTAAGTCGCGCATAACCTCAATGATTTCCGCATTGGTTTCGCCTAAGCCCACCATCAGACCCGATTTTGTCGGAATTTCCGGGTGCGCTTCTTTGAAGCGTTCCAGTAATTTCAGCGACCAGTTGTAATCGGCGCCCGGACGAACCTGGCGGTAAATACGCGGCACGTTTTCCAGGTTGTGGTTAAACACATCCGGCGGCGTCGCGTTAAGGATATCCAGCGCGCGATCCATACGTCCACGGAAGTCTGGCACCAGCGTCTCTATTTTTATCTCCGGGCTTTTGGCACGGATGGCAGTGATGCAGTCAGCAAAATGCTGGGCACCGCCGTCACGCAGATCGTCACGGTCGACAGAGGTGATGACCACATAGCGTAGCGCCATGTCGGCGATCGTTTGCGCCAGTTTCTGCGGCTCTTCCGCATCCGGCGCAACGGGGCGGCCATGGGCGACATCACAGAACGGACAGCGGCGAGTGCAAATGGCGCCAAGGATCATAAACGTAGCGGTACCGTGGTTGAAACATTCAGCCAGGTTTGGGCAAGACGCTTCCTCGCAGACAGAATGCAGGCCATTTTTGCGCATTGCGGCTTTGATGCCCTGGATACGGGTAGAATCCGCCGGAAGTTTTATTTTCATCCATTCCGGTTTACGTAGTAGAGCGTCGCGCTCTGTGACCACATTTTTAACCGGGATAAGAGCCATCTTATCGGCATCGCGGTATTTTACACCGCGTTCCATCACAATGGGTTTACTCATAGCGTGCGTGTTCCAGTTGCGAATAACGAAGGAAAGCGTTTCAATTCAAGGGAAAGTTGTATTTATCAACTATTTTTGAATTTGTGACACGCAGTATATCATTGATAAGGGCCATAAAGCAGCCTGACAGCCCGGCAAAATGTAAAATAGTTGTTGTTTTGTGCTGTTTGCCCATATCTTCCGTGACCTGAATGCAACATTTTTGTCAGAACGCCTCACGGATGATATCAATGACGTTCTCCAGCACCGGATCGCGCAGACTCAGTTTATTGTAATGCAGCGAGAACTCGACCTGTTCACTATTCACCGGCGCGTAGGGAAGGCGCTCAAGCGGCCAGCAGCGGCTAAATAAGTCGTAGAAGCGGGTGGGCATCAGTCCCAGCAGATCGCTGCTGGCGATCAGCGAGGCAATGGTAAAAATATTGTAGCTGCTAAAACTGATTTGCTGATCGGGAAATGTCTCCTGCAGTCGCTGGCGCAGCAGGGAAAGATGTTGTCCCTCCAGCATCAGAAAGGTGTGATCCGCGCTGTTCAGTCTCTCTTCAGTAATGGCGTTCGCCAGACACGGGTGATGCTGGCGGCAGACAATCTCAAGCGTATCGCTAAACAGGACGTGATGCTGGATGCTCCGGTTGTTATAGCTATGGGTATTGATAATGAGATCGGTCTGAAACTGACTAAGCTGGCTTTCGGCATCGTCTACCGGAATGTTGCGCAGCAAAAGCTGAGGATAACGCGGCCTGATGGCCTGGTAAATAATCGGCATCACTAGCGCGCCGACCGAAGGCGTCGTGCCAATTGTAATGGTGCGTTGCTTATCATAGCTGCCCGTAAGATCCAGGGCGCCAAGAATAGATTCCAGCCCCTGGCTGATGTATTCGTGCAGATGCGTAGCATACGTCGTGGGCGTTACGCCCTGGCCTTTGCGAATAAACAGCGGATCGGGAAATATAGTCCGTAATTTTTGAATGGACTGGCTGATGGCTGACGGCGTCAGGTTAAGGATTTTCGCTGCATTGACGATCCCTTTATGGACATATACGGCCTCGAAAATCGTCAACAGATTGAGGTCAATATTTCTCAGTGTTCTGAAAATTTGCGGTTTGTCTTGTAGGTGTTGATCGGCCGGTTGTCTTTCTGCCTGATTATTATCACTCACGCTCTGGCTCCGAATTCATTCGTATTATGAATAATAGATGAAATAGTATATTTTGCATTTATGAGTTGGTTTTAAAATTACTCTTATGAATGTATTTTTAGTCATTTCAATAAGATAAGTAACAGCAAGGCCGGGATTTTGTTCACGGAAAATTCCTCATCATGAGGACTGAAGAGGCCATGCCGCCTGGCGGCTACAGCAGGGATATAACGAAAATATAGAAAGCGGGGGGAGAAGTAAAGCATTCAAATCATATATGATTAATGACCCATAAATTTCTTGGGCCATTATATTTTACGCATTAAGCAGCAATATATTCATACGGTGGATTATTTAGCAGAGCTAAAATATTCGCCAGCAAGCGGGGCGCAATATTATCCGTGGTAGCGTCTTCCTTCCACTGCGTTATTTTAGCCATTTCCATGCCGGCATAACCACACGGGTTGATACGCAGGAAAGGAGAAAGATCCATGTTAACGTTTAGCGCTAAACCGTGGAATGAGCAGCCGCGACGGATACGTAAACCCAGCGAGCAGATTTTCTTTTCACCCACATAGACGCCCGGCGCATCGGCGCGCGGATGCGCCTCAATACCAATTTCAGCCAGCGTATTCACCACGGTCTGTTCAAGTAGGGTGACTAAATCACGCACGCCCAGTTTACGTCGTTTCAGGTTAAGTAAAACGTACATTACCTGTTGGCCCGGACCATGATAGGTCACCTGTCCTCCACGATCGCTCTGCACAACGGGAATATCGCCAGGCATCAATATATGTTCCGCTTTACCGGCCTGGCCCTGGGTAAACACCGGGTAATGCTCAACCAACCAGATTTCATCATGGCTGTTTTCATCGCGCATATCGGTAAAGTTATGCATGGCCTGAGAGATAGCTTCATAGGGCTGAAGGCCGAGCTGGCGGACAAGGATTTTATCCTGATACAAAACGGCATCTCCGTAGAGAATGAAAAAAGAGAGGAAAGTATATCACAGCGGGGGAGGCGGGGAGTTACCCGGATAAGACCGGGTAACCGTCTGGATGTATTACAATACCATTCGCACGATATCAATATTGCCCAGTTCTTCGTACAGCGTTTCAACCTGTTCAATATGGGTGGCATTAATGGTGATAGAGACCGAGTGGTAGTTGCCTTTGCTGCTCGGTTTTACCGTCGGAGAGTAATCACCAGGCGCATGGCGCTGTACCACTTCAACCACCTGATCAACCAGCTCAGGTAACGCCTGCCCCATTACTTTGTAAGTAAATGGCGTAGGGAATTCAAGCAGTTCGTTAAGTTTGGTTTTCATGTCAGCTCCGGCATTACGTAAAAAAAATAACAACTCCCGCCACAGGGCGGGAGTTTTACTGATGCATAGTATATGGGGACGAAAATCACACTTTCAAGCGTTCAATTTTTATCCAAACCAGTGATGGAACATTAATTTAATGTAATCAATGATTTTACCGAAGAAGTTCCCTTCCGGGATCTCTTGCAGTACGACCAGCGGACGCTGCTCGATGGTTTTACCGTCCAGCTGGAAGTTGATGGTGCCGACTACCTGGTTTTTCTGCAGCGGCGCGTGCAGTTCTGCGGTATTCAGTACATAGCTCGCTTTCAAATCTTTCATGCGACCGCGAGGGATCGTCAGGTAAACGTCTTTATCGACGCCCAGCGAGGCGCGATCGGTATTACCAAACCAGGCGGGTTCAGAGGCGAACTCTTTACCAGCCTTCAGCGGATTAACGGTTTCAAAGAAACGGAAGCCCCACGTCAGCAGTTTTTTGCTTTCTGTTTCACGGCCTTTATAGGTTCGTCCGCCCATTACGGCGGAAATCAACCGCATCTGGCCTTCGGTTGCGGAAGCGACCAGATTATAGCCCGCTTTGCTGGTATGGCCGGTTTTGATGCCGTCCACATTCAGGCTGTTATCCCACAGCAGACCGTTACGGTTTAACTGGCGAATGCCGTTAAAGGTGAACTCTTTTTCTTTATAAACGGCATATTCGTTAGGCACATCGCGAATTAACGCCTGACCAATCAGCGCCATATCGCGAGCTGAACTGTATTGTCCGTCGGCGTCCAGGCCGTGTACGGTCTGGAAGTGGGTATTTTTCAGCCCTAACGCGTTCACATAGCTGTTCATCAGCCCGACGAAAGCATCCTGGCTACCGGCGGCGAAATCAGCCATCGCCACACAGGCGTCATTACCGGATTGCAGATTGATGCCGCGTATCAACTGAGAGACGGGTACCTGCATTCCCGGTTTGAGGAACATCAGCGAGGAACCTTTAAATACTGGATTGCCGGTGGCCCAGGCGTCATTACCGACGGTAACCAGGTCGGTTTCTTTAAATTTACCCGCTTTCATTGCCTGTCCGATGACGTAACTGGTCATCATCTTCGTCAGACTAGCCGGGTCGCGACGTTCGTCGGCGTTTTGTTCCGCCAGAACTTTGCCGGAGTTGTAGTCGATCAGGATGTAGGATTCCGCATCGATCTGCGGAACGCCCGGGATCATAGTTTTGATATTCAGGTCATCGGCATGTGCGGTTGAGATAAACGCGGCACAAAGCGCCGTGGTGAGCGCCATGCGCTGCATAAAACGAGCGGAAAAAGTGGTCTTCATGGTCTGAACTACGACGTCCGTGATGAAATTAAAAAAAGAGCCCTACTATAGCAAAAGCATAACTGGCAGGCATCTGACTTTCCGCGTGACTTTGTTAATGTCATTTACAGAAATTGACAGTACAGATACCTGCGATCGGTTACTGCGCGCTGGCGATAAAGGACTGTAATTGTGCTTCTGTTTGCAAACGTTGCTGTAACGCGCTGGCTTCGGCTTTACTGGCAAAAGGCCCCAGTTGAATACGCCAGACCGCGCCGTTTTGTATTACGCGCCCTGGTACGCTGAACTGCTGGCTTAAACGCTGTTGGTACTGCTGCGCACGCGTTTGATCGCTGACGGCGCCGACCTGGACGACGAAACGACCGCTCGCCGCGGCGGCAGGCGCGCTCACCGGGGCAGATACCGGGGCCGCGGCAGCAGGCGCGCTTACCGGCGTCGCAGTCGCTGGAGCCGTCACCGGCGCGGAAACCGGCGCTGTCTGTGGTGTCGGCGTCGGTTCATTACTCTCCAGCACGCCAGGCGCCAGCGTAGTCGGCGCGCCGAGGAAGCCGCTACTGCTCACCGGCGCACCGGTGGTATCGTCACTTTTCAACGTGGAATTACTGACCGGAAGAACGTCGCCTTGCGGTTGCGCAGGCGCTGAAGAGGCGCTTCCCATTCCGCCGCTTAAATCAGGGCGCGGGGGCAGAGCGTAGGTCTGTTTCGCCACCGTCGTACAGGCCATCCCCGGGCCGGAGAGCGAACCATCCGGCGCCACGATAATGGGGTCAATCCGTACTTTAGTATTATTCGAGGTATTCAGACGATCCGCCGCTGCGCGGGACAGGGAGATGACCCGATCGGTGCCATAGGGGCCGCGATCGTTAATACGCACGACGATCATGCGACCGTTGGCCAGATTGGTGATTCGCGCATAGCTGGGGATAGGCAGTGTCGGATGGGCGGCGGTAAGCTGCATCGGATCGAACATCTCCCCGGAGGCGGTTAAATTACTGCCGGGTTCCGCATCATAAATAGCGGCCAGGCCAGCCTGGCTAAAGCGGGACGGGTCCTGAACGATTTTATAACTTTTACCGTCACGCTGATAATCCTGGTTTGCGGTCGGATTCAGAGGTTCATAACGCGGTTCCGCTCCGCTGATTTCCACAGTCGGACCATTACATACCGCAGGTTGCGGCGCGACGGTGGTTTGCTGCTGACCGCCGTCATTAGTACATGCCGCGAGTAGTACTATCCCTGCCGCGACGCAGATTACAGGCAACTGCTTACGCATTGCGCACCCCTTATACGCTTTTCGACAACATTTTTCTGTGGGTGTGGATCGACATCACAATCCCGAACCCGGCCATCAGCACAATCAGTGCGGAGCCCCCGTAGCTGACCAGGGGTAAAGGTACTCCAACCACAGGCAGAATACCGCTCACCATACCAATATTTACGAAGACATAAACGAATAATATTAACATTAATCCGCCAGCCATCACGCGACCAAATGTAGTTTGCGCTCTGGCGGCAATCCACAGACCGCGCATTATTAGCAAAATATAGAGCGCGAGCAGAATCAGGATGCCCACCAGACCGAGCTCTTCCGCCAGTACCGCGAAAATAAAGTCGGTATGGCGTTCGGGTAAAAACTCCAGCTGCGACTGGGTGCCGTGGAGCCAGCCTTTACCGCGCAGGCCGCCTGAGCCAATGGCGATTTTAGACTGAATAATATGATAGCCCGCGCCCAGCGGATCGGTCTCCGGATCAAGGAGCATCATGACGCGCTGGCGTTGGTAATCGTGCATCAGGAAAAACCACAAAATAGGAATAAATGCAGCGATCAATACAATGGCGACCCCAATTAAGCGCCAGCTCAGGCCAGACAAAAATAGGACAAAGAGACCGGAAAGGGCGACCAGAATAGACGTCCCCAGGTCCGGCTGGGCGGCGACCAGCAGGGTAGGCATAAAGATTAATACCAGGGCGATGGCGGTATTTTTCAGCGAGGGCGGGCAGACGTCACGGTTAATAAAGCGGGCGACCATCAGCGGCACGGCGATTTTGGCTATTTCCGAAGGCTGAAAGCGAACGATTCCCAGATCGAGCCAGCGCTGCGCGCCTTTGGATATTGCGCCGAAGGCATCAACGGCGACCAGCAAAATGATACAAATGATATAAAGATAGGGCGCCCAGCCTTCATACACGCGCGGCGGGATCTGCGCCATCACCACCATGACCACCAGCCCCATCGCAATCTGACCGATTTTACGCTCCATCATGCCGATGTCCTGGCCGCTGGCGCTCCAGATGACCAACGCGCTGTAAACCAGTAACGCCAGCAGAATGAGTAGCATCGTGGGATCGATATGAATTTTATCCCAGAAGGTTTTTTTGTTCGGATTATCCGTCATGATTATTGGTCCTCCGCCGCTGCAACCACCGGGTTTTCCGCAGGCAAATGGGTGTTGTTGTCGCCCAGCATGATGTGATCAAGGATTTGGCGCATGATTGTGCCTACTGCCGGGCCTGCACCGCCGTTTTCAAGGATGATCGCGACGGCGACCTGGGGATTGTTATACGGCGCAAAGGCGGTCATCAATTTATGGTCGCGCAGGCGCTCGGCGATTTTATGCGCATTGTACGTTTCGTTGGCCTTCAGGCCAAAGACCTGCGCGGTGCCCGACTTCGCCGCGATTTTATAGGGCGCGCTGGCAAAATATTTATGCGCCGTGCCGTTAGGGCGGTTGGCGACGCCATACATGCCATCTTTCGCTATTTCCCAGTAGCCGGAGTGAATATCGCCCACCGGCGGCTCATGCGGCTGTACCCACGGCACCTGTTTACCGTTTTCCGCGGTGCTCATTAACAGGTGCGGGACTTTAACTACACCGTCGTTAATAAGGATCATCAGCGCCTTACTCATCTGAATCGGCGTTGCCGTCCAGTAGCCCTGGCCGATGCCCACCGGAATCGTATCGCCCTGATACCACGGTTTTTTAAAGCGTTTCTGTTTCCACTCGCGGGTCGGCATATTACCAGAGCGCTCTTCTGCGAGATCAATTCCGGTATAGTGACCATAGCCGAACTTACCCATCCATTCTGACAGGCGATCGATTCCCATGTCATAGGCAACCTGATAGAAGAAGGTATCCGCCGACTCTTCAAGGGATTTGGTGATATTCAGATGCCCGTGGCCCCATTTTTTCCAGTCGCGATAACGTTTCTCAGACCCCGGCAACTGCCACCAGCCAGGGTCGAAAAGACTGGTGTTACGGGTGATGACGCCAGCGCTTAACGCCGATACGGCGACGTAAGGCTTAACGGTAGAAGCGGGTGGGTAGACACCCTGAGTCGCGCGGTTCACTAATGGCGTGTTCGGGTCGTTAAGCAGCCCGGAGTAATCTTTGCTGGAGATGCCGTCCACGAAAAGGTTAGGGTCGTAACTTGGCATGGAGACCAGCGATAGCACGCCGCCGGTACGCGGATCGGTGACAATCACCGCCGCGCGACTGCCTGCCAGCAGCGTTTCAATATACTGCTGGAGCTTGAGATCCAGCGTCAGGTAGATATCGTGTCCGGCCTGCGGCGGCACCTCTTTAAGCTGGCGAATAACGCGGCCGCGGTTGTTGACTTCAACCTCTTCATAACCGGTTTGCCCATGCAGAATATCTTCATAGTAGCGCTCAATGCCCAGCTTGCCGATGTCATGGGTGGCGGCGTAGTTCGCCAGTTTGTTTTCTCTGTCAAGACGCTCGACGTCTTTATCATTGATTTTCGATACGTAGCCGATAACGTGGGTCAGCGCCGATCCGTATGGATAATAGCGGCGTTTATAGCCTTTGACTTCGACGCCCGGAAAACGGTACTGGTTGACAGCAAAGCGCGCGACCTGAACTTCCGTCAGGTTTGTTTTCACCGGAATAGAAGTAAAGCGATGGGATCGGGCGCGCTCTTTTTTAAAGGCGGCGATATCGTCGTCGTTTAAATCGACCACACTGCGTAGCGCATCCAGCGTTTGCTGAACGTTATCCACCTTTTCCGGCATCATTTCAATCTGATAGATAGTGCGGTTCAGCGCAAGGGGAATGCCGTTACGGTCGTAGATTATCCCGCGGCTTGGCGCAATTGGCACCAGCTTGATACGGTTTTCGTTCGAGCGGGTCTGGTAATCGGTAAAACGAAGGATTTGCAGATTATACAAATTGGCGATCAGTACGCCGGTCAGCAGCAAAATACCCAAAAAGGCGACCAGCGCCCGACGCACAAACAGTGCGGACTCAGCCGTATAGTCACGAAAAGAATTTTGTCGTTTCATCCGCTGCTTAATCTTCTCAAGACTTCACGATCACTCACGGTGATAAGGGTGGTTGGTTGTGATGCTCCACGCCCGGTACAAACTCTCCGCAACCAGAACCCGAACCAGCGGGTGAGGGAGCGTTAACGCCGAGAGCGACCAGCTCTGTTCCGCTGCCGCTTTGCAGGCGGGAGATAATCCTTCCGGGCCGCCAATCAGCAAACTGACGTCGCGCCCGTCCTGTTTCCAGCGCTCCAGCTCGTTGGCTAACTGCGGCGTATCCCACGGCTTGCCTGGAATATCCAGGGTAACAATGCGATTCTTACCGGCGGCGGCCAGCATCTGCTCGCCCTCTTTGTCGAGAATGCGTTTGATATCCGCGTTCTTGCCGCGTTTGCCCGCAGGGATTTCGATCAGCTCAAAGGGCATATCTTTCGGAAAACGACGCAGATATTCCGTAAATCCCGTTTGAACCCAGTCGGGCATCTTCGTGCCGACAGCGACAAGTTGCAGCTTCACGCATTAACTCCAGAGTTTTTCCAGTTCATACAGGCGGCGACTTTCTTCCTGCATGACATGCACAATCACATCGCCCAGATCGACGACAATCCAGTCAGCCGCATTTTCGCCTTCGACGCCCAACGGCAGCATACCGGCCGCGCGCGACGACTGCACCACGTGGTCGGCAATAGACATAACGTGACGGCTGGAGGTGCCGGTACAAATAATCATACAGTCGGTGATACTGGATTTACCCTGAACATCTAAGGCGATGATGTCCTGACCTTTCAGGTCATCAATTTTGTCGATAACAAAATCCTGGAGTGCTTTACCCTGCAAGTTTTCCCCCTGGGTGAATAATTGCGTTATAACGATAGAAAAAAGGCCAACAGGCTGGACCGGTAAGGCGTTGCGAGTTAACGCTAACCTTCCGGCGGGACGCCGTGTAGTATACCTGAATCAGCGGCGATACCGGGACTTATGTCGCCGGATCGGCGTTTAAAACCAGATTATCATCCCATCCCACGTCACAGAAAGCATCGCCATTTTTGTAAAACAATTTCTGCAAAGCTCTGCAAGGTGAAAAAAGCCTGGCTGCGGAGAATAACAGCCTGTCGGGGGCTGTCAATGGGCGAAACCGCTGCGGCGAGAAAAAACGGAAAATTCATCACTCAGGCCGCCAGACGGCACGACTATTTAATACTTTCAGGGTGGCGAACCCTTCGCATATGTCGATTGCGCTCCAGCATCCCTGTTCTACCCGGAAATGCCATAGCGAGGCGGCGGGCATTGCGAGCAGACGGGCAATCAACAGGCTGAGTACGCCCTGATGGCTGACGATCAGCAGGTTCTGGCAATCGCTAAACGCGTCGAGTCGCGAGATAAAGCGCTCTACGCGCCGGGTAAAAGCCTGAAAACCCTCGCCATTGGTCGGAACCGCATTCTGCCAGTCCGTACACCAGGCGGCATAGCTTTCGGCATCTTCATGGGTGAGGTCGCGGTGATGGCGCATTTCCCAGTCGCCGAAGTACATCTCATTAAGCTCAGGTAAGATGTGTTGCGGCACATCCCGGCCCTCCAGTACGAGCCGGGCGGTATGGCGCGCGCGCTCCAGCTCGCTGCATAACACCCGGTCAAATGGCGCGTGGCGCAATAAAGTATGTAGCGTTTTCGCCTGACCAATCCCTTTTTCCGTTAACGGCGTGGGAGCATGTCCGCTATACAACCCGGCGACATTGGCCTCGGTTTCGCCATGACGCACCAGCCACAATCGCATGGTATTCCTCATGAGGTTAAATGCGCAAAACATGATAATGCCCCTGATTGCGCAACGTTTTTTTCACTAAAATAGCGTTTTTTGGCCGGAGGCATAATGGCGTTATTCAACAGCGCGCATGGCGGTAATATTCGGGAAGCCGCGACGGTGTTGGGCATCTCGCCTGACCAGTTACTGGATTTTAGCGCAAACATTAATCCGCTGGGTATGCCTGTCAGCGTGAAACGCGCGCTTATCGACAATCTGGACTGCATTGAGCGCTACCCGGACGCCGATTATTTTCATTTGCACCAGGCGCTGGCGCGTCATCATCAGGTGCCGGCATCGTGGATACTGGCGGGAAATGGCGAGACGGAGTCAATCTTTACCGTGGCGAGCGGTCTTAAACCGCGTCGTGCAATGATTGTCACGCCAGGTTTCGCGGAGTATGGCCGGGCGCTGGCGCAAAGTGGCTGTGAAATTCGTCGCTGGTCTCTACGCGAAGCGGATGGCTGGCAGCTTACCGATGCCATTCTTGAGGCGTTGACGCCCGATCTGGACTGCCTGTTTCTGTGTACGCCCAATAATCCTACCGGCCTGCTGCCGGAGCGGCAGTTATTACAGGCCATTGCCGATCGCTGCAAATCGCTGAACATTAACCTGATCCTGGATGAAGCGTTTATCGATTTTATTCCGCATGAGACGGGCTTTATTCCTGCTCTTAAAGATAATCCGCATATCTGGGTGCTGCGTTCGCTGACCAAATTTTATGCCATTCCCGGCCTGCGGTTGGGATATCTCGTCAATAGCGATGACGCGGCGGTAGCGCGGATGCGTCGCCAACAAATGCCGTGGTCGGTTAACGCGCTGGCGGCGCTGGCCGGTGAGGTAGCGTTACAGGATAGCGCCTGGCAACAGGCGACCTGGCATTGGTTACGGGAGGAGGGCGCCCGGTTTTATCAGGCGCTTTGTCAGCTCCCCCTGCTGACGATTTATCCCGGGCGGGCAAACTATCTGTTGTTACGCTGTGAGCGAGAGGATATTGACCTGCAGCGACGGTTGCTGATGCAGCGGATTTTAATCCGTAGCTGCGCTAACTACCCGGGGCTGGACAGCCGCTATTATCGTGTGGCGATACGCAGCGCTGCGCAAAACGAGCGTCTGCTGTCGGCGCTGCGCAATGTGCTTACCGGTATAACCCCTGCTGATTGATGTAGTTCAGCACGTTTTCCGGCAACAGATCGTCGCAGGACTCGCCTTTTTCCAGCCGTTCGCGGATGAGGGTTGCGGAGATATTAAGCCATGGCGTTTCTGCCAGGTAAATTTTACCGGCTGGCAACTGGTGCAGATCGTCCGGCGTATGGGTCAGATGCTGTTCCAGCCACTGCTGGTGTTGCGCCTGCGTCATTTCAAGGGGGTAGCCCGGACGACGACAAACGATCAGGTGAGTGTTATCAAGGATGGTGTCGTAATCATGCCAGGTGGGGAAGTTAAGCAGAGAGTCCTGGCCGATAATAAACGCCAGCGGCGCTTCGGGACCCTGTTCTTCGCGCCATGCTTTCAACGTTTGCGCAGTGTAAGAGGGCGCGTTTCGCTGTAGCTCGCGTTCATCCAGCGTAAAAAGCGGCTTATCGGCGATAGCCAGCTCCAGCATATATTTACGCTGCGCGCTGGAGGCTTCCGGCTGGGGGCGATGCGGCGGCACATTGTTAGGCATAATAATCACCCGCGATAAGCCGATCAGATTCGCCAGCGTTTCAACAGGTTTAAGATGTCCATAATGCACCGGATCAAAGGTGCCGCCGAATAAAGCCTGTAACGATTTCATATCACCCATCAATAAATACGTCTGCCAGCGCCTTATGGCAGAGCAGGAGCGACAGCCCTTCAAGGTCTGCCCATACCGACTGACCATAATCCTGTTTGAGCGTAATTTCTGTACGCGTCAGTAACTGCACGGCCTGGCGAAGCTGTGCAGGATGGAGACGCTGCAACGCGTCGCCGATCATGGGGCGACGGTTTTGCCAGACCCGGTGTTTATCAAACAGCGCGCGTAACGGCGTATGCGCGGACTGACGTTTGAGATTTACCAGTAGCAGCAGCTCTCGCTGGAGGGTGCGCAGCAGAATAACCGGTTCGCTGCCTTCAAGGCGTAGCTGTTGCAGGATATGCAGCGCGCGTTTGCTTTTCCCCATCAGTAACGCATCCACCCAGTGGAAAGGGGTAAAGTGGGCGGCGTCATTGACGGCCTGCTCCACGCGAGGAAGCGTTAACTTACCGTCAGGCCAAAGCAGCGACAGCCGTTCCAGCGCCTGCGCCAGCGCCAACAGATTGCCCTCATAGCAATAGCACAGCAGTTGGTTCGCGGCGTCATCCAGTTGCAAATTCTGTGCTTTCGCTCTGGCGGCCACCCAGCGGGGAAGCTGCGCCTGCTCCGGCGTCTGACAACTGACCTGAACGCTACGGTCTGCCAACGCGGTATACCAGGCGGCGTTTTCCTGCGCTTTGGTGAGCTTGTTTCCGCGTACTATTAATAACAGGTCGTCATGCAGCAGCTCGCTCAGGGTGGCGAGTTGCTCGTTCATTGCCGCGTTAGGCCCGTTTTCCGGCAGTTGCAGCACCAGCGTTTGACGGCTGGCGAACAGGCTCATCGCCTGGCAGAGTGAGAAAAGCGATCCCCAGTCGGTACTGGGATCGAGAGTAAAAGCGTGGTGCTCTTCGAAGCCTTGCGACGCAGCCGCCAGACGAATAGCGTCCTGACTTTCCTGCAGCAGCAGCGGATCGTTGCCCAATAGCAGATATGCCGCACGCAGCCCTTCATTGAGCTGCGCGCGGAGTTGTTCAGGATACAACCTGATCATTAGTTACTCAGCGTAGTGGAGACGCGTGCTGGCGTAGAGGCGGGCGCCGCCGTCTCATTGTCGGCGGTAGCCTCCTCTTTCGTCGCCTGAATATCCGCCGCGCGGACGCTGGTCAGCTTACGAATCAGCTGTTCAGCGGCTTTGTCGTACATCTCCTGAACGATCATGGCCTGCTCGTTATCCTTCGCCAACGCCATCTGCGGGTTATCGAAGAACGAACGGTACACTTTCGTGCTGATAGGATAGATGTCATGGCCCGGAATCAATACCGAGGCATTGACGGTCATTACCATCTGATATTCCGCCGTCTGGCCGTCCTGGAACACTGACGCCGTATCCTGCGAAATAGTCACCGTTCCAAGCCGCAGAGACGGAACGTCTTTGCGCGTTGTGTCTTTATCAAGCAGGTTTACGTTATTCAGCCGTAACTGATTACGTACCGCACGACTTAGCGGACCGTTCGGATCGCCGGAATCGAGGATCATCGTTTTCATTGAAGCCGGAACCTGCGTAGTGCTACGCAGATGCCAGCCGCATCCGGCGGTGACCAGCACCGCCAGAGATAACAACAGTGTTACCAGATATCGCACGCTTCCTCCCGCGCTTAGCCAACAACCAGATTGAGGAGTTTACCCGGAACGTAAATCACTTTACGCACGGTAACGCCATCAAGATATTTTGCCACCAGATGTTCCTGGCCTGCACGTTCACGCACCTGTTCTTCGGTGGCATCCACCGCAACGGTGATCTTACCGCGAACTTTACCGTTAACCTGCACGACAACCAGCGTGGTGTTTTCCACCATTGCCTGCTCGTCGGCTACCGGCCACGGCGCGTTGTCGATATCGCCTTCGCCACCCAGCTCCTGCCACAAGGTAAAGCAGACGTGCGGCGTGAACGGGTTAAGCATACGCACGACGGCCTGCAGCGCTTCCTGAAGCAGTGCGCGGTCTTGTTCGCCTTCCTGCGGGGCTTTCGCCAGTTTGTTCATCAACTCCATGATCGCCGCAATGGCGGTGTTGAACGTCTGACGGCGGCCGATATCATCGGTCACTTTGGCAATGGTTTTATGCACATCGCGACGCAGCGCTTTTTGATCTTCGCTCAGCGCATCGACGTTCAGCGCCGCGACAGGACCTTTAGCGGTGTGTTCGTAAACCAGCTTCCAGACGCGTTTAATAAAGCGGTTTGCGCCTTCTACGCCGGACTCCTGCCATTCCAGAGTCATATCCGCCGGAGAAGCGAACATCATAAACAGGCGTACCGTGTCCGCGCCATAACGTTCAACCATTACCTGCGGGTCGATACCGTTATTTTTCGACTTGGACATTTTACTCATGCCAGTGTAGACCAGCTCATGACCCGCTGCGTCTTTTGCTTTGACAATGCGGCCTTTTTCATCGCGCTCGACGATAGCGTCAACTGGCGAAACCCAGTTACGTTCGCCGTTCTCGCCGACATAATAGAACGCATCCGCCAGTACCATGCCCTGGCACAGCAACTGTTTAGCCGGCTCGTCAGAGGTGACCATGCCCGCATCGCGCATCAGCTTATGGAAGAAGCGGAAGTAGAGCAGGTGCATGATGGCATGTTCAATACCGCCGATGTAGATGTCGACCGGCAGCCAGTAGTTTGCCGCTTTCGAATCCAGCATTCCTTCCTGATACTGCGGGCAGGTGTAACGCGCGTAGTACCATGACGATTCCATAAAGGTGTCGAAGGTGTCGGTTTCACGCAGCGCCGGCATACCGTTAACGGTGGTTTTCGCCCACTCAGGATCGGCTTTAATCGGGCTGGTGATGCCGTCCATGACGACATCTTCCGGCAGAATAACCGGCAGTTGATCTTCCGGCGTCGGCAGCACGGTGCCGTCTTCCAGGGTGACCATCGGGATCGGCGCGCCCCAGTAACGCTGACGGGAAACGCCCCAGTCACGCAGACGATAGTTCACTTTACGTTCGCCGACGCCTTTTTCCGCCAGTTTATCGGCAATGGCGTTAAACGCCGCTTCAAAGGCCAGACCGTCGAACTCGCCGGAGTTAAACAGCACGCCTTTTTCGGTCAGCGCCTGTTCGGAAAGATCCGGCTCGGAACCGTCGGCGGCCAGAATCACCGGCTTGATGGTCAAACCGTATTTGGAGGCAAATTCGTAGTCGCGCTGATCGTGACCAGGAACGGCCATCACCGCGCCAGTGCCGTACTCCATCAGCACAAAGTTTGCCGCCCAGACCGGGATCTCTTCGCCAGTTAACGGATGAATCGCTTTATAGCCGGTGTCGACGCCTTTTTTCTCCATGGTCGCCATTTCGGCTTCGGCCACTTTGGTGTTACGGCATTCGTCGATGAACGCCGCCAGCTCGGCGTTGTTCGCCGCCGCTTTTTGCGCCAGCGGATGACCGGCGGCCACTGCCAGGTAGGTGGCGCCCATAAAGGTATCCGGACGGGTGGTATAGACGGTCAGGGTGTTATCGTAACCCTTCACATCGAAGGTGATTTCCACACCTTCAGAGCGGCCAATCCAGTTGCGCTGCATCGTTTTTACGGTATCAGGCCAGTGGTCCAGCTTATCCAGATCGCGCAACAGCTCGTCTGCGTAAGCGGTGATTTTGATAAACCACTGTGGGATCTCTTTACGCTCAACTTTGGTGTCGCAACGCCAGCAGCAGCCGTCGATCACCTGTTCGTTGGCGAGAACGGTCTGATCGTTCGGGCACCAGTTAACGGCAGAAGTCTTCTTGTACACCAGGCCTTTTTTATACAGCTCGGTGAAGAACTTCTGTTCCCAACGGTAGTATTCCGGGGTGCAGGTCGCGATTTCACGGCTCCAGTCATAGCCAAAACCCAGCGTTTTGAGCTGGTTTTTCATATACGCGATGTTGTCGTACGTCCACGGTGCCGGCGCGGTGTTGTTCTTCACCGCCGCGCCTTCCGCCGGCAGGCCGAAGGCGTCCCAGCCGATTGGCTGCAGCACGTTTTTGCCCAGCATACGCTGGTAGCGGGCAACCACGTCGCCGATGGTGTAGTTACGTACGTGGCCCATGTGTAGTCGGCCAGAAGGATAGGGAAGCATCGACAGGCAGTAATACTTCTCTTTGCTCTCGTCTTCGGTCACTTCAAATGTGCGCTTCTCATCCCAGTGAAGCTGTACTTTGGATTCTATCTCTTCCGGGCGGTATTGCTCTTGCATGGCAGCCAGTAGTCCTGTTTTCGATACAGCTACAAATGTAGCTTTAGAGGTGGTGTTTAGATCCGCATAGCATAGCCCAAACACGCACGTCAAAACAGGGGGTAGAACATTTGTCGCGCCAGGCGTCCATGAGCAGGTGACGCAAAATGCGACACGACTGAGGCAAATTACCGCAGTTCCTGTCATCGCCAGATCATCTCATGAAAATAAAGTCATATAAATCATGTTGTTAAAAAGTGGCACGTCTTTTGATTAGGGAAGACAGGACTAAAGCAAAGGAGTTAATCGTGAAAAAAAATGCAGTGGTGATTCACCCTCAGGATTGCGTCGCGACGGCTATTACGGCGCTCAAGGCCGGCGAAACCGCCACAATGTTCATTGGCGAACGCGAGATAAGCGTTGTGTTACATCAGGATGTGCCATTTGGTCACAAATTCGCCATCTGCGATGTGCCTTTTCATGGCGAAGTTTATAAATATGGCGAATCCATTGGCCGCGCCACTCAGGAAATAAAAAGTGGCGACTATGTGCACGTCCACAATGTGGAAAGTGAACGCGGACGTGGTGACTGGAAATAATATAAAACAAGGGAAAATGATTATGAGCAATGAGACTTTTTTGGGGTTCCGCCGCCCTGACGGCCGTTTTGGCATCCGTAATTATGTACTGATTTTACCTACCAGCGTTTGTGCGAATAAAGTTGCCCAGGATATTGCCCGGCAGGTAAAAGGCGCGACATGGGTGAATAACGATTTTGGCTGCTGCCAGGTGGCAGGCGATGCGCGTCTGACGGAAAAGACATTGATTAATGTGGCGAATAATCCCAACGTCGGCGCTATTGTGGTTGTGGGCTTAGGCTGTGAAGGCGCGGAGCCGCTGCGCATCGCAGAAGAGATTACCGCATTTGGCAAACCGACCTCCTGCATCACCATTCAGGAAGAGGGCGGCACGCTTAAATGTCAGGCCAGAGGGATTTCGCTGGCCCGCGACTATGCGCAACAACTCTCCATGCAAAAACCGCAGCAAGCACCGGTTAGCGAGCTGCTGCTGGCGATGGAGTGCGGCGGGTCAGATACGACATCGGGGCTGGCGTCTAACCCTTCCTGCGGGGTCGCCTCGGATAAGCTGATACGCTGCGGCGGAAGCTCAATTCTTTCTGAAACGACGGAATTTATTGGCGCCGAGCATGTGATGGCGAAACGCGCGGTGACGCCGGAGGTTGGTCAACAGCTTATTGATTTAGTGGTCGGCTGCGAGGCGCGAGCAAAAGCGCTGGGCGAGGATATTCGCGGGGGACAGCCGACGCCGGGCAATATTAAAGGCGGGTTGACTACCATTGAAGAAAAATCGTTAGGCTGTATGCATAAAGCAGGTCATGCGCCGTTACAGGGCGTCCTGGAATATGCCGATAGTCCAACGCATCCGGGCCTGTGGATTATGGATACCCCGGGGCAGGATAT
This sequence comes from Salmonella sp. 32020114201800008SM, assembly GCF_017572025.1. Classification (NCBI taxonomy): domain Bacteria; kingdom Pseudomonadati; phylum Pseudomonadota; class Gammaproteobacteria; order Enterobacterales; family Enterobacteriaceae; genus Salmonella; species Salmonella sp. 32020114201800008SM. Next base: position 386,591 of record NZ_JAGEQM010000003.1, on the reverse strand, counting down.
TGAATCTATTTCCGGCATGGTGGCGGGTGGAGCGCAGATCGTTATTTTTACTACGGGTCGCGGAACGCCTGCCGGTAACCCAATAGCGCCGGTAATAAAAATTACGGGTAATAAAGCAACGTGGGAAATGATGCAGGACAATATTGATATTGATGTGTCCGCCATTATGTCTGGCGAGGCTTCTATTACGCAAATGGGCGAGGAAATTTATCAGGAAATTTTACGCGTCGCGAATGGGAAAACGACTAAATCAGAAGATTTAGGTCATAACGAATTCTCTATTTATAAGATCGCGCCGACGTTCTGATACCAAATCGGGCAGCACAAGCTGTCCGGTTATCTCCTGGGAATAAGCTATGAAAATTAAAAAAACACTGGAACGTTTTCCTGGTGGTATGATGGTTGTACCGCTAATCATCGGCGCATTGTTTAAAACCTTTGCGCCGGAGGCGCTGGAAATAGGCGGTTTTGTCACCTCTATTTCGCATGGCGCAATGGCGATTTTAGGCATGTTTTTAGTCTGTATGGGCGCGGATATCCAGTTTAAAGCCGCGCCGAAAGCGCTGAAAAAAGGCGCTGCGATCACCTTTGCGAAATTTGCCAGCGGCGTGATTATTGGCATTCTGGTCGGAAAATTTTGCGGCCCGGATGGGTTATTAGGTCTGTCGGCTTTAGCGATTATTTCGGCGATGACCAACTCGAACAGTGGGTTATATGCCGCGTTGGTGGGGGAGTACGGCGATGAAACCGACGGCGGCGCGATTGCGGTAATATCGTTGAACGATGGTCCCTTTTTCACCATGCTGGCGTTAGGGTCGGCAGGCATGGTGTCGATACCCTTTATGAATCTGGTGGCGGTTATTATTCCCATTATCATTGGCATGATTTTGGGCAATCTGGATGAGGACATGCGCAAGTTTCTTAAACAGGGCAGCGTGGTAACGATTCCCTTTTTTGCCTTTGGGTTAGGATACGGTATTGATTTCGCAAGACTTATCACGGCAGGTTCTTCAGGCATTTTACTGGGACTCATGACGGTGGCGATTGGCGGATTTTTTAATATTTTCGCCGATCGTCTGACGGGAGGCAGCGGCGTGGCAGGCGCGGCGGTATCCACCACCTCTGGCAACGCTGTCGCGACGCCAGCGGCAATCGCGCTGCTCGATCCGCATTTTACCGACCTGGCGTCGACGGCGGCGGCGCAGGTGGCGGCCTCGACGATTATTACCGCTCTGTGCGCCCCCTTCCTGACCGTATGGATAAAAAAACGCTACGATCGTAAACTGAACCCAGCCGCCGCAGGCGGTTAGCGTTTCGGCGGAAAATAAATCACGACGGGCGGTCTCGCCCGTTCATAAACCAACAGGATGGTGAGTGATGAATAAGACGAAAGATATAGCCGCATCTCCTCTCTGTTTTGTCTCTCCTTACCCGCAACTGGCAAAGGCTGCCGAGGCGCTGGTCGCGCAGTTGGATTACGCCGTCACTATTCATCAAACGACGCTTAATCGTATCCTGGATGAGCTACCTTTATTAGAGTCCCGTGGGCACCAGGTACTGATTAGTCGTGGCGGCTGTGCGGAAATATTAAAAAAGCACAGTAAATTACCGGTAGTCGAAATTAAAATGTCCGGCTACGACATTCTTGATGCGCTTATCCCTTTTAAAGGACAAAAAGGCACTGTCGGTATTGTCGGCTTTTCCAGTGTGATCAAAGGATGCGCGCGCGTAGCGGAACAGTTAAATATTAACTATAAAATTTTTACCTTACAGGGAAATGATAAAGAAACGATTTCTTGCCTGAAGCGGCAATTAGCGTCCACGCCATTAGATTGCATTGTTGGCGATACCGTTTGTCAGGATTATTTTTCACCGCTGGGCTCGCAATTCCGTTTACTTGATTCCAGCCCCGCCTCAATAACCGAAGCTCTGGAAGAAGCCCGCTCATTATATCTGGCTTTTCGCAGCCAATTACTGGAGCGCCATCATCTGCAGCTGATTCTCGATCAGTTTGATAAAGCTGTTATCACGCTTGATGATACCGGCGCGTTACTGCATTACAATAAATATGCGAGCCAACTTTTTAAAATTAACGCCTCCGGTGAAATTTATGACGCATCTTTCCTGAAACAGGTATTGCACCAGGAGCGACATACATTACGTGAGGGAAAAACCGTCAGCGCGAAAGTCGTCGATACGCCGCAAGGCGCGATGGTGGTTAATCTGTATCCGGTATTTGCGGCCAGACAGTTAAGCCGGGTGGTGTTGACGATGCAAACCGTCTCCAGTTTACAGGGGGCGGAACATCATGTTCGCCGCCAGGAATTGTCTCGCCGTGGCTTGAGCGCCCGCTATCATTTCGACGATCTGCTTACCGAAAACCCGGAAATGCTGCGTCGTCTGGCGATCATTAAAAATTATGCCGGTACGGACGCGACTATCTTAATTAATGGCGAAAGCGGGACGGGAAAAGAGGTGCTGGCGCAAAGTATTCATAATGCCAGCCAACGCGTCAACGGCCCGTTTGTCGCCATTAACTGCGGCGCGATGGCCCCTCAGATTCTGGAGAGCGAACTCTTTGGCTATGTCGCCGGCGCATTTACCGGCGCGTCGCCGAAAGGCAAAATAGGCCTGTTTGAATTAGCGCACCACGGTACCATTTTTCTGGATGAGATTAGCGAGCTGGATAAACCGCTACAGACGCGCTTATTACGGGTATTGCAGGAGCGGCAGATTATGCGGCTGGGCTCAGACCAGATGATACCTGTTGATATTCGCGTGATTGCGGCGACCAATCAGACGTTAACGAAGCTCATTGCGGACGGGACATTTCGCGAAGATCTTTACTATCGGCTTAACGTATTAAAAGTGACCACCATCCCGCTACGCAAACGTCCGGAGGATATCAAAGCCATCGGCCTGTCGCTGCTTACTAGTTTCAGCCAGCATTATAAACGCCCGGCACTAACGTTAACCCCGGCGCTGTGGCAGGAGCTTCAGCGCTTCGCCTGGCCCGGAAACGTCAGGCAGTTAAGCAATATTATCGAACGGCTGGTACTCTCTATTGATCACTCCCCGGCAACGCTGGATGAGGGTCGCCTCTTGCTGGACGATCTGGAAGAGGGGAGCCGACGCGAGCCAACTACCTGCCACGACTGCCAGATGCTGGCTGGCGATTATAAAACGATTCGCCTGCGTATTTTGAGAAAATTATTAGAGGCGGAAAGGGATAATAAATCGTTAGTGGCGAAACGGTTAAATGTCGATCGTACCTCGCTGACGCGCTGGATACGCGAGTCGGCCTGACAAGAATTTACAGACTCTGTGGGCAGCCTTGCAAAGCGTAACGCAAATAACGTCTATTATTATAGGCAGTTAACGATCCAAGAGGTGAAGTGATGAACAAGGTTGCTCAATATTACCGTGAACTGGTGGCCTCATTAAGCGAGCGTTTACGCAATGGCGAGCGCGACATTGATGCGCTGGTGGAGCAGGCGCGCCAGCGCGTGATGCAAACAGGGGAGTTAACGCGAACCGAGGTGGACGAACTGACGCGCGCTGTCAGACGCGATCTGGAAGAGTTCGCCATGAGCTACGAAGAGAGCCAGGACGATAGCGTCTTCTTACGGGTGATTAAAGAGAGTCTCTGGCAGGAACTGGCGGACATTACCGACAAAACCCAGCTGGAATGGCGCGAGGTATTCCAGGATTTGAATCACCACGGAGTGTATCATAGTGGCGAAGTGGTGGGATTGGGGAATCTGGTGTGCGAGAAATGCCACTATCATCTGGCGGTTTACACGCCGGATGTGTTGCCGCTCTGCCCGAAGTGTGGCCACGATCAGTTCCAGCGCAGGCCGTTTGAGCCGTAAGGTTCATTATCGTGAGCGGACGGTTGCCGTCCGCCATGTTAAGCGTGCAGTTGGGCTTCCAGTTTGCGGATCTCTTCATCGACGTTCCATTTGCCCGTGGGCTGTGCTTTTTTGAACCAGTAGAGCGCTTGTTGTAGGTCTTGTGCGGTACCGTGTCCATCTCTGTACATGCATCCGAGGTTGTACCAGCCCGATGAATTGTTACATTCTGCTGATTTGTGGAACCATTCCAGTGCTAGCGAATAATTTTGCTCGACGCCATGACCGCATTTGTACATCCAGCCGATACTGTTATAGGCACCATCGTCACCCTGGTCTGCCGCTTTTCGAAACCAGTATATTGCCTGCTGGTAATCTTGTTTGATACCTTCTCCGATGTAATAACAATAGCCCATCTGATATTGCGAGTAGCTGCTCTCTTGTAGCGCGCTCTTCTTGTACCAAAGAGCGGCAAGGGATAAATTTTTCCGACATCCTTTCCCATTGCCATACATATACGCCAGTCTTTCCTGGCTGGCGCAATGGCCTTGTAATGCTGCCTGTTTAAACCAGTAGAGTGCCTGTGTATCATTTTGCTCTACGCCAGTTCCTGAACGATACATTCTCCCGAGATTATATTGCGCAAGGTTGTGGCTCTGTTCTGCTCCTTTGCGATACCAGGCAACGGCCTGGGCATAATCTGGCGCCATCCCGGTTTCTCCTTCCTGAACCCAGCCTAATATGTTGAAAGCGTGGCGGTGTCCTTGCTGTGCGGCTTTTTCTGACCAGAATAAAGCCAGCGTATTATCTTTCATGTCGGTAGGCGTGTCTTTGTATCGTAAGCCGAGCCAATATTGCGCCTCGCAATGCCCTTGCTCGGCCGCCTGCTGTAGCCAATAAAAAGAGAGCTTATCCTCTTCGCTGCCATCTATACGTTCGTCATTATATAAACGGCCTAATATATATTGAGCTTCACTATTTCCTGACTGCGCCAGTTCGGTTAATTGTGCTAAAGATACGTTGTCGCAGGGATGACTGGTTATGGAATGATTCATTTTTTAATTTATCCCGCCATTGTTTTTTAGATTAATAATATATTGCGATTTGGCTTTGTTGTACTCTATTTTAGTTTTCAATTGCGTTTTTATTTGTGGTGTGAATATATTTTGGCGATTTATTATGGATAAAGAATCACAATATTTACTCTTTGCACTTTCCTCGCCGATGGAAGTATTGAACGAGGACTGTTTACCTTCACATTCGTCACCGAAAATGTATTTAGGGATAAAACGTTTCGATCTTGAATCGTCGTGGGGTATTGAAAATCGTGATGAACTGCTTCAGACCATTTCCCGCATGACGGATGACGGTCATGCCACGCAACTGGAATGGCTATATCGCCGCTGGTTCAGGTATGCGCCGCAGGAGTGGCAGGAGTATACCGACGCGCTGGACGAGGGAGATCGCATTTATGCCCGATTCGTCGCTGATACCGCCGTGTGTTGCGGCGAAGGCGGTATTCGCTGCTGGGATTATGTGCGGATGGGGTTTCTCTGCCGCATGGGCGTGCTCAATGAATGGCTGACGGAAGAGGAGAGCCTGTGGCTGCAGTCGCGGATACAGCTTCGCGCGCTCAGCTATTATTCCGGCTGGTTGCAATATTTCAGCGCCTATTACACCGGGCGTTTGTACTGGCAGTTACGGCATTGCGATAACCTACCGCTGCTACGCGAGACATTCGCCCGTAAGGAGTTTGATGACGCGGGGCGACGTATGATGAATAAGCTGATCGCCGGGAAGGACAGTTTTTACGCCACGCTGCCGTGGCGCTACCTGCCCCATTACCCTGAATGCCCGGACACGCTTCAGGAGGTGAGCGATCTATGAAAACCTGTTGGCAAGTCCTTGGCATTGAGGCCACCACGGATACCGACGCCATTCGTCAGGCTTATCAGGCGCTGCTGCCGTCATTTCATCCGGAAACCGATCCGCAGGGTTTCAAGCAATTGCGAGAAGCCTATGAGAATGCATTGCAGGGGACAACATCGCCCGCCATTACGGTGGTTGATGAGGATCCCGATACCCCGTGGGTGAATTATCTCAGGGAGATATTCGGTGATTTGCTGGCGGATGGCGAACGGCGCTTTCAGCCGCAGGCATGGCAGGAGTTTATCCAACAGATCAATAAATTATCGATTTCACAGGTCGAAAAATCGCGCTGGTGGCTGTGCGCTATCGCGATGAAGACCTTTCCTATTTCGTACTCGTGTCTGAAACTGCTGTCAGATCGCCTGGCCTGGGAACAGGGGAGTGATAATCGAGATGTCGATGCCGAGGAGGTGGAGGATCTTTTGTTTGAAATCCGCCGTGGCGACCTGTTTGATTATTCGCTATTGCTGCATTTGCCAGTGGCGGTACAAAACCAGACCATTGCTTTTTATGATGCCCTGGACAACACCTTTTTCGAGCATCCTCTCTATTTCGCCCAACTTATGGCGCAGCACGGCGCCTGGATTATCCCGGACAATCTACGCTTTCAACGACGTCTGTTACGCTGGTTCAGCACCTTGCACTGGGGTATTGCGGAGCTGCTGCCTGTCGCCCTGGCATGGCAGGAAGCCGAACCCGATAACGCAACGCCGGGTTATTACTACTTAGCCCAGCGCGTATTTTGCGGTGAAGGCGATAGCCTGCTGCCAGAACTTTACGCGCAGTGGTGGGCGCATCCTTCTACCCAGCTTGACGATCTGTTGCTGCGCTGGTGCCGTCAGCATCGACCGGACTTTTTCCCGCTGCTGGTGATGGCGGTTGAGGGGCGTGAGCAGGTGGATATTAACGCTGAACAGCTGCTGTATATTCCCGGCTCAAGCGCTCGTTCCTGCTTGCTGTGGGCCGAGGCGCTGCACAGCGGCGCATTATCGCCGCTAAGCGAAAGTTTTATTGCGCGGCGTTTGAATTATGGCGCGCCAGCGGTGAGTGAGGCGCATAGCCAGCATCCATACTGGCTGTTGTATCAGGTGGCGGATAGCCTGGCGTGCGCCGAGGAGCCGTCAGCGGCATTGTTACAGAGTCTGGTAACGAAGCTTGATGCGCCGGATATCTGCCCGTTGGAAGCGCTGGTTATTCGCGGGTTGCTGGGGCGGGCTGCGGCTGTCGCCACACCGTGTGAAGCTGTAGTCGCAGATGAAGAACCGGTGACGACGGTGACTTCGCCGAGTACGGAGGAATCTGGCGGCGGCTTTGGCCTCTGGCAGGTGATTAAAATCATTTTATTTATTGGCGTTGTCGGCCATGTATTACGCCAGTTTATGCATTAGGGATATCGAATATGGACAAGGAAGAACAATATTTACTTTTTGCGCTCTCCACGCCGATGGAGGTGCTATATATCGGCAATGAGCCTTCGCATACCTCTCCAGCAATGTATACCGGAATTCCTGCTGTCGATCTCTCCGATTCATGGGGGATTGATAATCGTGAAGATCTTATTCAAACCATCTATCGAATGACGGACGACGGTCATGCGGCAGATTTGGCTCCCTTTTATATCCGCTGGTTTACGCTATCTCCTCATCAATGGCGCGAATTCACCGCACAGCTTAGCGAACAGGGCCAGATTTATGCGCGATTTGTTGCCGAAACCGCACTATGCTGCGGGCGTGGCGGCATTAAAGCCTGGGACTATGTGCGTATGGGGTTTTTATGCCGGATGGGGGTGTTGAATCAATGGCTGACGGAAGAGGAAAGCCTGTGGCTGCAATCGCGTATCTATGCGCGGGCGTACTATTTTTACGACGGTTGGACGCAATATTTTGCCGCCTATTCGTTGGGTCGGCTGTACTGGCAGGCTAAAGGGGACACCATACAGGCATATTTCGCTCACCTAAAGTACGACGCTTCAGGCGCGCGGATGTTTAATGAACTGGCCTCTACGACAGAGAGTTATTATGCGCAGCTACCGTGGCGTCCGCTCAACGAACAACCGACATGCCCGGAAACGCTTAAAGGAGTGAGCGATTTATGAATATCTGTTGGGAAATCCTGGGCATTGAACCTACCACCGATCTGGAATGTATCCGTCAGGCTTATCTTGCCCTGTTGCCCTCATTCCACCCTGAGAGCGATCCGCAGGGTTTTAAGCGATTGCGCCAGGCCTATGAAGAAGCGCAGCACTGGGCCGCCTCGCCTGCGGAGGACGCAAAAACGGAAGAGGTGGGCGACGAACATGAAATACTGGTGGCGTTCAGGGAATTGCTGGCATCAGAGCGCGATCGCTTTCAGCCCTCGGCATGGCAGAAATTTATTCAGCAATTGAACCAGTGTTCAATGGATGAGATAGATAAGCTGCGCTGGCAGTTGTGCGACATCGCCATGAAAACGGAAACGATCTCGCTGTCTTGCCTGGCATTGTTGGCGCAGCGTCTGAACTGGCAGCCGCAGGAAGCAGACGATGATGCTGAGGGAGAAGAGCTGGAAGCATTTCTGGAGACCGTAAAGCGGGGCGATGCGTTTGATCTGCTAAATCTGGCCAAATTGCCTCTTGTTGTTCAAGACCAAACTGACGCCTATTTTTTTAAGCTTGAGAGTATCTGGCGCTTTTATCCCGAACATTTTGCCGACGCTCTGCAGGTTCAGGGAGCCTGGATAATTCCCGATGATAAACAGCTGCATCGTAAACTATTACACTGGTTTAGCGCCGAGCAGTGGGGCATGGCGGAACTGGTCGATATTGCTCGTCGCTGGCAGGCCGCGGAGCCGGATAACGAAGATGCGCACTATTACCTGTGCAAACAGCGTTTGCTCTGCGGTGAAGGGGAAAGCCTGTTGGCCGATCTTTGCGATTTCTGGCAGCGTTATCCCTCCACGCAGGCGGACGACCTGTTGCTGGGCTGGTGCCGCCAGCATCGGCCTGATTTCTTCCCGCTGGCGGTGATGGCGGTCGAAGCGCGCTGTATGGTGGATGCCGAATATGTGCCCGGTGAAAGCGCGCGCACGCGTTTACTGTGGGCGGATATTTTGCACAGCGGTAGGTTATCACCGCTGGGGCGTTCATTTGTTGACTCCCTGTTTTATAAGCGAAAAGCGATGGCGTGGGCAAATTCGCGGCTGAGTACCCAGGGGGAACCCGAAACGCCGCTGTTGGATCTGTACCGGACGGCGGAGCAGGTGGTGCTGGAAGCGTTTCCCAAAGAAAAGCCCTTTTTTCGCCTGCTGATCCGGCTGGAGGAGGGGCAAGCCTGTCCGCTGGAGGCGCTGATAACGCAGGCATTGTCATCTAAAATTGCCATGAAGCCAGGCGATATTCGCGACAAAAAGGAGCTGGCGGAAGAGCTCAGGCTGGCGGCTGAGAAAAAATTGTCTTCTGAAGCGAAAACCGAAGCACCCCGTCAGGCGGAATCTGGCGGGGTGATGAAAATCATGAAGATTGTCGGTTTGATCGCGTTGATTGTCTGCGCGTTAAATCGATTCTTCCATTTTTTCTGAACAGGGGCAGTGAAAGCGCCGTTACGGCGCTTTCGGCTCGTCAATACCCAGATATTCACAGGCGCGACGGCGCACATCATCGACGCGCTGCATATCATTAGACAGCAGCGCCGCGTCGAAATCGGTAATAATCTCCCCCAGCATTTCGCGCTCATCGCCTAACGCGCGTGACCACTGCTCCTCTAACTGTGCTTTAAACGTCCGGTTAATCAGCATATCGCGGGGATAAATTTTCAGCGCCTGCAGGCGCTCGCGGCTGGCGTCGATTTGCTGCGTCGTCAGTGAGGTGGCATTGTGACTGATGATTCTGGATTCACTCTTGCCGTCTTCCAGCAGCACGTCAACTTCCAGCAGACCATTAATATCGTAGCTAAAACGAATATCAATGGCCTGAATGTGCCCGTTCGGCTTCAGCATGACGTCAAAAGAATCAATCAGGATATTATTTTTCACCTTATGGCTTTCGCCCTGGTATACCCTGACGCAAATAGAGTCCTGCTCAGGGTGCATGGTGGAGTACGTTTCCACTTTTGACACCGGAACGGTGGTATTGCGTTCAATGATGGGCGAGAAAATACCAGGCACTCCCTGTCGGTTGACTTCCACGCCCAGCGAGTAGGGGCAGATATCCGTGAGGATCACCTCTTCAACGTCTTCATGGCGCAGGCGACAGGCGGCCTGAGTTGCGGCGCCAAGCGCCACGATGGTGCTGGGATCGTAACTTTGATAGGGCAATTTACCGAATAAGCGCACCGCGATGCGTTGCACCAGCGGCATCTGTGACGCGCCGCCGACCAGCACCAGGCTGTCAATTTGCTCCGGTTTGAGTCGGGAGTCGCGCAGCGCCTGCTCAATGGGCGTGCGCAGCCGGTTGAGCAACGGTAGCCACAGGGCTTCCAGCTCATCGTCATAAAACGTGCTTTCCAGAACGCTCTCCTGATAAAGCCAGCTCATGCGCAGCGGGGAGCTGCTGGCGCATTTTGCGGCTTCAACACAGGCATACAGCGCAGCCAGATCGCTATCCGTCAGCGCTGATTTATCGAGGTTCCAGCGTTTCAGCACTTCATCAAGTAACAAATGCGTGAAATCTTCGCCGCCGAGGTAGTTATCGCCAGCGGAGGCGTGAACTTCGATAATCGGCGTAGCGTATTCCAGAACGGTCACATCAAAGGTTCCGCCCCCCAGATCGAAAACCAGCGAACGGCTGTTTTGCTGCGTATGCAGGCCATAAGCCATTGCCGCCGCCGTGGGTTCATTGATCAAGCGCACGGCGTTTAACCCCGCAAGCTCAGCGGCAAGGCGTGTATGCTTACGCTGCTCATCGCTGAAATAAGCCGGAACCGAGATCACGACGTCCTTGATTGGCTGCTGAAGGTAGTCTTCCGCATCTTCTTTCAGCGAGCGTAAAACCAGCGAAGATAATTCCGGCGCATTAAACGACTCTTCACCCAAATGCCAGTGAGTATTACTGCCCATTGCACGTTTAAATAAGGCAGCGGTTTTATCTGGATGAGATGTTTTACGAGCTGCGGCAGGTTTTCCCACCAGAATTTGCTTATTTTCATCCATACTAATTATGGATGGTGTTAAATATTCACCAAATTTATTAGGTATTAATTGTGCGGCTCCGTCTTGCCAGACGGCGATTAAACTATTGGTGGTACCGAGATCGATACCAATCGCTAACGTTGCATTATCCATTGCGTTTAATTTATCGGGAAAGAGAGTTTATAGAATAAAGAACACCACCCTCTGGCGTGGTGATCTTTATCAATGTCACGCCTGGCGAAAGTATTCATCCATAATATTCGTTAACTCCGGGCGCTCGCCGTCATCATTGATGGCGAAATCGAGGAAAAAAGCATCGGCCTGTGGCGTGCGTTTCTGGGCCAGTAAACGAAACGCCAGCGGGTAGTGGCAAGCATAACCGGGTGCGCGAGTCAGAAAACGGACAAAATCAATCAACAAGGGAGAATGGGTATAAAACAGCGCGCGTAACAGTACGGCGGGAAATCCCTCTTCGGTGATCCCTTGCGCCATGATTTTGTTGAGGCCGGCTTCGCTCAAATCGCCTGCGGCAATAATATCTGCGCAGGCCGCAAGATCGGGATAATGCGTTGCGCAGTTAGCCAATGCGTTCGGCCAGTTGACGCGGGTATAACGTTCGTCATGGCGAGTAAAGTAATCCTCCCAAAGGGATGGCGGTAGTTTTTCGTACTGTATTTTCAGGGGGATGCGGCGCTGAAACTGGGCTTCTTCCAGGCGCTCGCCGTCATAAAATCGCAGGCATTGCTGTCGCGTCTCGTAGCATGTCATCGCCACCGGCTGGCTGATGACCCAGGTCTTCACGGGCCGGCCTTCCAGCGCGGCGGCGGTGGCTTTATGGTGACCATCAAGCAGGACGCAAAGCCAGCTGTCATTCATATACCAGGCCAGCGCGTGGCTCTCTGGCTTATCGCGATAATACCCGGCGCGTTGTGGGTTAAATCGCGATGGGGGCTGGCCTGGCAGTAAAAAACAGGGTTCGCCGGACTGGTAGTGATAGTCCACGTCAGCAATCCACTGCCCTGTGGTCGCGGGATTCGGTTGTTTTTCGTTACCCACCGCCCAGAAAAAATGTCCGTTGCCATCTGTGGGATAAAGTTCGCGTTCCTCCAGTCGGTAATAGCCATCGGCAAAGAGTGAAAACAGCGGCGTCAGGGCGGTAAATGCTTCGTTCAACCCGACTCCTGGCTGATTCCACTCGGCAAGTGAGGATAAAAACTCCGCGGCGCCTTCATCATCATTGCTAAAACCAGCATAAACAAATTCTGCGCAGGTTGGGCACCAGGCTTCAGTGTAAAAACGAATCAGCGGCGAGCCATGCCAGGAGAGCGTATGAATACCGGCGTCAGAGTCGGGATCGTGGATAACGCAGGGACGAAGCAATGCTTTTCCGTTACGTACTGAAAACGTAATATGGGCTACGTCGTGCTGTAGCAGGCTGATTTCAGGTCTATTGTTACGCCAAAACATCGCTGTTCATCCCTGGATTCTACTTTGCGCTTTATGCGTAGTATTGCAGCCGTTCCGCCAGCAAATCGACAAATCCCTGGCGGTCTACATCGACCATCACCGTCGCATTCGGCTTATTCCCCGTCAGAAAATAATAATCCACCACCGTCATCCCCTGGGTGTATTTCCCCTGGGTTTCCACGCCAACCCAACGCTCAACGGTGGTGAAAATCTCGGGCTTGAGCAGCCAGGCGATGGTGCACGGGTCGTGCAGCGGCGCGCCGATAAATCCCCATTTTTCGTCTTTGTGATATTCAAAGAAGAAGTCGAGTAGTTCAGCCACGATCGTCGAAATTGGATTGCCGATGTTGCGGAAACGCTCGATATCGGCAGCGTGAATCTGTGCCTTATGAGTGACGTCCAGCCCGGCCATCACCACCGGAATGCCTGACTGGAAGACAATTTCTGCCGCTTCCGGATCGACGTAAATATTAAATTCCGCAGCGGGCGTCCAGTTACCCAGCGCCATCGCGCCGCCCATGATCACAATGCGGGCGATTTTCGTATGCAGTTCCGGATGGCTATTCAGCAGCAGCGCCACGTTGGTCTGTGGGCCAGTGGAGACGATGGTGACCGGCTGTGCGCTCTCGCGCAGTGTTTTTGCCATCAGCTCAACGGCAGTGCCGCTTTGCGGGGCGAATGACGGCTCGGGCAGCGCCGGGCCGTCGAGGCCGCTTTCGCCGTGAACGTTATCGGCGATAATCAGTTCGCGCATGAGCGGTTTCACCGCGCCGCCCGCCACCGGAATATCCGGGCGTTTGAGCAGTGTCAGCATCCGCAGCACGTTGCGCAGCGTCTTATCCGGCGTCTGGTTGCCGGCGGAAGAGGTGATCGCTTTCACTTCCAGTTCAGGGGAGGCGAGGGCGAGAACGAGGGCGATCGCGTCATCATGACCCGGATCGCAATCAATAATAATGGGCAGTGCCATTGTGGCTCCTTGTAAGCGGTACTTTGTGACAAGGTTAACGCCCGGCTGGATACGTTTCGAGAAGCGAAGCGGTAAAGCGTGAGATAGCGCGCACTCTGACGTGCGCGCCGGGAAGATTAGTGCAGGATTTTCGCAAGGAAGTCTTTTGCGCGATCGGAACTGGGGTTAGCGAAGAACTCCTCTTTTGGCGAATCTTCGACGATTTTACCTTCATCCATAAAGATCACCCGGTTAGCCACTTTACGGGCAAAGCCCATTTCGTGCGTCACCACCATCATGGTCATCCCTTCGTTCGCCAGCTCGACCATTACGTCCAGTACCTCGTTGATCATTTCCGGATCGAGCGCGGAAGTCGGTTCATCGAATAACATGGCGATAGGGTCCATACATAGCGCACGGGCGATCGCCACGCGCTGCTGCTGACCGCCGGAAAGCTGCGCCGGGAACTTGTTGGCATGTGCAGACAGGCCAACGCGCTCCAGCAGCTTCAGGCCTTTATCGCGGGCGGCGGCCTTATCGCGTTTCAGCACTTTCACCTGCGCCAGCGTCAGGTTTTCGATGATCGACAGGTGGGGAAACAGCTCGAAGTGCTGGAATACCATGCCCACGCGGGAACGCAGTTTCGCCAGATCGGTTTTTTTGTCGTTCACAATAATGCCGTTAACGGTAATTTCGCCTTTTTGCACCGGTTCCAGACCATTGACGGTCTTAATCAGCGTGGATTTACCGGAACCCGATGGCCCGCAGACTACCACCACCTCACCTTTTTTCACTTCTGTTGAACAATCGGTCAGCACCTGAAAGTGACCATACCATTTTGAAACATTTTTCAGGGTAATCATTAAACTGTCCTTTTCTTCAAATAGCTGACCAGCAACGACGCGCTCAGGCTGATAACAAAATAAACGGCGCCGGCGAACAGAATCATTTCGACCTGAGTTCCGTCACGCTCGCCGATAGTCGACGCGGTGCGGAAGAAGTCCGCCAGGCTGAGTACATAAACTAAAGAGGTGTCCTGAAATAGCACGATGCCCTGCGTAAGCAACAGCGGCACCATCGCCCGAAACGCCTGCGGCAGAATAATGAGCTTCATCGACTGCCAGTGGGTCATCCCCAGCGCCAGCGCGGCGCTGGACTGCCCGCGGGAAATACTTTGAATACCGGCGCGAATAATCTCGGAATAGTAGGCCGCTTCAAACATAGAGAATGCCACCATCGCGGAGATCAGGCGGATATCGGTTTTCGGCGATAGTCCCAGCACGTTTTGCAGAAAGCCGGGTACAATCAGATAGAACCACAGCAAGACCATCACCAACGGGATGGAACGGAAAACGTTAACATACGCTTTAGCAAACCAGGCGATAGGGGCAAAGCTTGAGAGGCGCATGACGGCCAGAATGGTTCCCCAGACTATCCCCACGACAACGGCGGTGACGGTGATCTTCAGCGTGATGACCAACCCGGCCAGCAGGTAAGGCAGTGAGGGGATAATCGAACTCCAGTCAAATTCGTACATTATTTGCTCCCCACGTTGCCCGGCAGGCGGACTTTGCGTTCAACCAGGCTCATGACCAGCATGATAACGGCGTTAATCAGCACATAGGCCAGCGTAATGGCGGTGAAGGATTCCCAGGCGTGCGCCGAGTAATCCAACAGTTTGCCTGCCTGCGCCGCCATATCCACCAGGCCGATGGTTGAGGCAATAGCCGAGTTTTTCACCAGGTTCATCATCTCTGACGTCATTGGCGGTACGATAACGCGATAGGCATTCGGCAGCAGGACATAGCGATAAGCCTGCGGCAGCGTTAGCCCCATCGCCAGCGCCGCGTTCTTCTGCCCGCGAGGCAGAGACTGAATCGCGGCGCGCACCTGTTCGCAAACGCGGGCGGCGGTAAACAGTCCCAGACAGATCATTGAGGAGAGGAAAAACTGAATATTGGGATCGAGTTCCGCCTTAAACCACATGCCAAGATCTTCCGGCAACAGTTCAGGCACCACCAGGTACCAGGTGAAGAATTGCACGATCAGCGGCACGTTGCGGAACAGTTCTACGTACAATGTGCCCAGTCCGGAGAGGAAACGGTTGGGAACGGTACGTAAAATGCCGAAAATAGATCCTACCAGGAAAGCGATAATCCAGGCGGTAATCGAAAGGGCTACGGTGACCTGAAAACCACTCCATAGCCAGCCGAGATAGGTGGTATTGCCGAAGGGGGCTTCCTGTAAAAAAATACCCCAGTTCCAGTCTATTGACATACATCTACTCCGAAAAAAAAGGGTAGCAGCGCTACCCTCGAAGATTGTTGCCCGGCGATTTGCGGTTTCAGGCCCGATGGGGAACGACCATCAGGCTTATAGTCTGTCCGTGCTGAGCGACAATCGAGAGGACAGGAGTCCCGTCCCATTTAGTTTTAGTTAGTTAAGCGCTTTATCATTTGGTGCTTTGAACAGGGCTTTCATCTCGTCAGACAACTCGAAATTCATGTTCAGGTTTTTCGGTGGGATCGGATTTTTAAACCACTTATCAAACCACTTTTCCGCTTCGCCGGAGGTTTGCGCCTGGGCGATGGTATCGTCCATCAGCTTTTTAAACTCAGGGTCGTTTTTACGCAGCATACAGCCGTAGGCTTCCTGGGACTGCGGTTTACCGACAATCTCCCAGTTATCCGGTTTCTTGGCTTTGGCGCGCTCGCCGGCCAGCAGCGCGTCATCCATCATAAAGGCGACGGCGCGACCGCTTTCCAGGGTGCGGAACGAGTCACCGTGGTCTTTCGCGCTAATAATACGCATCCCCATCTTTTGCTCTTCGTTAAGCTTATGCAGCAGAATTTCAGAGGTCGTCCCGGAGGTGACGACGACCGCTTTGCCTTTCAGATCCGGGAAGTCTTTAATATCGCCGCCTTTTTTAGTCAGCAGTCGCGTCCCGACGACGAAAATCGTATCGGAGAAGGCGGCCTGTTTCTGGCGCTCAAGGTTGTTAGTCGTTGAACCACATTCAAAATCGAAGGTTCCGTTTTGCAACAGCGGAATACGGTTTTGCGAGGTGATCGGGATCAGCTTCACCTGCAGATCGGGCTTGTTAAGTTTCTTTTTTACCGCTTCCACAATAGCGTTGGAGTAGTCCTGGGAATAGCCGACCACTTTCTGCTGGTTGTCGTAATAAGAAAAGGGCACAGAAGATTCGCGATGCCCGACGACGATCACGCCATTTTTAGCGATCTTGTCCAGGGTGCTACCAGCGGCAGGCGCGCCATCTTCTGCGTGCGCAAGGCCCGCAGACAGTCCCATGACCAGCATTGCTGTGGTTAGCTTACGTAATTGCATATCCAACTCCTTTATCATCTGCGCCGTCGACGCATTGATAGCTATTGTGATGTTGTTATTGCCTGCAACTTGCGCGTGCAGTGTTATGTGTGTTTGTTAACATTTAGTGTGGCTCGTTGTAAATATTTTGCTGCGATATTGTTTATTTTTGCGAAGTGCGCCGCACCGTTCAGAGGCAAAAATCCTACATTGCACCGTTCAGGTGCTACCGATGATCGATTTTGGTGCGACCCGGTTGCACAAGCAGCCAGAACAGGTTTGCCATGTTTAACAAAGCAATAGACGTGCCAGAATGGGGGAAAAAGGAGGATTTTCAGGCCGGATAAATGAAGCGCTATCCGGCCTGGGGAGAGATTATTTCCGTCGTTGTCGCAGACTCATCACTACCGCGCCAAAAGCAAACAGCGCGGTCAGTACCCATAGCGGCCAGTTGCCGGTACGGGCATAGGGAGTTAACCCCGTGGTTGGCGTGACGTGGGTGGTCAGTACCTGGCGTGTGAACTGCGGGATCATCGCCTGGATTTCGCCCTGCGGGCCAATCACCGCCGTAATACCGTTATTGGTACTGCGCAGCAACGGACGCGCCAGCTCCAGCGAACGCATCCGCGCCATCTGGAAATGTTGCCACGGGCCAATGGACTTACCAAACCAGGCGTCGTTAGAAATCGTCAGCAGATAGTCGGTGTCCGGGCGGAAGTTATCCCGCACCTGTTCGCCAAGAATAATTTCATAACAGATTGCCGCCGTCAGCTTATAGTCGTGCGCATGTAACTGCGGCTGGATATAAGGGCCGCGGCTAAAGGAGGACATGGGCAGATCGAAGAACGGCGCCAGCGGACGCAGGATAGACTCCAGCGGAACGAACTCGCCAAAGGGTACAAGGTGATTTTTATTGTAGCGATTGGGCGAGTCATAACTGTATGGATTATCCTTGCCCAACGTAATAATCGTATTGTAGGTGTCGTATCGATTCTGTTTATTGAGACGCGCATCGACAATACCGGTGATCAGCGTGCTATTTTTTTCGCGTAACATCTCGTCCAGCGAACGAAGGAAAGGCTGCTGATTGATTTCGAGATCCGGAATCGCCGACTCAGGCCAGATAATAATCTGTGATTTGCCTAACTCTGGGCGAGTTTCGTTGAGATAAATTTTTAGCGTATTCAGTAGCTGGTTTTCGTCCCACTTCAGCGACTGCGGGATATCGCCCTGCACCAGCGATACCTGGGTCGCTTTGGCCGGTTCCAGCGTAAACCACTGGATATAACGTAGCGGAAAGGGCAAAGCAAACAGAATCACGGCGACAGCCAGCGGACGCCAGTTCCGCGTCGCCAGTGCCAGCGCTAACAGGCCGCTGACCATCATCAGCAGGAAGTTGATCGCTTCGACGCCCATTACCGGCGCCAGGCCTTTTAGCGGGCCGTCGACCTGACTATAGCCAAATTGCAGCCAGGGGAAGCCGGTCAGCACCCAGCCGCGTAAAAATTCGGTGATTTGCCATACTGCAGGCGCGGCGATAGCGACGCGCAGCCAGTTGGTTTTTGGCCACAGGCGCGACAAAATCCCGGCAAACAGTCCGGTATACAGCGAGAGATAAGCTGCAAGCAGCACCACCAGAAAAACGTTAACCGGGCCCGGCATGCCGCCAAATTGCGCGATACTGACATAAACCCAGTTAATCCCGCTACCGAAAAGTCCGAGTCCCCAGCAATAGCCGATGGCGGCAGACTGGAGCGGGCGGCGATTGAACGTTAAGGCCTGCAGCCCGATAAGCGACACTATCGCTGCGGGCCAGACGTCATACGGAGAGAAAGCCAGTGTTCCGCAGGCGCCGAATAATAACGCCAGCAGCAGGCGAATACGCTGGCGTTCAATTAACGAGGCAAATGCCATTTTTAGTCCACTATTGCTGTTATTCGTCCAGTTTTGGCTGGGGCGAGTCATCCGGGATCCTGACATGCACCTGAATAATACGACGACTATCGGCCATCGCCACTTTGAACTGGTAACCATCAATGTCAATGGTTTCGCCGCGGGCCGGTAAATGGCCGAACGCCTGCATCACCAGCCCGCCGATGGTATCGACCTCTTCATCGCTGAAGTGGGTGCCGAAAGCGTCATTGAAGTCTTCAATCGACGCCAGCGCGCGAATCGTCCAGGTATGGCGGCTAAGCTGACGGAAGTCAATATCGTCTTCTTCGTCATACTCATCTTCAATTTCACCGACAATCAGTTCGAGGATGTCTTCGATAGTCACAAGGCCGGAAACGCCGCCAAACTCATCAATCACGATCGCCATATGGTAGCGCTGGGAGCGGAATTCCTTGAGCATACGGTCAACCCGTTTGCTTTCCGGTACGACAACCGCGGTGCGTAACACTTTGTCCATGCTGAAGGCTTCGGCATCGCTGCGCATAAACGGCAGCAAATCTTTGGCCATCAGAATCCCTTCAATGTGATCTTTATCTTCGCTGATCACCGGAAAACGCGAGTGGGCGGACTCGATGATAACATCGAGACATTCGTCCAGCGTCTGGTTGCGTTTCAGGGTAATCATCTGGGAGCGCGGGATCATAATATCGCGAACGCGCTGGTCGGCGATGTCCATTACGCCTTCGAGCATATCGCGCGTATCTTCATCGATAAGCTCGTTCTGCCCGGAATCACGGATCAGCGCCAGCAACTCATCACGGTTTTTAGGTTCACCGTGGAAAAGCTGGCTGAGTAGCAGGGAAAAAAATCCCTTTTTACTGTTTACTGTGTCACTACTGTGTGAATTGTCGTCGCTCATGGCGTCGTATGGGTTCTCATGTTAGTTAATACAAAGCTCGTCATGCGTATACTCAGCTGTGACGGCATGTTTTGCCTGATGACGCTACGCTTATCAGGCCTACAAAAGGCATGAATGTAGGCCGGATAAGGCGCAAGCGCCGCCATCCGGCAAGCTACTATTCTGCAATCTTCTCGGCAATGTACGGATCCTCATAGCCCATAGCAAGCATAATCTCCGTTTCGAGAGACTCCATCTCTTCCGCTTCGTCATCGTCGATATGATCGTAACCCAGCAAATGCAGGCTACCGTGTACGACCATGTGCGCCCAGTGCGCCTCCAGTGGCTTGCTCTGTTCCTGCGCTTCCTGCTCCACGACCTGACGGCAAATAATCAGATCGCCCAGTAGCGGCATTTCAATGCCGGGGGGCGCTTCAAACGGGAAGGAGAGAACATTAGTGGGTTTATCTTTCCCGCGGTACGTCAAATTAAGGTCGTGGCTTTCGGCCTCATCCACCAGACGGATTGTGACTTCCGCCTCTTCCTGAAACTGCGGAATAACGCCGTCCAGCCAGCGTTGAAACTGAGCTTCATCCGGCAGGCCCGCGTGGTTTTCACAGGCCAACTGTAAATCGAGGATCACCTGGCTCATTTCTGTTCCTGCTCCTGGGCTTCACGCTTACGCTCTGCCGCCAACGCAGCTTTGCGTTTTTGTTCGGCCTCTTCCCAGGCTTCATAGGCGTTAACAATGCGGGCAACGACCGGATGGCGCACCACGTCTTCGCTGTGGAAGAAGTTGAAACTGATTTCATCGACTTCCGCCAGCACTTCAATGGCATGACGCAAGCCGGATTTGGTGTTGCGTGGCAGGTCAATCTGCGTCACGTCGCCGGTGATCACCGCTTTCGAGTTAAAGCCGATACGCGTCAGGAACATCTTCATCTGTTCGATAGTGGTGTTCTGGCTTTCATCCAGAATGATAAAGGCGTCGTTTAACGTGCGTCCGCGCATATAGGCCAGCGGTGCGACTTCAATCACATTGCGTTCAATCAGCTTCTCGACTTTTTCAAAGCCGAGCATTTCGAACAGCGCGTCATACAGCGGACGCAGGTACGGGTCCACCTTCTGACTTAAATCGCCTGGCAGAAAGCCGAGTTTTTCGCCCGCTTCCACCGCCGGACGGGTCAGTAGAATACGGCGAATCTCCTGGCGCTCCAGGGCGTCTACCGCAGCGGCGACCGCAAGATAAGTTTTACCGGTACCCGCCGGGCCGACGCCAAAGGTAATATCATGATCGAGAATATTGGCGATGTACTGCGCCTGGTTCGGGGTACGCGGTTTAATCACGCCGCGCTTGGTTTTGATATTGATCGCTTTGCCATAGTCAGGCACGCTTTCCGCGCTCTGTTCCAGCACCCGCGCTTCTTTGATCGCCAGATGAATTTGTTCCGGTTCGATATCCTGAGTCTGGCCGCGCATCGGTGCGGTATCGACATACAGACTTCGCAAAATATCTGTCGCCGCGGTCACGCAAATCGGACGACCGGTCAGTTTAAAGTGATTGTCACGGCGGTTGATTTCAATACCGAGACGACGTTCGAGCTGTTTAATATTGTCATCAAACGGCCCGCAAAGGCTCAACAGACGGGCGTTGTCTGCAGGCTCAAGGGTAATTTCGCGAGTGTCTATATTCAAACTGTTCCTCTTGTGTCTGTATCGCCGGACGCTGAACATTTACCGGCATCTAAGGAAATTATTCACGCCATAGGGAAAAGGCGCAAGCATTGCAATGAAGATGGGGATGAAGAGAGAAAATTGCAAGGCCCGTCGGGCGACAGGCCATGACCAGGAAGCCCGACAGGCGTAGCGCCATCGGGCATTATTGCCTTTTCAGCAGGGTTAAGGCTGGTAGAATCCTACGCCTAGCTCATTTTCTTTACGGGTACGGGCAATGACGGACTCCGGCGTTTCGGCGACGCGCAGCCCCATTTCATCTTCGGTACGCACCACTTTTCCGCGCAGGGAGTTCGGATAGACGTCAGTAATTTCCACATCGACAAACTTACCAATCATCTCCGGCGTGCCTTCAAAGTTCACCACCCGATTGTTTTCGGTACGGCCAGACAGTTCCATAATGTTTTTACGTGACGTGCCTTCCACCAGAATGCGCTGTGTCGTGCCGAGCATACGGCGGCTCCATGCCATCGCCTGCTGATTGATACGCTCTTGCAGAATATACAGACGCTGCTTCTTCTCTTCTTCCGGTACGTCATCAACCATATCGGCAGCCGGCGTTCCCGGACGCGCAGAGAAGATAAAGCTGTAGCTCATATCAAAGTTGACGTCAGCGATAAGCTTCATGGTTTTTTCGAAATCATCGGTAGTTTCGCCAGGGAATCCGACGATAAAGTCAGAGCTTATCTGAATGTCCGGCCGCGCCGCGCGCAGTTTACGGATGATTGCTTTATATTCCAGCGCAGTGTGGGTGCGCCCCATCAGATTCAACACGCGATCGGAACCGCTCTGTACCGGCAGATGCAGGAAACTGACCAGTTCCGGCGTATCGCGGTACACCTCGATAATATCGTCGGTGAACTCAATCGGATGGCTGGTGGTAAAGCGAATACGGTCAATGCCGTCGATGGCGGCAACCAGACGCAGCAGATCGGCAAAGGTACCGGTGGTGCCGTCGTAGTTTTCTCCGCGCCAGGCGTTAACGTTCTGGCCCAGCAGGTTGACCTCACGCACGCCCTGCGCCGCTAACTGGGCGATTTCGAACAGGATATCGTCTGAGGGACGGCTGACTTCTTCACCGCGGGTATACGGTACCACGCAGTAAGTACAATATTTATTGCAGCCTTCCATGATAGAAACGAAAGCGGTCGGGCCTTCGGCGCGCGGTTCCGGCAAACGGTCGAACTTCTCGATTTCCGGGAAGCTGATATCGACCACCGGGCTGCGGTCGCCACGCACGGAGTTAATCATCTCCGGCAGGCGGTGTAAGGTTTGCGGGCCAAAAATAATGTCGACGTAATGGGCGCGTTGACGAATGTGCTCGCCTTCCTGGGAAGCCACGCAGCCGCCGACGCCGATAATCAGATCGGGATTTTTCTCTTTTAACAGTCTCCAGCGACCTAATTGATGGAAGACTTTTTCCTGAGCCTTCTCGCGGATTGAGCAGGTATTCAACAGCAGCACATCCGCCTCTTCCGCCACGTCGGTCAGTTGATAGCCGTGGGTGGCGTCCAGCAGATCGGCCATCTTCGATGAATCGTACTCGTTCATCTGACAGCCCCAGGTTTTAATATGGAGTTTTTTAGTCATCGACTTGCTCTTGCGAAATAGTGGCTGAAAAGCAGGGCGCATAGTGTAATGCTTTGGCGCGGTTGTGACCAGTATGACTGACGTCAGTCCTAATGGGTAAAAAATCCTGTAAACTTGTCTAAAACGTAACAGGATGAATGACCATGACAAATCAACCAACGGAAATTGCCATTGTCGGCGGGGGAATGGTCGGCGGCGCGCTGGCGCTGGGTCTGGCGCAGCAAGGGTTTACGGTGATGGTAATAGAACATGCCGCGCCTGCGCCGTTTGTGGCTGACAGCCAGCCTGACGTGCGGATTTCGGCCATTAGCGCGGCATCCGTGGCGCTGCTCAAGGGGCTGGGCGTTTGGGAGGCGGTGCAGGGGATGCGTAGCCATCCTTATCGGCGACTGGAGACCTGGGAGTGGGAAAACGCCCATGTGGTGTTCGACGCCGCTGAACTCAAGCTGCCGCTGTTAGGCTATATGGTAGAGAACAACGTCCTGCAACAGGCGCTGTGGCAGGCGCTGGAAGCGCACCCCGGCGTGACGCTGCGCGTTCCGGCTTCACTGGCGGCATTGCACCGCCGCCACGATGGTTATGCGCTGGAACTGGCCGACGGCGAATGGGTAACGCCGAAGTTAGTGATTGGCGCCGACGGCGCGAATTCGCAGGTTCGGCAAATGGCGGGAATTGGCATTCATGCCTGGCAATATGCGCAGTCGTGTATGCTTATCACCGTCAAGTGTGAAAATTCGCCAGGCGACAGCACCTGGCAGCAGTTTACGCCAACGGGGCCGCGCGCTTTTTTGCCGCTGTTCGACGATTGGGCGTCGCTGGTGTGGTATGACGCTCCGGCACGTATTCGCCAGCTGCAGGGTTTATCGATGACGCAATTGCAGGTGGAAATTAACCAGCACTTTCCGGCGCGTCTGGGGGCGGTGATGCCTGTCGCGGCGGGCGCGTTTCCGCTAACCCGTCGTCACGCGTTGCAGTATGTACAACCGGGGCTGGCGCTGGTAGGCGACGCGGCGCATACCATTCATCCGCTGGCCGGGCAGGGCGTCAACCTGGGGTATCGGGATGTTGATGCGTTGATTGATGTGCTGGCGAGTGCCCGTAGCTATGGCGAGTCCTGGGCCAGCCATTCGGTGTTGAAACGCTATCAGACGCGGCGCATGGCAGATAATTTTATGATGCAAAGTGGAATGGATCTGTTCTATGCCGGGTTCAGCAATGAACTGCCGCCGCTGCGTATTTTACGCAATATGGGGCTGATGGCGGCGCAGCGCGCAGGCGTGCTAAAACGTCAGGCGCTGAAGTATGCGTTGGGGTTGTAACCCGCTGAATGCCTTACCCGGTTTGTAAAAACGCTCAATTGCAGGTCGGGTAAGCGTATTGACATCTTACTTTACTGCAAATAAAGCACATAAACCTAATTTCCCTTTAAAATCAATTTCATACCAAGGTGATGCCATTTCAATTGTGCATACGTTGTATTGGCAACGTACTACTTTATGTAGCATCAGTAATGTGGAACTCATTGATTTTACAAGAATCGCCAGGGTGATTAATGCGGCGATAATCCGATACCACGTCAGTGTTGCATGTTGGACATCAAACCACAGAATATAAAAAGTGATGATGTGAAGAATGACTTTGCTGGACAGGGCGCGAATATAGAATCCACGCAGCGCCGTTTTCGAGGAAAACGCGACATTAATCAGCGCGCTTTGTTTTTCTTGCACAGGGATCCCTGGCAGATACACTATCCATTCCGCACTATTCTGGCGCAACATGACGGCCTTTTTCTGGTGCAGTATATGTAGCCTCATTGACACTGCCACGGGGTAAACCAGACCCAAAATAATCAACCAGGCGGCGCTGGCCGTGATATCAATGAAGGTGAAAGCGCAGAGCAAGACGACCATAAAAAATGTTAATGGCCGCAAAAAGAGATACCAACAAAACTGGTAATTCATTGTGAGGTTACCGAACGCTCCCTGTAAGGCTTTATGATAGCGTTTTACTGATAGCAGGGCATTAAGGGGAAAACCTCTTTCGGAATTTATAAACGCAGAAAAGCAAAAAGCTCGCCGAAGCGAGCTTTTTAAAGGTGGCTGGGGTACGAGGATTCGAACCTCGGAATGCCGGAATCAGAATCCGGTGCCTTACCGCTTGGCGATACCCCAATTGTCGTACTTCTTGCGCTCATTAGCAGAGCGTCTTTAAAACTGGCTGGGGTACGAGGATTCGAACCTCGGAATGCCGGAATCAGAATCCGGTGCCTTACCGCTTGGCGATACCCCAACAAATTATTTTCGAACCGGTCGAATACCTCGACGTGTTCTGAATATGGTGGCTACGACGGGATTCGAACCTGTGACCCCATCATTATGAGTGATGTGCTCTAACCAACTGAGCTACGTAGCCAGATGATTTCTTCGATGGCTGGGGTACCTGGATTCGAACCAGGGAATGCCGGTATCAAAAACCGGTGCCTTACCGCTTGGCGATACCCCAATACCGTCGCGGTGAACCGCAAACTCGAAGAAATATGGCTGGGGTACCTGGATTCGAACCAGGGAATGCCGGTATCAAAAACCGGTGCCTTACCGCTTGGCGATACCCCATCCGTACAACGCTTATCGGTGAATGGTGCGGGAGGCGAGACTTGAACTCGCACACCTTGCGGCGCCAGAACCTAAATCTGGTGCGTCTACCAATTTCGCCACTCCCGCAAAAAAGATGGTGGCTACGACGGGATTCGAACCTGTGACCCCATCATTATGAGTGATGTGCTCTAACCAACTGAGCTACGTAGCCATCTTTTTTCGCGTTACCTTATCGGCGTTGCGGGGCGCATTATGCGTATTGAGCCTTGAAGCGTCAACCTCTTTTTCATCGAAAAACGTCGGAAAGTGTCTGTTTGGTTAGGTTGCGAACAGCGTGGCGCAATATTCGGCAATTATTGGTTATTAATCGTTTTTCCGAAAGTGGTTTGCTATAAAAAAAGAGCCCCTAAGGGCTCTTTCGTCATCGTTAATTTACTGGTACGCCGACTGATGCACGCCGACCGCGCGGCCTGACGGGTCATCCATCGTTTTGAATGCTTCATCCCACTCAATGGCTTTGGCGGAAGAACAGGCCACGGACGGGCCGCCGGGTACGCATTCCGCCGCGCTCGGCACCGGGAACAATTCTTCAAAAATTTCCCGGTACAAGTACGCCTCTTTAGACGACGGCGTGTTGTATGGAAAGCGGAAGCGGGCGGTTTCCAGTTGTTGATCGGAAATCTGTTTCGCCGCCACTTCTTTCAGCGTATCGATCCAGCTGTAGCCTACGCCGTCAGAGAACTGCTCTTTCTGACGCCACGCGACGCTTGCTGGCAGATAAGACTCGAAGCACTCGCGCAGCACGTGTTTTTCCATCTTGCCGTTGCCGCACATTTTATCCTGTGGGTTGATACGCATCGCCACGTCGAGGAATTTTTTATCCAGGAACGGTACGCGCGCTTCCACGCCCCAGGCGGACATCGCTTTGTTGGCGCGGGCGCAGTCATACATATGCAGCGCCTGTAGCTTACGGACCGTCTCTTCATGTAACTCTTTGGCGTTCGGCGCTTTATGGAAGTACAGGTAGCCGCCAAACACCTCATCGGAACCTTCGCCGGAGAGCACCATTTTGATGCCCATCGCTTTGATCTTACGCGACATCAGATACATCGGCGTTGAGGCGCGGATAGTGGTCACGTCATAGGTTTCAATGTGATAGATAACATCACGAATGGCATCAAGGCCTTCCTGCACGGTGAAGTGAATTTCATGGTGCACGGTGCCGAGGTGGTTAGCCACTTCCTGGGCCGCCTTCAGGTCAGGCGAACCTTCCAGACCGACCGCAAAAGAGTGCAACTGTGGCCACCAGGCTTCGGAGCGCTCCTGATCTTCGACGCGACGGGCGGCGAATTTTTTGGTGATTGCCGAAATAACCGACGAGTCCAGACCGCCGGAGAGCAGCACGCCATAGGGCACGTCGGACATCAGGTGGCTTTTCACGGATTCTTCCAGCGCCTGGCGCAGCGCGTTTTTGTCGGTGACGTTGTCTTTTACCGCATCGTAATCGAACCAGTCGCGCTGATAGTACTGACGAATTTCGCCGTCTTTGCTCCACAGGTAGCTGCCCGCCGGGAACTCTTTAATGGTGCGGCAGACCGGGGTCAGCGCTTTCATTTCTGACGCTACGTAGAAGTTGCCGAATTCGTCATAGCCCATGTAGAGCGGAATAATACCGATATGGTCACGACCAATCAGATAAGCGTCTTTTTCGCTGTCATACAGGGCGAAGGCGAACATCCCCTGTAAATCGTCAAGGAAATCCGGCCCTTTTTCCTGATATAGCGCGAGAATAACTTCGCAGTCGGAGCCTGTCTGGAACGCGTAACGATCGCCATACTCCGCGCGTAACGTTTGATGGTTATAAATTTCACCGTTCACCGCCAGCACGTGGGTTTTTCTGGCGTTATACAGGGGCTGGGCGCCGGCGTTAACATCAACAATCGACAAACGTTCATGTGCGAGAATCGCGTTATCGCAAGCGTAGATGCCGGACCAGTCCGGGCCGCGATGGCGCATCAGGCGTGACAGTTCAAGGGCTTTTTTACGCAGTTCCGCTGCATCTGTTTTGATATCGAATACGCCGAAAATAGAACACATAGCCTTCTCCGTTAATCTGTTGCGTCGTACTTTTTGTGTTTGCTTGACTAAAAAATGCCGCAAAGGCGTGGAAGGCGCAAGGGGATTACGGTCTGAAAAATGAAAAATGCAATCGTCATTGTTGATTAGTGAAAAATGATTACGTATTGCGCGGATTTATTGATGGATCTTCAGTTTTATCGTGGTTTAATTGAATTATGTTTTTCCTGATGACGTTTCGCTTATCAGGCCTACAATGTTGTTCGAACCGTAGGCCTGAAAGCGGCGCGTCATCGGGCAGGGGGCAGGTTTAGATAACGTCTATCTCGGCGACGGAAGGGTAAATCCAGCTTGGGCGGAACGGCATACTGTCAATATCATTGATTGTTGATACGCCTGAAAGCACCAGAATGGTCTCCAGACCGGCCTGGAACCCCGCCAGAATGTCGGTGCGCAGGTTGTCGCCGACGATAACGGTCTCTTCCGAGTGCGCCTGCATTTTGTTTAACGCCGCGCGGATGATCCACGGGCTGGGTTTGCCGACATAAAACGGCTTCCGGCCGGAAATTTTTTCAATGCCTGCGCACAGCGCGCCGCAGGCCGGATAAAAGCCGCGACCGTGGGTATCCGGGTTGGTGGCGATAAAGCGCGCGCCATTGGCGACGAAAAATGCTGCTTTATGCATCATGTCCCAGTTGTAGGAGCGGGTCTCTCCAACGATGACAAAATCAGGGTTCACATCGGTAATGGTAAAACCCGCTTTATAGAGCTCGTGAATGAGCGCGCCTTCGCCCACGACATACGCTTTCTTACCTTCCTGACGGCGCAGAAAATCGGCTGTCGCCATTGCTGACGTATAAAACACGCTGTCCGGCACGTTAACGCCAGCGGTAGCAAAACGGTTCGCCAGATCCTGGCCGGTTTGCGACGGGTAATTGGTCAGCAGCACCAGCGGCAGACCTTTTTCCAGAATCCCCGTCAGAAATTCCGCCGCACCGGGTACGGCTACGTTGTCGTGCATCAGCACGCCGTCGATATCGCAGATTACATTCTTGATGGTCATGAACTACCCAGGGAATTTGTGAATAATCCGATACTATAAGAGCGCATCAACTTTCCAGCAAACGTTGCAGCAATGTTCCGTTGAGCATGGCGCGTTTAACTAAGGCAAATGCGCCGATAGCAGAACGGTGATCCAGCGTGGAGCGTACCACCGGCAAATTTTTGCGAAAGGCCTTTAACGCCTGCGTATTGATACAGCTTTCGATAGCGGGCAACAGGACTTTATCGGCTTCAATGATCTCGCCGGCAATGACGATTTTTTGCGGATTAAACAGGTTGATAGCAATGGCGATCGTTTTGCCCAAATGGCGACCAACATGCTCAATGACTTCCGAGGCCAGGCTGTCGCCCCGGTTTGCCGCCTTACAGATGGTTTTAATCGTGCAGTCGTCAAGCGGAACACGGCTTTGATACCCTTGTTTAAGCAAATTCAGCACCCGTTGTTCAATCGCCGCATTGGCGGCAATGGTTTCCAGACAGCCGAAATTACCGCAGTGGCAGCGCTCGCCCAACGGCTCCACCTGAATATGCCCAATTTCGCCGACGTTGCCGTTACGGCCAATGAAGATGCGTCCGTTGGAGATAATCCCGGCGCCTGTACCACGATGAACGCGCACCAGAATCGAGTCCTCGCAATCCTGACTGGCGCCGAAGTAGTGTTCCGCCAGCGCCAGGCTACGGATATCGTGTCCCACGAAACAGGTAACGTGAAACCGTTTTTCCAGCGCTTCGACCAGTCCCCAGTTTTCAACCTGAATGTGCGGCATGTAACGAATCACGCCGCTTTCCGGATCGACAAGCCCTGGCAGGATCACCGAGATAGCGATCAATTCACGAATTTTACGCTGACAGCTATCAATAAAGACGGCGATGGTGTTGAGCAGCGCATGTTCCAGCGTCTCCTGGGTGCGCTCCGGTAGCGGATAATGCTCCTCAGCGACCACTTTACTGCTCAGATCGTAGAGCGTTAAAGTGGTGTCATGACGGCCCAGGCGAACGCCAATGGCGTGGAAGTTACGGGTTTCCGTGACGATAGAGATAGCGCGGCGGCCTCCGGTAGAGGCCTGCTGATCGACTTCTTTGATCAGCCCGCGTTCAATGAGTTGACGCGTAATTTTCGTTACGCTGGCGGGAGCAAGCTGGCTTTGCTCGGCAATTTGTATGCGCGAGATAGGACCATGCTGGTCAATCAGGCGGTAAACGGCCGCGCTGTTAAGCTGTTTTACGAGATCAACGTTACCTATCTGAGCTTGTCCGCCTGGTGTCATATTCTCACTTACTCAAGTCAACGACCTCGTCACCATTAACGATGGTCTTGATAATTTTAAAATCGTGGGTGAACGCGGTCAGGTTGGCGACTTTACCCGGCGCAATGCTACCGAGATGTTTATCAACGCCGATAGCGCGTGCCGGATAGAGCGTTGCCATGCGCAGCACTTCATCCAGCGCGATGCCGCAATGCGCGACCAGGTTGCGTACGCCTTCAATCATGGTTAAGGACGAACCGCTCAACGTACCGTTTTCATCCACACACAGTCCATTGCGGTAGTATATTGTTTTACCTGCGAAAATGAACTGCTCAATATTGGCCCCCGCCGGTGCGGTGGCGTCTGTCACCAGACAAAGTTTGTCGCCTTTCAGGCGTTTGGCATTGCGAATGTTGGCGTAGTCGACATGCAGACCATCGGCGATAACGCCGCAATAAATATCCGCTTCGTCCAGAACAGCGCCAGCAAGGCCCGGCTCACGCCCTGTAATGTACGGCATCGCATTAAACAGGTGAGTCGCAAAGGTAATCCCGGCGCGGAAGCCCGCTTTTGCCTCTTTTAACGTCGCGTTGGAGTGACCTGCGGAAACCACAATGCCCGCATTCGCCAGTTTAGCGATTACGTCGGCAGGCACCATTTCCGGCGCGAGTGTAACTTTGGTGATGACGTCGGCATTATCGCACAAGAAATCGACCAGCGCAGCGTCTGGTTTACGCACGAAATCAGGATTA
Organism: Salmonella sp. 32020114201800008SM; assembly: GCF_017572025.1. Classification (NCBI taxonomy): domain Bacteria; kingdom Pseudomonadati; phylum Pseudomonadota; class Gammaproteobacteria; order Enterobacterales; family Enterobacteriaceae; genus Salmonella; species Salmonella sp. 32020114201800008SM. The sequence goes on along the minus strand of NZ_JAGEQM010000003.1, from coordinate 356,125 downwards.
TGGGTGCCTTTTTTTACCAAATTAAGCCAGGGGCCTTCCAGGTGGAGACCCAGCGCCTGGTGTGGATGTTTTTCCAGGTATTCGCGCATGACGCGAATGCCCTGTTTCATCAATTCGTCGCTGGTAGTGATAAGCGTTGGCAGAAAGTTAGTACAGCCCGATTTTTCATTGGCTTTCTGCATAATTTCCAGCGTTTCAACGCTGACGGCTTCTGCGGTATCGTTAAACTGCACGCCGCCGCAGCCGTTTAGCTGCACATCAATAAAACCGGGGGAGAGAATGGCCCCATTCAATGAGCGTTGTTCTATTCCCGGCGGCAGTTCGGCCATCGGACAAACGCGGTCAATCAGGCCATTAGCGACAACAAGCGCATGGTCATCAAGAATTTCGTGACCGGTAAAGATCCGGCCCTGGGTTAAAGCATACATTCTGACCCCCGATATCAAAAATTTACCGCCCCACATTGACTGGCGGGGCGGAGACAACATTACAGACCTTTAATATTTTCTGCTTCTAATTCATTGAAATATTTCAATGTTTTAACTTTAAGTTCCATTGTGGAAGGCTCATCGCATACCACAACCGCTTTCGGATGGAGTTGCAGGCAGCTAATGGTCCACATGTGGTTGACGTTGCCTTCAACCGCCGCCTGCAGCGCCTGGGCTTTCTGATGGCCCAGCACCAGAATCATCACTTCTTCCGCATCCAGCAGCGTGCCTACGCCTACCGTCAGCGCGTATTTCGGCACCTGGTTTACGTCACCGTCAAAGAAGCGGGAGTTCGCTACGCGAGTATCATGGGTTAACGTTTTGATACGGGTACGGGAAGCCAGGGAAGACGCCGGTTCGTTAAAGGCGATGTGACCGTCGTTGCCGACGCCGCCCATAAACAGATGGATTTTACCGTAAGAACGAATTTTTTCTTCATATTGACGGCATTCCGCATCGATATCCGGTGCGTTACCGTTGAGAAGATTGATGTTTTCTGCTGGAATATCAACGTGATCGAAAAAGTTACGATGCATAAAGCTGTGGTAGCTTTCCGGGTGCTCTTTCGGCAGGCCAACATATTCGTCCATATTAAAGGTGACCACATGCTTAAAGCTGACCTCGCCCGCTTTGTGCATCTCAACCAGCGCTTTGTACGCCGTTAGCGGCGTGCCGCCGGTAGGCAGCCCAAGGACAAACGGACGATCGGCGGTCGGTTTGAACGCATTAATACGGTTAACGATATGGCGAGCGGCCCATTTGCCAACCTGTTCTGCGGTACTCAGGGGGATCAGTCTCATTCTTCACCTCAATAATCAATGTCAAAATTTGGCGGATCGTATTAAGCGTAACCTGGATATCCAGGGTTCGTGTTCAATCCGTCCTGATTTTTTGAATCATAAAATAAGTTTTCCGTGTTAGCCAGTGGATGGTGGGGGTAATTACGATATTTAGTGATTATAATCACAAAAAACACCCGTTTAATTTGCGAGGCGAATTAATTTTCCACACACTCTGCAGAAGATGATCTCACCGTTCGATTACAGAACATCACGTTTTTAACGTTTGCAGCACAATAAAAAACGGCTTCAAAGAAGCCATATCGGCGTCTCGTAGGGGGAATAAGATGAATATTTTAGGTTTTTTCCAGCGGCTGGGTAGGGCGTTGCAGCTCCCTATCGCCGTGTTGCCGGTGGCAGCGTTGTTGCTGCGATTCGGCCAACCAGATTTGCTGAATATGCCGTTTATCGCGCAAGCGGGCGGGTCTATTTTCGATAACCTGGCGTTGGTTTTCGCTATCGGCGTGGCCTCCAGTTGGTCTAAAGATAGCGCAGGCGCGGCAGCGCTGGCGGGAGCCGTGGGTTACTTCGTCATGACCAAAGCGATGGTGACGATTAACCCGGAAATCAACATGGGCGTGCTGGCGGGGATTATTACCGGTCTGGTCGGCGGCGCGGTTTATAATCGCTGGTCTGGTATCAAACTGCCTGATTTTCTCAGTTTCTTCGGTGGAAAACGTTTTGTGCCGATCGCAACGGGCTTTTTCTGTCTGGTGCTGGCCGCTATTTTCGGTTACGTCTGGCCGCCGGTACAGCATGGCATCCATGCGGGCGGTGAATGGATCGTTTCCGCAGGCGCGCTGGGTTCCGGTATCTTTGGCTTCATCAACCGTCTGCTGATCCCCACCGGTCTGCATCAGGTACTGAACACCATCGCCTGGTTCCAGATTGGCGAATTCACCAATGCCGCAGGCACTGTATTCCACGGCGACATCAACCGCTTCTATGCTGGCGACGGCACGGCGGGGATGTTTATGTCCGGCTTCTTCCCGATCATGATGTTTGGCCTGCCGGGCGCCGCTCTGGCGATGTATTTCGCCGCGCCGAAAGAACGTCGTCCGATGGTGGGCGGTATGCTGCTGTCTGTTGCGATCACCGCGTTTCTGACCGGCGTAACCGAGCCGCTGGAATTCCTGTTTATGTTCCTGGCGCCGCTGCTGTACCTCCTGCACGCCATTTTGACCGGTATCAGCCTGTTCGTCGCGACGTTGCTGGGTATCCATGCGGGCTTCTCTTTCTCGGCAGGCGCGATCGACTATGTTCTGATGTATAACCTGCCAGCGGCCAGCAATAACGTCTGGATGTTGCTGGTGATGGGCGTTGTATTCTTTATCATCTACTTCCTGCTGTTCAGCGCGGTTATTCGTATGTTTAACCTGAAAACGCCGGGCCGCGAAGATAAAGTTGATGAGATGGTAACGGAAGAAGCCAACAGCAACACCGAAGAAGGGTTAACGCAACTGGCGACCAGCTATATTGCTGCGGTTGGCGGTACGGACAACCTGAAAGCGATCGATGCGTGTATTACCCGTCTGCGCCTGACCGTGAACGACTCTGCTCGCGTCAACGATGCGGCCTGCAAACGCCTCGGCGCTTCCGGCGTGGTGAAACTGAACAAACAGACCATTCAGGTTATTGTCGGCGCGAAAGCGGAATCGATTGGCGATGAAATGAAGAAAGTGGTGGCGCGGGGGCCGGTCGCGGCAGCGTCTGCTGATGCGGCTCACGTTGCGACACCTGCTCCGGCGGCCAAACCCCAGGCGGTGCCGAATGCGGTGACTATCGCTGAACTGGTCTCTCCGATTACCGGTGAGGTAGTGGCGCTGGATCAGGTACCGGATGAAGCGTTTGCCAGCAAAGCGGTCGGCGACGGCGTGGCGGTGAAACCCACCGATAAAACCGTGGTTTCTCCGGCGGCGGGTACTATCGTGAAAATCTTCAACACTAACCACGCGTTCTGTCTGGAAACCGAAAAAGGCGCGGAGATCGTTGTCCATATGGGTATCGATACCGTCGCGCTGAACGGTCAGGGCTTTAAGCGTCTGGTAGAAGAGGGTGCGGAAGTCACGGCGGGTCAGCCGGTGCTGGAACTGGATCTGGACTTCCTGAATGCCAATGCGCGTTCCATGATAAGCCCGGTTGTTTGCAGCAACAGCGATGACTTCAGCGCTCTGGTCATCAAAGCGGATGGTCACGTGGTAGCGGGTAAAACGCCACTGTACGAGATCAAGAGCAAATAATCGCTTCCTGGCCGGATAAGGCGTAAGACGCCATCCGGCGATATCACAGGAAACATAAGCGGCAGAGGGAAACCTTCGCCGCTTTTTTTTACCGCAATTAGCCCCAATATTTTCTGCAAAGCCACTTTTTAAGTAACTAAAGGTTGTCAGTCTGTCCGGCTTATAAGATCATATGCCGTTATACGTTGTTTACGCTTTGAGGAATCCACGATGAGTGAGGCTGAAGCCCGCCCGACTAACTTTATTCGTCAGATTATTGATGAAGATCTGGCGAGTGGTAAACATACCACTGTCCATACCCGTTTTCCGCCGGAGCCGAATGGCTATCTGCACATCGGCCACGCGAAATCTATCTGCCTGAACTTTGGCATCGCGCAAGATTATCAGGGCCAGTGCAACCTGCGTTTCGATGACACCAACCCGGTAAAAGAAGATATCGAGTACGTTGATTCGATCAAAAACGACGTCGAGTGGTTAGGCTTTCACTGGTCTGGCGATATTCGCTACTCCTCCGATTACTTTGACCAACTGCACGCCTATGCGGTCGAGCTAATCAATAAAGGCCTGGCCTACGTTGATGAGCTGACGCCGGAGCAGATCCGTGAATACCGCGGTACGCTGACCGCGCCGGGTAAAAACAGCCCGTTCCGCGATCGCAGCGTCGAAGAGAACCTCGCGCTATTTGAAAAAATGCGTACCGGCGGTTTTGAAGAGGGTAAAGCCTGTCTGCGCGCTAAAATCGACATGGCGTCGCCGTTTATCGTGATGCGCGATCCGGTGCTGTATCGCATTAAATTCGCCGAGCATCATCAGACCGGCAACAAGTGGTGCATCTATCCGATGTACGACTTTACTCATTGCATCAGCGATGCGCTGGAAGGCATTACTCATTCTCTGTGTACGCTGGAGTTCCAGGATAACCGTCGTCTGTACGACTGGGTGCTGGACAACATCACCATTCCGGTTCACCCGCGCCAGTACGAATTCTCGCGGCTGAATCTGGAATACACCGTGATGTCCAAGCGTAAGCTGAACCTGCTGGTGACCGACAAACACGTCGAAGGCTGGGATGATCCGCGTATGCCGACTATTTCCGGTCTGCGCCGTCGCGGCTATACCGCGGCTTCTATTCGTGAGTTCTGCAAACGCATCGGCGTCACTAAGCAGGACAACACCATTGAGATGGCGTCGCTGGAATCCTGCATTCGCGAAGATCTGAACGAAAACGCGCCGCGCGCGATGGCGGTAATCGATCCGGTAAAACTGGTTATCGAAAACTACCCGCAGGGTGAGAGCGAAATGGTTACCATGCCTAACCATCCGAATAAACCGGAGATGGGCAGCCGTGAAGTGCCGTTTAGCGGTGAGATCTGGATCGATCGCGCGGATTTCCGCGAAGAAGCGAACAAACAGTACAAGCGTCTGGTGATGGGCAAAGAAGTGCGTCTGCGTAATGCCTACGTCATTAAAGCGGAGCGCGTAGAGAAGGATGCCGAAGGGAATATCACCACCATCTTCTGTACCTATGATGCCGATACGCTGAGTAAAGATCCGGCTGACGGGCGTAAAGTGAAAGGCGTAATCCACTGGGTTAGCGCAGCACATGCGCTGCCGATTGAAATTCGTCTCTACGACCGTCTGTTTAGCGTGCCGAATCCAGGCGCCGCGGAGGACTTCCTGTCCGTTATCAACCCCGAATCATTAGTGATTAAGCAGGGGTATGGCGAGCCGTCGCTGAAAGCGGCGGTAGCAGGGAAAGCTTTCCAGTTTGAACGTGAAGGCTACTTCTGCCTCGACAGCCGCTATGCAACGGCCGATAAGCTGGTCTTTAACCGTACCGTGGGCCTGCGTGATACCTGGGCGAAAGCGGGCGAATAAGCACTGCGCCAACAGGCGAATGCTGTAAAAATACCTTGTCAACGCCGCGTTCTGCGGCGTTTTTTCTCTGCATTTCCAAGAGCCTATCCCATTAGGGCTATTTTACTTGCCATTTTGGACCTGGGCAGTGCTCGCCAAAACGCGTTAGCGTTTTGAACGCCGCTAGCGGCGGCCCGAAGGGCGAGCGTAGCGAGTCAAACCTCACGTACTACGTGTACGCTCCGGTTTTTGCGCGCTGTCCGTGTCCAAACTGGCTGCGCCAATAACGCCTGGTGGGATAGGCTCTAAGTCGATTCTCTTTTTTGCGAGGCGAATTAATTATTCTCTGAAAATTATTGATCTGATAAATGATTATTAATCTAAATGTTATAAGCGTCAGGTCAACAGGAGACAATTATTTTCATGCCTATGGAAAACAAGTCAATTTTCTTTCTGGCGGTCTGCTTCCCCCACCAGCAGTCGAATGTAACAGAAAGCAATTAAATATGTGCGGTTGCTCATATTATTACATACTGGTTACAGAAAGAGATTGATAATTCGCATCGCGAAAAATAGTCTATTTAACGTAGTAAATGAGGTTTCTCAGCGCTACTTTTTATTTTTATTTTTTCGCTGTTCGCTTTTGTCGGCAGCAATTTATACGTCAAAGAGGATTAACTTATGCGTACGTTTAGTGGCAAACGTAGTACGCTGGCTCTGGCTATCGCCGGTATCACAGCAATGTCGGGGTGGATCGTTGTTCCGCAGGCGCAAGCCTCCGGCTTTTTCGACGACTCCACGTTAACGGGCGGCATCTATTATTGGCAGCGTGAACGCGATCGCAAAGATGTGACCGACGGCGACAAATATAAAACTAACCTTTCTCATGCGACCTGGAACGCTAACCTGGATTTTCAGTCTGGTTACGCTGCGGATATGTTCGGTCTGGATATCGCGGCGTTTACCGCGATTGAAATGGCAGAAAACGGCGACAGCGGTCATCCAAACGAAATTGCCTTCTCGAAAAAGAATAAAGGCTACGACGAAGACTATTCCGGCGATAAGAGCGGTATCAGTCTTTATAAAGCCGCAGCGAAATTTAAATATGGCCCGGTCTGGGCGCGCGCCGGTTATATTCAGCCTACCGGTCAGACGCTGTTAGCGCCGCACTGGAGTTTTATGCCGGGTACCTATCAGGGTGCGGAAGCTGGCGCCAGTTTTGACTATGGCGATGCGGGCGCGTTAAGTTTTTCCTACATGTGGACTAACGAATATAAAGCGCCGTGGCATACCGAAATGGATAAGTTTTATCAGGCGGATAAAAAAACCAATGTAGATTATCTCCACTCCATCGGCGCGAAGTACGACTTCAAAAATGATCTGGTGCTGGAAGCGGCGTTTGGTCAGTCCGAAGGCTATGTCGATCAATATTTCGCGAAGGCCAGCTATAAATTTGATTTAGGCGGCAATCCGTTCACCACCAGTTACCAGTTCTACGGCGCGCGCGACAAAGTAGACGATCGCAGCGTGAATGATATTTACGACGGTACGGCCTGGCTGCAGGCGTTGACCTTCGGCTACAAAGTCGCGGAAGTGGTTGACCTGCGTCTGGAAGGCACCTGGGTGAAAGCGGACGGTCAGCAGGGCTATTTTCTGCAACGTATGACGCCAACCTACGCCTCTTCAAACGGTCGTCTGGATATCTGGTGGGATAACCGCTCCGACTTTAACGCTAACGGTGAAAAGGCGGTTTTCTTCGGCGCGATGTATGACCTGAAAAACTGGAATCTGCCGGGCTGGGCTGTGGGCGCGTCTTACGTTTACGCCTGGGATGCTAAACCGGCAACCTGGCAAAGTAACCCGGATGCTTACTACGACAAAAACCGCACTATCGAAGAGTCCTCATACAGTCTGGATGCGGTCTATACCCTGCAGGAGGGGCGTGCCAAAGGCACCATGTTCAAACTGCACTTCACCGAATATGACAACCACTCCAATATTCCAAGCTGGGGCGGTGGTTACGGCAACATCTTCCAGGATGAACGTGACGTGAAATTTATCGTTATTGCGCCATTCACTATTTTCTGATGTCAGATGCGGCAGGCTGCCGGTCTGCCGCGCTGTTGAGGAACGACCTATGAAAAAAATTTTACTCATCGCCAGCATGACCGCCGGTTTGACGGCCTGCGCGTCATCACCCGCGCCGGAAGAAGATAGCCGGCTGAAAGAGGCGTACAGCGCCTGTATCAATACCGCACAGGGCTCGCCTGAGAAGATAGAGGCCTGCCAAAGCGTACTGAATGTCCTTAAAAAAGACCGCAAACATCAGCAATTTGCTAACGAAGAAAGCGTGCGGGTACTGGACTATCAGCAGTGCATTCAGGCGACGCGCACGGGTAACGATCAGGCGGTCAAGGCTGACTGCGATAAGGTCTGGCAGGAAATTCGCAGTCATAATAACGTGCAATAAGACCCTGCCTTGCCACCCACGGGCGAATGTTTTCCGCCCGTGGTTTTTTCAGGCTTTATTTTCTGCCGCGATATAGCCGCGACTCAGACGTACAAACAGCATCGCCGTCGCGGCAAGTCCACATAATGCCGCGCACATCAGCCACCAGCCGGGCGAGCTTTTGTCGCCGGTTAACTTTACCAGCGCGGTAGAGATGGCCGGCGTCAGGCCGCCAAAAATCGCCGTCGCCAGGCTAAAGGCCAGCGAGAAACCAACGGTACGCACATAGACTGGCATCACTTCGGTTAACGCCGCGACCATTGCGCCGTTATACATGCCAAAAAAGAAAGAGAACCACAGCAGTACCAGCGTCATGCGGGTAAAGTCAGGCGCGGCGGTCAGCCACTGCATGACGGGCCAGGTGGTGATCAGCGCCAGCAACGTAATGCCCATTAACACGGCGCGACGGCCAATCCGGTCGGAAATCGCGCCGCCAATGGGTAACCAGATAAAATTGGACACCCCCACCAACATGGTGACGATCAAACTGTCCCGCGCGCTGAGATTAAGCACGGTTCTGCCATAGGTCGGCGTATAAACGGTGATAAAATAAAACGTTGTGGTGGTCATCGCCACCAGCAGCGTTCCGGCCGTAATAATGCGCCAGTTTTTGGCGATAGTTGCAAAAATTTCCCTGGTGTCGGGGCGATGCTTGCGTTGTAAAAACGCCTCTGTTTCTTGTAATGAACGACGTAAAACAAAAATCAGCGGAATGATCATACAGCCGATAAAGAACGGAATTCGCCAGCCCCACTCCGATATCGCGTCGTGTCCCAGCGTGATATTCAGGCTATAACCAATCAACGCGGCGACAACGATCGCGACCTGCTGACTGGCGGATTGCCAGCTGGTATAAAACCCTTTATTGCCTGGCGTTGCGATTTCGGACAGATAGACCGAGACGCCGCCTAACTCAACGCCCGCAGAAAATCCTTGTAATAACCGGCCCAACAGCACCAACGCAGGCGCTGCCAGGCCGATCGTTTGGTAGCCGGGGACGAGGGCGATGAGCAACGTACCGCAGCCCATAATCGCCAGCGTCACCATCAGCCCTTTACGACGTCCGATTCTGTCAATATAGGCGCCAAGCACAATCGCGCCGACGGGGCGCATTAAAAAACCGGAGCCAAAGACGGCAAAGGTCAACATTAATGAGGCAAATTCGCTTTCCGCCGGAAAAAACGTTCTGGCGATATAGGTGGCGTAAAATCCGAACAAGAAAAAATCAAACTGTTCAAGGAAATTGCCGCTTGTCACGCGCAGTATTGCGCCGAACGTGCCGGCGCGCGATGTTGCAGGTGTGTGTTGTGCCATAGGGTTTGCTCTCCACTGTCTTTATTGTTTTATGGGTAAGATGTTGCGGGTCAGTTGCCTGTATCCCCCGCATGTTTTCCGCGTCGCTTCTCAACTGCCCATTTGAGTAAGGCCGCGCAGCGGAAAAATCCGTGGGCGAATTTTCCGTAGGGAAGGGTGAGAAAGAGCGCCATCACCACGCCTAAATGGAGCGCCAGCAGTATGCCCATTCCGCTGGTGTCTCTGCCTGCCAGCAGCGCCAGCCCGGTAAGGCTGGTTAAGAACAGCAGCAGAATAAAGCCGCGATCCATGGGTTTCTGGCGCGCATCGCCATGTAACGGCGACCGCCGCAGATTGAGCCACAGTAGCCCGGCCGGGCCGATAAGCAGACCGATACCGCCCAGCGTGCCGAGCATGACCGGCAGGCTAAAAAACGGGTAGGGCGCTTCCCAACCGGCGACGTAGTGATAGCCCGTCGCCACGACCGTGGCGGCAAAACAGAGCATAAAACCGTAAAAGGTAAAGTGATGAAAGCGACGGCGCAGCAGCGTGAACGCATCGTCCGCTTCGTTACAGCCTTTGCCGTGACCGCCGTCGAGATATTTCAGCGTTAACGCATTGTGCGACGCTTCCGCAATCTCTGCCGAACGCGGTACGCCCGGCGAGATCTCACGCCAGAAGCGGATTACGCCCGCCATAAGCAAACCGATTGCCAGCACAAAAACTGAGCCGAACATCCATGCCAGCAGGCTATGCGGAAAAATTTGATAGAAGTCACCGGCCAGCGGCGGATGAATCAGCGACCCTTTCAGCGCCATCGCCAGTAATAAAAAGAGCGTCAGACCGACTATCAGCGCCAGCGCGACGGTGATCCCCGCCCGACGGTATAACGCGCCAAAAGCGGCGGGCTGGGCATACTGTTGATACGTCTCCAGGCGGGCTTGCGCCATCGCTTTCGGCACGTTAATGGCAAATTCATGGGGCGGCGCGTACTGGCACGCGTGCAGGCAGGCGCCGCAGTTATGACATAAATTCGACAGATAATGAATATCGGCTTTACCGAATTCGAGCCGCTGGGTCATCGCCGGAAATACCGCGCAAAAACCTTCGCAGTAGCGACACGCGTTACACACTTGCATGACGCGTTCGACCTCGGCTTCCGGTTCGGTAAGCACGGTGGCCTCAATGATTAATTTTTCAAGCTGTTTCATGCTGCGCCTCCTTGTGCGCCGCGCGGGCGGCTTCTATTCCCGCAATGCGGCCAAAGGTTGTGCCGATAGACATGCCTACGCCTGCGGTATACCCCTTGCCCAGAACATTTCCTGCCATCATCTCGCCGGCAACAAACAGGTTGCGGCTTGGATGACCGGCAAAATGCACCGCGGCACGTTCATTGACTTTCAGGCCCAGGTAGGTAAACGTGATGCCGGGTCGCAGCGCATAACCGTAGTAGGGCGGCGCATCAAGCGGGCGCGCCCAGTGGGTTTTCGCCGGCGTCAGGTTTTTGGTGGCGCAGTCATCAAGCAAGGTATGATCAAAATGACCGGGTTGGCAGGCCTGGTTATACTGCGTGACGGTATGGGTAAATTTTTCCGCGTCCAGCCCCAACTGGCAGGCCAGCTCAGCCAGCGTATTGGCCTGCGCGCCAGGAAAAACCGGCGGCATAAAGTGGCCGATGGCTTTGCTGTCAATAATCGAATAGCCAATTTGTCCTGGCTGTTGAGCCACCAGCCGCCCCCAAATGGCGTAACGCTTCGGCCAGAAATCTTCGCCTTCATCATAAAAACGTTCGGCGTCGCGATTCACGACAATACCCAGCGATACGCAATCCACGCGAGTACAAATACCGCCGTCGTACAGCGGCGCCCTGGCATCAATCGCTACGCAGTGCGACTGGGACGGATCGCCAATGATATCCGCGCCGGCATCCATCATAAATTTGAGTAATACGCCCTGGTTAAAACGCGTGCCGCGAATCAGGAAATTATCCGCGGGCCATTCGCCGCGGGCGTTTTCTCCCCAGGCCTCCCGCAGCCATTCACGGTTTGATTCGAAACCGCCAGCCGCTAATACGCAGGCTTTGGCGGTAATACGTTCGCTACCCGCCAGCGCTGCCACGAATTCGCCGTCATGAAGTTCAAGCGCGTGAACCGGCGTGTTATAGCGAATCTGTACGCCCAGCCGTTCGGCGCTACGGTAATAGGCATTGACGAGCGCTTTCCCGCCGCCCATAAAAAACGCATTGGTGCGCGCAACGTGGAGCGCACCAGATAATGGCGGTTGAAAGTTAACGCCATGTTTGCGCATCCAGTCGCGGCATTGCGAAGAGGTGCGAATGACCAGCCGCGCCAGCGCCTCGTTGGTGTTGCCGTCGGTGACTCGCCACAGATCCTGCCAGAATTCCTCTTCAGGATAGCTTTCTACCAGCACATCCTGCGGCGCATCATGCATACAGCGCAGGTTTCGTGTATGCTGAGAATTTCCGCCGCGCCATTCTCGCGGGGCAGCCTCCAGCAGCAGAACCGATGCGCCCGCTTCCCGTGCGGTCAGGGCGGCGCATAATGCGGCATTGCCTCCGCCTATCACCAGTACATCAACCATCTTATACTCCCGTACCATTTAACTATTTGTTAAATTTGTAATTGAAATGTATACGGATAAATAAGCGGCGCGCTATCAGGTAGCGCTAAACAGGGGTTTAGTAAGCGTAAAGGGTTGCGCCTGGCCATTCACCGGCGTCGACTAACTGACGCATAACTTTGGTAAGGACTACTCTGGCGGCAAGGCCGGCGGGCGTCAGTTCATCATCCGACAGGCTGACTAAAAAATTGGGGCGGCTGAGTACCGGATTATGGACGCCGATCACGCGTAGCGCGTCGTTATCCAGATGAGAAATCGCCGCGCCGGGCTGCAACGTGGCGCCAAGACCGTCGCGCACGGCGCGCATCAACAACGCCAGGCCGTCAATTTCCGCGACGATTTCAACGTTAAGCGCATGTTCCTGGCAGACAGCGTCCAGCCTGCCGCGCAGCCCGTGTCCCTGGCTTGGCATAATGAGCGGAATGCCTGCCAGTTGTTCAGGTGTGATCGGGTTATCAGGAAGCGCCGTCAGCAGGGCATGGGAGCCAATCAGAAAAAGCTGTTCTTCAAGGATCGGTCTGGCGCTCCAGCGCAGGATTTTATCTTTTTGAAAGACAACGGCTAAATCAATCTGGCGGGTATTGATCATTCTTTCCAGATTACCGGACAAGCTTTCCACCACATGCAGTCGGACATCGGCATAGTTTTCCTGCATGGCATGGATAAACGGTATACCCAGTATGGAGGCGGTACTGGGAGCCATTCCTACGCTCACATGACCGGAAAGGCGCGCTTCTCTGGCGGCGAGAATCGCGTCGTCGGCATGACGCAGGGCGAGTTGCGCCTGTGAATAAAAGGCCAGCCCGGCGTTGGTTGGCGTTACGCCGCGCGAAGTGCGCTGCAGCAGACGGATGGCGAGCTCGTTTTCCAGACGGGACATCTGTTGACTTAATGCTGAAACGCCAATATCAAGATCCTGTGCGGCGCTGCCCATACTGCCGGTTTCAATAATACGCACGAAATAGCGTAACTGGCGAAGCTCCATTCCTGCTCTCCTGAGATGCGATAGCGTTTTTTACATTAAATCAACATCAAGCGGCAGGAAAGGGGAGGATATAAAAAAGCCAACCGGGCGGTTGGCTCTTCGAAAGATTTACACTTATTTAGTCGCGTCATCGTGCGCGTGCTCGTCTTCGCGGCAGTCGCCTTCAGCGCAGTGGCCGTAAAGATAGAGGCTGTGATTAGTTAAACGAATACCGTGTTTCGCCGCAATTTCACGCTGGCGCGCTTCAATAGAGTCATCACTAAATTCAATCACTTTTCCGCAGTCAAGGCAGATAAGATGGTCGTGATGATGCTGTTGCGTCAGTTCAAAAACGGATTTACCGCCTTCAAAATTATGGCGGGTCACGATACCGGCATCGTCAAACTGGTTCAGCACACGGTATACGGTTGCCAGACCGATTTCTTCACCCATGTCGATCAGGCGTTTGTATAAATCTTCCGCACTGACGTGATGGTTATCTGGTTCCTGAAGAACTTCCAGAATTTTTAAACGAGGAAGCGTTACTTTCAGGCCAGCCTTCTTTAATGCGGTATTGTTGTCAGTCATGCGGAATCTGTCCTGTTGCTAAACGATTCACTTCATTAGAGAAGTGACAGAAATTGCACTCAAGATAATGCGTATCATTATAGGACTGCCATGCCGAAATGAAAACCGCAAGTCTCTCGCAGATGTTAATAAAACTGTGGTTTTGCCTGCAAATTCTGGCGCCACCTGATTACACCCGGACATTGTACAGGGATGGGTGCGAAAGTTACAAATTTGTAGCAATTATTTTGATTGGTCTTGTCTATTGATGCGGCGCAGATATAACGCTGCGCCGCATAAGATTAGGCGTTGAGGATGTCGTCGAGGTGCAATTCAGCCGAAACTTGCTTAACCCATTTTTCAACACGCTCGGCGGTCAGTTCAGGCTGACGGTCTTCGTCAATCGCCAGGCCGACAAAATGATCGTCGTCAGCCAGACCTTTAGAGGCTTCAAAATGATAGCCTGCGGTTGGCCAGTGACCCACAATCGTGGCGCCGCGCGGCTCAATAATGTCGCGAATCGTGCCCAGCGCATCACAGAAGTATTCCGCGTAGTCTTCCTGATCGCCACAGCCAAATAGCGCCACCAGCTTACCGTTAAAGTCAATCTCTTCGAGAGTCGGGAAGAAGTCATCCCAGTCACATTGCGCTTCGCCATAGTACCAGGTTGGGATGCCCAGCAGCAGAATGTCATACCCTTCCAGGTCTTCTTTACTGCTTTTTGCAATGTCATGCACATCGGCAACGTCTTTACCAAGCTGTTTTTGAATCATTTTTGCGATATTTTCGGTATTACCGGTGTCGCTGCCGAAAAAGATGCCAGTGATTGCCATGAGTAAAATAACCTCTTGAAACTTATTGAAATGGTGGTGGCGAATTGCCCACGGATAAGGGCAATCATAGCAGAACAGGCAGATATGCGGAAACAGCAATCACGCGGGACTGCACGCTCTGCTACACGAAATATGAAACAAAACTTATTTTCAGACTAAACCCTGGCCGCGCAGCGCCATAAGCTGCTTCATTAATATTTCTTCAATGAGCTCGCTGCGGCTAATGTTGCGCGCTTCGGCCAGCTCATTCAGCGCGTCAACCGCTTGTGCGTTGAGTTTTAATTCGACACGCTTGAGGCCACGAACTTTGTCGCGTTTTAACTGGTTGCGCTTGTTGATGCGTAACTGTTCATCGCGCGAAAGCGGATTCGTTTTAGGTCGTCCCGGGCGACGCTCGTGCGCGAACAGATCTAATGTCGTACGGTCCGTTTGTTCTTTGGCCATGATTTTGGTGACTTCGGGGGAAACAATCAGCCAGGCTTATGCCCGGATGGATAGCGCGCCATCATACATCAGCGAGGAAGCGACGCCAACGCCCGCGCGCGTAATCGCGCACAGGCGATGAGTTTTTAATCAGTTAGCGTTTATCGTGCAGATAACGGCGGATGGCGCGCAGAACCGCCTCTGGTTTTTCGGCATGTACCCAGTGGCCCGCGCCGGCGATCACATGCGCGCGCGCCAAAGGGAATTGCGCCAGCAGCGCGTCGCGGTACGCTTCGGTCACGTACGGCGAGTTACCGCCTGGAATAAACAGCGCCGGATGTTCCCAGGGCGGAATGGTTTCCCAGCCGACGATATGCGGATACTGCTCCCATAATACCGGAACATTAAAACGCCATTCGCCTTCAGCCCAGGATTTTAACAGAAACTGGATCACGCCTTCTTCGTTGAGGTGCTGGCGCATAATCCCTGCCGCCTGTTGGCGGGATGTCGCGTCGGATTCGCTGACGGCGTTAATGGCCGCGAAAATGCGATCGTGGCGGCGAACGTGATAATCCACGGGGGCGATATCAATCGCGACCAGACGATCGATGCGATCGGGCGCCAGCGCCGTCAGCGCCATTACCGCTTTTCCGCCCATGGAATGACCAATAAACGTCGCTTTTTCAATCTGCTGCGCGTCAAGCGTATCCAGAAGATCCTGGGCCATTGCCGGATAATCCATGACCGGATCGCGCGGCGATAAACCATGATTGCGCATATCGACCTGAATAATGTCGTGATCGGTCACCAGATCGCGCGCCAGTACGCCGAGGTTGTCCAGGCTGCCAAACAGACCATGAACGAGAACGATGGGGGAATTATTGTGCAGGTTTTGTGCAGATTGCGCTCGGATGTTTAATTTCATGGCAAAGTTCTTTTTTTCGCTCTGTCGGGTTAGGGTATTATGTTGACCATTCTGCCACTGGGCTGCAACCTCTAAGGTTTACTCCGAGTTTTTTTGTCAGCCGGGCTTAACGCTATCCGCTGTTGGGATTTGTTCCTATAATCCCAATGACTTGTATTCAGCAAAGACATCGCACTGGATTAAGATGAAAACGATTGAAGTTGATGATGAACTCTATAGCTATATTGCCAGCCACACCAAGCATATCGGCGAGAGCGCATCCGACATTTTACGGCGTATGTTGAAGTTTTCCGCTACGACACAGCCAACGGCTTCAGCGGTGAAGGGGACGCCTGCGGCGCAACCCGTTGCCGAAGCGAAACCGGTTAACCCGGTAAAAGACAAAGTTCGCGCGATGCGTGAGCTGTTGTTGTCTGACGAATATGCCGAGCAGAAAAAAGCGGTCAACCGCTTTATGCTGATTCTGACTACACTCTATTCACTGGATCACCACGCGTTTGCGGAGGCGACGGAGTCGTTGCATGGCCGCACGCGCGTCTATTTTGCGGCGGATGAACAAACGCTGCTGAAAAATGGGAATCAAACTAAACCTAAGCACGTTCCCGGCACGCCGTACTGGGTGATCACCAACACCAACACCGGCCGTAAATGCAGCATGATCGAACACATCATGCAGTCAATGCAATTCCCGGCGGAATTGATTGAAAAGGTTTGCGGAACAATTTAATCCTTGCATTAGAAGGACCAGGCAATGGCAATCCACAACCGCGCAGGACAACCCGCGCAACAGAGTGATTTGATTAACGTCGCCCAACTGACGGCGCAGTATTATGTACTGAAACCGGAGGCAGGGAATGCAGAACATGCCGTGAAATTTGGCACTTCCGGCCATCGCGGCAGCGCAGGTCGTCACAGTTTCAACGAACCGCATATTCTGGCGATCGCCCAGGCGATTGCTGAAGAGCGGGCGAAAAATGGCATTACCGGCCCCTGCTATGTGGGGAAAGACACCCATGCGCTCTCGGAACCGGCCTTCATTTCCGTACTGGAAGTGCTGGCGGCAAACGGCGTAGACGTTATCGTGCAGGAAAATAATGGCTTTACGCCAACGCCTGCCGTGTCAAATGCTATCCTGGTCCATAACAAAAAAGGCGGCCCGCTGGCTGATGGTATTGTCATTACGCCGTCGCACAACCCGCCGGAAGATGGCGGTATTAAATATAATCCGCCCAATGGCGGCCCGGCGGATACCAACGTCACTAAAGTGGTAGAAGATCGCGCCAATGCGCTGCTGGCGGGCGGCCTGCAAGGCGTTAAGCGCATCTCTCTGGATGCGGCAATGGCCTCGGGCCACGTTAAAGCGGTAGATCTGGTACAGCCGTTTGTCGAAGGGCTGGCGGATATCGTTGATATGGCGGCGATTCAGAAAGCCGGTCTGACGCTGGGTGTCGATCCGCTGGGCGGCTCCGGTATTGAATACTGGAAACGTATCGCTGAGCATTACAAACTTAACCTGACGTTAGTTAACGATCAGGTTGATCAAACCTTCCGCTTTATGCACCTTGATAAAGATGGCGCGATCCGTATGGATTGCTCCTCCGAATGTGCGATGGCGGGTTTGCTGGCGCTGCGTGACAAGTTTGACCTGGCCTTCGCCAACGACCCGGACTACGACCGTCATGGCATCGTGACGCCTGCAGGGCTGATGAACCCGAACCATTATCTGGCGGTCGCCATTAACTATCTGTTCCAGCATCGTCCGCTGTGGGGCAAAGACGTGGCTGTCGGTAAAACGCTGGTCTCTTCCGCGATGATTGACCGCGTGGTGAATGATTTGGGACGCAAGCTGGTAGAAGTGCCGGTTGGCTTCAAATGGTTTGTTGACGGTTTGTTCGACGGCAGCTTTGGTTTCGGCGGGGAAGAGAGCGCGGGCGCTTCGTTCCTGCGTTTCGACGGTACGCCGTGGTCTACCGATAAAGACGGTATCATCATGTGCCTGCTGGCGGCGGAAATCACCGCCGTTACCGGGAAAAACCCGCAAGAGCATTACAATGAACTGGCAGCGCGTTTTGGCGCGCCGAGCTATAACCGTCTGCAGGCGGCAGCGACCTCGGCCCAGAAAGCGGCATTGTCTAAACTGTCTCCGGAAATGGTGAGCGCCAGCACGCTGGCAGGCGACCCGATCACCGCGCGTCTTACCGCAGCGCCGGGTAATGGCGCATCGATTGGCGGCCTGAAGGTAATGACCGACAACGGCTGGTTCGCCGCGCGTCCATCCGGTACGGAAGACGCTTACAAGATCTATTGCGAAAGCTTCCTGGGGGAAGAACATCGCAAGCAGATTGAGAAAGAAGCCGTTGAAATCGTTAGCGAAGTATTGAAAAACGCCTGATGGGCGATATGGAAGAAAAAGGAGCCTTACGGCTCCTTTTTTGTATTAACGGCGCTGCGCTTATCAGGCCTGTAAACCGCCTCCAGGCCGGATAAGGCGCTTGTGATATCTGACTTATTCGCTCTGAGTCGCCAGATGTCGGCGGCAGGTGAGGGCGTCGCATTCGATACGCACCACGCAAACCGCTTTCATCATATCTTCCCGATAACTGAAGGTTTTTCCCGGATCGGTCTGACGCATAATGACGTCCAGGCCGTGGCGCATCTCCTCGCGCGTTTGCAATATCGATGCCAGTCCGGTGGCGAAAACGCTGGTGTAGGCGTAGCTATAATCACAGGGGTCATCGGCACGTAGTAATGCATGGTCGCCGTCCATTTCAATGCATACTGCCGGGTTCTTACGTAACAGACGCATCTTTTTCCCGGTGCGTGCGCCGTGAAAATAAAATATCCAGCGTCCGTTCTGATACTCGTAGCCAAAATTTACGGGGACAACATACGGACAGAGATTGTCGTTAAACCCTATCCGACACACTTCGTGTTTACTGAGAATAGCCAGTATTTCTGCTATATCAGTGACTTCCCGTTCTGGATTACTCATTTCTATTATCTTATTCAAAGAGTGAAAATGCCCGGACTACCGTTACCGCAGCCCGGGCGCGCCATCAGCCGTGTTTATTTTTCAATTCAAAACGCGGTGAGACCAGGCCGTATAACGTCCAGCCGAGGAAGGTCACAATTGAGCCGTACAGCATGGCTTCTTCACCGGAGGAATAGAGCGCGTAGAAGCTATACATGGCGCCAACGAAGGCCACGAAGTTAGCGACTTTCGCTTTTGATGACGGCACATTCGCCATTTTCTGAATGATAACCAGCGCGGCCATCGACAGAATATACGGAATAATGTTCGTCACCACCGCCAGGTTAACCAGGACGTTAAACTGACTATTCAGCGACGGGCTAATGGTCATCAGCGACAGGCCAGTCTGAATAATCACAATAATCAACATCCCCTGTACCGGCGCGTCGACTTTCGTTACACGAGAGAAGACTTTCGGGAAATAGCCTTCGTCAGCGGAGGATTTAAAGACCTGAGCGATAGTGAACTGCCAGCCCAGCAGCGAGCCGCAGCAGGACATTACCATCAGCGCCATGATCACTTTACCTACCGCAGGCGTGAACATCTGTGCAAACGCCAGACCAAACGGCGCCGTGGAGTTCGCCAGATCCATGTTCGGCACAATCCCGGCAATCACGTTAGTCGAAACGATATAGATGACCGCCGCGCCCAGCGTACCGCCCAGTACCGCGATGGGGACGTTCTTTTCCGGATTCTCGACCACGTCTGCGTTGGCGCAGGCGGATTCCAGTCCAAGAAATGCCCATAACGTCATGGCGATGGAAGAACCGACCGCGCTAAAGAACGGAACATGGTGCGGGTTCCATGACGCTACGTACATGCTGGGGCTAAACCAGAACCAGCCAATGATGCACAGGCCGACAACCGGAATGATGACGCCCCAAACGGTAACGCTACTGATCTGTCCGGTAATACGCGCGCCGCCAAAGTTTGCGATGGTACAAACCCACAATACGGCGATAGTCGCCAGACCGATCTGGAGCGGCGTCAGCGCGGCGCCGAACAGTTCGGTACCATAGCCGACAGCGGAGATGGCGATAGCCACGTTGGCGATCAGCAGCGAGACGCCGTAGGTATAGTTCGCCATAAAGTTGCCGGATTTACCGAAGGCATATTCGGCGTAACCGCCCATGCCGCCGGATTTACGGCTAAACATACCGCATTTCGCAAACGCCCAGGCCAGTGCCATCGAGCCGACGGCGGTGACCAGCCAGGAGATAATGGATATCGTGCCGACTTCAGACAGTTTGGTCGGTAGCATGATGATCCCGGAGCCCATCATGTTGACCATAGTCAGAATTGTGAGCTGCACGACACCCATTTTATTGGATTTAGGTTTACTCATAATTTTTCCTCCTTCAGCAGGGAGCGCTGCGCGTCACGAGGTTTAATGACGTAGCACCAGACCTGCTTACGGCCGTCGTGTTCTTCGATATAAACGCCCTGCAGTTCAGGCGCAAAGCCCGGCAGCAGGTTGATCCCTTCTTCCAGGGCGCTGAAGTAACGCAGGACAGAACCGCCCCAGATTTCACCCGGAACTACACACAGCACTCCCGGCGGGTAAGGCAGAGCGCCTTCAGCCGCGATACGACCTTCCGCTTCCGGCAGGCGAACCAGTTCGACCTCGCCGCGCAGATAGGCATAGTTGGCCTCTTGCGGATTCATACTGACTTTCGGGAAATGCGATTTACGGAACATCTCTTTTTGCAGCTGTTTCACGTTGTGCCGCGCATAGAGATCGTGCATCTCCTGGCAAAGCTGACGCAGGGTATAGCCGGCATAACGCGCTTCATGCTGTTTGTAGATGGACGGTAATACTTCCGCTAACGGCGCATCAGCTTCCAGCAGTTTTTCGAAACGAGCCAGCAGGGCGACAAGCTGTTGTAACTTCGCCATGTCTTCTGCCGGCGTCAGCAGGAACAGAATGGAGTTGAGGTCGCATTTTTCCGGCACAACGCCGTTCTCGCGCAGGAAGTTGGCGAGGATCGTGGCAGGAACGCCAAAGTCTTCATATTCGCCGCTCGCTGCATTAATGCCCGGTGTGGTGAGCAGCAGTTTGCAAGGGTCGACAAAGTACTGATGTTCGGCATAGCCTTCAAACGCATGCCAGTGTTCTCCCGGAACGAAGTGGAAGAAGCGCAGATCGCTGGCGATCTCTGACGTCGGGTATGACTGCCACGGCTTACCATCAATCAGTTCCGGTACGAACGGACGGATGTGATGACAGTTTTCGAGGATCAATTTACGGGCATCGATGCCGTTAACCACGCAATCCATCCACATATTGCGACCGCTGACGCCTTCGTGCATTTTGGCGTTAACGTCCAGCGCGGCGAACAGCGGATAGAACGGGCTGGTGGAGGCGTGCATCATAAAGGCGTTGTTCATGCGCTTATGCGGAACGTAGCGCGATTGCCCTTTGATATGGCTATCTTTTTTATGGATCTGCGAGGTCTGGGAGAAACCGGCTTGTTGTTTGTGAACGGACTGCGTCACCAGAATACCCGGATCGTTTTCGTTCAGTTCCAGCAGCAGCGGCGAACAATCGGCCATCATCGGAATAAATTGTTCATAGCCGACCCAGGCGGAGTCAAACAGGATGTAGTCGCACAGATGACCAATTTTATCGACGACCTGACGGGCGTTATAAATGGTACCGTCGTAGGTGCCTAACTGGATGACGGCCAGACGGAATGGACGTGCTTCGCGGGCGCGCTGCGGCGCGACTTCGCTAATCAGCTCGCGCAGGTAATCTTCTTCGAAGCAGTGAGCGTCGATCCCGCCGATAAAACCATACGGGTTACGCGCGGTTTCCAGATAAACTGGCGTTGCGCCCGCCTGCAATAATGCGCCGTGGTGGTTAGATTTGTGGTTATTACGGTCAAACAGTACCAGATCGCCCGGCGTTAACAGCGCGTTGAGTACGACTTTGTTAGAGGAGGAGGTCCCGTTCAGCACAAAGTAGGTCTTATCGGCGTTAAAGACTTTCGCCGCATGTTGCTGCGCAATGCAAGGCGCGCCTTCGTGAATCAGCAGATCGCCCATCGCCACGTCCGCGTTGCATAGGTCGGAGCGGAAGAGCGTTTCGCCAAAGTATTCCACGAACTGATTACCGGCAGGATGACGGCGGAAGAATTCGCCGCCCTGATGCCCCGGGCAGTCAAATGCGCTGTTGCCCTGGTTGACATAATCCACCAGCGCGCGGAAAAACGGCGGGCGTAACTGCGTTTCGTAGTGGCTTGCTGCGGTTTCCAACTGGCGACCATAGAAGGCAGTACGGGATTCATTATATTCGAATACACCAGAGATACGCGGCAAATACTCAGGCGGTACGCGCCCTTCGTCATGAGTCGCGACAAACACGGGAATACCGTAACCCGTTGCGTCGATTTCATCGAGTTTTCCGTGTTCAATGTCGTCGATGGATAACACGATGGCAGCCACGTCGATGAAACGACTCTCATCAACATTTACAATATTACGGTGTGTAGAAAAACAATCCGGGCAATGACGGCTAACGGCAATTTTTAATTCTGACATTTTTCATCTCTTTATTTCAGGTAATAGCAGGCCCTCAATTTCTCGCATGAGAAACTGATTCTTCCGGAAAAAATCAAAGCTATCCCGCTGATAAAAAAATCAGTAAATTAGCTTTATTTTAGATGTAATAAATCCCAACCCGTCCGGTTGCAGGAAATTCAGGATTTAAGGAGTTGAGTACTACGATATACAGGCAGAAACCGCGATAACTAAAATTGCGCCGAGTCGGAATTTCTTCTGTCAAACCACATAGTTAGCTGGCTGGGCGTAAAGGAATTACCGTACTGTCGCTTTTAACAATTCGAGTTATTTAGGCAATAGACCTGAATGACATAAGGGTCGGAAAGACCTGTATGCTGAAGTACCCGTAGCAGAAAAACTACCGGGCATTAAAGAAATGAAAGTCGAAACTATTACGGTGGGCAAACATCATAATATGCGTTGTCCGCCTTATATGGGGCATAAAACGATTATTATTTTCCATTTTGAGGTCCTTTCATTGATTTATTGAAAGCATGGATATTTTATCCAGGAAGCGCCAGCAATCTGTGAACCAGATCAACAAAAAACGATCATTTGAAAAATAATTAGTCGGCGATTATGCATATCGTGCTGTGAAATAACGGATTGTTTCTTAAATGTTAATTATATGTTTTTTATATCCTCCATAAAATATAATATCGCCGCGAAAATAATTATTCGCGACGCCGAAAATAAATGACATAAAAATTAAAAGTTATTTAAAAATAATGAATAGCTATTCACGGCATAAAGCGATAGCCAATTCCGGTTTCGGTAATAAAATGGCGTGGGCGGGTGGGATCTTGTTCCAGTTTCTGGCGTAAATGTCCCATATAGATGCGCAAATAGTGGCTATGCTCCACGGCGTTAGGGCCCCAGACCTGGTTTAATAACTGCCGTTGGGTTAATACCTTGCCGGCATTATTGAGTAATACCGCCAGCAGGCGGAACTCAATCGGCGTCAGATGGATTTCTTCGTCGCCACGGTGGATCAACCGTGCGGCGAGATCGACCGTCACGCCGGAAAAGCGGACGATCGGATCGGCGCTAGAGCTGGCAGCGTGCCGTCGCAGCGCGACACGCAAACGCGCCTGCAACTCGCCAATGCCGAATGGCTTGCTCAGGTAATCATCAGCTCCGGCGTCAAGCGCGGCAATCTTATCGCTTTCTTCGCTGCGGGCGGAAAGGACAATCACCGGTATTGCGCTCCACTGACGCAGGTCGCGAATGAAATCGATTCCGTCGCCGTCCGGCAGGCCGAGATCGAGAATAATCAGATCGGGCTTTCGCGTGGCGGCTTCCAGTAAACCACGTTGTAATGTTTCAGCTTCATACACGCGCAGGCCGTCGCCTTCCAGCGCGGCGCGCAGAAAGCGGCGGATGGCCTGTTCATCTTCAACAATCAGAACGTTTGTCACATATCCTCATGAAAATCGTCAAGTTCAGGTGGCTTTCCTTGCGGCAGCGTCACACGGAAACAGGCGCCGCCCTGCGGTCGATTATAGGCGGTAAGCGTGCCGCCGTGTACCTCTACGATAGCATGGCAAATCGCCAGCCCCAGCCCCACGCCGGGGACGGCGGACTCTTTGTTGCCGCGAGCGAATTTATCGAAAATCTTCTGTTCTTGCCCCGCAGGAATACCCGGCCCGTTATCCCAGACATCCAGTTGTAAACGATCGTCCTTAACCGCAGCATCAATGCCGATACTGGCCTGCGGCCCGGCGTACTTAACGGCGTTTTCCAGCAAGTTGATCAGGACACGCTCAAATAAGGGGCCATCGACATGGATAAGCGTTAACTGTTGCGGCAGCGACAATGTAATCGGATGCAATAAACCCGGCTCTAACATCTGTAACGCGCTACCGACGACCTCTTCCAGCGTCAGCCACTCTTTTTTAAGATTAAACCCGCCGGACTGAATACGCGCCATATCCAGCAAATTATTCACCAGCCGGGTGGTGTTGAGAATATGCTGGCGGATTTCACTGGCCTGACGCGCGTGGGGCGATCCTGCGCTGGCTAAATCCAGCGTCAAAATTTCCGCCTGGCCGAACAATACCGTCAGCGGCGTGCGTAAATCATGCGACAGCGCCGCCAGCAGAGCGTTGCGAATACTTTCTCGCTCGCTGGCGAGACGCGCCTGTTCTTCGCTGGCGGTCAGCGTCAGTCGTTCCAGCGCGTTGGCGACAAGCAGAGTAAATGTTTCCAGCAGGCGTTGCTGCTCCGGCACCATTAACTGACGCAAATTACCCGGTTCGACGATAGCCAGACCGTACGTTTTATCGGCGCTTTTCAGCGGCAGGATTTGATAAGGCACGCCAGGGAGGGTATCGGTGCCTGCGCCGGCAGGCTGGCCTTTATCAAAACTCCAGCGCGCAATTGCGTCGTCCCACGGCGTCATGCCTTGCTGGTGGGTGAGAGGCAGCAACTTACCGTTAGTATCAGGTAATAAAATTTGGCTGCGCGCCTGAAACGTCGAGGCGATAAACCGCTCGCTGGTCGCGGCGATATCATGTTCGCTACGCCCGACGGCCAGCGCTTTAGACATTTCATATAAATGACGGGTACGCTGTTCCCGATAACGGGCGACGCGCGCCTGATAGCGCACCCCGGCAGTAAGATTGCCAATCACCAGACCAACCGTCAGCATCACGGCAAAGGTCAGCAAATACTGCACGTCCGAAACGGCGAGCGTACCGCGTGGCGCGATAAAAAAGAGATCGAAACTCGCCACGTTAATCACCGTCGCCACCACCGACGGCCAGCGTCCGTAAAGCAGCGCAATCACCACTACGCCCAGCAAATAGAGCATCACCAGATTGGCGGCGTCAAAGGTGACAAGCCACTGCATAGCGATAAGCGTGGTGATGGCGCAAAGCGCTACGGCGACCAGACAGCCCTGAATCTGCCCACGCCATTTCTCTTTAAAAGGTCGGTTATCAGGCGTTTGCGCCAACGCGCGGGCAGGCGGCTCTTCCAGCGCGACGATCACCTGATCGAGATCCGGCGCGCGCCTGGCAAGACGGTCGGCGAAAGCGTCACGTCGCCACCAGCGTCGCGACGCCGGGCGGCCCATGACGATTTTCCCCAGATTATGCTCGCGGGCATAGCGCACGACCGCTTTCTCTTCGGCGGGATCGGACAGGGTGGCGGTTTCCGCGCCAAGCTCCTGCGCCAGGCGCAGCGCGCTTAAAATAGCCCGCCGTTGTTTTTCCGGTAAGCGGTGTAACGTTGGCGTTTCGACATAGACGGCGTGCCAGACGCTGCCGAGCCGGGAGGCCAGACGCGCCGCGGTACGCACCAGTTTTTCGCTGCCGGTGTTATGCCCGATACACAGTAAAATCGCATCGCGGGTGTGCCATACTTTTTCTTCGCCCGGATGCGCGCGCCAGGCGCGCATCTGATCGTCCACGCGATCGGCTGTCCGGCGTAGCGCCAGCTCGCGGAGGGCGATCAGATTGCCCTTGCGGAAAAAATGTTCAATAGCGCGTTCCGCCTGACCGGCGATATACACTTTACCTTCGTTGAGCCGTTGGCGCAGATCGTCGGGCGGCAGATCGACCAGTACGACTTCATCAGCGGCATCAAAAAAGGGATCGGGGACGGTTTCGCGCACCTGAATCCCCGTGACGCCGCTCACCACATCGTTCAGACTTTCCAGATGTTGTACGTTCACGGTGGTGAAAACGTCGATTCCCGCTTCCAGCAGCTCTTCAATATCCTGCCAGCGCTTAGGATGGCGTGAGCCAGGCGCGTTACTGTGCGCCAGCTCATCCATTAAAATTAGCGCCGGACGCCGGGCGAGGGCGGCATCCAGGTCAAATTCGCGAATTTGCCGCCCCCGGTGCGAGTGACGTTTTGGCGGCAGAATGGTCAGCCCGTCAAGTAGTGCGGCGGTCTCTTCACGGCCGTGCGTCTCTACCACGCCGATCACCACATCCAGCCCCTGCGCTCGCAGCCGCTGCGCTTGCGCCAGCATCGCCCAGGTTTTTCCGACGCCTGCGCAGGCGCCGAAGAAAATTTTCAACTTCCCCCGGTGGGGCGGGGGCGTTTGTTCCAACAAGCGATCCGGATCAGGACGCAAGGGTTCGTCGTTCATTTCGCTCTGTGTCCCTGTAGCGCATCCAGCGCCAGATTAAGCTCAACAATATTCACCACCGGTTGCCCAAGAAAGCGCGCCAGCGGCCTGTGCGTATATTCTGCAACCAGTTGCGCGACCTGTTCAACGGGAAGCTGGCGAGCCGCCGCCACGCGGGGGATTTGCCATGCCGCGGCGCCGGGTGTCAGATTATTATCCAGCCCGCTTGCCGAGGCCGTCGCCAGCTCAACCGGAACCGCGGAACTCGCCTGGGGGTTAGCGGCGCGTAGCGCGGCGACGCGGGCCTGTATTTGCGCATCCAGTTCGGGATTGCTGGCGGCCAGGTTGCTTCCGCCCGACGCCAGTGGATTATAAGGCGTATCGGCGGTGGCGGAGGGCCGGCCATGAAAATAGCCCGCGGCGGTAAACGATTGTCCGATAAGCGCTGAGCCGCGTATCACATTGTCTTTATGAATCAGCGAGCCATTAGCCTGCCAGGGAAACCACCACTGCCCCAGCGCCGTGGTCAGAAGCGGATACACGCCGCCAGTCAATAACAGCAGAAATAACATTGTCGAAAAAGCAGGACGTAAACCGATCATCATACACCTCACGCCAGACCCAGCAGGGTCAGCAGCACATCAATCACTTTGATACCAATAAACGGCACCACCAGACCACCCAGACCATAGATCCATAAATTACGGCGCAGCATGGCCGATGCGGAAAGCGGCTTATAACTCACGCCTTTTAATGCCAGCGGGATCAGAAAAATAATAATCAGGGCGTTAAAGATCACCGCGCTCAGAATGGCGGAGTTCGGCGAATGCAGCCCCATCACGTTGAGCGCGTTTAGCTGCGGATAGGTAGCGGCAAACGCGGCGGGAATAATGGCGAAATATTTCGCTACATCATTCGCGATACTGAAGGTGGTGAGCGAGCCGCGCGTCATCAACATCTGCTTACCGATATGCACCACTTCAATCAACTTGGTCGGGTTAGAGTCCAGATCCACCATATTACCGGCTTCTTTCGCCGCCTGGGTGCCGGAGTTCATCGCCACCGCGACGTCAGCCTGCGCCAGCGCCGGGGCATCGTTAGTGCCGTCGCCGGTCATGGCGACCAGCCGTCCTTCCGCCTGATATTGGCGGATCAGCGCCAGCTTGGCTTCCGGCGTGGCTTCGGCAAGAAAATCGTCCACACCGGCTTCGGCGGCAATCGCTGCCGCCGTCAGGCGGTTATCGCCAGTGATCATCACCGTTTTAATGCCCATCTTTCGTAGCTGGGCGAAACGTTCTTTAATGCCGCCTTTAACGATATCCTTGAGGGCGATAACACCCAGTACGCGCGCGCCTTCCACGACCACCAGCGGCGTCGCGCCCAGACGCGCCACGTTCTCGACGTTTTGCTCGACATCGGCGGGAAAATGGCCGCCATTGCTCTCGACATGACGCCGAATCGCGTCCACCGAGCCTTTACGGATCATCCGGTTATCGATATTAATCCCGCTCATGCGGCTTTGTGCGGTAAACGGAACAAAGGTGGCATGAAGCGACTGCACATCGCGTTCACGCAGGTTAAAGCGCTGTTTGGCGAGGATCACAATGCTGCGACCTTCCGGCGTTTCGTCGGCCAGCGAAGCGAGCTGCGCGGCGTCAGCCAGCGTGCGTTCGTCCACCCCTCGGGCGGGTATAAAATCGGACGCCTGGCGGTTGCCGAGCGTGATAGTGCCGGTTTTATCCAGCAGCAGCACGTCGACATCGCCCGCGGCTTCTACGGCGCGGCCGCTGGTGGCGATGACGTTCGCGCCCAACATTCGGCTCATTCCGGCTACGCCAATGGCGGAGAGTAGCCCGCCGATGGTGGTGGGGATCAGGCACACCAGCAACGCCACCAACACGGTGACGCTGACCGCGTTACCGCCCCAGGCGGAGAAGGGCCACAGGGTGGCGGTCGCCAGTAAAAAGACAATGGTCAGGGCGATGAGCAAAATCGTCAGGGCAATCTCGTTAGGCGTTTTCCGCCGCTGCGCGCCTTCCACCATCGCGATCATCCGGTCAAGAAAGGTTTCGCCAGGATTGACGCTACAGGCAATCACCAGCCAGTCGGAAAGAATTCGCGTTCCGCCGGTGACAGAGGCGAAATCGCCGCCGGACTCACGGATCACGGGCGCGGATTCGCCGGTAATCGCACTTTCATCCACCGAGGCGCCGCCTTCGATGACCTCGCCGTCGCAGGGAATAATATCGCCCGCTTTGACCAGGACAATGTCGCCTTTCCGCAGTTCAGCGGCGGGCACGTTATCGGCCTGCGCATCATGGCGCGGGGCGCGCAGGCGGCGAGCGAACGCGGTCTTTTTCACTCCTTTCAGACTGTTTGCCTGAGCTTTGCTGCGGCCTTCCGCCAGCGCTTCGGCAAAATTGGCGAACAGTACGGTGAACCATAACCACAGGCTGATAATCCCTGTAAACAAGGCGCTTCCCGCTATTTGTCCTGTTACCATAGCGAGCGTTAACAGAGTGGTTAGCACGCTGCCGGCCCAGACCACAAACATCACCGGGTTACGCCACTGGGCGCGTGGGCTTAATTTTTTTACGGCATCCGTTAGCGCCTGTACGAGTAAAACAGGTTCAAACAGCGCCAGTTGCTTGCGACTCATATCAATGTACTCCACATCGCTCAAGGTAAAGAGAAATGTTCCGCTACCGGGCCAAGCGCCAGGGCAGGAATAAACGTCAGCGCGCCGACCAGCAGTACCGTGCCGATGAGCAGTCCAATAAATAGCGCGCCGTGGGTCGCCAGCGTTCCCTGACTGGCCGGCTGTACTTTTTTACTGACCAGCGATCCGGCGATGGCCATGACAGGAATAATCACGCCGAAACGGCCGACGAACATGCAGAACGCCAGCAAACAGTTCCAGAAAGGCGAGTTAGCGCTCAGACCCGCAAAGGCGCTACCGTTATTGTTGGCGGCAGAGGAGACGGCATATAGCACTTCGCTAAAACCGTGCGGGCCAGGGTTCAGCATTGCGCTGCGTCCGGCATCCGTCATCATCGCCAGCGCTGAACCCAACAAGACCAGCATCGGCGTGACCAGAATCGCCAGTGCGGTCATTTTCATTTCGCGCACGTCGATTTTTTTCCCCAGATACTCCGGCGTGCGACCGATCATCAGCCCCGCGATAAACACCGCCAGCAGGACAAACAGCAACATGCCGTACAGCCCTGAACCGACGCCGCCAAAGACCACTTCGCCAATTTGCATCAGCCACATCGGCACCATACCGCCCAGAGCGGTAAACGAGTCGTGCATGGCATTTACCGCCCCGCAGGACGCCGCGGTCGTGACGACGGCAAACAGGCTGCTGGCCAGCACGCCAAAGCGTGTTTCTTTACCCTCCATGTTGACGCTACTGTCCGCGCCTGCCGCCAACAGATGTGGATTTCCCTGAACTTCCGCCCACATCACTACCGCTATGCAGACTACAAAAATGAATGACATTGCCCACAGTAGCGCGCGTCCCTGACGGCGATCGCCCGCCGCTTCGCCAAAGGCGAAACAGAGCGCGGCTGGAATCAAAAATATCGCCAGCATCTGCGCCAGATTAGTGAGCGCGGTGGGGTTTTCGAACGGATGCGAAGAGTTGGCGTTAAAGAAACCGCCGCCGTTGGTGCCAAGCATTTTGATCGCCTCCTGCGAAGCAACCGGACCCATCGGCAAAAGTTGTTTAGCGCCTTCAAGGGTGGTGATGGGCTGATAAGCCGACAGGTTTTGCAGTACGCCTTGTTGGATAAAAAACAGCGCGATAATTAACGCGACAGGAAATAATATCCATAGCGTAATGCGTACCAGATCCTGCCAGGCATTACCCAGCGTGTGCACATTCTGGCGCGTAAAGGCGCGGATAAGCGCAAAAACCACCGCAATCCCGGTCGCCGCCGACAGGAAATTTTGCACCGTCAGCCCGGCCATCTGGCTAAAGTAGCTCAGCGTGCTTTCGCCGCTGTAGGCTTGCCAGTTGGTATTGGTGACAAAGCTGACGGCGGTATTCAGCGCCAGATCCCAGGACAGCCCCGGTAGCCGCTGCGGATTTAAGGGCAGCCACTCCTGCCAGAATAGCAGGCAAAACAGGATGCCCAGTCCCAGCAGATTGAGCGTCAGTAGCGCCAGTAAATACTGACGCCAGTTCATTTCGTGGTCGGTAATGCCAAGAGTCCGCCAGAGGATACGCTCAACGCCAGCCACGCCCGGCAACGGAACGGCGGCGATGAGCCTTGCCAGGCCCGAACCCAACGGTTTCGCCAGTACCAATAAAATCAGTAAAAAACTGGCGATCAGTAAAAATCCTTGCGCGGCCATCAGAACGCCTCCGCATTAATCAGGGCATAGACCAGATAACCTAAAAGTAAGAAAACCAGCACGATGCCGGTTATCACGCCTGCACTCACAGAGCACCTCCAGTGGCATTGTTTTACTCCTGAGAAAGGTAATTTTTTGGCTGCAAAGATTTCGCAAAAATTGGCGGGCGGAGTGTAAAAAAAGTATAAAAATGGCAAAGACCATTATTTAACTAATGATTAGTATTAATTTAACCTTTTTGTAACTAATTTACGCTTTGAATGTAAATCTGCTGGAAAAGCGTGAAAATAAGTGGTCGGATGAGTAGTAAAATTACACCGAAAGCGGTACTATTTTAATCAGGTAACGAGGTTCAATTTTTCGGTGCTATTCACCGATTCAATCTATACCGGGGCGGATAGCGTCGGTATAAAGGGGGGAAACGTATGGAACACTATAAAGACTATCCAGCGCATGTCATTTTTGCACGTCGTGCTTTCGCGGTGACCGCAGGCGTGCTGGCGTTGCCGGTGATGCTCTTCTGGAAAGACCGCGCGCGTTTTTATAGTTATCTGCACCGTGTCTGGTCGAAAACCAGTGATAAACCGGTATGGATGGCGCAGGCTGAAAAAGCCACCTGCGACTTTTATTAATCGCGACCAGCCTGAAAAACCGTCAGCCGCCACGCTGGCGGTTTTTTTATGCGCCAGGGTCTACACTGTTTAACGCTATTCGCCGTGACGTTTCATCTTTCAGGAGTTGTATGCCCACCCATTTAGTCTGGTTCAGGCGCGATCTGCGTTTACAGGATAACCTTGCGCTGGCCGCCGCCTGCCGCGATGCATCCGCGCGGGTGCTGGCGCTTTATATTTCCACCCCCGCGCAGTGGCAGGCCCATGATATGGCGCCGCGGCAGGCGGCATTCATCAGCGCGCAGCTCAATGCGCTACAGACGGCCCTTGCAGAGAAAGGGATTCCGCTGCTGTTTCATGAAGTGGCGGATTTTAACGCCAGTATTGAGACGGTTAAAAACGTTTGCCGGCAGCATGACGTCAGCCATCTGTTTTATAACTATCAGTATGAGTTTAACGAGCGTCAGCGTGATGCGGCGGTGGAAAAAACGCTGCCATCTGTCATCTGCGAAGGCTTTGACGATAGCGTGATTCTTGCGCCCGGCGCGGTGATGACCGGCAATCATGAAATGTATAAAGTTTTTACGCCGTTTAAAAACGCCTGGTTGAAACGGCTAAAAGAGGATATTCCGCCGTGCGTTCCGGCCCCGAAGATCCGGGTGAGCGGCGCGCTTTCTACACCCTTAACGCCAGTCTCGCTTAACTACCCGCAACAGGCGTTTGACGCCGCGCTTTTCCCGGTGGAAGAAAACGCGGTCATCGCGCAGCTACGTCAGTTTTGCGCGCAGGGCGCAGACGGGTATGAGTCACGGCGGGATTTCCCTGCGGTCGACGGCACCAGTCGGCTTTCCGCCAGCCTGGCGACGGGCGGCCTGTCGCCGCGACAGTGCCTGCACCGATTACTGGCGGAGCAGCCGCAGGCGCTGGACGGCGGGCCGGGAAGCGTCTGGTTGAATGAGCTCATCTGGCGGGAATTTTACCGTCATTTAATGACCTGGTATCCGGCATTATGCAAACACCAGCCGTTTATCCGCTGGACAAAACGCGTCGCGTGGCAGGAAAACCCGCACTATTTTCAGGCATGGCAGAAAGGCGAAACCGGTTATCCCATTGTCGATGCGGCGATGCGCCAGCTTAATGCGACGGGCTGGATGCATAACCGTTTACGCATGATTACCGCCAGCTTTCTGGTAAAAGATCTGTTGATTGACTGGCGGTTGGGGGAGCGCTATTTCATGTCGCAGCTTATTGACGGCGATCTTGCCGCCAATAATGGCGGCTGGCAGTGGGCCGCCTCAACCGGTACTGACGCCGCGCCTTATTTTCGTATTTTTAATCCCACGACTCAGGGAGAGAGGTTCGATCGCGACGGCGAATTTATCCGCCAGTGGCTACCGGCATTACGCGATATCCCTGGAAAAGCGATTCACGAGCCGTGGCGGTGGGCGGAAAAAGCGGGAGTCGTGCTTGATTATCCTCGGCCTATTGTGGAGCACAAACAGGCGAGAATCGCAACGCTTTCCGCCTATGAGGCGGCGAGAAAAGGGGCGTGATACAGGCCCGGTAGCGCAAACTACCGGGCATTCTGCTATCAGGATTCGACGGCCAGCGCGCGGCTTTTGAATTTGAAGGACTGATACAGCCAAATCAGCAGGACAACCCCTACGCAGGCTAACGCGCCCCAGGTGATCTGTTCAAAAACATCCACATAGGCGTTGATGGCGTAATTAACCGCGCCGCTGGCGTCGAAGGCGCTTTGCGAGGTCTGGTCAGCGATGACGCCTGCCAGATAGTTAGCTATCGCGCCGGACAGCAGCATATAAATTCCGGTTAATACGCCGGTGACGCCGGGGATATCAATGCGCGTAATTTGCGACATGGCGACCGGGTCGATAAACAGCTCGGCAAAGCCCATCACCGCCAGTCCCAGCACCATTAGCGGCATTGAAGAGTGTCCGTAAGCGGCGGACCAGCGTGCGCTCAGGGTCAGAATACAGAATCCGGCGCTCATCAGACCGAGACCCAGCGCGAATTTGCCCCAGATACGCACGGTGCGATTACCGCTTACGCTCTCTTTAACCAGCCAGGCCAGGACGACCCCACACAGCATCACGGCAAAGGCGTTCACCGACTGGAACATGGCGGTAGGAACGGAATAGCCCAGAATATCGCGGTTCACAAAGCGGTCGATATACAGGCTGATAGAACTGCCGCCCTGCTGGGCAAACGCCCAGAACAGCATACTGAACAGGGTCAGGGTGACAATCAGCCCCAGTTCTTTGCGCTGTTTGGCCGTTTGCGCCTGACGATAAATTTTTGCCAGCACGACCAGGCCGATCGCGGTCGCCACGATTAAGGCATAGACAGACCATTCTTTCCAGAACAGAACGGTAATCAGCAACGGCGCCGCTACCAGCAAAATTAACAGCCAGCCCCAGTTCGGCAGCAGGTAGTTTCTGGCGCACAACACGGCTTTATTCACGCCGGTAGTGTGGGTGAAATGACGATTTCCACACAGGAAGATCACTAACCCCGCAAGCATACCAATGGCAGCGAGCGCAAAGCCCATCGCCCAACTGTACTCCTCTTGCACATAGCCGCAGGCGATAGGCGCCACGATCGAACCAATATTGCCCGCTGCGTAAAGCAGCGAGAACCCGCCGTCGCGGCGCGGATCTTCCGGCTGGTACAGTTCGCCCAGCAGGCAGCTAATATTCGATTTAAACAGGCCGTAGCCGCAGACAATGATCGCCAGCGACAGATAAAGGAATGTCGGCGCGATCTCACTGGCGCCCAGCACTAAATGACCTATAGCCATTAAAAATGCGCCCAGCATGACTGCCATTCGGTTGCCAAGCACCTTATCCGCCAGATAGCCGCCAAGAATCGGCGTTACGTAGACCAGCGAACAATAAGCGCTGAATAACTCATAGGCGTGGTTATCGTCGTATTTTAGCTGATTGGTGAGATAAAGAATCAGTAGGGCGCGCATACCATAAAAGCTGAAGTACTCCCAAATTTGCAGGGCGACAACGTAGTAAATAGCGCGGGGTTGAGATGCTTGTTTATTCATCGTATTTCCGGGATAGATGCACTGCGGCAAGAAAGCGGGCATCTCAGATAATGCCTTTCTTTGTGGGCTTATTAAGCCTGCCGCATCGCCGTGTTTCCTTAAAGTTACCAACATGATACAGAACTGATTTTTTCTGCAATATGCGTTCTGATTGCATAAATATACATGAAACCGATCGTGTTTTGCTAAGTAATTTGCGCCAAACCCGGGGGTGATTGTTTCTTGATGTGTCAAACAAATGTTTATCGACGAACGGCTAACGGGAGGCTATGTTAACGGAGGCTGAACCCGTAACGGGAAAGTAGAACGTGGGTTAAAGGGAGCGATGATGAAAAACACCGAGCTGGAACAACTGATTAACGACAAGCTGAACAGTGCGGCAATAAGCGATTATGCGCCGAATGGTTTACAGGTCGAAGGAAAAGAGACGGTACAGAAAATCGTTACCGGCGTGACCGCAAGTCAGGCGCTGCTCGATGAGGCGGTGCGTTTGCAGGCCGATGCGGTCATTGTTCATCATGGTTACTTCTGGAAAGGCGAGTCTCCGGTTATTCGCGGTATGAAACGCCGTCGCTTAAAAACGTTACTGGCAAATGATATTAACCTTTACGGTTGGCATCTGCCGCTGGATGCGCACCCTGAGCTGGGCAACAATGCGCAGTTGGCGGCGCTATTAGGCATTACCGTGAAAGGAGAAATTGAGCCGCTGGTGCCGTGGGGAGAGCTCTCAATGCCGGTGCCGGGGCTGGAACTGGCCTCATGGATTGAAGCGCGTCTGGGGCGTAAACCGCTATGGTGCGGCGATACCGGGCCAGAGAATGTGCAGCGTGTCGCCTGGTGTACCGGCGGCGGGCAAAGTTTTATTGATAGCGCCGCCCGCTTCGGCGTGGATGCTTTTATTACCGGCGAGGTGTCTGAACAGACCATTCATTCCGCGCGCGAACAGGGGCTGCATTTTTATGCCGCCGGGCACCATGCCACTGAACGCGGCGGTATTCGCGCCCTGAGCGAATGGTTGAACGAAAACACGGCGTTGGATGTGACGTTTATTGATATCCCTAACCCGGCATAACTGAGAGGTAATAAAGTGCAGCGAGCGCGTTGTTATCTGTTAGGCGAAACGGCGGTCGTCCTGGAACTTGAACCGCCGATTACGCTGGCGAGCCAGAAACGCATCTGGCGTCTGACGCAGCGTCTGGTCGATATGCCGAACGTGGTGGAAGCCATTCCCGGGATGAACAATATCACCGTGATCTTGCGGGAACCGCAAACCCTGGCGCTGGATGCGATTGAGCGTCTGCAGCGCTGGTGGGAAGAGAGCGAGGCGCTGGAGCCGGACTCGCGTTCGGTTGAGATCCCGGTGATCTATGGCGGCGCAGGCGGGCCGGATCTGGCGGCGGTGGCACGGCACAGCGGTTTGAGTGAAAAGCAGGTCGTGGAGCTATATGCCTCCGTTGAGTATGTCGTCTGGTTTTTAGGCTTTCAGCCTGGCTTTCCCTATCTTGGGAATTTACCAGAACCGCTCCATATGCCCAGACGCGCGGAGCCGCGCCTGCAGGTTCCGGCCGGTTCTGTCGGCATCGGCGGCGCGCAGACGGGTATTTATCCATTATCCACGCCGGGCGGCTGGCAGCTGATCGGCCTCACGCCGTTGAAGTTATTCGATCCGATGCGGGAGCCCCCGGTTCTGCTACGCCCTGGCGACAGCGTACGCTTTGTGCCGCAAAAGGAGGGAATATGCTGAATATTATTCGCGCGGGGATTTATACCTCCGTGCAGGATAGCGGGCGTCACGGCTTTCGTCAGTCGGGGCTGAGTCACTGTGGCGCGCTGGATAAACCCGCCTTTCAGACCGCTAATCTCCTGGTCGGGAACGATGCGAATGCCCCGGCGCTGGAAATCACTCTCGGCCAACTGGTTGTCGAATTTGAAAATGAGACCTGGTTCGCTCTTACCGGCGCAGGCTGCGAGGCGCAGTTGGATGATCAACCGGTCTGGACCGGCTGGCGATTGCCGGTAAAAGCGGGTCAGCGTCTTACGCTGCATCGACCGCTTCACGGGATGCGTAGCTATCTGGCGGTGGCGGGCGGTATTGCTGTGCCGGAGGTGATGGGATCGTGTAGTACCGATCTGAAGTCCGGCATCGGTGGGCTGGAAGGACGGCTGCTAAAAGATGGCGATCGGCTGGCGACGGGTAAACCATCGCGACAGTTTAGCGGGCCGCAGGGCGTGAAGCAGTTACTGTGGGGGAATCGCATCCGTGCGCTACCGGGGCCGGAATACCGTGAGTTCGATCGCGCCTCGCAAGAAGCGTTCTGGCGTTCGCCGTGGCAGCTCAGTCCGCAAAGTAATCGCATGGGCTATCGTTTGCAGGGACAATCGTTAACGCGGACAACGGATCGCGAACTGCTGTCGCACGGTTTGCTGCCCGGTGTCGTGCAGGTGCCTTACAACGGCCAACCTATTGTGTTAATGAATGATGCCCAGACAACTGGCGGCTATCCGCGCATTGCCTGCATCATCGAGGCAGATATGTACCATCTGGCGCAGATCCCGCTAGGACAACCGATCCATTTTGTGCAATGTTCGCTGGAGGAGGCGCTCAACGCGCGCCGCGAGCGTCGGCGCTATCTGGAACAGCTTACCTGGCGACTTCAGTATGAACATTGATTTAAATGCGGATTTGGGCGAAGGTTGCGCCAGCGACAGCG
Source organism: Salmonella sp. 32020114201800008SM (assembly GCF_017572025.1). Taxonomy (NCBI): domain Bacteria; kingdom Pseudomonadati; phylum Pseudomonadota; class Gammaproteobacteria; order Enterobacterales; family Enterobacteriaceae; genus Salmonella; species Salmonella sp. 32020114201800008SM. The sequence continues at coordinate 319,123 of NZ_JAGEQM010000003.1, read as the reverse complement.
AATTATTAACGCTGGTCTCCTCCGCCAATATCGCCTGTGGTTTTCACGCCGGTGATGCGCAAACCATGCTGACCTGTGTGCGCGAGGCGCTGAAAAACGGCGTGGCGATCGGCGCGCATCCCAGCTTTCCGGATCGGGATAATTTTGGGCGGACGGCGATGGTTTTGCCGCCGGAAACGGTATACGCCCAGACGCTGTACCAAATCGGCGCGCTGGGGGCGATTGTCCAGGCGCAAGGCGGCGTGATGCGCCATGTCAAACCGCACGGTATGCTCTATAACCAGGCGGCGAAAGATCCTCATCTGGCACAGGCGATTGCGAAAGCGGTACACGACTATGATCCGTCACTGATACTGGTTGGACTGGCGGGAAGTGAGCTGATCCGGGCCGGTGAGCGCCATCGCCTGGTGACGCGGCAGGAGGTGTTTGCCGATCGCGGCTATCAGGCCGACGGTAGCCTGGTGCCGCGCACGCAACCTGGCGCGCTGATTCACGACGAAGAGCAGGCGCTGGCGCAAACGCTGGATATGGTACAAGCCGGGAGAGTGAAAAGCGTTACTGGCGTGTGGACGACTGTCACGGCGCAAACGGTGTGCATTCATGGCGACGGCGAGTATGCGCTTGCATTCGCACGCAGGCTACGCGCCGCGTTCAATGCGCGTAATATACACGTTATTGCCTGAGAGCCCGACGATTGAAGCTATTATATTACGGCTGCTAAAAATTATCGTGTTCTGTTCTCTTAATGTCAGGAAGAGGGATTTATTCAATACTATATAAATCCCCTTATAATATATTATTTTAAAAATAACCAAGTGATGCTGTAATAGCCAGTATGATGAGCTTATTGCTGTTAGCAGCAGAGTTTTTGAAAATCATTATGATATTGTTAGCTATCGCCATCTAATCAAACCTCCGGGGCGGGTAAACTACCTGACTCTTTATTACCCCTTTCTGATTGATTTACCTCACGATAGCCTCATTTTTAGCATTTATATTCCTCATCATGACGACTTATCAGGAGATTGAAGCCAGATTGATTCGCTGTTTCACTATCACGTCATGGATAGCGTGCCAGATTGCCAGCTATATGGATTTTAAGCTGTTTACGCATAGCAACTTTTTTAGCGAAAATTAAACTCATCTGATCAGTGATTTTTTAGTATATTACTCATTTTGTTATGATGGATTTGTTTTGTGAAAAGAAAATATCTTACGCAAGAAGAGATTGAAAAACTGCTGTCAGCGACCGACAGAATGCCCTTCCCGGAAAGAAACCGCTGCTTAATCCTGATGGCGTTTATTCACGGCTTCCGGGCCAGTGAGCTGCTGGGGCTGCGCTTGTCGGATATTGATCTTGCAGGAAGACAGCTTTATATCCGGCGCCTCAAAAATGGCTTTTCAACGTGTCACCCCCTCCTTCCCGATGAGTATAACGTACTGAAAAGCTGGCTCAGGGCCAGGAAGTATCTTGAGAAAGGGGCTGACGGAGACTGGCTGTTCCTGTCGCTACGACGGCATCCGCTCAGCAGGCAACAATTTTTTTACATACTTCGTGAGGCAGGGCGGTTGGCCGAATTAACGATAGCGCCACATCCTCATATGCTGCGACATGCCTGCGGCTACGCCCTTGCTGATAAAGGGATTGATACACGACTCATACAGGACTATCTGGGGCACAGGAATATCCAGCACACCGTAAGATACACCGCAAGTAACGCCGGGCGTTTTCATGGAATATGGCGAAAAAAACGTCGAGTATAACCGTACGTTCTGATTCAAAAAGTTAAGTCCGCTTCGCGCTTTCATCATCCTCTCAGATTTACCCCTTCCACACAAGAGTCATGCAATCGTAATCTCTTGCTTATTAAGGAGTTATCCATATAACAATAAAAAAACTAAGGGAAAATTCACCTGGTCCAACCAGCACTATGCTGTATCCATTTTTGTCCTGCCTGCACAAAATGTTAATTTTAAGTATTAAAAAAACGTATTAAATAATATTTAATGCTGATTAATTATCATATCAAAGAATTAAATCCTTTATTTTACTTTTTGAATCATATTGTTAAATCACAGAGAAATCTGTTCAGGGAAAGCTGATTTACATAATCAACATATAAATCAATAGATTACTGTGTTTTCTATTTGTCATTTTGTACTCCGCACAGGGCAGAATTACCCTGCGGCAGGAGCATTTACTACCAGGGGGACTGACGGCCTGTGCAGCCGAAAAGCAGAACCGGACAGGGTGTCAGAGTGCTGTGTTTAGATAGGGCCAGACGTCATTTTTCATACAGACATGGAATGGCTCCCGGTCCACGAAAGGGTGCGGACATGTTGTTTCCACAACACGAAGCTGCCGTTGCTGGTGCAGTGCCGGGTCGGCAATGGCCAGAGGAGAACAATCTGATGACGCAAGAATATGCGGAAATATCCACCGGAAGGGGGGGCACCAGTAAGTGCCGGTACAGTATGGGGGCGAAAATATTTTTGCTCCTGCTGGCGGTCTCCACCGTCGCAGCGTTGTTCAGCCTGTATCAGGTTCTGACGTACTGATATGCAGACGTTAACCAGAGTACTGCCGCCTCTCCGGCTGATTATGTTTTGTCAGTCAGGCGAAAATCCTGCGCAGTTTCCGGATACCGGTGGCCTTTGCGTGGAGGACTGCGTTCGTCTCAGGACACCAGAAGGGCTGCTGGATCGGTTGCGTCGGTGGCCCGGCGCGATGGTGATATCCGCCGGACGGCCATCAACCCAGCTTCTGCTGTGGCAACAGGTTTTTCAGCGTTATCCGCGGACAGTGGTTTTTTGCAGCAGTAACGCGTTTTTACCGGTTGACGTCAGCGTGGAAGGTTACTTCCGCCATCTGAGGCTGATTAAACGCGCCATGTCGGTAAGGGTTCTGGCCAGAATGGCTGAGCTTGCCATATGGTCATCACTACAGACATCGCCTTACGAGGAGGAGATGAAAAGCGCGTTGAGCGTGCCGGAGCTGGTGATGGAGATAAACAGCCGCACGCTGGTCAGGTTACTGTCAGAGCGTCTGCCAAAACAGGGACGGCGGGTGCTGGGATTACTGTTGTCAGGCTGTAGCCCGGAAATGACGGCCCGTATGCTGGGAACCGGCGTGAGGCAGGTCTGGCTCGCGGAGCAGACGCTGAAACAACGCTGGGATATCCCGACAGGAGTACCGCTATCTGATGCGGTAAGAATAAGGATACCGGACGTCGGTCCGGACATCAGTCAACAGAGTGGGTTGGTAAAAACTGGGGCCGGTAACGCACCGGATTTATGCTGACAGCATATTTACATCATGCCGCGCGGTATTCAGACCCATAATGTTGCGTTCTGAATGAGTTATCTTCACAAAATAAATATGGCAATCATCGTTGTCCGGAAATACCGCATAACGTGTGACATTAATGAATCTGTAATCAGTGCGAGGGTTTACGCGCTGTGGCGGTAGCGTGGAATTATCTGGATGCGTTGAGTAAATTTCACTTTACCCTTCTGATATAAATGAAAATGGTTCTGGATAAACTATCTAATATTATCTGTGTCTGCGAACAGAGTGACAAAAATAATGCAACGTAAAAAGATACTAATTGTAGGTGCGGGCCTTTCAGGCGCAGTAATAGCACGCCAGTTAGCCGAGCAGGGACATGTAGTCAATATTATTGATCAACGTTCGCATATCGGTGGTAACGCTTATGATGCCCGAGATGAGCACACGGGTATTATGGTGCACGTTTATGGTCCTCATATTTTTCATACTGATAATGAAACTGTATGGAATTATGTAAATAAATACGCTGAGATGATGCCTTATATCAATAAGGTTAAGGCCACAGTAAATGGTCAGGTATTTTCTCTACCTATCAATCTTCATACCATCAATCAATTTTTTGGTGTCGCCTGCTCACCTGATGACGCCAGGAAATTACTGCTTCAAAAATGTGATAGCACCATTCTGGAACCACAAAATTTTGAGCAACAGGCCTTGCGTTTCATTGGTAAAGAGTTATATGAAGCCTTTTTTAAAGGTTATACCATTAAACAATGGGGGCTTCATCCTTCCGCGTTACCCGCTTCTGTATTGAAACGTATCCCTGTTCGTTTTAATTATGATGATAACTATTTCAATCATAAGTTTCAGGGAATACCAAAATTTGGTTATACACAAATGGTCAAGTCCATTGTCGAACACGAAAATATCGCTGTTGAACTATGTCGCTCCTTCACTCAGGAAATGCGGACAAATTATGATCATGTTTTTTTCAGTGGCGCGCTGGATGCCTTTTACTCCTGTCAATATGGCCGACTGGAATATCGTACATTAGACTTTAAAAAAATAATTTGCCAGAGTGATTATCAAGGATGCGCAGTAATGAATTATTGTTCAATAGATACTCCTTATACTCGGATTACTGAGCACAAATATTTTTCTCCGTGGGAGAGACATGAAGCTTCAATATGTTATCAAGAATATAGTCGGGAATGTGAAGCTGGTGATATACCCTACTATCCTGTTCGCAGGGCAGATAAAATGGATTTACTGAATAAATATCTGTCGCGGGCTAAAAAAGAAAAAAATATTACTTTCATTGGTCGTCTTGGCACTTATCGTTATCTCGATATGGACATCACGATAGCTGAAGCATTACAGACGGCGGACGTATACTTAACGTCGCTATATGAACAAAAAGAAATGCCAGCTTTTACAGTTACCGTTTGATGAAGTGTACAGCGCTAATCGTAACTTTTAATCGTCTTGAAAAATTAAAAAAAAGTGTGCGAGAGACTGTTAAGGCGGGTTTTTCCTCTATTGTTATCGTTAATAATGGCTCAAGCGACGGTACCAGGGAATGGCTTTCTTCATTAAGTGAACCTGGCATCACGATACTTAATCTTAAAGATAATCTTGGTGGTGCTGGCGGATTTAAAGTAGGTAGTCAATATATATGCTCATATAGTAATGCCGATTGGGTATTTTTCTATGATGATGATGCTTACCCGGAAATTAATATTTTAAAGCATTTCTCGTTATTAGATACATCAAGTTACCGTATATTTGCGTCGCGAGTTCAGGACACCTATGGGCGGTCTTGTCGGATGAATTTGCCTTTCATTAGGGTCCCATCTACGGTGTTTGAGACTATTTATTATGCGATGCGCCCAGAGAGGTTTTCTCCAGTAAGAACTCAGGTTACTGATGTTCAAACTGTGTCATTCGTTGGTATGATTATTGATCGAAAGGTATTGAATAACCATCTTAACGATATCCATGATGAACTTTTCCTTTATTATGATGATTTTTTCTTTGGTTATAAGCTAGTATTGTCCGGGCAGAAAATTCGTTACTCCCCAGAAATTAAATTTATTCATGATATCTCTATTCATGGAAGGTGTATCTGCCCCGAATGGAAAGTATATTATCTTTGTAGAAATTTGTTGCTGCTGAGAAAACTTTTACCCGTTCCCAGGATATTCAGTGTTCTTTCTATAGTATTACGCCTCTCTAAATATCTCGCCATATTACCATGGCAGCGTAAGAAATTTCGTTATCTATATTTTATCTGGCAGGGAATACTTCATGGACTTAAAGGTATTAGTGGGAAATATCATTAGCAGGACGAAGAGATGAAAAGGTTATGTTATTTTGTGAATTCAGACTGGTACTTTGATTTACACTGGACAGAACGTGCGATAGCGGCAAGGGATGCGGGTTATGAAATTCATATCATAAGTCATTTTATTGGTGAAGAGATTATAAAAAAATTCAAAACGCTTGGTTTTATTTGTCACAATGTGTCTCTTGTTGCTCAGTCATTTAATATGTTTGTTTTTTTTAGAGCATTCCTTAACGCTCGGAAAATTATTAAGGAGATTAATCCTGACTTATTGCATTGTATTACGCTCAAACCTTGCCTGATTGGTGGAGTTAGCGCCAGAAGAAGTAATAGTCCAGTTGTTATCAGCTTTGTCGGACTTGGTCGAATCTTTTTATATAATACCGTGCCAATGAGAATATTGCGTGCGTTAACCGTTTTGGTTTACAAATATATTGCCGGTAATAAGCGTGGTGTTTTTATTTTTGAACATGATAAAGATCGACGAAAAATATCGCATTTAGTAGGTATTGATTATCATAAAACTATCGTTATCGAAGGTGCTGGAATTAACCCGGATATTTATAAATTCTCTATAGAGAAAAAACATGAGATACCGATAGTCCTTTTTGCAAGCCGAATGTTATGGAGTAAAGGTCTTGGCGATCTCATTGAAGCAAAAAAGATCCTCAGACAAAAAAATATTCATTTTGTTTTAAATGTTGCAGGTATATTGGCCGAGGACGATAAAGATGCTATCCCTTTGGAGCTCATTCATCACTGGCATAATGAAGGACTAATTAACTGGCTGGGACGCTCTTCGAATGTATATGAGCTTATTCAGAAATCGAATATCGTTGCATTACCATCTATTTATCCGGAAGGAGTACCACGGCTTTTATTAGAGGCATCATCTGTAGGACGTGCATGTATTGCTTATGATACCGGCGGATGTGATAGCTTAATTATTCATAACTATAATGGGTTGATCGTGAAAAGTAATTCAGCTCAGGAGTTAGCGGTAGAATTAGAGTATTTGTTAAAAAATCCACAGATTCGCTTAGAGATGGGGGCGAATGGAAGAAAACGTGTAAAGGAATTGTTTTCCAGCATATTAGTCATTAATAAGACATTGCAAATTTATAAAGACACTATTGGTTGCTAACACCATAAAGTGCTTATGAAGTAGGTCAGTGTTTAGATAAATAGTATGTAAATATTATAGAAAATAAATAAGTTATATTTTCATATCGTTAAAGAATAAGTTCTTCAGGTAAAGGTGACACGGAAACAATGAATGATTTGAAAGAAGCTCTGGCCAGGCACCAACTTTGGATTTCGCTAGGTTGGAATGATGTCCTGGGACGATATCGGCGATCGGTGTTAGGGCCTTTTTGGATAACGATTTCGATGGGGGTCACCATATCAGCAATGGGACCTCTTTACGGTTCGCTGTTCAGTTCTGGTTCCGAAAATTTTATCATGCATCTTACTTTAGGTATGATCTTTTGGGCCTTTCTATCAGCAACTATTAATGAATCATGTGGAATATTTAATGAGTCCGCATCAATTATTAAACAGTCTGACCTTCCGCTATATTTATATATATTACGTGTTTTCTATCGGCAGTTTATGATTATGTTGCATAATTTTATCATTATACCTTTCGTGATTTTTTTTACCAATACATCGGTAAATCTTGATATTCTCCTTTTTATACCTGCAATTGTAATAACATCCATCTCATTAATTTCTACAGGTATGATTCTCGCCATTTTTTGCACAAGATATCGTGATATGGGACCGGTTGTTCAAAGTGTGGTAACGTTGTGTTTTTTTATAACTCCCATCATTTGGACATCGGAACAATTACCAAAGGGAAGAAAGGAATTTGTTGATTATAATATTTTTTATTACTTTATGGAGATGCTCAGGAAACCATTAATGGGAACTGTACCAGATGTAACTATATGGTTTTACACAATAATAACCTCTATTATTATGTTGATGGTCTCAACCTTAGTGTTGACTAAATATCGCTCAAGAATCGTATACTGGTTATAATTAATGAAAATCTCTTGCAAAAACGTTGGCGTAATACTCCCTATATTTAACTCCAGCCACCGTTCATTTAAAAAAACTTTTCTACAGGCTGCTTCAGGTGGACGAATTGGCTCATCGAATACCGGGATTATTGAAGTAGAGGCATTAAAAAAAATTGATTTTACGCTTACCGAAGGTAACCGTCTTGCGCTTATCGGACACAATGGTTCGGGCAAAACCACTCTTCTGAGAGTACTTGCAGGGGCCTATAAACCAACTTCAGGGAAGTATGAATGTATCGGTCGAGTCACCAGCCTCATTGATCCCATGATGGGAATGGATGGTGAGCTTACAGGCCTGGAAAATATAAAACTGAGGGGACTATTTCTCGGTCTGTCAAAAAATGAAATAAAAAATATTACAGAAGATGTCATCGAGTTCAGCGAGTTAGGTGATTTTATTAAAATCCCCGTTAGAACGTATTCTAGTGGTATGGTTCTGAGGCTTGGTTTTTCTATTTCTACTGCAATTAATCCTGAAATTTTACTGATGGATGAATGGATGAGCGTGGGTGATAGTGATTTTAAAAGAAAAGCAGAGATGAGATTAAATAGCTTTATCTCTAAAGCGGGCATTATGGTAATGGCCACTCACGATGATGAACTGGCTAAATCTGTATGTAATAAGTTCATCAGGCTTGAGCACGGTGAGATAGTTAGCAAAGGCGGATTTTAATATTCTTATTGCAGTATTTATATCACTACGCGGTGAGTAATTTACTATTTTATAATAGCGTTACCCCAGATAATATAAATTTATAGGTTCGTTATGTATTTTTTACTTCAAAAAGTAATTTTACCAAACATTGATCTATGCACGGAAGAGCAGCTTTATTTCAGAACTCAGGGCGGGAAGTATAACTATACCTCACGTAACTTACTTGTTCCGCGTCATAAGGTTGCATATTTTGATACTTTTTTTAATGCATTCTCAATTAAGAAATGGAAAAAATATACAACCTTAACATCACTTTTTTTGCGGGTTAATATAATTGGTCGCGGAACTATAACTGTAAGGCATAAAGAGAATGGTGTCATTAGAGTATTAAAGCAAATTGATTTTAACTCGTCATGTAATATTAGTGATGAGATTGAAATTGATATATCAAAAATAAATTTTGGATATATCTATGTGGAGTGGCAATCAGACGAAGACTCTGTTTTAAATGGATTTGAATTTCTGACTAAAGATCATGTTAGTAAATCATCTATGGCTTTAGTTATAACAACTTATAATAGAAAAGAAGCTGTTACTAAAACAATCAATAGAATTAATAAAACACTCTTAACCCAGAGCGAATTTAAAGATCGTTTTAAATTGATTGTCGTTAATAATGGCGAGGCGATTAATCACCCGTCAGGAAACGGCATTATGGTTATCAATAATGAAAACCTCGGTGGGTCAGGCGGGTTTATGAGAGGTTTGATAGAGGCAGGGAAAATCAACGATATCAAACATGTCATATTTATGGATGACGACGGCTCATGTGAAATTGAATCGATTTGTCGAACTCATGCTTTTTTACTGATGGCTAAAGACAAAAATACAGTTGTTACTGGCTGTATGCTTTTTGAAGATAACCCGGCAATCATACATGAATCTGGTGCCATATGGCATAGAGATTTTTTACATTACCCGGATAAACATTATCTGGATGCTCGGGAAATAGATTCTTTAGATACTTTTGATAATGAAAGAAAAATAGGCTACGGTGGATGGTGGTTTTTTGCCTTTAATATTAACGCTATTGAATATTACTCATTTCCTTTCTTTGTTCGTGGTGATGACCTGCTATTTGGATATATGCATAAAAAACATAATATTGTCACACTTAATGGTGTGGCTTCGTGGCAAATGGATTTTGAAAGAAAAATATCGGTTCTAAATAGCTATTTGAACTTCAGGACTGTTGCTGTACCTGCATTAATTAGTAAAAGAAAGTTTGCTGCACTACTGTTAAGTGTTTTCTTTGTGCGGGAAGTCTTTCTTGCGAGTTTTTCATGCCGCTATGAACTTGCCAGAGCAATGATTATGTCATATAACGATTGTCTTTCTGGACGGGAGTTTTGGGAAGATAATGTAGATCTTCTGGAGATAAGAAAAAGAATTAATGCAATAACTCATAATGAAAAATTCAATGTAGAAGGTATTGATATTGTTAATGGTTGTGTTGATTACCCATGTTCTGGTAAAGAAAAAGCCATCTACAAATTTTTTAGATGCATAACCCTTAATGGACACTTAATTCCAGCTTTCTTTTTAATTAAAAAACCAATCGTGGTTGATTATCGTCATTATCACCCTACTAAGTTTTCATTCCGGAGAATTACTATCTATCATTTAAATATAGAAAATGGCAAATTATTAAAACTTACCCACTCAAAAATGGAGTTTTTTAAAGTTATTATTAATGGTTTGTTTACGGCAGTCAAAAATTTTTATCGGTTTAAATCTGCAAAAAAAGAGATGAAAAATAGTTTGCCCTATCTTACCTCAAAGCTCTTTTGGTATAAAAAATTCAATAAAAAATCTGAAGATAAATATTAAACATGATGTAAGTGGTGTTGATGAGAATTATACCGATTTTTTAATTATATGACTATGATAATCTTAGGTATGGTTCTGTTGCTACACCTTATCTGGTGTCAGTCTAATAAAATATTATAATCCTTACCCAATGTCAGCATTTATTCATAGGGTGTTAATTTTTATATATACCGTAAAACGCGAAATCAGAATATGGAAAAGAGTCTTTTAGTTATTGTCCGACATAAACCCGGGCGTACTCGTCTATTAATGCGGGCCTTGCAATCCATTAATGACCAGACGTTCAAAAAAATAAATATCATCATTTTCTGCATGGAGGAAGAATTGAAATGTCACAATGTGGATGATTTTTATCTGAAAGAACTGTCAAATATATATAGTGTTATCTACGACGAAAGCTGTATCTTTAATGCTATTAAGATGTCTGAATCTAATTATTTATGCTTTATGGATGATGACGATTCTTGGGCCCCTGAATATGTGTCAAGGCTACTCAGTGTTTTGGCGAATATACAGTCAACGTATTCATCTGTAAATGCAATAGCATGCCATACAAATAAAGTTGCTGAGATTGCGGAAAATAATAGAATAATTATAAATTCAACGCAACCATGGAACCACTATTTAAATGCTGGCCCTGTTAGTTTTGATGTTATTTATTACAGGAATTCTATTCCACTTTCCTCGTGTTTATTCGATAAAAATTCTGTTATCGATATGATTGAAAGTCATAAATTATCCTCTCCTGCATTTTTCTGGCCTTTTTTTATTCATTACCTTGCAGAAAATGATGTTTGGATCTTACCTGAAGCACTGGCATTTTATCATTTCAGAGAAAATGATGACTTTGAATTTGGCAATTATACCGTAATTAACAATGAGTTATTTGATATAGAATGCAAAATTGCAGAAAATAAAATGATGAGAAGTATTGATGACTCATCATTGCTCAATGTGTTACTTTCAAATATTGCTAACAATAGTCTTTTTCATAAAATCTCTTATATTGAAAATAAGATTAAATAAAATATGGATATGAACTTTAAAAAATACAAGACCGTAAGCTTTGATATCTTTGATACATTGGTTAGCCGGAGGGTTTACCGTCCCAGAGATTTGTTTTCATTGATGCAATCAACTTTAGCAACTGAGAACTTTTTTATATCAGCGTGCGAGATTGATATTATTGATAATTTTCCAGAGATAAGAGTTCAGGCGGAAGTAAGTGCCAGAGAGAATAGGGTCAGGCGTTTTGGCGGCGAGCCGGAAGTACTCATATCTGAAATATACGATGAAATTTTAAAAAAGCATCCGCAGCTTTCACCAGCGACAGTAGAAAAGATAATCGATCTGGAAATACAAATGGAGAAGATTGTTTTATATAAAAATTCGCGTGGAAGCTGTTTGTTTGAAAAGGCTATTAGTGATGGTTGCAAAGTTATTTTAATTAGTGATATGTACCTTCCATCAGCAATATTAAAGGAGTTGTTAACATCATGTGGCTATGATATCAGTAACATTCCAGTTTATTCATCTGGTGAAGAGCGGCACTCTAAAAATAGTGGCAAGTTGTTTTCAATAGTCAAGAAAAATGAAAATGTAGATATTGCATCGTGGATGCATGTTGGCGACAATGTTCATGCAGATATTCTGAACGCTAAAAAACTCGGTATAAATACTCTCCATGCTGATTGGTCGGAGTATAATCATGGGGTATCTAATCATTGGAAAGCTAAAGATATTATTGGTGAATCTATTTGTAAGGCTTTATTACTTAAACAAGTTTCTGCTTTCCATCAAAATGATCCTTTAAACGAGATAGGATTTAAAGTATTTGGTCCGTTATTATTAGGTTATGTATCCTGGTTAGCGAATCAGTTAAAGATTCATAAAATTGATAAAGCGCTTTTTTTAGCACGCGATGCTCACTTAATCTATAAAATTTATAATGAATACTTTTCAGAAGAACATGTAAAATGTGAATATTTATATATATCCCGCGCATCAGCTTATATGGTGGGGATGACTGATTGGCCGATGCACAGGATTTGGCATCTTTTTGGTGGTAAGAATAAGAAAAGTATTAAAAAGATACTTGCTATCGCGGGGTTAGATGCGAGTGAGCATATTTCAGATATACATCATGTTGGTTTTCCTGACGAGGAGTATATTCCTGTTTCAGGAGAGGAACATAAGGTTCACTGGCTTATAAATAAATTATTTCCATATATTTTATTAAAAAATACTCAGCACAGGGAAGTTTACGCTGATTACTTTAAAACGGCCTGTGAAGGTTATAAAAATATAGCACTTATCGATGTAGGATGGATGGGTAATATTCAATCAGTATTTGCTCGTTCTTTAGGTGCGCAATGGGCAGAAAAACAAATACATGGGTTTTATTTGGCAACTTTTGCTGGCGCCAATGATAACCGATCTATTTATAATAAGATGTTTGGTTGGCTAACCAACTATGGCCATCCCAACGATAAGTGTGATCTTTTCTTATCAGGAGGAGTGGAAATAATGGAGTTCGCTATGGCTGACAATACTGGGTCAACAATTGGCTATAAAAAAACGGATAATGGAATAATTCCTGTACGTGAAGATAGCAGTGGTTCTGAAATTGAGTATTTAAAAAAAGCAGCAAGATTGCAATCAGGGATTATTTCTTTTTTTGAGTACGTCAAACCGCTCATACAAAAAGGAAATTATGCAGCACTTAGTAGTGTTGTATTGTCAGAACCTTTTTTTGAATTGATAGCCAGACCCTCAAGCGCTCAACTGGACGCCTTATCTTCCCTCACACATTCAGAGTCCGCGGGATCTAACGCAGAAAGAATCGTGCTAGCCAAGAAACTGCCTTTAAAGGATAAACTTTTTCCCGGAGAAAATTATATCAAAGAGTTGAATGCCAGTTATTGGAAAGAAGGCTTTAAAAGGATCAACAGAAAAAAATTTTGGGCAAAATATAACTAAGCGTCATTTAATTCCGGTAGGCAGACAATCATTATTGGGCGCTCGCCCGACAAGGGCTGAGTCGATTATGCCCTGGCGCGATCATGTTAACCCTGACGGGGAAGTGGTCTCGTGCTGCGATAATGTTATTATCACTGGATACCACCGCCTGTTTGTCCATCCGCTGTGGATATTCATTATGGCGTTCGATGTGCATTCCAGACAGTCAGAGGCGGAGTAGTCCATTAATCAACTGTTAACAAAGGATATTATCATGCCTGAAGGCCCGGAAATTCGTCGTGCGGCGGATAATCTGGAGGCGGCAATCAAAGGCAAACCCTTAACCGATGTCTGGTTTGCCTTTGCACAGTTAAAACCGTATGAATCGCAGCTTACCAGTCAAATTGTTACCCGGATAGAGACGCGGGGAAAAGCGTTATTGACCCACTTTTCAAATGGCCTGACGCTCTACAGCCACAACCAACTCTATGGCGTATGGCGGGTGATCGATACTGGTGAAATACCGCAGACCACGCGTATATTGCGCGTCAGGCTACAAACGGCGGATAAAACTATTCTGCTTTATAGCGCGTCTGATATCGAAATGCTGACAGCAGAGCAGCTCACGACGCACCCTTTTTTACAGCGAGTCGGTCCGGATGTGTTGGACGCGCGTCTTACTCCGGAAGAGGTTAAAGCTCGATTGCTGTCGCCGCGTTTTCGCAACCGACAATTTTCCGGACTGTTGCTGGATCAGGCCTTTCTGGCGGGATTGGGGAATTATCTGCGCGTTGAAATCCTCTGGCAGGTAGGGTTAACCGGACAGCATAAAGCGAAAGATCTCAACGAGGCGCAACTGAATGCGCTTTCTCACGCGCTGTTGGATATTCCGCGCCTGTCCTACACGACTCGCGGTCAGGCGGATGAGAACAAGCATCATGGCGCACTGTTTCGCTTTAAGGTTTTCCACCGTGACGGCGAAGTGTGCGAGCGGTGCGGCGGCATTATTGAAAAGACAACACTGTCCTCACGCCCGTTTTACTGGTGCCCGCATTGCCAGAAATAGCCGGAACCGCCATCGGCGAGCGGCTATTGCCTGATGGCGCGACGCTTATCAGCCCTACAAAGGTTGTTTGGGCGCATAGGTTGATATAAAACGGGCCACTGCTGGCCCAGTTAACAGAATGCTGAACAGCCGTAGGGTTTGCATTGCCATGATGAGCGCCATATCGGCACTGCTTCCTGCCGCGATCGCGGCAACCGTATCCAGACCACCGGGACTGGTGGCAAGATAAGCCGTCATAAAATCAATCTGCATGTAGTAAGCCATTCCCCACGCCATCGCGGCGCAAATCGCCATCAGCGCGAAAATTGACAATAAGATTTGCGGCAATGGCCGCAGCGCCATAAAAAACACCTGTCTGTCAAAACCCAGCCCAATACGCCAGCCTATCGCCATATATGCCACGGCCAGCAGCCATTCGGGTAATTCAATCTCAATGATGCCTTGCGAATGGAGAAACGCGCCTGCCAACATGGGGAGCAGCATCGTGCCGGAAGGGATACGCATCAGGCGACCGGCAATGCCCGCCACGATCGCTAATAACAGCGTCGTCAATAAATTACCGCTAAGCGGCGGAAACCAGACCACCTGTTGGCTGACCGTTGCCGCGCTGTCGCCGAGTATCAGGCGTGTCACCAGCACCGCCGCGCCAGCCACAAACAGTACCCGTAGATACTGCATAAACGCCACCAGGCGGATATCCGCCCCGTAATCTTGCGCCATCGCTACCATTGCCGCCGCGCCGCCCGGCGAAGACCCCCATGCGCCGGTGTTGCCGGGCAGCGAGCTGTAACGTACCAGCAGCCAGCCGACTATCGCGCTGGAAAGCAGCGTCACCAGCAACACTAAAAGCACGACCGGCCAGTAGAGGGCGAGGGTGATCAATATCGAACCGGTTAGATTTTGGGCGATCATACAGCCGAGAATCGCCTGCGCGGCGAGAAAAATACCGCGCGGAAGTTGTAGCGTACTACCTCGCAAACTCAACACGATACCCGCAATCATTGGACCGAGCAGCATCGCCGCCGGAAGGTGCAGATAGAGAAAAATAAGGGAAATGAGCAGCGATAACAGGAACAACAAAAACCACTGCAGAATCGGCATTCCATGCTCCCTGAATGATATTTAGCGAAACCTTAATTAATCATAGAGAGTAACGGGGTAAGAATAAAATAATGAGGATAAGAAAAAAGGGAAAATGTACCGGATGGCGAGGGTTGCGTCGCCATCCGGTTGTCAATTAACGCTTCAGCGCCGATTTAAAATCGCGTTTATCGTAGCCGGTATACAGCTGACGAGGACGGGCGATTTTCATGCCGTCAGTGTGCATTTCATTCCAGTGTGCAATCCAGCCAACGGTACGCGCCATGGCGAAGATCACGGTGAACATCGAAGATGGAATGCCCATCGCTTTCAGAATGATGCCGGAGTAGAAGTCTACGTTCGGGTACAGTTTCTTCTCGATGAAGTACGGGTCGTTGAGCGCAATGTGCTCAAGCTCCATCGCCACTTCCAGCAGATCGTCTTTGGTGCCCAGCTCTTTCAGCACTTCGTGGCAGGTTTCACGCATCACGGTGGCGCGCGGATCGTAGTTTTTGTAAACACGGTGACCGAAGCCCATCAGGCGGAAAGAATCATTCTTGTCTTTCGCACGGCGAACAAATTCCGGAATGTGTTTAACAGAGCTGATTTCTTCCAGCATTTTCAGCGCGGCTTCGTTGGCGCCGCCGTGCGCGGGTCCCCACAGGGAGGCGATCCCGGCGGCAATGCAGGCGAATGGGTTGGCGCCGCTTGAACCTGCGGTACGTACCGTTGACGTTGAGGCGTTCTGCTCATGGTCAGCGTGCAGGATCAGAATACGGTCCATCGCGCGCTCTAGTACCGGATTCACTTCATAGGTTTCACACGGCGTGGAGAACATCATGTTCAGGAAGTTACCGGCGTAGGAAAGGTCGTTGCGCGGATAAACAAACGGCTGACCGATTGAATATTTGTAACACATCGCCGCCATGGTCGGCATTTTGGACAGCAGGCGGAACGCCGCGATTTCACGGTGGCGCGGATTGTTCACATCCAGCGAGTCGTGGTAGAACGCTGCCAGCGCGCCAGTGATCCCGCACATTACCGCCATCGGATGTGAGTCGCGACGGAAAGCATGGAACAGGCGAGTGATTTGCTCATGGATCATCGTATGGCGGGTGACTGTCGTTCTGAACTCGTCATACTCTTCCTGCGTCGGTTTTTCGCCGTACAGCAGGATGTAACAGACTTCCAGATAGTTGGAATCGGTAGCAAGCTGGTCAATCGGGAAACCGCGATGCAACAAAATGCCTTCGTCGCCGTCGATGAAGGTGATTTTAGATTCGCAGGATGCGGTAGAGGTGAAACCAGGGTCAAAAGTAAAAATTCCTTTTGAACCGAGACTACGAATATCAATAACATCTTGACCGAGTGTACCTTTTAGCACATCCAGTTCAATAGCAGTGTCACCAGTAAGGGTGATTTTTGCCTTTGTATCAGCCATTTACGGTCTCCTTAGCGCCTTATTGCTTAAGACTGCCGGAACTCAGACTTGCCTTCTACACGTCATCTTCCTCGTCGTTAGTGCAGGGAAGATTCTGTGTATGCATCAATCAACCGTTACCAGTTTGTTATTTGGCTCGCCGCTCTGTGAAAGAGGGGATGACCTGGGTACAGAGCAATGGGCGCTTGCAGGTAACGGCTTGATTAATTTCGAATTAGCAGCAAATCAGGAACGTAGCAATCCGAGTAATGTAACCTGTCTATCACTAATAACTGTCCTGAAAGAATGGGTCAATATCATTGTACTGTTGCATAACTTATTAACAGGTGAAAGAGTGACCCCATAACTTTTACGCATTATATGCTTTTTCTGGTGTTGTTTGTAACAATTTTGTTTAATGTTTGTCAAATCAGATGATTGAAAATTAAAAAAATGTTGTTATCGTGACCTGTGTCACTGTTCAGGATAAAACCCGACAAACTATATGTAGGTTAATTGTAATGATTTTGTGAACGTCCTATACTGCCGCCAGGTCTCCGGAATACCCTGCAATCCCGAGCCACCCAGCGTTGTAACGTGTCGTTTTAGCTACTGGAAGCAGTGTTTTACATGACGCGCAGTTATAGAAAGGACGCTGTCTGACCCGCACGCAGACCGGAGGAAGGAAATCCCGTCGTCTTTCTGGCTACAGGTAGATTCACCTCTGTAACCGAAGTCTTAAGGGAATAATAAGAACAGCATGTGGGCGTTATTCATGATAAGAAATGTGAAAAAACAAAGACCTGTCAATCTGGATCTACAAACGATTCGGTTCCCCATCACAGCGATAGCGTCCATTCTCCATCGCGTATCCGGTGTGATTACTTTCATCGCCGTCGGCATACTACTGTGGCTACTGGGCACCAGCCTCTCTTCTCCGGAAGGATTCCAGCAGGCCGCCGACATCATGGACGGCTTCATCGTTAAATTTATCATGTGGGGCATCCTTACCGCGCTGGCGTATCACGTCATCGTGGGAATTCGTCACATGTTAATGGATTTTGGCTATCTGGAAGAAACATTCGAAGCGGGTCAACGCTCTGCCAAAATCTCTTTTGTTATCACTGTCGTGCTTTCACTTCTCGCAGGAGTCCTCGTATGGTAAGCAACGCCTCCGCATTAGGACGCAATGGCGTACATGACTTCATCCTGGTCCGTGCTACCGCTATCGTTCTGACGTTATACATCATCTACATGGTGGGTTTTTTCGCCACGAGCGGCGAACTGACCTTTGAAGCCTGGACCGGTTTCTTCTCATCGGCCTTCACCAAAGTCTTCACCCTGCTGGCGCTTTTTTCCATCTTGATTCATGCCTGGATCGGCATGTGGCAGGTGTTAACCGACTACGTTAAACCACTGGCAGTGCGTCTGATACTGCAACTCGTTATCGTTGTTGCGCTGGTGGTTTACGTCATCTATGGATTTGTTGTGGTGTGGGGTGTGTAATGAAACTGCCAGTCAGAGAATTTGATGCTGTTGTGATTGGTGCCGGTGGCGCAGGTATGCGCGCGGCGCTGCAAATTTCCCAGAGCGGCCAAACCTGTGCGCTGCTCTCGAAAGTCTTCCCGACCCGTTCCCATACCGTTTCCGCGCAGGGCGGTATCACCGTGGCGCTCGGCAATACCCATGAAGATAACTGGGAATGGCACATGTACGACACCGTAAAAGGGTCGGACTACATTGGTGACCAGGATGCCATCGAATATATGTGTAAGACCGGACCGGAAGCGATTCTGGAACTGGAGCACATGGGGCTACCGTTCTCCCGTCTTGATGATGGACGTATCTATCAGCGCCCGTTCGGCGGCCAGTCGAAAAACTTTGGCGGCGAGCAGGCGGCACGTACCGCGGCGGCGGCTGACCGTACCGGTCACGCCTTGCTACATACGCTGTATCAACAGAATTTGAAAAACCACACCACGATTTTCTCCGAATGGTATGCGCTGGATCTGGTGAAAAACCAGGATGGCGCGGTGGTGGGGTGTACCGCACTGTGCATCGAAACCGGTGAAGTGGTGTACTTCAAAGCCCGCGCGACGGTGCTGGCGACCGGCGGCGCAGGCCGTATCTACCAGTCCACCACCAACGCTCACATCAACACCGGTGATGGTGTCGGTATGGCGCTGCGTGCCGGTGTCCCGGTGCAGGACATGGAAATGTGGCAGTTCCACCCGACCGGTATCGCCGGGGCGGGCGTGCTGGTGACAGAAGGCTGCCGCGGCGAAGGCGGTTACCTGCTGAACAAACACGGCGAGCGCTTTATGGAGCGTTATGCGCCGAACGCCAAAGACCTGGCGGGTCGTGACGTGGTGGCGCGTTCCATCATGATCGAAATCCGTGAAGGCCGCGGCTGCGACGGTCCGTGGGGGCCGCACGCTAAATTGAAACTGGATCACCTGGGGAAAGAGGTGCTGGAATCTCGCCTGCCGGGTATCCTGGAGCTGTCCCGTACTTTCGCCCACGTTGACCCGGTGAAAGAGCCGATTCCGGTTATCCCGACCTGCCACTACATGATGGGCGGTATTCCGACTAAAGTGACCGGTCAGGCGCTGACCGTGAACGAGCAGGGCGAAGACGTGGTCATTCCGGGGCTGTTTGCGGTAGGCGAAATCGCCTGTGTATCGGTTCACGGCGCCAACCGTCTGGGCGGTAACTCACTGCTGGATCTGGTGGTCTTTGGCCGCGCGGCGGGGCTGCATTTACAGGAATCCATCGCCGAGCAGGGCGTGCTGCGCGACGCCAGCGAGTCTGACGTTGAAGGTTCTCTGGAGCGCCTGAATCGCTGGAACAATAACCGCAATGGCGAAGATCCGGTGGCTATTCGCAAAGCGTTGCAGGAGTGTATGCAGCATAACTTCTCCGTATTCCGTGAAGGCGACGCGATGGCGAAAGGGCTTGAGCAGTTGAAAGTGATCCGCGAGCGTCTGAAAAACGCCCGTCTGGATGACACGTCCAGCGAGTTTAATACCCAGCGTGTTGAGTGTCTGGAGCTGGATAACCTGATGGAAACCGCCTACGCCACTGCCGTATCAGCCAACTTCCGAACGGAAAGCCGCGGCGCGCATAGCCGCTTCGATTTCCCGGAGCGTGATGATGCCAACTGGTTGTGTCATACCCTGTATCAGCCGCAAACGGAATCCATGACGCGCCGAAGCGTCAATATGGAGCCGAAACTGCGTCCGGCGTTCCCGCCGAAGATTCGTACTTATTAATTGCGGAGACAGGATGATGAAACTCGAATTTTCGATTTATCGTTATAACCCGGATGTCGATAACGCTCCGCGTATGCAGGATTACACCCTGGAAGGCGAAGAAGGGCGCGACATGATGCTGCTGGATGCGTTAATCCAGCTTAAAGAAAAAGATCCCAGCCTTTCTTTCCGCCGTTCCTGCCGCGAAGGTGTGTGTGGTTCTGATGGTTTGAATATGAACGGTAAGAATGGTCTGGCCTGTATTACCCCTATTTCGGCGCTGACTCAGCCGGGTAAGAAGATTGTGATTCGCCCGCTGCCCGGTTTGCCGGTGATCCGCGATTTGGTGGTAGACATGGGGCAATTCTACGCACAATATGAGAAGATTAAGCCTTACTTATTGAATAATGGGCAAAATCCACCGGCACGTGAGCATTTACAGATGCCGGAGCAGCGTGAAAAACTCGATGGGCTGTATGAATGTATTCTTTGCGCCTGTTGCTCAACATCCTGCCCGTCATTCTGGTGGAACCCGGATAAGTTTATCGGTCCGGCGGGGCTGCTCGCGGCGTATCGATTCCTGATCGATAGTCGTGATACCGAGACTGACAGTCGTCTGGAAGGGATGAGCGATGCATTCAGCGTATTCCGCTGTCACAGCATTATGAACTGCGTCAGTGTATGTCCTAAGGGACTGAACCCGACGCGCGCTATCGGCCATATTAAGTCGATGCTGTTGCAGCGTAGCGCATAAGTAGTTGTAGTGGTTGCCGGATGGCGACGTACCGTCTTATCCGGCCTACAGGTTACGTATTCTGTAGGCCTGATAAGCCAGGCGCCATCGGGCAATAGAAGTGCAGGAAACCTCTAAAAACTGCCATATGATTAGTAATAATCGAGATGTTCAGAGCGAGACAAGGCGCGGTCTGAACGAATCTTCGGGAGCATAGTTAACTATGTGACCGGAGTGAGCGAAGGCCGCAACGCAGTCGTAGCCTGAACAGCGAAGATTATTAGACAGTTTTTAAAGGTTCCTTAGCGGACGCAGATGACACGACAGTCCGCAACAAGTGAACCCCGGCACGCATACAGCGTATGCGTGGTTAGTATCCACGGCGAAATACTCGTCATAGTTCACGTTGCATGTGCGTTGGCTGCACTTGCTCACCCCGGTCACTTACTGGATGTAAGCTCCCAGGGATTCGCAAGCTTGCCGCCTTCCTGAAACGTGACCTATTTAGAGTATTAAATAAGCAGAAAAGATGCTTAAGGGATCACGATGCAGAACAGCGCTTTGAAAGCCTGGTTGGACTCTTCTTACCTCTCTGGTTCGAATCAGAGCTGGATAGAACAGCTCTATGAAGACTTCTTAACCGATCCTGACTCGGTAGACGCTAACTGGCGTTTGACGTTCCAGCAGTTACCTGGTACCGGAGTCAAACCGGATCAACTCCATTCAAAAACACGTGAATATTTCCGGCGGCAGGCGTTGGCTGGCTCACGTCACTCTTCTACGATTTCCGACCCTGACACCAATGTGAAGCAGGTTAAAGTCCTGCAGCTTATCAACGCTTATCGTTTCCGTGGCCATCAACATGCAAACCTCGATCCGCTGGGACTGTGGAAGCAAGAACGCGTGGCGGATCTGGATCCTTCTTTCCATGATTTGACCGAGGCCGATTTCCAGGAAACCTTCAATGTCGGCTCCTTTGCCAGCGGCAAAGAGACGATGAAGCTGGGCGAGCTGCTCGACGCGCTCAAACAGACCTACTGCGGCCCGATTGGCGCTGAGTATATGCACATCACCAGCACCGAAGAGAAACGCTGGATCCAACAGCGCATCGAATCCGGTCGTGCGGCCTTTAGCGCTGACGAGAAAAAACGCTTCCTGAACGAACTGACCGCCGCTGAAGGGCTGGAACGTTATCTGGGCGCCAAATTCCCGGGTGCGAAACGTTTCTCGCTTGAGGGGGGAGATGCGCTGATACCCATGCTGAAAGAGATGGTTCGCCATGCGGGTAACAGCGGCACTCGCGAAGTGGTGCTGGGGATGGCGCACCGCGGTCGCCTGAACGTGCTGATCAACGTACTGGGTAAAAAACCGCAGGATCTGTTCGACGAGTTTGCCGGTAAACATAAAGAACATCTGGGTACCGGCGACGTGAAGTATCACATGGGCTTCTCGTCAGATATCGAAACCGAAGGCGGTCTGGTTCACCTGGCGCTGGCGTTTAACCCATCGCACCTGGAAATTGTGAGCCCGGTGGTGATGGGCTCCGTGCGTGCCCGTCTGGACCGACTGGACGAACCGAGCAGCAACAAAGTGTTGCCGATCACTATTCACGGCGACGCCGCGGTGACCGGCCAGGGCGTGGTTCAGGAAACCCTGAACATGTCGAAAGCGCGCGGTTACGAAGTGGGCGGTACGGTACGTATCGTTATCAACAACCAGGTGGGCTTCACCACCTCTAACCCACTGGATGCGCGTTCAACGCCTTACTGCACCGATATCGGTAAAATGGTCCAGGCGCCGATTTTCCACGTCAATGCGGATGATCCGGAAGCCGTCGCTTTTGTGACCCGTCTGGCGCTGGACTTCCGTAACACCTTTAAACGCGATGTGTTCATCGATCTGGTGTGCTACCGCCGTCACGGCCACAACGAAGCCGACGAGCCAAGCGCAACCCAGCCGCTGATGTACCAGAAAATCAAAAAGCATCCGACGCCGCGTAAAATCTACGCCGACAAACTGGAAGCTGATAAGGTCGCAACGCTGGAAGATGCCACCGAAATGGTCAACCTCTATCGCGATGCGCTGGATGCTGGCGAGTGCGTAGTGAAAGAGTGGCGTCCGATGAACATGCACTCCTTCACCTGGTCGCCATATCTCAACCACGAATGGGACGAAAGCTACCCGAACAAAGTTGAGATGAAGCGTCTGCAGGAGCTGGCAAAACGTATCAGCACCGTGCCGGAAGCCATTGAAATGCAGTCTCGCGTGGCGAAAATTTATGGCGACCGTCAGGCAATGGCGGCAGGCGAGAAATTGTTTGACTGGGGCGGTGCGGAAAATCTGGCTTACGCCACGCTGGTCGATGAAGGCATTCCGGTGCGCCTGTCCGGGGAAGACTCCGGTCGCGGCACCTTCTTCCATCGTCATGCGGTGATCCACAACCAGACGAACGGCTCAACGTATACGCCGTTGCAGCATATTCACAGCGGTCAGGGACAGTTTAAAGTCTGGGACTCCGTGCTGTCTGAAGAAGCGGTACTGGCTTTTGAATACGGTTATGCCACGGCGGAACCACGTACCCTGACTATCTGGGAAGCGCAGTTTGGCGATTTTGCCAACGGCGCGCAGGTAGTGATTGACCAGTTCATCTCCTCCGGCGAGCAGAAATGGGGCCGGATGTGCGGTCTGGTGATGCTGTTGCCGCACGGCTATGAAGGGCAGGGGCCGGAGCACTCTTCCGCGCGTCTGGAACGTTATCTGCAACTTTGCGCCGAGCAGAATATGCAGGTTTGCGTGCCGTCCACCCCGGCGCAGGTCTACCATATGCTGCGCCGTCAGGCGCTGCGCGGGATGCGTCGTCCGCTGGTGGTGATGTCGCCGAAATCGCTGCTGCGTCACCCGCTGGCGGTTTCCACGCTTGATGAACTGGCGAACGGTTCCTTCCAGCCGGCCATTGGCGAAATTGACGAGCTGGACCCTAAAGCCGTAAAACGCGTGGTAATGTGTTCTGGTAAGGTTTATTACGACCTGCTGGAACAACGTCGCAAAAACGACCAGAAAGATGTCGCTATCGTGCGCATCGAACAGCTCTATCCGTTCCCGCATAAAGCGGTGCAGGAAGCGCTGCAACCATACGCTCACGTCCATGATTTTGTCTGGTGCCAGGAAGAGCCGCTCAACCAGGGCGCATGGTACTGCAGTCAGCATCATTTCCGTGAAGTGATTCCGTTTGGGGCCGCTCTGCGTTATGCAGGTCGCCCGGCCTCCGCCTCTCCGGCGGTAGGGTATATGTCCGTTCACCAGAAACAGCAACAAGATCTGGTTAATGACGCGCTGAACGTCGATTAAATAAAGGATAAATAATGAGTAGCGTAGATATTCTTGTTCCCGACCTGCCTGAGTCCGTAGCGGACGCGACCGTCGCCACCTGGCATAAAAAACCGGGTGATGCGGTTGTTCGTGACGAAGTGCTGGTAGAAATCGAAACTGACAAAGTGGTACTGGAAGTACCGGCATCGGCGGACGGCATTCTGGATGCGGTTCTGGAAGAGGAGGGGACGACTGTCACCTCTCGCCAGATCCTGGGTCGCCTGCGTGAAGGCAACAGCGCGGGTAAAGAGACCAGCGCCAAATCTGAAGAGAAAGCGTCTACGCCGGCACAGCGCCAGCAGGCGTCGCTGGAAGAACAAAACAACGATGCGCTCAGCCCGGCGATCCGTCGCCTGCTGGCTGAACACAATCTGGAAGCCAGCGTCATTAAAGGCACTGGTGTGGGTGGGCGTCTGACCCGTGAAGATGTGGAAAAACATCTGGCGAAAGGCGAGTCTAAAGCACCCGCTGTTGAACCTGCAGCACAACCCGCTCTGGGCGCGCGCGGCGAAAAACGCGTGCCAATGACCCGCCTGCGCAAGCGCGTGGCCGAGCGTTTGCTGGAAGCGAAAAACTCCACCGCCATGCTGACGACCTTCAATGAAGTCAACATGAAGCCGATTATGGATTTGCGTAAGCAGTATGGCGAAGTGTTTGAAAAACGTCACGGTATCCGCCTGGGCTTTATGTCCTTCTACGTGAAAGCGGTAGTGGAAGCGCTGAAGCGTTATCCGGAAGTGAACGCCTCTATCGACGGCGATGACGTGGTGTATCACAACTACTTTGATGTGAGTATGGCGGTGTCTACGCCGCGCGGCCTGGTCACGCCGGTCCTGCGTGATGTGGATACGCTGGGCATGGCTGACATCGAGAAAAAAATTAAAGAACTGGCTGTCAAAGGCCGCGACGGCAAGCTGACCGTAGAAGACCTGACCGGCGGTAACTTTACCATTACCAACGGCGGCGTATTCGGTTCGCTGATGTCTACCCCGATCATCAACCCGCCGCAGAGCGCGATTCTGGGAATGCATGCTATTAAAGACAGGCCGATGGCGGTGGATGGCAAGGTGGAAATCCTGCCGATGATGTACCTGGCGCTCTCTTACGATCATCGCCTGATCGATGGTCGCGAATCCGTGGGCTTCCTAGTCACCATCAAAGAGTTGCTGGAAGATCCGACCCGTCTGCTGTTGGACGTGTAGTCAGCAAGAGCATCACCTGCTACCTGTAGGCCGGATAAGGCGTTCACGCCGCCATCCGGCGATGGTGTAATGCCTGATGGCGCGCAGCTTTCAGGCCTACAGGTCTAAAGATAACGATTACCTGAAGGATGGACAGAACACATGAACTTACATGAATATCAGGCAAAACAACTTTTTGCCCGCTATGGCTTACCGGCGCCGGTGGGTTATGCCTGTACTACTCCGCGTGAAGCCGAAGAAGCCGCGTCTAAAATCGGCGCTGGCCCGTGGGTAGTGAAATGTCAGGTTCACGCTGGCGGCCGCGGCAAAGCGGGCGGTGTGAAGGTAGTAAAAAGCAAAGAAGAGATTCGCGCCTTCGCGGAAAACTGGCTGGGCAAACGTCTGGTGACCTATCAAACAGACGCTAATGGCCAACCGGTAAACCAGATTCTGGTTGAAGCGGCGACCGACATCGGCAAAGAACTGTACCTCGGCGCGGTAGTTGACCGTAGTTCTCGTCGCGTGGTCTTTATGGCGTCTACCGAAGGCGGCGTAGAGATCGAAAAAGTCGCGGAGGAAACCCCGCATCTGATCCATAAAGTTGCGCTCGATCCGCTGACCGGCCCGATGCCGTATCAGGGACGGGAACTGGCGTTCAAATTGGGTCTGGAAGGTAAACTGGTGCAGCAGTTCACCAAAATCTTTATGGGCCTGGCAACCATTTTCCTTGAGCGCGACCTGGCGCTAATCGAAATTAATCCGCTGGTGATCACTAAGCAGGGCGATCTGATTTGCCTCGACGGCAAGCTGGGCGCTGACGGCAACGCGCTGTTCCGCCAGCCGGATCTGCGCGAAATGCGCGACCAGTCTCAGGAAGACCCGCGTGAAGCGCAGGCGGCACAGTGGGAACTGAACTACGTCGCGCTGGACGGCAACATCGGTTGCATGGTGAACGGCGCGGGCCTGGCGATGGGCACCATGGACATCGTTAAGCTGCATGGCGGCGAACCGGCTAACTTCCTTGACGTAGGCGGCGGCGCAACCAAAGAGCGCGTCACCGAAGCGTTTAAAATTATCCTCTCGGATGACAACGTGAAAGCGGTTCTGGTTAACATCTTCGGCGGTATCGTCCGTTGTGACCTGATTGCCGACGGTATCATCGGCGCGGTGGAAGAAGTGGGCGTGAACGTTCCGGTGGTGGTGCGTCTGGAAGGCAACAACGCCGAACTCGGCGCGAAGAAACTGGCTGACAGTGGCCTGAATATTATTGCAGCGAAAAGTCTGACGGATGCAGCTCAGCAGGTTGTTGCCGCAGTGGAGGGGAAATAATGTCAGTTTTAATTAATAAAGATACCAAGGTTATCTGTCAGGGCTTCACCGGTAGCCAGGGGACTTTCCACTCCGAACAAGCGATTGCTTACGGTACGCAGATGGTTGGCGGCGTAACGCCAGGTAAAGGCGGCACCACTCACCTCGGTCTGCCGGTGTTCAACACCGTTCGTGAAGCCGTAGAAGCGACCGGCGCTACCGCCACCGTGATCTACGTTCCGGCGCCGTTCTGCAAAGACTCCATCCTGGAAGCGATTGATGCAGGCATCAAACTGATTATCACCATCACCGAAGGTATCCCGACGCTGGATATGCTGACCGTGAAGGTGAAGCTCGACGAAGCTGGTGTGCGCATGATCGGCCCGAACTGTCCAGGCGTTATCACCCCGGGCGAATGCAAAATCGGCATCATGCCGGGTCACATTCATCGCCCAGGTAAAGTGGGCATCGTTTCCCGTTCCGGTACCCTGACCTATGAAGCGGTTAAGCAGACCACCGACTACGGTTTCGGCCAGTCTACCTGTGTCGGTATCGGCGGCGATCCGATCCCGGGCTCTAACTTCATCGACATCCTGAAGCTGTTCCAGGAAGATCCGCAGACTGAAGCGATCGTGATGATCGGCGAGATCGGCGGTAGCGCAGAAGAAGAAGCGGCTGCTTATATTAAAGAACACGTGACCAAACCGGTTGTTGGCTATATCGCGGGTGTTACCGCGCCGAAAGGCAAGCGTATGGGCCACGCTGGCGCCATCATTGCCGGTGGTAAAGGCACTGCGGATGAAAAATTCGCCGCGCTGGAAGCCGCAGGCGTGAAAACCGTTCGCAGCCTGGCCGATATCGGCGAAGCGCTGAAAGCAATTATAAAATAAAACTCGCTGTTCCTGCGGGAACAGATAAATGTCCGTTTTCGACATGGTTGGCCACCTTTACGGTGGCCTTTTTTATGGCTTTATTGTTTGTGGCAAAGTACGGGTGAAGCATCCGGGATATAAAATTATTGGCTTTGTAAATATTGAGCTATAGGAAAATGATGCCTCAGTAAAAAAACATGGTGGAGTCTAAAAATAATTGATAATAACCGTCTGGCAGCGGCAGTAAATTTACTCAGTTTGCTGGTTAACTCTTTTGCAGAAAACACAGATGCTGTCTTAGTGAAAGACCTGCCGACCTCATTGGAGACGGATTATGCGCTTTCCGCCATGAAAAAAACGCATCGCAGCATTACACTATGTTGACGCTAACTTCTATAGTAAATTGACGCTTGACTCTGTGGCCGCGCATGTTTGCCTGAGCGCGAACTACATGTCTCCTCAGATGTATCGCGCTTACACAGACTGCTTGTTTAATGGCAGAATAAAACAGCTATTTTAATCATAAGAGTACCGGCATTATTTCCATGAAGTATTAAAGATATCGTTTAATAAATCATATGAACTTTTGCTGGTTAAAAGAGGTTAACTTTAAAAATTATTAAGAACTTATTGACACTATTCGTTCGTGATTAATCATGTTTAAAGGGTATTTATGGCTGCGAATAAACAGAATTATCACTATGAGTGACGTAGAAATTGAGGGTTAATCTGTGAAGGTGATAACAGAATCTTCGCTATAATAATTATGGAGAGGTAAATACGGTGTTGTTGAAATAAAGAAAAATTAGCGAGTAAAATGTTTGATCCTGGCTATCTGGAAGGCTTATTAGCGATAATTAAGGCGATAACCTGGCAAGATGATCCTGGCCGTTAGTCGTCGGGAAAGGGAAGTTGGGGCAGGGTAATCCCGGTGGGATGATGGCGCGTGTGCAATGAGATAGTTTCTTTGCGGTGTTAATTATAAGTAAAATAAAAATAGACTAAATGTATAAAATAATAAGTGTTGATAACCTGCAGAAAAAATCTGTGAGCTATTTAGCAATAATTGAACATCAATGTGGAATGTTTTTTACTGGATGCGGGGCAGTAAAAAACGCACAAAATGTTTAGCCTTATCGAATAAGCCTCTTTTTACAGGGGGTTTGAAATTACTCTTTGCAAAAACAAAAAGTTAACAAAAAATTCACCATGCATTCAATGAATAAACATTATTAACATTAACTTTAAAAATTGATTTTAATCAATATTTAAATGTTGGAAAAGAGCATCAAAACTGGTTAAATTGTCCGTGATCAAATTCCCTGAAAAGCGATAGATTAGCCATAAATTGATCGCTGTCGAAAAAAGCAAATCTGACCCACTAAAAACCTGTTTATTGTAAGGGTTTTACGGCGTAATATATTTGCGGGATCAATTTGGGTTTTTTATTAACATGTTTGTAACTTTTCATCATTACTGTTTCCTTCCCGAGGGGATAGTACGATGGAAGGCCGCAAATAAATTTGTATTGGGGCATGCGTGTGACCCTTTCTAACGGGGTTCACTCTCGGAGTCTTCATGCGATGAGCAAGGAGTCATGATGTTAGATATAGTCGAACTGTCGCGCTTACAGTTTGCCTTGACCGCGATGTACCACTTCCTGTTTGTGCCGCTAACGCTCGGTATGGCGTTCCTGCTGGCCATTATGGAAACGGTATACGTCCTTTCCGGCAAACAGATTTATAAAGATATGACCAAGTTCTGGGGCAAGTTGTTTGGTATCAACTTTGCTCTGGGTGTGGCTACCGGTTTGACCATGGAGTTCCAGTTCGG
Organism: Salmonella sp. 32020114201800008SM; assembly: GCF_017572025.1. Lineage (NCBI taxonomy): Bacteria > Pseudomonadati > Pseudomonadota > Gammaproteobacteria > Enterobacterales > Enterobacteriaceae > Salmonella > Salmonella sp. 32020114201800008SM. The sequence goes on along the minus strand of NZ_JAGEQM010000003.1, from coordinate 289,790 downwards.
GACAAACTGGTCGTACTACTCCCACTATGTTGGGGACATCTTCGGTGCGCCGCTGGCCATCGAAGGTTTGATGGCCTTCTTTCTCGAATCCACCTTTGTAGGTCTGTTCTTCTTCGGCTGGGATCGTCTGAGTAAAGTTCAGCATATGTGCGTCACCTGGCTGGTGGCTCTGGGGTCCAACCTCTCCGCGTTGTGGATTCTGGTAGCGAACGGCTGGATGCAAAACCCAATCGCTGCGGATTTCAATTTCGAAACCATGCGTATGGAAATGGTGAGCTTCTCTGAACTGGTGCTGAACCCGGTAGCACAGGTGAAATTTGTTCACACTGTGGCGTCCGGTTATGTCACCGGCGCGATGTTCATCCTCGGTATCAGCGCTTACTACATGCTGAAAGGTCGTGACTTCGCCTTTGCTAAACGCTCCTTTGCTATTGCTGCCAGCTTCGGTATGGCTGCCGTACTGTCCGTTATCGTACTCGGTGACGAATCCGGTTACGAAATGGGCGACGTGCAGAAAACCAAGCTCGCTGCGATTGAAGCAGAATGGGAAACGCAACCTGCTCCGGCCTCCTTTACCCTGTTCGGCATTCCTGACCAGGACAAACAGGAAAACCATCTGGCGATTCAGATCCCTTATGCGCTCGGCATTATCGCTACGCGTTCCGTGGACACGCCGGTTATTGGTCTGAAAGATCTCATGGTTCAGCATGAAGAGCGTATCCGTAACGGGATGAAAGCCTATGAACTGCTGGAGCAGCTGCGCGCCGGTTCTACCGACCAGGCCGTTCGCGACCAGTTTAACAGCATGAAGAAAGATCTCGGTTACGGCCTGCTGCTGAAACGCTATACGCCTAATGTGACTGACGCGACCGAAGCGCAGATCCAGCAAGCGACGAAAGATTCCATTCCTCGCGTTGCGCCGCTGTACTTCGCTTTCCGTATCATGGTGGCGTGCGGCTTCCTGCTGCTGGCGATCATCGCACTTTCCTTCTGGAGCGTGATTCGTAACCGCATCGGTGAGAAAAAATGGCTGCTGCGCGCGGCGCTGTACGGTATTCCACTGCCGTGGATTGCGGTTGAAGCAGGTTGGTTCGTCGCCGAGTATGGTCGTCAGCCGTGGGCGATCGGCGAAGTGTTGCCGACAGCCGTGGCGAACTCATCGCTGACCGTGGGCGATCTGCTGTTCTCCATGTTCCTGATTTGCGGCCTGTATACCCTGTTCCTGGTGGCAGAATTGTTCCTGATGTTCAAATTTGCACGCCTTGGCCCAAGCAGCCTGAAAACCGGTCGTTATCACTTTGAGCAGTCCACCGTGACTTCTCAGCCGGCACGCTAAGACAGGAGTCGTCAAATGATCGATTATGAAGTACTACGTTTTATCTGGTGGCTGCTGGTTGGCATTTTGCTAATTGGTTTCGCCGTCACCGATGGGTTCGACATGGGGGTGGGGATGCTCACCCGTTTCCTCGGTCGTAACGACACCGAACGTCGAATTATGATTAACTCTATCGCCCCGCACTGGGACGGTAACCAGGTGTGGTTGATCACCGCGGGCGGTGCGTTGTTTGCTGCCTGGCCGATGGTTTACGCCGCGGCGTTCTCCGGTTTCTATGTAGCGATGATCCTGGTGCTGGCGTCTTTGTTCTTCCGTCCGGTCGGTTTTGATTACCGTTCCAAGATTGAAGACCCGCGCTGGCGCAACATGTGGGACTGGGGCGTGTTCATCGGTAGCTTTGTGCCGCCGCTGGTGATTGGCGTGGCCTTTGGCAACCTGTTGCAGGGCGTACCGTTCCATGTAGATGAGTATCTGCGTCTGTACTACACCGGTAACTTCTTCCAGTTGCTGAACCCGTTTGGTCTGCTGGCGGGTATCGTAAGCGTAGGGATGATCATCACGCAGGGGGCGACTTACCTGCAAATGCGCACCGTTGGCGAACTGCACCTGCGCGCGCGCGCCACCTCGCAGATTGCGGCGCTGGTGACATTAGTGTGCTTTGCGCTGGCGGGCGTTTGGGTAATGTATGGTATTGATGGTTATGTCGTGACATCCGCGATTGACCATCATGCCGCCTCTAACCCGCTGACTAAAGAAGTGGCGCGTGAAGCTGGCGCCTGGCTGGTGAACTTTAATAATGCTCCGATCCTGTGGTTGGTTCCGGCTCTGGGCGTGGTTCTGCCGCTGCTGACTATCCTGACTTCCCGTATGGAGAAAGGCGCGTGGGCATTCCTGTTCTCTTCGCTGACCCTGGCCTGCATTATTCTGACGGCGGGTATCGCTATGTTCCCATTTGTGATGCCGTCCAGCACGATGATGAATGCCAGCCTGACCATGTGGGATGCGACATCCAGCCAGATGACGCTGAACCTGATGACCTGGGTTGCGGCGGTGTTCGTACCGATCATTCTGATCTACACCAGCTGGTGTTACTGGAAAATGTTCGGTCGTATCACTAAAGAACATATTGAAAGCAACACCCACTCTCTGTACTAAGTAAGGAGCTTAAAATGTGGTATTTCGCATGGATTCTGGGAACGCTTCTTGCCTGTGCATTCGGGATCATTACCGCCCTGGCGCTTGAGCACGTTGAAGCGGGTAAAACCGGTCAAGAAGAAAGCTAATGATTCATATTGTCGCTATGCAATATACAAAATCATTTAAGTTGCATCGCGGCGGCAAGGCTGCGAATCCCCAGGAGCTTACATCAGTAAGTGACTGGGGTGTGCAGCCGCAGCCAACAAAGAGGCAGCTTAGAGGATGAAGTATATTTATGCGGTAATGGACAAGCGCCCGTTAAGGGCGCTTTCCTTCGTGATGGCGATAGTGCTGGCAGGATGTATGTTCTGGGACCCGTCACGGTTTGCCGCCAGGACCAGCACGCTTGAAATCTGGCACGGATTATTGCTGATGTGGGCGGTTTGCGCAGGCATAATCCACGGCGTGGGTTTTCGCCCTGAATCCGTACACTGGCAAGGGATTTTTTGTCCGCTCCTTGCGGATATCGTCCTTATCGTCGGCCTGATTTTCTTCTTCTTGTGAATAAGAAACCTCCTTAAAAATATAGGGGCTTGCATAAGCCCATATATTTTTACTCTCCCTTAACTTCCCCCCATTCCCAAGCCTCATTCCCACGCGTATAGTAGCAACGTTTAAAAGCTCTACTTTTGTTGCATTACCGGGATGTAAAGTGAATACAAGGCGATATACAACGGCATTCTTGAGGCATTACGGCGGCAAGCGGATGACGCCAACAAAGAGGCTGCAGGGATGAATAAGTATATGTTTCGATGGCCAATTCGAGTTTATTACGAAGACACGGACGCCGGCGGTGTGGTTTATCACGCCAGCTATGTCGCTTTTTATGAAAGAGCGCGCACGGAGATGCTGCGTCACCATCACTTCAGCCAACAGGTGCTGCTGGCGGAGCGGGTCGCCTTTGTGGTGCGCAAGATGACGCTGGAATACTATGCGCCTGCGCGGCTCGACGATATGCTTGAAGTTCAAACAGAAATTACGTCAATGCGTGGCACCGCTTTGGTTTTCACGCAACGCATTGTCAACGCAGAGAACACGCTGCTAAATGAAGCAGAGGTTCTGATTGTTTGCGTTGATCCACTCAAAATGAAGCCTCGTGCGCTTCCTAAGTCTATTGTCGCGGAGTTTAAGCAGTGACTGACATGAATATCCTTGATTTGTTCCTGAAGGCAAGCCTTCTGGTTAAACTTATCATGTTGATTTTGATTGGTTTTTCAATAGCATCCTGGGCCATCATTATCCAGCGAACGCGTATCCTGAACGCCGCTGCGCGTGAGGCGGAAGCGTTTGAAGATAAATTCTGGTCCGGAATCGAACTATCGCGTCTGTACCAGGAAAGCCAGGGGAGACGCGATAGTCTGTCGGGCTCGGAACAAATCTTTTATAGCGGGTTCAAAGAGTTTGTCCGGCTCCATCGCGCCAACAGCCATGCGCCGGAGGCAGTGGTAGAGGGGGCGTCGCGTGCGATGCGCATCTCCATGAACCGAGAGCTGGAAACGCTGGAAACGCATATCCCGTTTCTTGGCACGGTAGGCTCTATCAGTCCTTATATCGGTCTGTTTGGCACCGTATGGGGGATTATGCATGCGTTTATCGCCCTGGGCGCGGTGAAACAGGCGACTCTGCAAATGGTTGCGCCGGGTATTGCCGAAGCATTGATTGCCACGGCGATTGGTCTGTTTGCCGCTATCCCTGCGGTTATGGCTTACAACCGACTGAATCAGCGCGTGAACAAGCTGGAACTGAATTACGACAACTTTATGGAAGAGTTCACCGCGATTCTGCACCGCCAGGCGTTTACCGTAAGCGAAAGCAACAAGGGGTAAGCCATGGCCAGAACGCGTGGACGAGGTCGTCGCGAACTTAAGTCCGAAATCAATATCGTACCGCTACTCGACGTACTGTTGGTGCTGCTGCTGATCTTTATGGCAACCGCGCCGATCATTACCCAGAGCGTGGAAGTCGACTTACCGGAGGCGAATCAGTCGCAGGCGGTCAGTAGTAACGACGATCCACCGGTCATTATTGAGGTTTCCGGAGTAGGGCAATACAGCGTAGTGGTTGATAAAGATCGAATGGATCAACTGCCGTCTGAACAGGTGATCGCAGAAGTAAAGCGTCATCTGCAGGCTAATCCGAAAACAGTCTTTTTAATCGGCGGCGCGAAAGAGGTGCCGTACGATGAAATAATTAAAGCGCTGAACTTGTTACACAGCGCGGGCGTAAAATCGGTTGGCTTAATGACGCAGCCAATCTGAAGTCTGCGTCCCATTGGCTTGAAAGACGGCGAGTAACAGGCGAACAGTTTTTTGGGAACCGAGAGTGTCAAAGGCAACCGAACAAAACGACAAGCTCAAACGGGCGATAATTATTTCAGCCGTGCTGCATATCATCTTATTTGCAGTGCTGATCTGGAGTTCGTTTGATGAGCATATAGAGGCTTCTGCCGGCGGCGGCGGTGGTTCCGCTATCGACGCGGTGATGGTCGATCCTGGCGCCGTTGTGCAGCAGTACAACCGTCAGCAGGATCAACAGGCCAGCGCCAGACGCGCGGAAGAAGAGCGTAAAAAGCTGCAACAGCAGCAAGCAGAGGAGCTGCAGCAGAAGCAGGCTGCCGAACAGGAGCGGTTGAAACAACTTGAGAAAGAACGTTTAGCGGCTCAGGAGCAGCAAAAGCAGGCTGAAGAAGCGGCAAAACTGGCGCAACAGCAGCAGCAACAGGCCGAAGAAGCGGCGAAAGCGGCGGCGGACGCGAAGAAAAAAGCGGAGGCCGAAGCGGCGAAAGCGGCGGCGGACGCGAAGAAGAAAGCGGAGGCCGAGGCGGCGAAAGCGGCGGCGGACGCTAAGAAGAAAGCGGAAGCCGAGGCGGTAAAAGCGGCAGCGGACGCGAAGAAGAAAGCGGAAGCCGAAGCGGCGAAAGCGGCGGCGGAGGCGAAGAAGAAAGCGGAAGCCGAAGCGGCGAAAGCGGCGGCGGAGGCGAAGAAGAAAGCGGATGCCGAGGCGGCGAAAGCGGCGGCGGAGGCGAAGAAGAAAGCGGATGCCGCGGCGGCGAAAGCAGCGGCGGACGCTAAGAAGAAAGCGGCTGCCGAAAAAGCGGCCGCCGCAGAAGGCGTCGACGATCTGCTTGGCGATCTCAGCTCGGGTAAGAATGCGCCGAAAACCGGCGGCGGCGCGAAAGGGAATGGTCAGCCATCGAAAGATAGCGGTACATCGGGCGCTAACGGTGGGGCGACAGGCGCTGATATCAGCGCCTACGCGAAACAGATTCAGGTCGCCATTCAGAGCCGTCTGTATGATGCGAGCCTGTATCAGGGCAAACAATGTGTCTTGCATATTAGCCTGGCGCCGGATGGCTCATTAAAAAGCATTACGTCTGAGGGCGGCGATCCGGCGCTTTGTCAGGCGGCGTTAATGGCGGCAAAAACCGCGAAAATTCCTAAACCGCCAAGCCAGGCTGTTTATGAGAAAATAAAGGATGCCAAACTAGACTTTAAACTGTAGATACTTTTCTTTATGGAAGTTGGAGCAGTTGAGTTGTTACTGGTCCTGGTGGTTTTGTGTATTTGAGTTTGTTAACATTCTGCTAAATTATCGTGGGTCGCAGGCCCAGGTATGGGAGATATGATGAAGCAGGCATTACGAGTAGCATTTGGTTTTCTGATGCTGTGGGCGGCGGTGCTGCACGCAGAAGTCCGTATCGAGATCACCCAGGGGGTGGACTCGGCGCGACCGATTGGCGTTGTGCCTTTTAAATGGGCCGGGCCGGGCGCTGCGCCTGAAGATATCGGCGGCATCGTGGCGGCAGATTTACGCAATAGCGGTAAATTTAATCCGTTAGACCGGTCCCGACTGCCGCAGCAGCCAGCCACCGCTCAGGAAGTTCAGCCTACCGCATGGTCTGCGCTGGGTATTGATGCCGTCGTCGTTGGGCAGGTAACGCCGAATCCGGACGGTTCCTACAATGTTGCTTATCAGCTGGTTGACACTGGCGGCGCGCCGGGGACTGTACTGGCGCAAAACTCTTATAAAGTGAACAAGCAGTGGCTGCGTTATGCAGGCCACACCGCCAGTGACGAAGTCTTTGAAAAACTGACGGGCATTAAGGGCGCGTTCCGTACTCGTATCGCCTATGTGGTACAGACTAACGGCGGTCAGTTCCCGTATGAACTGCGTGTGTCGGATTACGATGGCTACAATCAGTTCGTAGTGCACCGTTCTCCGCAGCCGTTGATGTCTCCGGCGTGGTCTCCGGACGGCTCAAAACTGGCTTACGTGACATTTGAAAGCGGTCGCTCCGCGCTGGTTATCCAGACGCTGGCAAACGGCGCAGTGCGTCAGGTTGCGTCCTTCCCGCGTCACAACGGCGCGCCGGCCTTCTCGCCGGATGGGACGAAACTGGCGTTCGCGTTATCGAAAACCGGAAGTCTGAACCTGTACGTTATGGATCTCGCCTCCGGTCAGATTCGTCAGATAACGGACGGCCGTAGCAACAATACGGAGCCGACCTGGTTCCCGGACAGCCAGACTCTGGCCTTTACCTCTGACCAGGCTGGACGTCCGCAAGTGTATAAAATGAACATTAACGGCGGTGCGGCGCAGCGTATTACCTGGGAAGGTTCGCAAAACCAGGATGCGGATGTCAGCAGCGACGGTAAATTTATGGTAATGGTAAGCTCAAATAACGGGCAGCAGCACATTGCCAAACAAGATCTGGTGACGGGTGGCGTACAGGTTCTGTCGTCAACGTTCCTGGATGAAACGCCAAGTCTGGCACCTAACGGCACGATGGTAATCTACAGCTCTTCTCAGGGGATGGGATCTGTGCTGAATTTGGTTTCTACAGATGGGCGTTTCAAAGCGCGTCTTCCGGCAACTGATGGTCAGGTGAAATCGCCTGCCTGGTCGCCGTATCTGTGATAATAATTAATTGATTACTAAAGGAATTAAAGAAATGCAACTGAACAAAGTGCTGAAGGGCCTGATGATTGCCCTGCCTGTTATGGCAATCGCGGCATGTTCTTCCAACAAGAACGCCAGCAATGACGGTAGCGAAGGCGGTATGCTGAACGGCGCCGGCACTGGTATGGACGCTAACGGCAACGGCAACATGTCATCTGAAGAGCAAGCGCGTCTGCAGATGCAGCAGCTGCAGCAGAACAACATCGTTTACTTCGATCTCGACAAGTACGATATCCGTTCTGACTTCGCGGCAATGCTGGATGCGCACGCTAACTTCCTGCGTAGCAACCCGTCTTACAAAGTCACCGTAGAAGGTCACGCGGACGAACGCGGTACTCCGGAGTACAACATCTCCCTGGGTGAGCGTCGTGCTAACGCCGTTAAAATGTACCTGCAGGGTAAAGGCGTTTCCGCTGACCAGATCTCCATCGTTTCTTACGGTAAAGAAAAACCTGCCGTACTGGGCCACGACGAAGCGGCTTACGCTAAGAACCGTCGCGCTGTACTGGTTTACTAAGAGAATTGCATGAGCAGTAACTTCAGACATCACCTGTTGAGTCTGTCGTTACTGGTTGGCATAGCGGCCCCCTGGGCCGCTTTTGCTCAGGCGCCAATCAGTAGTGTCGGCTCAGGCTCGGTCGAAGACCGCGTCACTCAACTTGAGCGTATCTCTAACGCTCACAGCCAGCTTTTAACCCAACTTCAGCAGCAGCTCTCCGATAATCAGTCCGATATCGATTCTTTGCGCGGCCAAATCCAGGAAAATCAGTATCAACTGAATCAGGTGATGGAGCGCCAGAAGCAAATTATGCTGCAGCTGGGGAGCTTAAATAATGGCGGCGCAGCGCAGCCAGCAGCTGGTGACCAGAGCGGGGCGGCAACCACTGCGACCCCCGCCCCGGATGCCGGTACGGCAACCTCAGGGGCGCCGGTACAAAGTGGCGATGCGAATACCGATTACAATGCGGCAATTGCGCTGGTGCAGGATAAGTCTCGCCAGGATGATGCGATTGTGGCGTTTCAGAACTTCATCAAGAAATACCCTGATTCTACTTATCAGCCGAACGCCAATTATTGGCTGGGCCAGTTGAATTACAACAAGGGTAAAAAAGATGACGCCGCCTATTATTTCGCCTCGGTAGTAAAAAACTATCCTAAGTCGCCGAAGGCTGCGGACGCGATGTACAAAGTTGGCGTTATCATGCAGGACAAAGGTGATACGGCAAAAGCGAAAGCAGTTTATCAGCAGGTGATTAACAAATATCCTGGCACTGATGGCGCGAAACAGGCGCAGAAGCGTCTTAACGCGATGTAATGCGTACCATGCGACCAGAAAACGCCTTTTTTCTGGTCGCGTCGTGCGATTCCTAAGCAGTTGAGCCCTCTGCGTCGAAATTTTTGTTGCGCTCAAATCTGAAATCAGTAATATATGCCGCCGTTGCCACGGGATATTAAACAACTCGAAAGCGACGCAAAAGTGGGTCGTTAGCTCAGTTGGTAGAGCAGTTGACTTTTAATCAATTGGTCGCAGGTTCGAATCCTGCACGACCCACCAATCGTTCGGTGGAAACGAGAATAAAACGTGAAGGATAACGTTGCGTCAGCAACGACCCGTAGGGCGAGGCAAAGCCGAGTCATCCTGCACGACCCACCACTAACTTCGGTTAGTCAGTAATATCCAGCGTAGTATCGGGTGATTAGCTCAGCTGGGAGAGCACCTCCCTTACAAGGAGGGGGTCGGCGGTTCGATCCCGTCATCACCCACCACTCGGGTCGTTAGCTCAGTTGGTAGAGCAGTTGACTTTTAATCAATTGGTCGCAGGTTCGAATCCTGCACGACCCACCAATTTAACATCAAACTCAGATGTTGAACGTGAAGGATAACGTTGCGTCAGCAACCTGTAGGGCGAGGCGAAGCCGAGTCATCCTGCACGACCCACCATCTTTAGATGGTCCGAGTAAAATCTTTCAGGCAGCACCCGTATGGGTCGTTAGCTCAGTTGGTAGAGCAGTTGACTTTTAATCAATTGGTCGCAGGTTCGAATCCTGCACGACCCACCAATATACAAGGTGGTAACTGGTAGAGAACGTGAAGGATAACGTTGCTTTAGCAACGGCCCGAAGGGCGAGGCGAAGCCGAGTCATCCTGCACGACCCACCATCCTGAATGATTGAAGCAGTAACCCTTATCCAAGGGGTCGTTAGCTCAGTTGGTAGAGCAGTTGACTTTTAATCAATTGGTCGCAGGTTCGAATCCTGCACGACCCACCAATGTAAAAAAGCGCCCTAAAGGCGCTTTTTTGCTATCTGCGATATGGAAGATTCGAACCTGCCGTAGGTTCGGGTCGAACGCAGTGAGACAACGGAGCCGTTTACGGCGACGGCCCGAAGGGCGAGCGAAGCGAGTCATCCTGCACGACCCACCAATGTAAAAAAGCGCCCTAAAGGCGCTTTTTTGCTATCTGCGATTTATAAGATTCGAACCTGCCGCAGGTTCGGGTCTCATGCAGTGAGACAACGGAGCCGTTTACGGCGACGGCCCGAAGGGCGAGCGAAGCGAGTCATCCTGCACGACCCACCAATGTAAAAGAGGGCGCTGGCGGCGCCTTTTTGCTATCTGCAATATGGAAGATTCGAACCTGTCGCAGGTTCGGGTCTTGCCTGATGCGCTGCGCTTATCAGGCCTACAGACGGCACCGCTCACGTAGGCCAGATAAGACGTTACGCCGCCATCAGATACGGGGCTACGTAATTATTGTGACTTTCCTTATTGAATCAGCTATCTTGTTTAGCATATAAAACAAATTAACCGATTGTGGCGTTTATTACGCTTTCATTCGGTTGTTTCGTTAAGTCAGTAAAACGAGAAGCCACGATGAGCGTAATGTTTGACCCACAAGCCGCAATCTACCCGTTCCCGCCGAAACCAACGCCGTTGAACGACGATGAAAAGCAATTTTATCGTGAGAAAATCAAGCGCTTGCTCAAAGAGCGCAATGCCGTCATGGTGGCGCACTATTACACCGATCCGGAAATTCAACAGTTGGCAGAAGAAACCGGCGGCTGTATTTCCGACTCGCTGGAAATGGCCCGTTTCGGCGCGAAGCACGCCGCATCCACGCTGCTGGTAGCGGGCGTACGGTTTATGGGGGAAACCGCCAAAATCCTCAGCCCGGAAAAAACCATTCTTATGCCTACCCTGGCGGCGGAATGTTCGCTGGATTTAGGCTGCCCAATAGACGAATTTAGCGCTTTTTGTGATGCGCATCCTGACAGAACCGTAGTGGTCTATGCTAACACCTCGGCTGCTGTTAAAGCGCGTGCGGACTGGGTTGTGACCTCCAGTATCGCCGTAGAACTGATTGAGCATCTGGATAGTTTGGGGGAAAAAATTATCTGGGCGCCGGACAGACACCTGGGGAATTACGTGCAAAAACAGACCGGGGCCGATGTACTGTGCTGGCAAGGAGCGTGTATCGTGCATGACGAGTTTAAAACCCAGGCGTTGACCCGTTTAAAAAAAATCTATCCCGATGCCGCTCTTCTGGTTCACCCTGAATCGCCGCAGTCCATTGTCGAGATGGCCGATGCGGTGGGCTCCACCAGTCAGCTTATTAAGGCGGCAAAAACGCTGCCGCACAGACAGCTTATCGTGGCGACCGATCGCGGCATCTTCTACAAAATGCAGCAGGCGGTGCCTGAAAAAGAACTGCTTGAAGCGCCCACGGCTGGCGAGGGGGCGACCTGCCGTAGCTGCGCGCACTGTCCGTGGATGGCGATGAATGGCCTGAAAGCCATTGCTGAAGGGCTGGAGCAGGGAGGCGCGGCGCATGAAATACAGGTTGATGCGGCGCTACGCGAGGGCGCATTACTGCCGCTCAACCGGATGCTGGATTTTGCGGCTACACTTCGGGCGTAAAGACGGAAATCTTTGGGGGAGAGAATGGATTTTTTTAGTACGCACAACATACTGATTCATATTCCGATTGGCGCTGGCGGGTACGATCTCTCGTGGATCGAAGCGGTAGGAACCATCGCCGGCCTGCTCTGTATTTGGCTTGCCAGTCTGGAGAAGATCAGCAACTACTTTTTTGGACTGGTTAACGTTACCCTGTTTGCGATTATTTTCTTTCAGATCCAGCTTTATGCCAGCCTGTTGCTGCAACTCTTTTTCTTTGCCGCCAATATTTATGGCTGGTATGCGTGGTCGCGGCAAACAAAGGATAATCAAGCCGAGCTTAAAATCCGCTGGCTGCCGTTGCCAAAAGCAATGGCATGGCTGGCGATATGTGTGATAGCTATCGGTTTGATGACGCGATATATCGATCCCGTATTCGCCGTCCTGACGCGCGTGGCCGTCGCCATTATGCAGATGCTGGGGTTACAGGTGACAATGCCCGTACTGCAACCGGACGCTTTCCCGTTCTGGGACTCTTGCATGATGGTGCTGTCTATCGTGGCGATGATTCTGATGACACGCAAATATGTCGAAAACTGGCTCCTGTGGGTGATAATCAACGTGATCAGTGTGGTGATTTTTGCTTTGCAGGGCGTCTATGCGATGTCGCTGGAATATCTGATCCTGACATTTATCGCCGTGAACGGTAGCCGCCTGTGGATAAACAGCGCGCGGGAGCGAGGATCGCGCGCGCTTTCCCGTTAATGGTGATGAACATGCCCGGACGATGTCTGATTCAGATGACAGTCCGGGCCGTGACACACTTGATACTCCATCTGAATCGTAGCGTGCGCAATATGGTATTCGTGCATCAGGAAATCCTGGATACGTTCCAGCAGCGCATCATGGTCGTGTGGCGGAATGACCTGAGCGTGCAATGTCATGACTGGTTTTTCGCCGACCATCCAGACATGCACATGGTGTACGTTGCGGACTTCGGGGATTTCCCGGCTTAAATGGCGCTGTAAGGCATTAATATCCAGCGAAACCGGCGCGCCTTCCAGCAATTCGTTGACGCTATCTTTTAACAAACGCCAGGCGCTGCGTAACACCAGTACCGAAACCAGAATAGAGAGAATCGGGTCCGCTGGCGTCCAGCCCGTCCATATAATGATCAACGCGGCGACTATTGCGCCGACGGAACCCAGCAAATCGCCCATCACATGTAGCGCGGCAGCGCGCACGTTCAGGTTTTTTTCATCGCTTCCCCGATGGAGTATCCAGAACGCAAACAGGTTCGCCAGCAGACCCGCGACCGCAATCACCATCATCAGATTGCCCGCCACCGGACGTGGCGTGTAAAAGCGCTCTATCGCTTCCCAGACAATGAGAAGGGTAATGACCACCAACGCAATGGCATTCACAAAGGCCGCCAATGTGGTGAGTCTTAGCCAGCCAAAAGTGTGGCGAACAGTCGGGGGGCGACGGGAAAATTGAACCGCCAGCAGCGCAAAGAGAAGAGCCGCCGCGTCGGTGAGCATATGTCCCGCATCCGCCAACAACGCCAGAGAGCCGGAGAGTATCCCGCCCACCACCTCAAGGAGCATAAATCCGGCAGTGACGATAAAGGCGAAAAGCAGGCGACGAGCATTATTATCTTTCGGCAGGTGTGAATCGGCATGAGAGTGTGAGTGCGCCATAACGTCATTCCTTTGTTATTCTCATCAATACTGTAGACATCATACTGATTTTTCGCTGACAAAATAAAAAGGAGAGCGAAAGCTCTCCCGTTATCAGACTTTTTTCTGCATTACTGTGTGGTACCGTCGGTTTTGGTATTCACGTCATTATTGACGCCATTACCGGTTTCCACTTTTTTATTAATATCCGGGCAGCGACCGTCTTTACACATGGTATTTTTATGCTCTTCATCCTTGGTCATTCCGTCATGATTCATGGTTGAACCGTCTGGATGCTGCATCGTGCTGTTAGCGTTGCCGTTGGTATTGATGTCGTTGTTATTCACATCATTCGGCGCAACATTCTGGCGGGCGTCCGGGGCAACCTGACCGGCATTTGCCGCCGAGTTCGCCTGGCCATTACTGGATTGCGCGTTAGATTCAGCAGCTAACGCTGCGCCGCTGGCAAGGCCGAGGGTAGCGGTGAGTAAAAGCGTAGTCAGTTTTGTCATTTTCATAAGATGCTCCTGTTATGGTGGATATGTCGGATAACCTCTTCCAACAGTGCACGTGTCAGTCAAATCCTCAAATAAGGGATAAAAAACGTTCGCCGCCGCGGGTTAACGCAGCAGAGAATCTTGCAATAATTCATAAACAGAGTGGTTACAGTTAAAAAGTGTAGGTTAGATCCCATTTTTCGCTACATTTGTGCGTTTTTTTCCTGAATTCCAGGATTATTCCGTTCAAAGTGTAAAAGCCCGTTTACACTATTTAATTGAAGAGATAGATTGGAGGGATTGCATTCATTGGGATAAGTACGGCAACACTGGAATAAACATGAATTATCAGAACGACGATTTACGCATTAAAGAAATCAACGAGTTATTACCTCCGGTCGCGCTGCTGGAAAAGTTTCCCGCCACGGAAAATGCAGCAAATACCGTTGCTCACGCGCGCAAAGCCATCCATAAAATTCTCAAAGGCAATGACGATCGTCTGCTGGTGGTGATCGGTCCTTGTTCAATTCATGATCCGGCAGCGGCGAAAGAGTATGCCGCCCGTTTGCTGGCGCTACGCGATGAGCTTCAAGGCGAGCTTGAAATTGTCATGCGCGTCTATTTTGAGAAACCGCGTACCACCGTCGGCTGGAAAGGGCTGATTAACGATCCGCACATGGATAACAGCTTCCAGATTAACGACGGTCTGCGTATTGCGCGCAAACTGCTGCTGGATATTAACGACAGCGGCCTGCCTGCCGCCGGCGAATTCCTCGATATGATCACGCCGCAATATCTGGCCGATCTGATGAGCTGGGGCGCCATTGGCGCGCGGACTACTGAATCCCAGGTTCATCGCGAACTGGCGTCTGGCCTCTCTTGTCCGGTCGGTTTTAAAAATGGTACTGATGGCACGATTAAAGTCGCCATTGACGCCATCAACGCCGCCGGCGCGCCGCATTGCTTCCTCTCCGTCACTAAATGGGGTCATTCGGCGATTGTGAATACCAGCGGCAACGGCGACTGCCATATCATTCTGCGCGGCGGTAAAGCGCCAAACTATAGCGCGCAACATGTTGCTGAGGTGAAAGAAGGCCTCATCAAAGCGGGACTGACGCCGCAGGTCATGATCGATTTCAGCCATGCCAACTCCTGTAAGCAATTTCAAAAGCAGATGGAGGTTTGCGCCGATGTCTGTCAGCAGATAGCGGGCGGTGAAAAAGCGATTATTGGCGTGATGGTAGAGAGTCATCTGGTAGAAGGAAACCAGAGTCTGGAAAGCGGTCAGCCGCTGACCTACGGTAAAAGCATTACTGACGCCTGTATTGGCTGGGAAGATACCGATGCGCTGCTTCGTCAGTTGTCGGCAGCGGTAAAAGCCCGTCGCGGCTAAGTTTATTTTCTTTCCTGTGGTGAAGTGCAGGATAGAAAACATATCGGTCCGGTAACAGCCTACCGGACCGATATTGCCAATATTAATGTATTATTATTTGGCGTACTTGGGTACTTCCTGCTTCTGGAGAGTATTTCCTTCCGAATCAATTCCTACAATGACTCTATAGCGGTCAAAATATAACTTCTTAATGGATTCTGTTCCTAATTCTTCGTAGGCAACAATTTCTACTGATTTAACATGTTTTGTATTAATTGCAGACGCTCCTCCAATCCCGAGTAGCGAAACCCCACCGTATTTTTTACAAAGCTCAGCGACATAATCAGCACGATCGCCTTTGCCAAGAAACGCAGTTGCCCCTTGTTGAAACATCATTTCTACAAATGGGTCCATACGCGCGGCCGTTGTAGGACCGTTGGAGCCAATAGGTAAACCAGGTCTGGCAGGGCAGGGGCCAGCATAGTAAATCGTTTGGTTTTGAAAATCGACTGGTGATTTTTCTCCGTTACTAAGCGCTACTTCGATTTTTTTATGCGCGGCGTCACGGCAGGTGTAAGCAAATCCAGTGAGAAATAATATATCGCCGACCTTAAGAGTTTTCGCTTTCTCTTTAGTCAATGGTAATGTTAATTCCATCATAGCTTCTCCAGGTATTAAATGATTTCACTAGCGTGGCGGCTTGCATTACATTGGAAATTGATTGCGACTGGCAGTGCAGTGATATGGCAAGGATAGTAATCGACATGCACGCCTAACGCCGTAATACGCCCGCCCATACCTAAAGGGCCGATCCCTGTATTATTCACGGCCTCTAATAATTCAGCTTCGAGCTGGGCATAAAGTGGTTTAGCATTGAACTCACCAAGAGGGCGTAATAATGCTTTCTTCGCCATCCACGAACAGTGATCCATTGTACCGCCAACGCCGATACCAATAATATAAGGAGGGCATGGATTGCCTCCTACACGACGGACAGTTTCCAGAACAAAATCTTTTATACCATCAATACCATCGCCGGGAAGCAATGTTTTAAAAGTTCCCATATTTTCGCTACCGCCGCCCTTTGGCATAACGGTAATTGTCACTCGGTCACCATCAACAATTTCAGTATGTAAAATTGCAGGAGTATTATCATTAGTATTAATACGTTCTAATGGATCTGCAACCATGGATTTTCTTAAGTATCCATTTTCATAGCCCTGGCGAACACCCTGGTTCACCTGATCTTTAAGCGGCTTACCTTCCCAGCATACATGTTGTCCAATTTCCATTATAACGATACAAGTGCCGGTATCATGGCAGCATGCAAGTTGTTCTTTTTTTGCATACTCTCCATTATCAATTAATATCTTAATGGTTTCCTTGCCGATCTTTGACTCTTCTTTATCATATGCTTTACGAAAAGAACACATGAGATTATCATCCAGTTCATAACAAGCTTTTTTTACAAGTTTTTCGATAACCGGAATGATAATTTCTGTATTTAATATACGACTCATACTCCCTCCAGTGCTATGTTGCATTGTTTTATCCATTGATCACATTTTCATGATATTCGTATTCATTGTAGGAAGGAAATATGTTATTTTTATTAAATGATAAATTTTATTTATAGTAGTGGAAAATAGATGGAAATTAGACAATTAGAATATTTTGTAAGCGCTTCTTTGTTAGGTAACTTAACCAGAGTTGCTGAGCGGCATTTTGTTTCTCAACCTAATATCACCATTGCTATTAAGAAGTTAGAGACTGAATTAGGGGTGACATTATTTGATAGAAAGAAAAATAAACTTGTCCTTACTGAGGAGGGCATGTTTTTCTTACAAAAAATTGAACCTATCCTTATTGCGTTAAAAAATAGCGTAGCGGAAATGAAAGATTATCGTAATGAAAATGGTGGTATAGTAACTTTGGGGATCCCACCGATGATAAGTTTGTTTCTTTTTTCACCGCTCTTCAAGCATTTCCGAGAGATTTATCCAGAGATGGAACTCTCTCTTGTTGAAGAGGGGACTTTTGGTTTACATGATAAACTTTCTGCTGGAGAGCTGGATCTTGCTATTGTTATTATTAATGACTGTCCAAAAGAATTAGTTACGGTACCATTAATGACTCAGCAGCACGTGGTATGTATGTCAGATAAACATCCCCTGGCAAAAAAGGATAGTATCGATTGGGAAGATCTACAATATGAGCCATTGATACTAATGAAAAAAGATTCCTGGCATAGAAAAACGATTATTGAAGAATGTACAAAGCGAGGAATTCATACACATATTTTTCTATCATCAAACAGGGTTCAAACCAACATAGATCTGGTTGCTAAAAATGAAGGAATTTCTTTCATTTTGGACGCTGTCGATCTTAAAGCCGAAAAAGTAATAACCAAGGCCATGACTGAGCCGACTTATGTTACGATTGGTTTGGCCTGGAAGAAAGATAAATATTTATCATATGCAACCAGAGCGTTAATTAAATTCATTGAGGATTATATTAAAGAACATTTTACAATTAAATAATTATATTTGTTCTTCAACAAAAATTTCCCATAGCTCTTCGGCATCTGGAGGCATTCTCTTGGCTGGTCTATAAAGTCTTATTTCTATGGGTACCCATAAATTGCTTTCTTTTTCCGCTGCAGTAACAATAGTTTTAGCCTCTATATCTTGCCTGGCAAGGCTTTGAGGTATCCAGGCAACACCATCGCCAGATCTGACCATTGCCAATAGTGTTGCTGCCAGATCGGCCACAAAGGCAACATTTATATTATGGGTAATTCTGTTAATAGACGCTGTATTTGCTATTATTCTTCCCAGACCTGATTGTGATGAAAAAGAAAGGTAAGGGAATTGAATCTTATTATTTATATTCCACAACGGTTTTAACGTTTCTGAGTCTGGTTTACTGAATGGAATTAATGTATCAAACCCAAGACGAATGCTCATAAAGTTATTTTTATTTAAATTTAGATGCATATGTGGGTGATGGTGACACAGCAAAAATTGTGAATCTCCCTGCCGCATCATTTTTTCACACGCATTCAATGAGTCAGATAAAAGACGAAATGAACCAAATTTTGCAATTTTATCACTTTGCTTTAACAAGTGCGGTACAAAAGAGAAAGACAAAGCATGCGTTGCTGAAAAAACAAGACTAGGTTGTTTATTACCTGCGGCCTCAAGGGTATCACTTTTCAATGTGTACAAGGAGTGGATCAGTTCGGGAAGCTGGTCTGTAAATACTTCTCCGGCCTTGGTAAGGGTGACTCCCCGTTTACTTCTTTCAAAAAGGGGCGTACCCACCCATTCTTCGAGAGATTGTATCCGACGACTAAATGCGGGTTGAGTCACATATCTTGAGGCAGACGCTTTTGAGAAATTCAACGTTTCTTTTAGAGCCAGACAGTCTTCGAGCCATGTTAGTTCGAGGTGATGCCGATATTGCATAAGCTGCAACCTTATTAGCATTGGATGAGTTTCATTTATATAAGTAGCATTATACACAGACAGATTTTAAGAGGAAATTATTTGATTAAATAGAAACAAAAGCAGTAAGAATATGTTATGCCTTTGTCGGGTAAGTGTTGTTATTTATGTGAGTGTATTCTTTCTCAATAGAAATTAATTAGATGTAATTTTAGTATAACATGTGATTTATGCTTGTTGCAGTTGTATTCATGACTGTAATGAGTTGTTTTTGTACCCTAATAATATAAGGACGTATACATGTCACCAGCGATTATTACTTTGTTGGTTTTAGTGGTTGCAATAATTATCTTTGTTAGCGATCGTCTTCCTATGGGATTAGTTGCATTTATGGTCCCAATGGCACTTTATTTTACCGGTGTTATCGATGCTAAGGATATTTTTGCTTCAATCGTAAATGCGAATGTTATTCTTATCGTCGCCATGTGTGTACTCGGTGCGGCATTTTTTAAAACAGGTTTGGCATGGCAATCAAGTAAAATTTTACTAAAATATGCTAAAACAGAAAGAAGCCTTAGTGTATTGATTTTTCTTATTGGTGGAGTTATGTCTGCCTTTGTTTCTAATAGCGGAACAGTTGCTGTGCTAATTCCTATTGTTTTAGGTATTGCCGCCAGTAGTCAGATTAAGCCTATTAAACTTCTTATGCCTCTGGTTTTTGGGGCAACAATCGGTGCTGACATTTCTATTATCGGTTCGCCAGGAAATCTGATTGCTAAAAATACTATTGAAACTTTTAGTAAGGGAAGTCTGTCGGTGCCATTTTTCGAATACGCTAAAATTGGTATTCCTTTGCTGATTGCATGCTCTATATTTCTCTATTTCTTCGGTTCAAAACTCATCGCAGATCGTGATGGAAATACACAATCTGATTCTCAAATGGATTATAGCCAAATTCCGGCCTGGCATAGAAATTTAACTTTAGCCGTTTTTATTCTGTCTATCGCTGGAATGGTGGCAACTGATTATATTAAGTTTCTGCCTCCAATGCATATTATTGCATGTTGTTCGGCTATTGTTCTTGTATTCGCTGGCGTTTTAACACAAAAGGAAACTTTTAATTCTTTTGAAACACTAACTGTTTTCATGCTTGCGTTTATGATGCCTTTAGGAGCCGCGCTTAATTCTACTGGTGCTGGAGAAATGATTGCTAATGCCGTTATTTCAGTAACCGGAGATTCTGGCGTTATGATTATTATGGCGTCATTGTGGATACTTACATGGGCTTTGACTCAAGTTATGAGTAACACTGCAGCATGTACGTTGTTATGCCCGGTAGGATGGACTATCGCACAGTCTATTGGCGCAGACCCTCGTGCAGTTGTTATTGCTGTTTTTATTGCGAGTAGTGTTGCTGTTTGTACCCCAATGGCTATTCCAGCAAACTCAATGATTATTGGCCCGGGGAATGTTAAATTTAAAGATTTTTTAAAACCCGGATTGGCGATTAGTTTGGTTTGTTTTATCGTTAGTATGATTTTACTACCGATATTTTATCCCTTCTATTAATGCCTGATATTACTTTTCTATTTTAGATTATTAAATTTGAGACTTTATTATGAATAGTTCGGTGCTATTAGGTGAAGGCTTCACCCTGATGTTCCTCGGCATGGGGTTCGTGCTGGCGTTTCTGTTCCTGCTGATTTTCGCCATCCGCGGCATGTCCGCCGCCGTCAACCGCTTCTTCCCTGAACCGGTCCCGGTACCGAAGGCGGCACCCGCCGCCGCGCCCGCGGACGACTTCGCCCGCTTAAAGCCGGTGATTGCCGCCGCTATCCACCACCATCGCCGCCTTAACCCTTAATTCACGGAGGAATCCATGACCGTTGCCATTACCGATGTCGTCCTGCGCGACGCTCACCAGTCTCTGTTCGCCACCCGCCTGCGCCTTGATGATATGCTGCCGATTGCCGCTCAGCTCGATGATGTGGGCTACGGGTCGCTGGAGTGCTGGGGCGGCGCCACCTTTGACGCCTGTATCCGTTTCCTCGGCGAAGACCCGTGGCTGCGCCTGCGCGAACTCAAAAAAGCCATGCCGAAGACTCCCCTGCAGATGCTGCTGCGCGGCCAGAACCTGCTCGGCTATCGCCACTACGCCGATGACGTGGTGGAGCGTTTTGTCGAACGCGCGGTGAAAAACGGCATGGACGTCTTCCGCGTCTTCGACGCCATGAACGACCCGCGCAATATGAAAGCCGCATTACAGGCGGTACGCAGCCACGGCGCGCACGCCCAGGGCACGCTCTCGTACACCACCAGCCCGGCGCACACCCTGCAGACCTGGCTGGACCTGACCGAACAGCTGCTGGAAACCGGCGTCGACTCGATTGCCATCAAGGATATGTCCGGCATTCTCACCCCGATGGCCGCTTTTGAGCTGGTGAGCGAAATCAAAAAACGTTTTGAGGTGCGCCTGCATCTGCACTGTCATGCCACCACCGGGATGGCGGAGATGGCCCTGCTGAAGGCCATTGAAGCGGGCGTCGACGGCGTCGACACGGCGATTTCCTCCATGAGCGCCACCTACGGCCACCCGGCCACCGAAGCGCTGGTTGCCACGCTCGCCGGCACAAAATATGACACCGGGCTGGATATCCTGAAGCTGGAAAACATCGCCGCCTACTTCCGCGAGGTGCGCAAAAAATACCACGCCTTTGAAGGCCAGCTGAAGGGCTACGACAGCCGCATTCTGGTGGCGCAGGTACCGGGCGGGATGCTGACCAACCTGGAAAGCCAGCTGAAGCAGCAGAACGCGGCGGACAAGCTGGACCAGGTGCTGGCGGAAATCCCCCGCGTGCGCGAGGACCTCGGCTTTATCCCGCTGGTGACCCCGACCTCGCAGATTGTCGGCACCCAGGCGGTGCTCAACGTGCTGACGGGCGAACGCTACAAGACCATTGCCAAAGAAACGGCCGGCATTCTGAAAGGCGAATACGGCCACACCCCGGTGCCGGTGAACGCCGCGTTACAGGCCCGCGTGCTGGAAGGGGGCGCTCCGGTGACCTGCCGTCCGGCGGATTTACTCAAACCGGAACTGGCTGAACTGGAAGCGGACGTCAGGCGCCAGGCGCAGGAGAAGGGCATCACTCTGGCGGGAAACGCCATCGACGACGTGCTCACCGTGGCGCTGTTCCCGCAAATCGGCCTCAAATTCCTTGAGAACCGCCACAACCCGGCGGCGTTTGAGCCACTGCCGCAGGCGGAAGCCGCGCAGCCGGTGGCAAAAGCAGAGAAGCCTGCCGCTTCCGGTATCTACACCGTGGAAGTGGAAGGCAAAGCCTTTGTGGTGAAGGTCAGCGACGGCGGCGATATCAGCCAGCTCACTGCGGCTGCACCTGCTGCCTCTTCTGCTCCTGCCACCGCCCCGGCAGGCCCAGGCACACCGGTCACCGCGCCGCTGGCGGGCAATATCTGGAAGGTGATTGCCGCTGAAGGCCAGACGGTGGCCGAAGGCGATGTGCTGCTGATTCTGGAAGCCATGAAAATGGAAACCGAAATCCGCGCCGCGCAGGCCGGGACGGTACGCGGTATCGCGGTGAAGTCCGGGGATGCGGTTTCCGTCGGCGACACCCTGATGACGCTGGCGTAAGGACGAGGAGCGGAAATGGAAAGTCTGAACGCCCTGCTTCAGGGCATGGGGCTGATGCACCTTGGCGCAGGCCAGGCCATCATGCTGCTGGTGAGCCTGCTGCTGCTGTGGCTGGCGATAGCGAAGAAGTTCGAGCCGCTGCTGCTGCTGCTGCCGATTGGCTTCGGCGGCCTGCTCTCCAATATCCCGGAAGCGGGCATGGCGCTGACCGCGCTGGAGAGCCTGCTGGCGCACCACGACGCCGGGCAACTGGCGGTGATTGCCGCGAAGCTCAACTGCGCGCCGGACGTGCACGCCATTAAAGAGGCATTAGCGCTGGCGCTGCCGTCGGTGCAGAGCCAGATGGAGAACCTGGCGGTGGACATGGGCTACACGCCGGGGGTGCTGGCGCTGTTCTATAAAGTGGCGATTGGCTCCGGCGTCGCGCCGCTGGTCATCTTTATGGGCGTGGGGGCGATGACCGACTTCGGCCCGCTGCTGGCCAACCCGCGCACCCTGCTGCTCGGCGCGGCGGCGCAGTTCGGCATCTTCGCCACCGTGCTGGGGGCGCTGACGCTGAACTACTTCGGCCTGATTGCCTTCACCCTGCCGCAGGCGGCGGCCATCGGTATTATCGGCGGCGCGGACGGCCCGACGGCGATTTATCTGTCGGGCAAGCTGGCGCCGGAGCTGCTGGGGGCCATCGCGGTGGCGGCGTACTCGTATATGGCGCTGGTGCCGTTAATCCAGCCGCCGATTATGAAGGCGCTGACCACGGAGACGGAGCGGAAAATCCGCATGGTGCAGCTGCGCACGGTGAGTAAGCGGGAAAAAATCCTCTTTCCGGTGGTGCTGTTACTACTGGTGGCGCTGCTGCTGCCGGACGCCGCGCCGTTGCTGGGGATGTTCTGCTTTGGCAATCTGATGCGCGAAAGCGGCGTGGTGGAGCGCCTGAGCGACACGGTACAGAACGGGCTGATTAATATCGTGACCATCTTCCTCGGGCTGTCGGTGGGCGCGAAGCTGGTGGCGGACAAGTTCCTGCAGCCGCAGACGCTGGGCATTCTGCTGCTGGGGGTGGTTGCCTTTGGTATCGGGACGGCGGCCGGGGTACTGATGGCGAAGCTGCTGAACCTGTGCAGTAAGAACAAAATCAACCCGCTTATCGGTTCGGCGGGGGTGTCGGCGGTGCCGATGGCGGCCCGCGTATCGAACAAGGTGGGCCTGGAATCAGACGCGCAGAACTTCCTGCTGATGCACGCGATGGGGCCGAACGTGGCCGGGGTGATTGGCTCGGCCATTGCGGCGGGCGTGATGCTCAAGTACGTGCTGGCGATGTAAATCTGTTCCTTTCCCGGAGGCGGCGCGTTGCGCCTGTCCGGGCTACCGGATTGCATGGATCTGTAGCCCGGACAGATGCGCAGCATCGCCTCCGGGAATGTCCTATAAGGAGACTTTGATGAATGAAACCATAGCATTTCGTCCGGAAGGCCGGGCGTCGACAAAAGATGTGGTTGTCAATTATACGCTGGCGTCACTGGACGAGCTTGAACAACTGCACCCGGCGCTGAATCTGCTGGCGCACCCGTCAATCGTCCGTGGCAGCCATGATTTCTTTGTCCGTTGTTATGACGCGGGCGTACAGCATGCGCAGGCCGGGGCGGCTGAAACGGTAGCGGTTTTGCCTGATTCGCTGCCACAAGAACGGCAAAGGAGCGGGCTGCTGTGTGCCGCAGCAGGTCGTCTGGATGCCCTGCGCCAGCCGCTGACGCACAATCGTTTATGTGACCTGGCCAGTCAGTTCTGTGCTGGCATGGCAGATGTTGACAGCGAAACCCGCAGCGGTTTTTATACCGTGCGCAGCATATCGCTGCCGGTTTACCGGCGGCTGTTGCGGGATCAACATTCTCACGGTGTCTGCCTGCAGCAGGCTCTGCTGCACCTGCTGGCCTGGAAGAGCGATTCTCCCTGGGCGCGGCAGCAGGCGCAGCGGCTGCTCTGGCAGGGCGGCGTGCTGGGCGATAAAGGTGAGTTTGCGCTTATGACGCTGGATGATGAACTGCGGGAGCGCCAGATTGAGTGGCCCGGGCTGTGGTCGCTGCTGGCCGTCACCGGGTTTCTGGCGAAATTCCCTGCCGGGCCGATATTTGCTGACTGAAAAATGAGGACTGCTGACAATTATCTGTTGTGTTGGCATTTCTGCGAGAGGCAGCTAGCGCTTTGCCTGACTTACGAAATGAGAATATCAACAGATTACGTACTTTTTGTAGGTCCGTGGTTGGAACATTGCCACCTGGTTACATTTTGTCAGCAGCCTCAAGCGTGGATGGCTCCACGCTTTTTTTGTCTATGGAAAACCCCCAGCCAGGCCCTGTCTCTTGATCAGGAGGTCTGATCAAGAGACAGGGCTATGCCGGAGGATATTTATTGGAAACCGATGAGATAGCCCACCGTGTCATCAATCGAAATATAAATAAATATATAACGAAATAATTCGGCGCTATAATTCTCCTCTGATTAATAACGTAGCCCGAACCATGACCTGTCAGGACAAATCACTTTTAGCCCCCGGTCTCGCTTCCACGCCCGTCATTCCGCGCTATCGCCAGATCATACGCAAACGGGCCGTGCTCATGTTAGCTATTGCGCTGGCGATGATGGCTTCACTGATGGTGGATGTAACCTGTGGGTCTTCTGGTTTACCGCTCAGTGCGCTGTGGCAGGCGCTTTTCCAGCCGGAAAAGGTGAATGCGGGCATACACGTTATTGTCTGGGATATTCGTTTACCCTATGCCCTGATGGCCCTACTGGTGGGCATGGCGTTAGGGTTAGCGGGCGCCGAAATGCAAACCATTTTAAATAATCCGCTGGCGACGCCGTTTACCCTCGGCGTATCGTCCGCGGCGGCTTTTGGCGCTGCGCTGGCGATTGTGTTGGGGATCGGTATTCCCGGTATTCCTGCCGCCTGGTTTATCCCGGCCAATGCGTTCATCTTTGCGCTGTTATCCGCGTTACTCCTGGACGGTATTACCCGTTGGACAGGCGTCGCCGCATCCGGAGTGGTGTTGTTCGGTATTGCGCTGGTATTCACCTTTAACGCGTTGGTCGCCATTATGCAGTTTGTGGCTGATGAAGATACGCTGCAGGGGCTGGTATTCTGGACGATGGGGAGCCTGGTCCGCGCGTCGTGGGAAAAATTGGGCGTACTGGCCGTGGTGTTTATTGCTGTGCTTTTTTGCGCGTTACGAAGCGCCTGGCAACTCACGGCATTACGTCTGGGCGAAGAGAGGGCGATGAGCTTTGGGATTCATGTCCGCCGTTTACGCCTGCTGTCATTGTTGCGTATCAGCTTGTTATCAGCGCTGGCGGTAGCTTTCGTCGGGCCGATTGGTTTTATTGGTCTCGTTGCACCGCACATTGCACGAATACTTTTGGGGGAAGATCACCGTTTCTACCTTCCGGGCAGCGTGCTGATAGGCGGGCTGGTGTTATCGCTGGCCTCTATTGCGGCGAAAAATAGTATTCCGGGCGTCATGGTGCCGGTGGGGATTGTCACCTCGCTGGTCGGGGTTCCGTTCTTTTTAAGCATTGTATTGCGACATCGGGGGAGTCTCTGATGCGCGGGTTAATGCTCCGCTCATTTAGCGCCGGCTATTCCACTCAGCCGGTTATTGCAGATCTCAACGTTCCCTTACTGCCGCGCGGGAAAATTACCATTTTGCTGGGGCCGAACGGCTGTGGTAAATCGACGTTACTACGTTCGCTGGCCGGGCTGAATAACGCCGACGGCGAGGCGCTGCTTGATGGCGAGGATCTCATGTCGTTATCGTTTGCCGAGCGGGCGCAGAAAGTTGTGTTTTTGCCGCAGTCATTACCGCAGGGCGTACATCTGCATGTACTGGAGTCGATTATCGTGGTACTGCGGGCATCAGGCGGCAGAGACAATGCGCAGGGCAGAGCGCAGATACTGGCTATCCTTGAGCAATTGGGCATAACGCATCTGGCGTTGCAGTATCTCGACCAGCTTTCCGGCGGTCAGCGGCAGTTAGTGGGTCTGGCGCAATCGCTGATTCGTCGCCCTGAACTTCTGTTGCTGGATGAGCCGCTCAGCGCGCTGGATTTAAACTATCAGTTTCACGTAATGGATCTCGTGCGTCGGGATACCCAGGCGCAAAATAGGGTGACGATAGTCGTGGCGCATGACATTAATATTGCACTGCGTCATGGTGACCATGTCCTGATGCTAAAAGACGGCAGGCTGGTCGCCAGCGGCGCGCCGGAGACGGTGATTACTGCGGAGCGTCTGGCTGAAGTGTACCGGGTACGAGGACGCGTGGAGCGCTGTTCGCAGGGGAAATTGCAGGTGGTGCTGGACGGCGTGATCGCTGTTTAAGACGTATTGCCTGATGGCGCTGCGCTTATCCGGCCTACCCATTGCTCGTAGGCCGGATAAGGCAGTTATACCGCCATCCGGCAAAGGTGATTACTTCGCTTTACCCTGATTCGCCACGGCAGCCGCTTTCGCAGCGATTTCGTCAGCGTTGCCCAGATAGTAATGTTTGAGCGGCTTGAAGTTTTCGTCGAACTCATACACCAGCGGCACGCCGGTCGGGATGTTTAACTCAAGGATCTCATCTTCACTCATGTTATCCAGGTATTTCACCAGCGCACGCAATGAGTTACCGTGAGCGGCGATGATCACGCGCTCACCGCTCTTCATACGCGGCAGGATGGTGTCGTTCCAGTAAGGAATAACGCGGTCGATGGTCAGCGCCAGACTTTCGGTCAACGGCAGCTCTTTCTCGCTCAGTTTGGCATAACGTGGATCGTGACCCGGATAACGCTCATCATCTTTGGTCAGTTCCGGCGGCGTCACGGCAAAACCGCGGCGCCACTGTTTAACCTGCTCGTCACCATATTTTTCTGCCGTTTCCGCTTTATTCAGCCCCTGCAACGCGCCATAGTGACGTTCATTGAGTTTCCAGGATTTTTCCACCGGCAGCCACGCCTGATCCAGTTCATCCAGTACGTTCCACAGCGTATGGATAGCGCGTTTCAGTACGGAAGTGTAGGCAAAATCAAAGCTGAAACCTTCTTCTTTTAGCAGTTTACCCGCTGCTTTTGCTTCGCTTACGCCTTTTTCAGACAGGTCAACATCATACCAGCCGGTGAAACGGTTCTCTTTGTTCCATTGACTTTCACCGTGACGTACCAGAACCAGCTTAGTTACAGCCATACTCTCACTCCTATAAATCATATGTAATGATAATAATTCTCATTATATTGCCGCGAGGTGTTGGCGGCAATGCTTACGCATAACCATAGCGAAAATAGTGGCGCAGTGTAAGGTTCTTGTGAACTCAGAGTTGCGATTTTGTCTTTAAGTGGTGGAGGTTTGAGCAGGGCAATGGCGCGTAGGCCCGATAAGCTTGCGTCATCGGGCATGTAGCGGCATATCGTTAGAACGGAATAAACTGATACTCGGTCAGGCTGGCGTACTCCTCGCCAGGGCGAAGGATACAGTCAGGCTGCGGCCATTCAGGATGATTCGGGCTGTCCGGCAGCAGTTCGCTTTCCAGCGCCAGCCCTTGCCAGTCGGCATAAGGTTCCGGCCCGCGGGAAGGTGTACCCGCCAGATAATTGCCGGAATAAAACTGTAACGCCGGGGCGGTGGTGTAAACCATCATTTGTAGCTTTCCATCCTGTGACCACAGACGGGCCGCCGGCTTTTTGCCATCACCCTGCGTCTGTAGCAGGAAAGCATGATCGTAGCCTTTAACCTTGCGCTGATCGTCATCGGCGAGAAACTCGCTGGCAATGACTTTTGGCATCCGGAAGTCAAACGAGGTATTGGCTACCGATTTTAGCCCCTGGCGTGGAATACCGGATTCATCTACCGGCAGATACTCATCCGCCAGAATTTGCAGCTTATGTTGGCGCACGTCGGTCCGATCGCCGTCCAGATTAAAATAGACGTGGTTGGTCAAATTCACCGGACAGGGCTTATCGACCGTCGCCCGGTAGGTGATGGAGATTCTATTGTCATCGGTCAGACGATATTGCGCCGTGGCGCAAAGATGGCCAGGAAAGCCCTGGTCGCCGTCATCAGAGGTGAGCGCGAATAATACCTGGCGATCGTTCTGGTTCACAATTTGCCAGCGGCGCTTGTCAAAGCCTTCCGGTCCGCCGTGTAGCTGGTTCTCGCCCTGGCTTGGGCTTAACTGTACGGTTTCGCCGGCAAACGTATAACGGCTATTGGCGATACGGTTCGCGTAACGGCCAATAGAGGCGCCGAGGAATGACGTCTGTTCAGGGTAGTGTTCCGGGCTGGCGCAGCCCAGCAATGCTTCCCGAACGCTGCCGTCAGACAGCGGAATACGGGCGGAAAGAAGAGTGGCTCCCCAGTCCATCAGCGTTACCACCATCCCTGCGCTGTTGCGCAGGGTTAGCAGGCGGTACGGTTGACCATCGGGGGCCAGTGCGGGCGTTTCATTTAGCACTGTCCTGCTCCTTGTGACGGTTTGCATACATAAAAGGTTTCTTTGATTCCGGTTTTCGCTTCGTACTGTTGCGCAACGGCCTGCCGAACAGCGGGAACCAGATCTTCCGGGATCAGCGCGACAACACACCCGCCAAAGCCGCCGCCGGTCATGCGCACGCCGCCTTGATCGCCGATGGTCGCTTTGACGATGTCTACCAGCGTGTCTATCTGCGGGACGGTAATTTCGAAATCATCGCGCATTGAGGCATGGGACTCCGCCATCAGTTGGCCCATACGTTGCAAATCACCTTTCTCCAGCGCGCTTGCCGCTTCAACGGTGCGCGCATTTTCGCTCAATACATGGCGAACGCGTTTTGCGACTACCGGGTCCAGTTCGCTGGCAACGGCATTGAACGCCTCAAGGCTGACATCGCGCAGGGCCGGCTGCTGGAAGAAACGGGCGCCGGTTTCGCACTGTTCACGACGGGTATTATACTCGCTGCCTACCAGCGTGCGCTTAAAGTTACTGTTGATGATCACCACGGCGACACCTTTCGGCATGGAAACCGCTTTGGCGCCGAGCGTACGGCAATCAATCAGCAACGCATGATCTTTTTTGCCGAGCGCAGAGATGAGCTGATCCATAATGCCGCAGTTACAGCCGACAAACTGGTTCTCGGCCTCTTGTCCGTTGAGCGCAATTTGCGCGCCGTCCAGCGGCAGGTGATAAAGCTGCTGGAAGACGGTGCCCACCGCCACTTCCAGCGAGGCGGAGGAGCTTAACCCGGCGCCCTGCGGCACATTGCCGCTGATGACCATATCCACGCCGCCAAACGCGTTGTTACGCTGTTGCAGGTGTTTCACTACGCCGCGCACATAGTTAGACCACTGCTGGCTATCGTGGGTCACGATCGGCGCATCCAGTGAAAATTCGTCCACCTGATTGTCGTAATCGGCGGCAATCACCCGTACGGTACGATCGTCGCGCGGCGCACAGCTAATTACGGTCTGGTAATCGATAGCGCAGGGCAGAACAAAACCATCATTGTAATCAGTGTGCTCGCCGATCAGATTGACGCGGCCTGGCGCCTGAATCGTGTGGGTGGCAGGGTAGCCGAAAATTTCAGCAAACAGCGCGCGCGTTTTCTCTTTCAGATTCATTTTTATACTCCGGATTCGCGAAAATGGATGTCGCTGACCGCGCGCAGGCGTTCAGCCGCTTGTTCTGCGGTTAAATCACGCTGGGTTTCCGCCAGCATTTCATAGCCGACCATAAATTTACGGACGGTCGCAGAGCGCAGCAGCGGCGGGTAAAAGTGTGCGTGCAACTGCCAGTGTGCGTTTTCTTCACCGTTAAACGGCGCGCCGTGCCAGCCCATTGAGTAGGGGAAGGAACACTGAAACAGGTTGTCATAACGACTGGTCAGCTTTTTCAACGCCAGCGCCAGAGAGTCGCGCTGCTCGTCGCTTAAATCGGTAATGCGCAGGACATGCGTTTTGGGTAACAGTAGCGTTTCGAACGGCCACGCCGCCCAGTAAGGCACCACCGCCAGCCAGTGTTCGGTTTCGACCACGGTGCGGCTGCCGTCCGCCAGTTCTCGCTGGACATAATCCACCAGCATTGGCGAACGCTGTTCGGCGAAATAGGCTTTTTGTAAACGATCTTCGCGTTCGGCCTCATTCGGCAGGAAGCTGTTGGCCCAGACCTGCCCATGCGGATGCGGGTTCGAACAGCCCATCGCCGCGCCTTTATTTTCAAAGACCTGCACCCACGGATAGGTTTTGCCTAACTCGGCGGTCTGCGTTTGCCAGGTTCTGACGATTTCCGTCAGCGCGGGCAGGCTCAACTCCGGCAGCGTTTTACTGTGATCGGGAGAAAAGCAGATCACGCGGCTGGTGCCGCGCGCGCTCTGACAGCGCATCAGCGGATCGTGGCTGTCCGGCGCATCCGGCGTGTCGGCCATCAGCGCCGCGAAATCGTTAGTAAAGACGTAAGTCCCTTTGTAATCGGGATTTTTATCGCCGGTGACACGCGTATTGCCCGCACACAAGAAGCAGTCCGGATCGTGGGCCGGCAGCATTTGCTGAGACGGCGTTTCCTGCGCCCCCTGCCAGGGGCGTTTTGCGCGATGCGGCGAAACCAGAACCCACTGGCCGGTAAGCGGGTTATAACGGCGATGCGGATGATCGATGGGATTAAATGGGGTCATAACAACGTCCTTAATCTGGGTATCCCTGCGGATGGCGTGACTGCCAGTGCCAGGTGTCCTGCGCCATTTCGTCAAGCGTGCGGGTGACGCGCCAGTTCAGCTCGCGATCGGCTTTGCTGGCATCCGCCCAATACGCCGGGAGATCGCCGTCGCGGCGCGGCGCGAAGTGGTAATTAATGGGTTTACCGCAGGCTTTACTAAAGGCGTTGACCACATCCAGGACGCTACTGCCGACACCCGCGCCGAGGTTATAAATATGTACGCCGGATTTGTCCGCCAGTTTTTCCATCGCCACGACGTGCCCGTCGGCTAAGTCCATAACGTGAATGTAATCGCGTACGCCGGTGCCATCCTCGGTCGGGTAATCGTTGCCGAAAACGGCGAGCGATTCGCGACGACCCACGGCGACCTGGGCGATATAGGGCATCAGGTTATTCGGAATACCTTGCGGATCTTCTCCCATGTCGCCCGACGGGTGCGCGCCGACCGGGTTGAAATAACGCAGCAGCGCAATACTCCACTCCGGTTGGGCTTTTTGCAGATCGGTGAGGATCTGTTCTACCATCAATTTACTTTTGCCGTAGGGGCTTTGCGGCGTGCCGGTAGGAAAACTTTCGACGTAAGGGATCTTGGGCTGATCGCCATAAACGGTGGCAGAGGAGCTAAAAATAAGGTTTTTAACGTTGGCCGCACGCATGGCGCTGACCAACCGCAGCGTACCGTTGACGTTGTTGTCATAGTACTCTAGCGGCCTGGCGACCGATTCGCCGACGGCTTTCAGGCCGGCAAAGTGAATCACGGTATCAATCGCGTGATCGTGCAGAATTTCGGTTATAAGCGCTTCGTTGCGAATATCGCCTTCGACAAAGGTCGGGTGCTTACCGCCCAAACGTTCAATCACGGGCAGCACGCTGCGCTTGCTGTTGCAGAGGTTATCGAGGATGACGACGTCATGACCATTTTGCAGCAATTGTACGCAGGTATGACTTCCAATGTAACCGCTACCACCTGTAACCAATACTCTCATAATTCGCTCCGTTAAGCCTATGGTATGGAATAACCATAGCATAACAAAGATGCGAAAAGTGTGACATGTAATAAATTAGTGGAATCGTTTACACGCTGGTGATTTTACGCATTTATATCAATTAAATGATTACAAATCATCTGGCTTGAGAATGCTTCTGCTTTTTATCCGAAAAAAAGGCGCGTTACGCGCCTGGGAATGAAACGGACGGGGCAGGAGCTGTCAGTCTTTTTTACGCGAGAGTAGCTTCCTGGCGAGCGCCCCGACAGCGACGACGCCGATGGCGGTCACTTTCCAGAATTTAAGTAACGCGATACCGAGCATAGCAAGCAGCCCTACTTTCTTGGCCGCGATACCGCCAATCAGCGCGGCGAGCCCATACTCCG
Source organism: Salmonella sp. 32020114201800008SM (assembly GCF_017572025.1). Classification (NCBI taxonomy): domain Bacteria; kingdom Pseudomonadati; phylum Pseudomonadota; class Gammaproteobacteria; order Enterobacterales; family Enterobacteriaceae; genus Salmonella; species Salmonella sp. 32020114201800008SM. The sequence goes on along the minus strand of NZ_JAGEQM010000003.1, from coordinate 257,674 downwards.
CTATTTTGTCCGTTGATTCGTTGAAGTCAGCGTAGCGTTGTCCAGCGTTGAACTTGACGGAACTGAGAATTCTTTTCGCCAGAGGGATTTCATGGTCAACAGAACCTCTGTCAGTCACCAGATTTAAAGAAAAATAGCCTTCACGTCCCAGCAGATAGGTGTTGTAGTTCACGCCTTGTTCATTCAGTGGTTCGTTGGTGCCGATATCATGGATGGCGGCGGACCAGATCAGACGATGATTGGTTGCATCGTAGGTAGGCTTCTCGATCCAGCCAATAATTTCTATCGGCTCAATGCCTTTTGCAATACGATCTTTATTCGCTTCTTTTGTGCCTTTGCGCAGGTTATCCATTAATTCATCGGCATCCCAGTTTTTTGCATCGTCATCTTTTACATAACCAGAATCATCATATTCGATAGAAATAAATCCATTCATTTCCTTTTTAAATACGAGACCGTAAAAATATTCATCGTCAACATAGTTACCAATTTCACGCATAAATACCGCCGCTTCTTTTGCGGGTATCCAGGTAAATCCTTCCGGCAGATTAAGCGTGGCTTTATCACCTAAACTAATCTTTGTCGGACCCGCAACGGCGGCGCGACTCATGCCTTCAACAGCGACCTCAACGGCGGTTTTACGCGCTTCCTGCGCAGCGGTCGGCTTTTGCTCAGCATAACTGCTGGGGCAAAATAAAATAGCTGCCAGTAAAAATAGTATTATTTGTGGAAAACGAAAAGCCATAATGAATCCCTTATATTCACATACGACATCATTGTCGAAAATTTCAGGATTATTATGACAATGAGGCGGTCAGCGATTCAAGAGATAGTAAGCTTATCGACCGTTATTATTATTCTTAATAAAAGGAGAGTGGTTCCAGAATGGCGCGCGGCGCCATTCTGATAATACATTTAATTATTGCATCGTCCGGAAACGTACTTATAACGTTCGCCATCTGGTACAAATTCCAGCCGGTGGGTAATACAGGCAGGCGCATCCTCTGCATGATGGGAAACGAACAGCAGTTGGGTCTCTCCCTGGCGAATTAATACATCTACAAAACGGCGTACCAGTTGGCGGTTCAGCGGGTCCAACCCTTGCAGCGGCTCATCCAGAATCAACACTGTCGGATGTTTAACCAGCGCGCGCACGATCAGCGCCAGCCGCTGCTGTCCCCAGGAGAGACTGTGGAAGGGGGCATCCGCCGTACGCTTATCGATTCCCAGAATATCCAGCCACTGTTGCGCCAGTTTTCGTTGCCTGTCTGAAACGGCCTGGTAAATGCCGATAGAATCGAAATAGCCGGAGAGAATGACATTGCGCACCGTGGTACTGACGCGGTAATCCAGATGTAAACTGCTGCTGACGTAGCCGATATGTTTTTTGATATCCCAGATTGTTTCGCCGCTTCCTCGCCGCCGCCCGAACAGCGTGAGATCGTTGCTGTAGCCTTGCGGATGATCGCCAGTAATAAGGCTAAGCAGCGTAGACTTACCCGCCCCGTTAGGACCGACGATCTGCCAGTGTTCGCCTGGATTGACTCGCCAGCTTAGGTGGTGGAGGATAGGGCGATCGTTATACGAGACTACGCCATCGTTAAGTACGATCCGTGGTTCGCCATCGGGTAACGCATGGCGGGCGGAAGGTTCGTCCGGTTCGGGTAATTGTACGTCGGTCAGACGCTCGCTGTGCGCGAGTTGAGCGACCAACGCCCGTTGCAGCAACTCTGTCGTCGTTCCGGTCTCCGCCAGCGTACAGTCGGCAAGCACGCCGGCAAACTGCACGAAGTCCGGGATTTCATCAAAACGGTTGAGTACCAGCGCCAGGGTCATACCCGCCTGGTTCAACGCCGTCAGGCGTTGCGCCAGTTGTTGACGGGCGGTCACGTCAAGCCCGTCGAACGGTTCATCAAGGATTAATAACCCCGGCTCAGACATCAGCGCCTGACACAACAGCGCTTTTCGCGTCTCGCCGGTAGAAAGGTATTTAAAACGCCTGTCGAGTAAAGCGGAAATGCCGAACTGCTGCGCCAGCATCGCACAGCGGGCAGGATGGTGAACTTCATCCTGAATAATTTCCGCGGTAGTGCGCCCGGTATCGTCTTCGCCAGGACTGAGCATATCGGTGTTATTACGTTGCCACTCATCGCTGACCAGCTTTTGCAATTGTTCAAAGGACAGACGAGTAATGCGGGTAAACCGACACTGGCGCTCGCCTGTTAATAACGGCAGTTCACCCGCCAGCGCGCGGGCGAGCGCCGACTTTCCGCTCCCGTTAGCCCCAACGAATGCCCAGCTATCGCCCGCATTGAGCGTCAGCGAATCCAGATGAAGTGTTTTTGTATCGCTCAGACGAAACGTGCCTTGCGAAATTTGCAACGATGACATTTTGCATCCCATTTTTTGCAGCGATGAATGACAGGGATACGTCTTTCGGCAACGGATGTCAATGTGCTTAGCACAACGTTGCAATAATCACTCTGTCCGCATTAAACCAGGCAATCACGTCATCGCCTTCCTTTAACGTGGCGGCATCTGAAGTCGGTATCGTGGCGCACAGCGTCTGGCCGTCCGGCAGCGCCATCAACACTTCACACTGTTCCGCGCCGCGCTCGATATGGCTGATCGTTCCCGACAACTGATTGTCAGCGGCGCGCGCAACGGCTGCATCCCGGGTAATGCCAACCCACGGCGCTTTTAGCAGGATCAGCACTTCTTTTCCCTCCTCCAGGTCGAGACGCTCGCCGCTTTGCGCCGTCAGCGCGACTTTGAGCCGCGTTTTGCCGTCGGCCAGCAGCACGTCGACATGCTGTTGCACCTGATCGCGATCGCGGGCGGTAATGGTGCCGAACCACTGATTTCGGGCGCTGGTTTGCAGTGAAAAGCGGGAGATAGCGGCCAGCAGACTGTCAAGCGGCAGGGCGTCATCGTCGCTTAACACATCGAACGCTTTTTGCTGAATTTGGCCCAGCAAATCGTAAAGCTGGATCAGACGCTGACCATAGCGGGTTAATACCGCGCCGCCGCCGCCTTTGCCGCCCGTTGCGCGTTCAACCAGCATATGTTCGCTAAGCTGGTTCATGTCGTTTATCGCATCCCAGGCGCTCTTATAGCTGATTCCCGCGTCTTTCGCGCCCTGACTAATAGAGCCGGAAAGCGCAATGTGTTTCAGCAGAGAGATACGTCGGGGATCGGCAAAAAGCTTTTGCTGAAGTTTCAGGGTAAGAAGGATTTCGGCCTGCATAACCAGCTCCTGGTAAAAAGACTATTGTGACTGAAAAGCGCGTCAGCGCAAAGCCGACCGCACAAAAGGGGAGTGCTTTTCTGTGTGATGCGGTTAAAATACAAAAAGGACTATATCTGGAGTTGCCCATGTTAGAGTTATTAAAAAGTCTGGTATTCGCCGTCATCATGGTACCGGTAGTGATGGCCATCATCCTCGGTCTGATTTACGGTCTGGGTGAGGTGTTCAACATTTTTTCCGGTATCGGTCAGAAAGACCAGTCCAGACAGAACCGCTGATTTCCCCAAACGCCCGCTCAGTCGGGCGTTTTTGTTACTCAAGATCCTGCTTTTCCTGCCGATATTTTCTGTGTTTAATCGTTAATGGGTATGAATAACCGCTGGGAAACCCCTGAGATTATCGTTATATTGTCGTTTACATAACGAAACGCACAAGGAGTTACAGATGGCGCATTCCTGGTTACGCCTGGTCGCAGGGGCAACATTATCTTTCGTCATCGCCGGTCATGCGCTGGCGGATGAAGGCAAGATCACCGTATTTGCCGCCGCGTCGCTAACGAACGCGATGCAAGACATTGCGGCAGAATATAGAAAAGAGAAAAATGTGGATGTGGTCTCCTCATTCGCCTCCTCTTCAACGCTGGCGCGCCAGATAGAAGCGGGCGCGCCGGCGGATCTCTTCATCTCTGCTGATCAGAAATGGATGGATTACGCAGCCGATAAAAAAGCGGTGGATACCACGACGCGCGAAACATTGCTTGGCAATAGCCTGGTGGTGGTAGCGCCGAAAGCCAGCGAGCAGAAACCGTTTACCATCGACAACAAAACGGACTGGATTCGTCTGCTGAACGGCGGACGTCTGGCAGTGGGCGATCCGCAACACGTACCGGCGGGAATTTATGCCAAAGAAGCGCTGCAAAAGTTGGGCGCATGGCAAACGCTTGAACCGAAACTGGCGCCGGGCGAGGATGTGCGCGGCGCGTTGGCGCTGGTCGAACGTAACGAAGCGCCTTTGGGCATTGTATACGGTTCTGATGCGGTCGCCAGCAAGGGGGTCAACGTGGTGGCGACGTTCCCGGAAGATTCACATAAAAAAGTGGAATACCCCATCGCTATCGTGGAGGGGCATAAAAATGCGGCCGTCAGCGCGTTCTATGATTACCTGAAAGGACCGCAGGCCTCGGCAATCTTTAAACGTTATGGATTTACGACGAAGTAATGATACTGACCGATCCAGAATGGCAGGCTGTCCTTCTTAGCCTGAAAGTGTCTTCCCTGGCCGTGCTGTTTAGCCTGCCGTTTGGGATCTTTTTTGCCTGGTTACTGGTACGATGCCGGTTTCCGGGCAAAGCCTTACTTGATAGCGTCCTGCATCTGCCGCTGGTGCTGCCGCCGGTGGTGGTCGGCTATCTGCTGCTGGTGTCGATGGGGCGACGCGGGTTTATTGGCCAGTGGCTGTATGACTGGTTCGGTCTCACGTTTGCCTTTAGCTGGCGCGGCGCCGTGCTGGCGGCGGCGGTGATGTCCTTCCCGCTGATGGTGCGGGCCATTCGGCTGGCGCTGGAGGGGGTGGATATCAAGCTTGAACAGGCCGCCAGAACGCTGGGCGCCGGGCGCTGGCGCGTTTTTCTGACTATCACCTTACCGCTTACCCTGCCGGGCATTATTGTCGGTACGGTGCTGGCGTTTGCCCGTTCGCTTGGCGAATTTGGCGCGACCATTACCTTTGTTTCTAATATTCCGGGCGAAACCCGCACCATACCTTCCGCCATGTATACCTTGATCCAGACGCCGGGCGGGGAGAGCGCGGCGGCGAGGCTGTGCGTGATTTCGATTGTATTAGCGCTGATTTCGCTGTTGATTTCTGAATGGCTGGCGCGGATTAGCCGTGAACGGACGGGGCGCTAACCATGCTGGAGCTTAATTTTTCCCAGACGCTGGGAACGCACTGTTTAACCCTCAACGAAACGCTGCCAGCCAGTGGGATCACGGCTATCTTTGGCGTCTCCGGCGCGGGAAAAACCTCGCTGATTAATGCCATCAGCGGTTTGACTCGCCCGCAAAAAGGACGCATCGCGCTGAATGGCCGGGTGTTGCATGACGCGGAGAACGGTATCTGTTTAACGCCGGAAAAGCGCCGCATCGGTTATGTTTTCCAGGATGCGCGCCTGTTCCCCCATTACAAAGTACGCGGCAATTTGCGCTACGGCATGGCGAAAAGCATGACCGGCCAGTTTGATAAGCTGGTGTCGCTGCTGGGAATTGAAGCGTTGCTTGATCGCCTGCCGGGGAGCCTGTCCGGCGGAGAAAAACAGCGCGTAGCGATAGGCCGGGCATTGCTCACCGCCCCGGAGTTGCTGCTGTTGGACGAACCGTTGGCCTCGCTGGATATCCCGCGTAAACGCGAATTACTGCCGTACCTGCAACGGCTGGCGCGGGAAATCAATATTCCCATGCTGTATGTCAGCCATTCTCTCGATGAAATTCTCCACCTGGCGGATAAAGTCATGGTGCTGGAGGATGGACAGGTTAAAGCGTTTGGCCCGCTGGAAGAAGTCTGGGGAAGCAGCGTTATGCACCCTTGGCTGCCGAAAGAGCAACAGAGCAGTATTCTGAAAGTCAGCGTGCTGGAGCATCACCCGCATTATGCCATGACCGCCCTGGCGCTTGGCGACCAGCACCTGTGGGTAAATAAACTCAATCAGCCGCTGCAATCCACACTGCGTATTCGTATACAGGCGTCGGATGTCTCGCTGGTACTACAGCCGCCGCAGCAGACCAGTATCCGCAACGTATTGCGGGCAAAAGTGGCGAATTGTTATGACGATAACGGGCAGGTGGAAGTCCAGCTTGAGATAGGCGGCAGAACGCTGTGGGCGCGAATAAGCCCGTGGGCCAGGGATGAGCTGAATATCAAGCCTGGCCTGTGGCTTTACGCGCAGGTGAAAAGCGTTTCTATCACCGCCTGACTATAGCAGGTGGGTGTAAATAAATTTGGCGATGCTATCGGTAGTGTTATCGCCGATCACAACGTCAGCGCGCGCTTTCACCGCCTCATCGGCGTTGCCCATCGCAACGCCGGTGCCTGCCGCCTCCAGCATACTGATGTCGTTGTAGTTATCGCCGAAAGCGATCACATTTTTCATTGACCCTCCCTGCGCTTCTATCCACTGGGTAAGGCGCTTGCCTTTACTGTTGCCTTTGCGCGCGATATCCACCTGATCGTGCCATGACCATTCGCACTCCAGGCCAAGCGCCTGTTCAACATGCTGACCGAACCGCTGTAGTCTGGGAATATCTTCATCGGTAAGCGCAAACTTCCACACGGCATTCACGTCGCGCGCCGCCTGCGCTAACGAAGAGACCTGTGTAAAGGTCGGACGTTGTTCCGGCGGCAAGGTCTGCGCCCACCGGGAGGTACGCACGACGTGGCCGGTTGGGTGTTCGTAAAGCATAGCGTCATCAACATACATCAGGCCGTGAATCTGATGCTCATCCAGTAAATCAATCAACTGCAACGCCTTATCCACGGGCATAGGATCGGCATCCAGGACAGTTTTAGCTTGATAATCATACAAATAGGTGCCGTTGCAGCAAATAGCAGGTGTTTCCAGCGCCAGCGCCTGATAAAAAGGATGAATAGCAACGTGATGGCGACCAGTGACAATGATAAGTTGAAAGCCCGCCTCTTTGGCGCGTGATAGCGCGTCAAGCGAGGAGGGGAGTAAGGTTTTATGCGGGGTTAATAACGTTCCGTCTAAATCGAGGGCAATCACGCGTGCAGTCATAATTTTTTCCAGATTAAGAGTAATAATTCCGTCTGTCGGCATGGTACACCGGGACGGTAAGCAGACAAAATTCTGCGTCTGAATTCAGCATTCGCCGTCAAAAGCGACTACGTTAAGCTGTGTCCTGTTATTGCAGCTACATGCCATATGCAAAGGAGTATTCATGAAACAAACAGTCTATACCGCCAGCCCTGAGAGTCAGCAAATTCACGTCTGGAGCCTGAACCACGAAGGGACGCTGACGCTGGTGCAGGTCGTGGATGTGCCCGGTCAGGTTCAGCCGATGGTGGTCAGTCCGGATAAACGCTACCTCTATGTCGGCGTGCGCCCGGAGTTTCGTGTCCTGGCGTATCGTATTGCGCCGGATGATGGCGCGCTGACGTTTGCCGCCGAATCCGCCCTGCCGGGTAGCCCGACCCATATTTCTACCGATCATCATGGTCGTTTTGTCTTTGTCGGATCGTATAACGCCGGTAATGTCAGCGTGACGCGCTTACAGGATGGCCTGCCGGTTGAGCTGGTGGATGTGGTGGAGGGGCTGGACGGCTGCCACTCGGCAAATATTACGCCGGATAACCGTACCCTGTGGGTGCCTGCGCTAAAACAGGATCGCATTTGTCTGTTTACGCTAAGCGATGACGGCCATCTGGTGGCCCAGGAGCCGGCGGAAGTAAATACAGTTGAAGGGGCAGGCCCGCGTCATATGGTCTTCCACCCGAATCGACAATATGCGTATTGCGTCAATGAACTGAACAGTTCGGTGGATGTCTGGCAGCTTAAAAATCCGCATGGCGAGATAGAGTGCGTACAAACCCTGGATATGATGCCCGCCGATTTTTCCGATACCCGTTGGGCGGCGGATATTCATATTACGCCGGATGGACGGTATCTGTATGCCTGTGACCGCACCGCCAGTCTGATTACCGTCTTTAGTGTCTCCGAAGATGGCAGCGTACTGAGCGTTGAAGGCTTCCAGCCGACGGAAGCCCAACCGCGCGGCTTTAATATCGACAATAGCGGAAAATACCTGATTGCTGCGGGTCAAAAATCACATCATATCGCGGTCTATGAAATTACGGGCACTCAGGGGTTGCTGACGGAAAAAGGCCGTTATGCCGTCGGCCAGGGGCCAATGTGGGTTGTGGTGAACGCGTACTAAAGCGCTGTGTGCCGGATGGAGGCGGGCTGGAACTCATCAAGGCGGGATGCCTGATTAATTTCAATAAACATTGCTTGCAGTAAAACCACGGGCCGCCACATCTGCTGCGGCGGCCCGTTTATAAGCCTGAACCGGAACGGTGATTACTGCTTAGGTTCCGCCACTACTTTACTGCCTACACCGCGGTTGTTGTATTCCCACATGCGGTTGTAGTTAGTGTCGTTCAGATTACGCTGCACCTCGTCTTTGTCATCCACGGTTCCCGTATTTCCAGCAAACGGACGTTTCGAGATGACCGCGTCGGCCCACGGTTTGGCAACGTTGAAGCCCTCGTTAATCACGCTGTCGCGGATCACGACCTGACCGTTGGTGTTGGCGTCGACATCCAGCGAGCGGCCAAGCTGCGCAACGCCATCGCCGGAGGCGTTAAAGCGGCTGTTGATCGCCAAAAAGCCATAGTAAATATTGGACAGCGTCGCCGGGGCGAAGACGTAGGCTTCCTGCTGTGTGCGGGAGTTGACGACCTGGAAGTTGGTGTTATCGAACACCACGGCGCCGCGTCCGGAAACCATATCCACATCGCCTTCAATATAGCTGTTCGTCACCAGCGTACGCGGCTGGCGATCGGTTTGCAGACGGTTCTGCACGCCGCTGTTGGTCACAAAGAAGGTGTTCTGGCGGCCAAGGATATTGACCTTGTTAATCTGGACTTTGTCGCCATCGGTACGCAACGCCACCGCCGGATGGTTTCCGGCATCGACGCTGTCGCCTAGCGTGTTCTCGATGGTCAGATTTTGTAGCTGCAGACCGTTATTCTGCGACCAGAACGCGGCAGAACACATCACACCGATCGTCGCGGCGTGTTTGCTTTGGCAGTTATCGAACATATACCAGGCGGGTTTACCAGGCATATATTTCCCGCCGGGATTCACCGCGCGGCGCCAGTCAGCGACGCTCATTTCACCATCAATCGCCATCCCAATTTTCACATCGATCGGTTTTTCACCGGTCCCGTACAGGGTCAGACTTCCCGGCGCGGCGGGAACATACACGGTCCCCTGATAGTCGCCCGGCATAATAGCAATGTACTGGCGTTTGTTCGTGCGTTTAACCATTGCCGCATCGACCGCGGCCTGAATCGAGGTGTGCGTAACGCCTGGCGTACCTGCCGGCCCCACCACAAAGTCAGGCTGTGCGGGCAGGGTAATCGGCGACGGCGACCACGGGGCGGTATTTGGCGTCAGGGAGGCAAAATAGCGCGCCGCAACGAAGTTTTTCGCTTCATTTGCCGACAGAATTGGGCGCGAGGCGGTGCCAGGCGCGGTTTGATCGGAAGGGATCTGATCGGGTGGCGTAGAGCTACAGGCGCTCAGCGTCACGCCAAAAGCCAGTGCCAGCGCCAGACGGGAAACCGATAATGTATTCACAGGTTGCTCCGGGCTTGAAAAAGTTAAATGACATCCATTGAAGCCTGCTTTTTTATACTAAGTTGAACGAAACGGGAAGGCGAAAAGGTAAAAAGTTCCTTTTCAGGCTGGAAACACCTGTAGCATCAGATAGTTTTATCACAATTAAGCAACAACTTTCGCGCTTTGAGTTGACAATCCGGAGCAGAAAGAAAATAAATGTCTATACAACCCATGACAGGCAAGAGAGCGACAGGAATGCGGCAACTTTTACCGGGCGATACTGTCTGGCGAAACATCAGGCTGGCGACAATGGACCCGCAGCAGCAAGCCCTGTACGGGCTGGTGGATAATCAGGCGCTGATTGTGCGCGAAGGGCATATTTGCGATATCGTGCCAGAGACGCAGCTTCCTGTCAGCGGGGACAATATCCATGATATGCAGGGACGACTGGTAACCCCGGGACTTATCGATTGCCACACGCATCTGGTGTTTGCCGGTAACCGCGCCGCAGAGTGGGAACAGCGGCTTAACGGCGCGTCATACCAGCATATTAGCGCTCAGGGCGGCGGCATTAACGCGACGGTATCAGCAACCCGCGCCTGTGCGGAGGAGACGCTCTACCTGCTGGCGCGCGAACGCATGATGCGCCTTGCCAGCGAAGGCGTTACGCTGCTGGAGATTAAATCCGGCTATGGTCTGGAGCTGGCGACAGAAGAAAAGCTGTTGCGCGTCGCTGCAAAACTTGCCGCCGAAAACGCTATCGACATTAGCCCCACGCTATTGGCCGCTCATGCTACGCCAGCGGAGTATCGTGACGACCCGGACGGCTACATCACTCTGGTCTGCGAGACGATGATTCCGCAGCTCTGGCAAAAAGGGTTATTTGATGCGGTAGACCTCTTTTGCGAGAGCGTCGGCTTTAATGTGGCGCAGAGTGAGCGCGTATTGCAGACGGCGAAGGCGTTAGGTATTCCCGTTAAAGGCCATGTTGAGCAGCTTTCGCTGTTGGGCGGCGCGCAGTTGGTGAGCCGTTATCAGGGCTTATCGGCGGATCATATCGAATATCTTGATGAAGTGGGCGTCGCGGCGATGCGTGACGGCGGTACTGTCGGCGTATTATTGCCCGGCGCGTTTTATTTTCTGCGCGAGACGCAGCGCCCGCCGGTAGAACTGCTGCGCCGCTATCAGGTGCCTGTCGCCGTCGCCAGCGATTTCAATCCCGGCACCAGCCCGTTTTGCAGTTTGCATCTGGCGATGAATATGGCCTGCGTACAGTTTGGTCTGACGCCGGAAGAGGCATGGGCGGGCGTTACGCGCCATGCCGCTCGCGCGCTGGGAAGACAGGCGACGCATGGGCAGATCAGGGCCGGCTACCGGGCGGATTTTGTGGTGTGGGATGCTGAACAGCCGGTAGAGATAGTGTATGAGCCGGGGCGTAACCCTTTATATCAGCGGGTATACAGAGGACAAATCTCATGACGCAATGGTATCCGGCTTCTCCGGCGCTCTGGCAGGGGCGCGATGACAGTATAGAAGCGCCGGATGCGCGGCGTCTGTTTCAGACCGTCACGCGCAGCGAGACCTTTTCCCCCGAAAACTGGCAGCAAAAGATCGCGTTAATGGGATTTGCCTGCGACGAGGGGGTAAAACGCAATGCAGGGCGTCCCGGCGCGGCAGGCGCCCCGGACGCGTTGCGTAAAGCGCTGGCGAATATGGCCAGCCACCAGGGACATGAACGGCTGGTGGATTTAGGCAATTGGGTTGCGCCGACGCCCGATCTGGAAGGCGCGCAGCAGGCCTTGCGCGATGCGGTAAGCCGCTGTCTGCGGGCCGGGATGCGCACGCTGGTACTGGGCGGCGGGCATGAAACCGCGTTTGGACACGGCGCGGGGGTGCTGGACGCGTTTGCGCAGGAAAGCGTAGGGATCATTAATCTTGATGCGCATCTGGATCTCCGTCAGACCGACCGGGCAACATCCGGGACGCCGTTTCGTCAACTGGCGCAGCTATGCGACGCGCAGAGCCGCGCGTTTCATTATGCCTGTTTCGGCGTGAGCCGTGCGGCGAATACGCAGGCGTTGTGGCGGGAAGCGCAGTGGCGGAATGTTACCGTGGTGGAGGATCTGGACTGCCATGACGCGCTGGCGCAGATGGCGCAGTTTATCGACAAGGTGGATAAAATTTATCTGACTATCGATCTCGACGTATTGCCTGTCTGGGAAATGCCGGCCGTCTCCGCTCCCGCAGCGCTGGGCGTGCCGCTGATACAGGTTCTGCGTTTAATTGAGCCGGTTTGCCGCAGCGGAAAATTACAGGCGGCGGATCTGGTTGAGTTTAATCCACGCTTTGATGAAGATGGCGCAGCGGCGCGCGTGGCGGCGCGGCTTGGCTGGCAAATCGCGCACTGGTGGCGTTAATCTGTCATCCGGAAAACATTATCCGCATAAGGAAGGCTTCACGCATGTATTCATCCCGCTCCCGTTCTGCGCCTGCGCCTTTTTACGAAACGGTGAAACAGGACATCTGTAAAAAAATAGCCGGCGGCGTCTGGCAGCCGCACGATCGCATTCCGTCGGAAGCTGAACTGGTCGCTCAGTATGGCTTTAGCCGAATGACCATCAACCGGGCGCTGCGTGAGCTGACGGATGAAGGGTGGCTGGTACGTTTACAGGGCGTGGGGACGTTTGTCGCCGAACCGAAAGGCCAGTCCGCGCTGTTTGAAGTCCGCAGTATCGCCGAGGAGATAGCCGCCCGCCGTCATCAGCATCGTTGTGAGGTGCTCACGCTGGAGCGTGTGCGGGCAAACGCCATCCAGGCCAGCGCTCTCAACGTCAATGAGAGCGATGTCATTTTCCATTCCATCATGGTGCATTATGAAAACGATCTGCCGGTACAAATTGAAGATCGCTGCGTGAATGCGGATATTGCCGTGGATTACCTGACGCAGGATTACCGTCAGACCACGCCGCACGCTTATTTGTCGCGGATCGCGCCGCTAACGGAAGGGGAACATATTGTGGAGGCGGTGCGCGCCACGGCGCAAGAGTGCGCGTGGTTAACTATCAAAGAGCATGAGCCTTGTCTGCTCATTCGTCGTACAACCTGGTCCGCGTCGCGGATTGTTTCTCACGCCCGTTTACTTTTCCCCGGGTCGCGCTACCGGCTACAGGGACGATTTATCTCCTGAGCGGGCCGCTGCCGGAAAACGTGATTGCTGACACAATATAACAAAATTGTATCATTTTTGTTAATTCTATTCTTGTGCTTACTTGTATAGACAAGTATATGTCTGATTCTTATCTGTGGGTCTGCGGCGGTGCCTGATAGTGGCGTTTTAGCGTTATTTGGCGATAGCAGACCGATAATAATGAGGAGTCATTGCTATGCCTGAAAGCAAGTATCGTCAGCAGACTATCCGCGCGCCCCGAGGCACGGTATTAACGGCGAAAAGCTGGCTGACAGAAGCCCCGCTGCGGATGTTAATGAATAATCTCGATCCTGACGTGGCGGAAAATCCGCATGAGCTGGTGGTCTACGGCGGGATTGGTCGCGCCGCGCGCAACTGGGAATGCTATGACGCTATTGTTGATGCGCTCACCCGGCTGGAGGCGGACGAAACGTTGCTTATTCAGTCTGGCAAACCGGTCGGCGTATTTAAAACGCACGACAACGCGCCGCGGGTATTAATCGCCAACTCCAACCTGGTTCCCCACTGGGCGACATGGGAACACTTTAACGAACTGGATGCGAAAGGGCTGGCGATGTACGGTCAAATGACGGCCGGAAGCTGGATCTATATCGGCAGCCAGGGAATCGTGCAGGGAACATACGAAACCTTTGTCGAGGCGGGGCGTCAGCACTATAACGGCACGCTGGCGGGACGCTGGGTGCTGACTGCCGGGCTGGGCGGCATGGGCGGCGCGCAACCGCTAGCCGCGACGCTGGCCGGAGCGTGTTCGCTGACGATTGAATGCCAGCAAAGCCGTATCGATTTTCGTCTGCGTACTCGCTACGTGGATGAGCAGGCCGCCACGCTGGATGACGCGCTGGCCCGCATTACTCGCTACACCCGCGAGGGGAAAGCCGTGTCCGTCGCCCTGTGCGCGAATGCGGCGGATATCCTGCCGGAACTGGTTAATCGCGGCGTGCGCCCGGACCTGGTGACCGATCAGACCAGCGCCCACGATCCGCTACATGGCTATTTACCCTCCGGCTGGCGCTGGGAGGAGTATCAGAAAAACGCGCAATCCGATCCCCACGGGACGATGCAGGCAGCGAAACGTTCCATGGCGGCACATGTTCGGGCGATGCTGGCGTTCAGTCAAATGGGCGTGCCGACCTTTGACTATGGCAACAATATTCGTCAGATGGCGAAAGAGATGGGGGTGGAAAACGCCTTTGATTTTCCGGGATTTGTGCCAGCCTATATTCGTCCGCTGTTCTGCCGTGGCATCGGGCCGTTTCGCTGGGTGGCGCTGTCCGGCGATCCGCAGGATATCTATAAAACCGATGCCAAAGTCAAAGAGATAGTGGCTGAGGATAAACATCTGCATCACTGGCTGGATATGGCGCGCGAGCGCATTCATTTTCAGGGGTTACCGGCGCGTATCTGCTGGGTAGGCCTGGAGTGGCGGCAAAAACTGGGGCTGGCGTTCAACGAAATGGTGCGTTGCGGCGAGGTATCCGCGCCCATTGTGATTGGCCGCGATCACCTGGATTCCGGCTCTGTCGCCAGCCCTAACCGTGAAACCGAAGCGATGCGCGACGGTTCCGACGCGGTTTCCGACTGGCCGCTGTTAAATGCGTTGCTGAATACCGCCAGCGGGGCGACATGGGTATCGCTCCATCATGGCGGCGGGGTGGGAATGGGGTTTTCGCAACACGCCGGTATGGTGATTGTCTGTGATGGCACTGACGAGGCCGCCGCGCGTATTCGCCGCGTGTTACACAACGATCCGGCGACGGGCGTCATGCGCCATGCCGATGCCGGATATGATCTCGCGGTGGAATGCGCTGTTGAGCAAGGTCTGAATTTACCGATGGTTGCGGCGACGCAGGGGAAAGGCTGATATGAACACCATGACACTCACTCCGGGGCAGTTAAGCCTCTCTCAACTGTACGATGTCTGGCGTCATCCGGTACAGCTTCGGCTGGACGCCAGCGCCATTGACGGCATTAACGCCAGTGTCGCGTGCGTCAATGATATCGTTGCCGAAGGGCGTACCGCCTACGGCATCAACACCGGTTTCGGCCTGCTGGCGCAGACGCGCATCGCTGATGAAGACTTGCAAAATCTACAGCGATCGTTGGTGTTGTCTCACGCCGCGGGCGTAGGCGACCCACTGGATGACGCGATGGTGCGTCTGATTATGGTATTGAAAATCAATAGCCTGGCGCGCGGGTTTTCCGGGATTCGGTTGAGCGTGATAGAGGCGCTCATCGCTCTGGTGAATGCCGGCGTGTATCCGCTGATTCCGGCAAAAGGCTCGGTTGGCGCGTCGGGCGACTTAGCGCCGCTGGCGCATCTGTCGCTGACGCTGCTTGGCGAAGGAAAAGCGCGCTGGCAGGGCGAATGGCTTCCGGCGCAGACGGCGCTAAAAAAGGCCGGACTGGAGCCTGTCGCGCTGGCGGCCAAAGAGGGGCTGGCGCTGCTTAATGGCACCCAGGCATCAACGGCCTTCGCGCTGCGCGGTTTGTTTGAGGCACAGGAGTTATTTGCCTCCGCCGTTGTCTGCGGCGCGCTGACTACCGAAGCCGTACTGGGATCGCGCCGTCCTTTTGATGCGCGCATTCATGCCGCGCGCGGACAACAGGGGCAAATTGACGTCGCGCGGTTGTTCCGGCACCTGCTGACCGATACCAGCGCCATTGCTGAATCACATCACCACTGTCATAAAGTTCAGGACCCGTATTCCCTTCGCTGCCAGCCGCAGGTAATGGGCGCTTGTCTGACCCAGTTACGTCAGACGAAAGAGGTACTGCTGGCTGAGGCCAACGCGGTATCCGATAATCCGCTGGTCTTTGCCGATGCGGGGGAGGTGATCTCCGGCGGTAACTTCCATGCTGAACCGGTTGCCATGGCGGCGGATAATCTGGCGCTGGCGATAGCGGAAATCGGCGCGCTATCGGAGCGGCGCATCGCGCTGATGATGGATAAACATATGTCGCAGTTACCGCCGTTCCTGGTGAAAAATGGCGGCGTTAATTCCGGTTTTATGATTGCCCAGGTCACCGCCGCGGCGCTCGCCAGCGAGAATAAAGCGCTGGCGCACCCGCACAGCGTGGATAGCCTGCCGACCTCGGCGAATCAGGAAGATCATGTCTCAATGGCCCCGGCGGCAGGACGGCGACTCTGGGAAATGGCGGCGAATACCCGCGGCATCATTGCCGTGGAGTGGCTGGCGGCCTGTCAGGGGATAGATTTACGGGAAGGGTTAACCTCCAGCCCGTTACTGGAACAGGCGCGGCAGACACTGCGCGAGCAGGTGGCGCACTATACGCAGGATCGTTTTTTCGCGCCCGATATTGAGTGTGCGACGGCGCTGCTGGCGCAAGGCGCGTTACAGCGTCTGGTGCCGGACTTTATGTGAATGCTGCCGGATGGCGCGGCGCGTATTCGGCTTACCCAACCCGTTGGCAGGGTAAGACGTTTACGCCGCCATCCGGCACAGCGTTTAACTGAACATCGCCGTGATCGAGGCGCTGGCGAGCGAATGGAAATGCACGTTAAAGCCGACCATCGCGCCGCTGGCGTCTTCATCAACGTCAAGACGCTCGACGTCCAGCGCGTGAACCGTAAAGATATAGCGGTGCGTTTCCCCTTTAGGCGGCGCCGCGCCGCCGTAGCCCGCTTTACCGAAATCGGTACGCGTCTGAATGACGCCGTCTGGTACGGCCACCAGGCCTGAGCCGAACCCCTGGGTCAGTACGCGCGTATCCGCCGGGAGGTTCACCACCACCCAGTGCCACCAGCCGGAGCCGGTCGGCGCGTCGGGATCGTAACAGGTCACGACAAAACTTTTGGTGCCCATCGGCACGTCGTCCCAGGCCAGATGCGGCGAAATATTATCGCCATCATAGCCCATACCGTTAAAAACGTGGCGATGAGGAAGTTTATCTCCATCGCGCAAATCGTTGCTGATAAGTTTCATGCGCTCTCCTTTTGACTCACCAGAAGTGTAGCCAGAAGCAGCATCGCTTACCGCTGATTAATGGCTAAAAAATGTTTCATTGTGTACCGCGTCATTGACCGCCTGGGTCAAACGGCGCAGTTGATCCGGACGAATAATGTAGGGCGGCATCAGGTAGATTAGCTTGCCGAACGGCCTGATCCAGACGCCTTGCCCGACGAAGAAGCGTTGAAGCGCCGCCATATTGACCGGATGCGTGGTTTCAACCACCCCAATCGCACCCAACACCCGCACATCCGCCACCCAGGGCGAACTTTGCGCGGGGGCTAACTCAGCGCGTAACTGAGACTCGATAGACGCCACCTGCTGACGCCATTCGCCGCTTTCCAGCAGCGTCAGGCTGGCGCAAGCGACGGCGCAGGCCAGCGGATTCCCCATAAACGTCGGGCCATGCATAAAACACCCCGCCTCGCCGTTGCTAATAGTCTCTGCAACCTGGCGTGTCGTGAGCGTTGCCGAGAGGGTCATGGTGCCGCCGGTTAACGCTTTGCCGAGACACAGAATATCCGGTGCGATCCCGGCATGCTCGCAGGCGAACAGTTTGCCGGTACGGCCAAACCCGGTGGCTATTTCATCGGCAATCAGCAGAATGCCTTCGCGATCGCACATGTTACGAATACGCCTGAGCCATTGTGGATGATATATGCGCATCCCGCCCGCGCCCTGAACGATAGGTTCCAGAATCACGGCGGCTATTTCATGACGATGCGCGGCCATCAGGCGGGCAAATGGCGCGATGTCGCTTTCATCCCATTCGCCATCCATCCGGCTTTGCGGCGCCGGCGCGAACAGATTTTCCGGCAGATAGCCTTTCCACAAGCTGTGCATGGAGTTATCCGGATCGCACACCGACATCGCGCCGAACGTGTCGCCATGATAACCGTGGCGAAACGTCAGAAAACGCTGACGCGATTCGCCGCGCGCCTGCCAGTATTGCAGCGCCATCTTCATGGCCACTTCCACCGACACCGAACCGGAGTCGGCCAGAAAGACACACTCCAGCGGCTCAGGCGTTATCGCGACCAGCTTACGGCACAGATTCACCGCAGGTTGATGGGTTATGCCGCCGAACATGACATGCGACATGGCGTCAATTTGCGCTTTCATCGCCGCATTCAATTGCGGGTGGTTATAACCATGAATGGCCGCCCACCAGGAGGACATCCCCTCAATCAGGCATTCGCCCGAGGCGAGAACCAGCTCGCAGCCTTCGGCCCGCTCAACGGGATATACCGGCAGCGGCGAGGTCATGGAAGTGTAAGGATGCCAAATATGGCGTTTATCGAAGGCCAGATCGTCCGTTGTCATAATCGACTTGTAAACCAAATTAAAAAGATTTAGGTTTACGAGTCTACACCATATCAAAAACAAACAACATATTTTGGAGAAGCCCAATGGCTCGCCACCCACGCTGGACACTGTCGCAAGTAACCGAATTATTTGAAAAACCACTGCTGGAATTGCTGTTTGAAGCGCAGCAAATTCATCGCCAGCATTTCGATCCGCAGCAGGTACAGGTTAGTACGCTGCTGTCGATCAAAACCGGCGCCTGCCCGGAGGATTGTAAATACTGCCCGCAGAGCTCGCGCTATAAAACAGGGCTGGAAGCCGAGCGTTTAATGGAGGTAGAGCAGGTACTGGACTCCGCCCGTAAAGCGAAAAACGCCGGTTCGACCCGCTTCTGTATGGGAGCGGCCTGGAAGAATCCGCATGAACGCGATATGCCTTATCTGGAGCAGATTGTACAGGGCGTCAAAGCGATGGGGCTGGAAACCTGTATGACGCTCGGCATGTTGAACGAGAGCCAGGCGCAGCGTCTGGCTAACGCCGGGCTGGATTACTACAACCACAACCTCGATACCTCGCCGGAGTTTTACGGCAATATCATCACTACCCGTACCTATCAGGAGCGCCTCGACACGCTGGAAAAAGTCCGTGAAGCAGGGATTAAAGTGTGCTCCGGCGGCATTGTGGGTCTGGGCGAAACGGTTACCGATCGCGCCGGACTGTTGTTGCAGTTGGCGAACCTGCCGACACCGCCGGAAAGCGTGCCAATCAACATGCTGGTGAAGGTAAAAGGCACGCCGCTTGCGGATAACGATGACGTGGATGCGTTTGATTTTATTCGTACTATCGCCGTGGCGCGCATCATGATGCCGACCTCATACGTGCGTCTTTCCGCAGGGCGTGAACAGATGAACGAGCAGACCCAGGCGATGTGCTTTATGGCCGGGGCGAACTCGATTTTCTATGGCTGCAAATTGTTAACTACGCCAAATCCGGCAGAGGACAAGGATCTGCAGTTATTCCGTAAGCTGGGGCTGAATCCGCAGCAGACCAGGGTGCTGGCGGGCGATAACGAGCAGCAGCAACGTCTGGAGCAGACGCTGATGACGCCTGACACCGATGATTATTACAACGCGGCAGCCTTATGAGTTGGCAACAACGCGTCGACGATGCGCTGACGGCGCGTCGGGTGACGGATACGTTGCGCCGCCGCTATGTGGTATCGCAGGGTGCCGGACGCTGGCTGGTAGCGAACGGGCGACAGTATCTTAACTTTTCCAGCAATGATTACCTCGGCTTAAGTCAACATCCGCAGATTATTCGCGCCTGGCAACAGGCAGCGACGCGTTTTGGCGTCGGCAGCGGCGGGTCGGGTCATATCAGCGGTTATTCCGTGGCGCACCAGGCGTTAGAGGAGGAACTGGCGCAATGGTTAGGATATCCACGCGCGCTGCTGTTTATCTCTGGCTTTGCGGCGAATCAGGCGGTCATTACCGCCTTAATGAAAAAAAATGACCGGATTGTGGCCGACAGGTTGAGTCATGCTTCCCTGCTGGAAGCCGCTAATCTGAGTCCGGCGCAGCTTCGCCGCTTTATCCATAACGATACGCAGCATCTGTCGCGTTTACTGCAATCGCCCTGCGTGGGTCAGCAACTGGTGGTGACAGAAGGTGTATACAGCATGGACGGCGACAGCGCGCCGCTGGCGGAAATCCAGCACATTGCCCGCAGGCATCATGCCTGGCTGTTGGTTGATGATGCGCACGGCATCGGCGTGACTGGCGATGAGGGGCGGGGCACCTGCTGGCAGCGGGGGGTGAAGCCTGAGTTGCTGGTGGTGACTTTCGGTAAGGGGTTTGGCGTCAGCGGCGCAGCGGTGCTCTGCTCGGAAAGCGTCGCAGATTATCTGCTGCAATTCGCCCGTCATCTGGTTTACAGCACCAGTATGCCGCCCGCCCAGGCGCAGGCGTTAAGCGCCTCGCTGGCGGTGATCCGTAGCGATGAAGGTGGTGAACGGCGCGAAAAACTCGCCGCTCTGGTTCAGCGCTTTCGGGCAGGCGTTAACGCGTCCCGATTTACGCTACTGAATGCCCATAGCGCCATCCAGCCGTTAATCGTGGGCGATAACAGCCGTGCATTGCGCCTGGCGGAGGCGCTGCGTCAACAAGGATGCTGGGCGACGGCGATTCGTCCGCCGACGGTGCCTGTCGGTACGGCGCGCCTGCGCTTAACGTTAACGCAGGCGCATGAAGCGTGCGATATCGACCGTCTGCTGGAGGTTCTGCATGGCGCAGGTGAATAAGCAGGCTATTGCGGCGGCGTTTGGCCGGGCCGCATCGCAATATGAACAGCACGCCTCTTTGCAGCAACACAGCGCGGATGCGCTGCTGACGCTGTTGACAGGCCGCCAGTTTGCCAGTGTGTTGGACGCAGGCTGCGGCCCCGGACGTATGAGTCGTTACTGGCGAGAGCGGGGGAGCGAAGTGACCGCCCTGGATCTTTCGCTGCCGATGCTGCAACAGGCTCGCGATCGTCAGGCGGCGCATCACTATTTGCTGGCGGATATCGAAGCGATTCCCCATGACGCCGAAGTTTTTGACCTGGCCTGGAGCAACCTGGCGGTCCAGTGGTGCGGCGATTTACGCGATGCGTTGAGCGAGTTGTATCGGGTTGTACGGCCCGGCGGCGTGGTGGCGTTTACCACCTTGTGCCAGGGGTCGTTGCCGGAGCTGCGTCAGGCATGGCAGGCCGTCGATAATCGCGCTCACGCGAATAGCTTTTTGCCGGAAGAGGCCATTGACCACGCGCTGCGCGGCTGGCGGGCGTTTCGTCATACTCAGGCGATGACATTGTGGTTTGAGGATGCCCTGAGCGCAATGCGCTCGCTTAAAGGCATTGGCGCCACCCATCTTCATGAAGGGCGGGAGACGGATGTATTAACCCGCGCCCGGCTTAGACAGATTCAACTGGCATGGCCGCAGCGGCAGGGGAAATATCCGCTGACGTACCACCTTTTTATGGGAGTGATTGAACGTGACTAAACGCTATTTTGTGACCGGTACTGATACTGAAGTCGGTAAAACGGTTGCCAGTTGCGCCTTATTGCAGGCCGCAACGCAGTTAGGTTATCAAACCGTAGGCTATAAGCCCGTCGCTTCCGGCAGCGAAATGACAACCGACGGGCTACGCAATAGCGATGCCCTGGCCTTGCAGCGTAACAGCAGCCTGCCGCAACCTTATTCCGCTATCAATCCTTATACTTTTGCCGAGCCTACCTCTCCCCACATCGTTAGCGCCGACGAAGGCCGGGCGATAGACGCGGCGGTGTTATCACGCGGATTGCGAACGCTGGAGGCGCAGGCAGACTGGGTGTTGACAGAAGGGGCGGGCGGCTGGTTTACACCGCTCTCTGCCACGCTGACGTTTGCCGACTGGGTACAGACGGAGCAGCTGCCGGTGATTCTGGTTGTTGGCGTCAAGCTGGGCTGTATTAATCACGCCATGCTGACGGCGCTGGCGGTAGAACAGGCCGGATTACCACTTGTCGGATGGATAGCCAACGACATACAGCCGCCGGGCGCGCGTCATGGTGAATATCTCGCGACGCTTCGCCGCATCATACCGGCCCCGCTGTTAGGGGAAATCCCGTGGCTGGGCATTTCTCCATCGCAGGCGGCGACAGGACAGTATCTGGACCTCAGCCCCCTGGAACGCGCCTGACCGCGCTTAAAAACCGCCTTCTTGCAGGATCTGACGATCCTGCTGTTCTTTCGCCAGACCCTCCTGACGTCGCCAGGCTAAAAATGTGCAAAATGTGAGCGTCTACGCCTCAATTTTTCCCTTCTCGTTAGCCAATAATCTGCCAAAAATAGCGATAATTTTTTTTTATCGCCCGGCGAAAACGTCAGGGGCTGATTTTGCCAGGCGGCAGGGGATACGGGCTGGAAGCAGTTATCCACTATTCCTGTGGATAACCTTGTGTATTAGAGTTAGAAAACACAACGTAAGCGAGAGGCGACGCGGCCTGCGACTAAATTGGCGCGAAAGACGGCTTGAGAAAATATCCCTTTTCAGACAGCAAGTTATATAAAATCAATGGTTGTAAAGGAAGGGGGATACGTTGACATAAAACTTTCATCATCCGACTTGACAAATGTTAAAAAAGACTCTGGTCTGGGGATAACCAGCACACTGCTGGAATTTTACCCCGCGACTGTCTATGTTTTACCTCTAAATAGCGTGGGGTATCTGCCGATAGCCATTATACACTGGAGCGTTACTGTTTTTTCATCCAGTGTTTTTTATTGGCAATATTCACCGTCGAGAGTAAAATTACACCCCTGCCCGCTCACTCCTTCAGGTAGCCGCTCATGAGTAAACCGTTCAAACTGAATTCCGCTTTTAAACCTTCTGGCGATCAGCCGGACGCTATACGTCGTCTGGAAGAGGGGCTGGAGGACGGGCTGGCGCATCAGACGTTATTGGGCGTGACCGGCTCCGGGAAGACATTCACCATTGCCAACGTCATTGCGGACTTGCAGCGGCCAACGATGGTGCTTGCGCCCAATAAAACCCTGGCGGCGCAGCTCTACGGCGAAATGAAAGAGTTTTTCCCGGAAAACGCGGTGGAGTATTTCGTCTCCTACTATGACTACTATCAGCCGGAAGCGTATGTGCCAAGTTCGGATACGTTTATCGAAAAAGACGCTTCGGTAAACGAACATATTGAGCAAATGCGGTTGTCGGCAACGAAAGCGTTGCTTGAGCGACGCGATGTCGTGGTGGTGGCTTCCGTGTCCGCGATTTACGGTCTGGGCGATCCGGATCTCTACCTGAAAATGATGCTGCATCTGACGGTGGGAATGCTGATTGACCAGCGCGCGATTTTGCGTCGGCTGGCGGAATTGCAATACACCCGTAACGATCAAGCTTTTCAGCGTGGTACCTTTCGCGTGCGCGGCGAAGTGATCGACATCTTCCCGGCTGAATCTGACGACATCGCGCTACGCGTTGAGCTGTTTGATGAAGAAGTGGAACGCCTGTCGCTGTTCGACCCGTTAACCGGGCAGGTAGAGTCAACGGTGCCACGTTATACTATCTATCCCAAAACGCACTACGTAACGCCGCGCGAGCGTATTCTGCAGGCGATGGAAGAGATAAAAGATGAGCTGGCGGACAGGCGTAAGGTCTTGCTGGCAAATAATAAGCTGCTTGAAGAGCAGCGATTAAGCCAGCGCACGCAGTTCGATTTAGAGATGATGAACGAGCTGGGCTACTGCTCAGGCATTGAAAACTATTCCCGCTTTCTGTCGGGCCGCGGGCCGGGCGAACCGCCGCCAACCTTGTTCGATTATCTGCCCGCCGACGGACTGCTGGTGGTGGATGAGTCTCATGTCACCATCCCGCAGATAGGCGGCATGTACCGCGGCGACCGGGCGCGCAAAGAGACGCTGGTCGAGTATGGCTTCCGTCTGCCTTCGGCGATGGATAACCGTCCGCTGAAGTTTGAGGAGTTTGAAGCCTTAGCGCCGCAAACTATCTATGTTTCCGCCACGCCCGGCAACTATGAGCTGGAAAAATCTGGTGATGAGGTGGTGGATCAGGTCGTGCGACCGACCGGGCTGCTGGACCCGATTATTGAAGTGCGTCCGGTGGCGACCCAGGTGGACGATCTGCTGTCCGAAATTCGTCAGCGTGCGGCCATTAATGAGCGTGTCCTTGTCACTACGCTTACCAAACGGATGGCGGAAGATTTGACCGAATATCTGGAAGAACACGGCGAGCGCGTGCGTTACCTGCACTCAGATATTGATACCGTGGAGCGCATGGAAATCATCCGCGATTTGCGTCTGGGCGAGTTTGACGTTCTGGTGGGGATTAACCTGCTGCGCGAAGGGCTGGATATGCCGGAAGTCTCGCTGGTGGCGATTCTGGACGCCGATAAAGAGGGCTTCCTGCGCTCCGAGCGCTCCCTGATTCAGACCATAGGGCGCGCGGCGCGCAACGTTAACGGTAAAGCGATTCTGTATGGCGATAAAATCACGCCGTCGATGGCGAAGGCGATTGGCGAAACCGAGCGACGTCGCGAGAAGCAGCAGAAGTACAACGAAGAGCACGGTATCACTCCGCAGGGGCTGAACAAAAAAGTGGTCGACATCCTGGCGCTGGGGCAGAACATTGCGAAAACCAAAGCGAAGGGGAAAGGCAAGGGCCGTTCTACGGCAAAAGCCGGAATTGTCGAACTGGATATGACGCCGAAAGCGTTGCAGCAGAAAATTCATGAACTGGAAGGGCAAATGATGCAGCACGCGCAAAATCTGGAGTTTGAAGAAGCCGCGCAAATTCGCGACCAGTTGCACCAGTTACGCGAGTTGTTTATCGCGGCGTCCTGACAATGTGTCGATCGCCAGCGAGTCATCGTTACCATGGCTCGCTTTTGAGAATTTCAGTGCAATAGTAAGGGCTAAGTCAGTCAGGAATGAAAAACAGTGACAGGCTTTGACTAACGGGATTGTCGAAAAACTCAAAACATCAATGGGGTAGCTAGTTTAATCACAACTGAAGAAAATTAGCGTTGAGGCTGAACCCAACGCTAATTTTCCCTCTCTCCTCGGCTATGAAAAAAAACGCCCCGTATTATCGGTATAGCTATCCTTATGATCGTCATTTTAATCTTATATGAGTTCGTTGAAAGCGTGTCATGGCAACAGATTACATCATTCTACTTAAAAAAGAGGTGATGGAAGCGCGAGCATCTATAAGTCAAGCGCTGCAAATACTGAATGATTTGTCCGAAATAATGACGACTGTGACCTCTTATTTAAAGTTGAGAATATCCTTATCTGTTACTTTAGGTTACGTTCAGATCAGGTAGGGAAAATATGTTTAATATTACTAATATACAATCTACGGCAAGGCATCAAAGTATTAGCAATGAGGCCTCAACAGAGGTGCCTTTAAAAGAAGAGATATGGAATAAAATAAGTGCCTTTTTCTCTTCAGAACATCAGGTTGAAGCACAAAACTGCATCGCTTATCTTTGTCATCCACCTGAAACCGCCTCGCCAGAAGAGATCAAAAGCAAGTTTGAATGTTTAAGGATGTTAGCTTTCCCGGCGTATGCGGATAATATTCAGTATAGTAGAGGAGGGGCAGACCAATACTGTATTTTGAGTGAAAATAGTCAGGAAATTCTGTCTATAGTTTTTAATACAGAGGGCTATACCGTTGAGGGAGGGGGAAAGTCAGTCACCTATACCCGTGTGACAGAAAGCGAGCAGGCGAGTAGCGCTTCCGGCTCCAAAGATGCTGTGAATTATGAGTTAATCTGGTCTGAGTGGGTAAAAGAGGCGCCAGCGAAAGAGGCAGCAAATCGTGAAGAAGCCGTACAACGGATGCGTGACTGCCTGAAAAATAATAAGACGGAACTTCGTCTGAAAATATTAGGACTTACCACTATACCTGCCTGTATTCCTGAGCAGATAACTACTCTGATACTCGATAACAATGAACTGAAAAGTTTGCCGGAAAATTTACAGGGAAATATAAAGACCCTGTATGCCAACAGTAATCAGCTAACCAGTATCCCTGCCACGTTACCGGATACCATACAGGAAATGGAGCTGAGCATTAACCGTATTACTGAATTGCCGGAACGTTTGCCTTCAGCGCTTCAATCGCTGGATCTTTTCCATAATAAAATTAGTTGTTTACCTGAAAATCTACCTGAGGAACTTCGGTACCTGAGCGTTTATGATAACAGCATAAGGACACTGCCAGCACATCTTCCGTCAGGGATTACCCATTTGAATGTGCAGAGTAATTCGTTAACCGCTTTGCCTGAAACATTGCCGCCGGGCCTGAAGACTCTGGAGGCCGGCGAAAATGCCTTAACCAGTCTGCCCGCATCGTTACCACCAGAATTACAGGTCCTGGATGTAAGTAAAAATCAGATTACGGTTCTGCCTGAAACACTACCTCCCACGATAACAACGCTGGATGTTTCCCGTAACGCATTGACTAATCTACCGGAAAACCTCCCGGCGGCATTACAAATAATGCAGGCCTCTCGCAATAACCTGGTCCGTCTCCCGGAGTCGTTACCCCATTTTCGTGGTGAAGGACCTCAACCTACAAGAATAATCGTAGAATATAATCCTTTTTCAGAACGAACAATACAGAATATGCAGCGGCTAATGTCATCTGTAGATTATCAGGGACCCCGGGTATTGTTTGCCATGGGCGACTTTTCAATTGTTCGGGTAACTCGACCACTGCATCAAGCTGTCCAGGGGTGGCTAACCAATCTCGAGGAGGAAGACGTCAACCAATGGCGGGCGTTTGAGACGGAAGTAAACGCGGCAGCCTTCAGCATGTTTCTGGATCGTCTTAGCGATACGCAGAACACCCGACACCCGGATTTTAAGGAACAAGTCTCCGCCTGGCTAATGCGCCTGGCTGAAGATAGCGCACTAAGAGAAACCGCATTTATTATAGCGATGGGTGCAACGATAAGCTGTGAAGATCGGGTCACACTGGCATACCACCAAATGCAGGAAGCGACGTTGGTTCATGATGCTGAAAGAGGCGCCTTTGATAGCCACTTAGCGGAACTGATTATGGCGGGGCGTGAAATCTTTCGGCTGGAGCAAATAGAATCGCTCGCCAGAGAAAAGGTAAAACGGCTGTTTTTTATTGACGAAGTCGAAGTATTTCTGGGTTTTCAGAATCAGTTACGAGAGTCGCTGTCGCTGACAACAATGACCCAGGATATGCGATTTTATAACGTTTCTGGTATCACTGAGTCTGACCTGGACGAGGCGGAAATAAGGATAAAAATTGCTGAAAATAGGGATTTTCACAAATGGTTTGCGCTGTGGGGGCCGTGGCATAAAGTGCTGGAGCGTATAGCGCCAGAAGAGTGGCGTGAAATGATGGCCAAAAGGGCTGAGTGTATTGAAACGGATGAGTATCAGAGCCGGGTCAATGCTGAACTGGAAGCGTTAGGAATAGCAGGTGATCCTGACGCAGAGCGCATGGCTGGAATGCGGATAATGGAAGAGATCAATCAGACCCTCTTTACTGAGATCATGGAGAATATATTGCTGAAAAAAGAGGTGAGCTCGCTCATGAGCGCCTACTGGTGATAGCTGAACGCAGTTTATCAGAAGAGGGAGAGAGCCTGTTTACCCTTCGGTGTAAACAGGCTTCTGATAAGCGCAGCGTCGTCGGTAAACGGGCTTAACCCAACGCCTGTAGCGCTTTTTCCAGCGCATTGTGTAATAACTGACGATCGTGGCGATAGGGGATATCGCTGGCCTCCAGCACTTCCTGAATCACCAGCCGATCGTTCACCGCACTGACGTCAACTCGCGGCCCAACCACTACTGCGTCAATGACTTTTTTGCCAATATATTGCTCCATCATCGCCAGCTTATCGACCAGCGTTAAACTGGCGGCGGGCAGACTCAGTTCGCGACCCAGATTGCCGATATACACCATTGGCGCTGGGGTGCGCCGCAGCGCCTGCGCCAGTTCATCCAGTAGCAGGCAAGGCATCAGGCTGGTATAAAAACTGCCAGGGCCAATCAGAATCAGATCCGCGTCATTAATGGCCTGTACCGCTTCCCGCGTCGCCGGAACGTTTGGCGTTAACATGATCTCCTGCGGCGGCGTCGCTAACTGATCGATATTCACCTCGCCATAAATCTCATGCCCCTGATCGTCAATCGCCATCAGATCTACCGGTAGCTCCGACATCGGGATCAGCTGCGCGTCCACTTTAAGCAGATTACGAATTAAATTAATCGCTTCCAGAGGCCGCACGCTCAGGTGATCTAACGCCTTTAACATCAAATTTCCGAGGTTATGACCAGAAAGTTCGCCATTACCGCCAAAACGGTACTCAAACATAGCGGATGCGACGCTGGGTTCGGTAATTAACTGATTCAGACAGTTGCGCATATCGCCCCAGGCGATCCCGCCTTCCGAGCGGCGAATACGGCCAGTTGACCCCCCGTTATCTGTGGTAGTCACAATGCCGGTCAGGCGCGAACCTAATGAAGAAAGCGAGGAGAGGACGCGTCCTAATCCATGCCCTCCGCCGAGGGCAACGACACGATCAAGGTCAGCCAGCGTACGATTGCGCATAAAAATTCCTGAAGTCAAATAAGCAGCGCTACAGTAGCGCAAGTCGCGGGTTTTCAGCAATTAGCCGACCGGCTAAAAGACAATTAATTATTCCCGACTACCCCTTTATAGCGAGGGCGTTACCACGGCTAAATGATATATATCAATGTAAAAGTGTGATTTTCACGTATTCTGTCGCTAAATAGCACGATCATATCGCTATGTATATGTTTATATAGCGAAAGCGTGATGGCGAAATTGTCATTTACACGCTAGTATCGGCGTAACCACAGTAAACACTCTAGCCTCTGCACCTGGGTCATTTTTGATACGGTGCTTTGGCCGTGACAACGTTTAACGTTTGCCACCAGGGCGCAGGAAGAAATGACTCCGCCTCCCGTATTTGGAAAGGTGTACATGGCTTCACAACTTACCGATGCTTTCGCGCGTAAGTTTTACTACTTGCGTTTGTCGATTACCGATGTGTGTAACTTTCGTTGCACCTACTGCCTGCCGGATGGCTACAAACCTGGCGGCGTCACTAACAACGGTTTCCTTACCGTCGATGAAATTCGTCGCGTTACGCGCGCTTTTGCCAGTCTTGGCACGGAGAAGGTGCGTCTTACCGGCGGCGAGCCTTCATTACGCCGCGATTTTACCGACATCATTGCCGCCGTGGGTGAAAATGATGCTATTCGCCAGATCGCGGTGACCACTAACGGTTATCGACTGGCGCGCGATGCCGCGAGCTGGCGCGAAGCGGGGCTGACGGGCGTCAATGTTAGCGTGGATAGCCTGGATGCGCGTCAGTTCCATGCGATTACCGGTCAGGACAAATTCCGCCAGGTGATGGCGGGCATCGATGCCGCCTTTGACGCCGGTTTCAAAAAGGTGAAAGTCAACACCGTGCTGATGCGCGACGTGAATCACCATCAGTTGGATACCTTCCTTGCCTGGATTCAGCCTCGCCCCATTCAGTTACGCTTCATTGAACTTATGGAGACGGGCGAGGGGAGCGATCTCTTCCGCAAACATCATATTTCGGGTCAGGTATTACGCGACGAGCTGATTAAGCGCGGCTGGATCCACCAGCTCCGCCAGCGTAGCGATGGTCCGGCGCAGGTTTTTTGTCATCCCGATTACGTCGGTGAGATCGGCCTCATTATGCCGTATGAAAAAGATTTCTGCGCCACCTGTAACCGCCTGCGTGTTTCGTCTGTCGGGAAGCTGCATTTATGTCTGTTTGGCGACGGCGGCGTGAGTTTACGCGACCTGTTACAGGATGATGCGCAGCAATACGCGCTTGAGGAACGTATTTCCGACGCGTTGCGGGAGAAAAAGCAGACCCATTTCCTTCACCAGAGCAATACTGGTATTACGCAAAATTTATCTTACATTGGCGGTTAATCCTTAATAAGGAGATTTCAGATGAGTCAGGTCAGCGCTGAATTTATCCCGACCCGCATCGCTATTCTTACTGTTTCCAGCCGACGCGGCGAAGAAGACGATACCTCCGGTCATTATCTGCGTGATTCGGCGCAGGAGGCCGGGCATGAAGTGGTGGCGAAAGCCATCGTTAAAGAGAACCGTTACGCGATTCGCGCCCAGGTTTCCGCCTGGATCGCCAGTGATGAGGTGCAGGTCGTATTGATAACTGGCGGGACCGGTTTGACCGAAGGCGATCAGGCGCCGGAAGCGCTGTTGCCGCTGTTCGATCGTGAAGTGGAAGGATTTGGCGAAGTGTTTCGCATGCTCTCGTTTGAAGAGATCGGCACCGCAACTCTGCAGTCGCGCGCGGTAGCTGGCGTGGCGAATAACACCTTGATTTTCGCCATGCCGGGCTCAACAAAAGCGTGCAGAACCGCATGGGAGAATATCATTGCGCCGCAGCTGGATGCCCGTACACGCCCATGTAATTTTCACCCTCATTTAAAGAAATAACGATGTCGCAATTAACCCATATAAACGCCGCAGGCGAAGCGCACATGGTGGACGTTTCCGCGAAAGCGGAAACCGTTCGTGAAGCGCGGGCGGAAGCATTCGTTACCATGCGTAGTGAAACGCTGGCGATGATTGTTGATGGCAAACACCACAAGGGCGATGTTTTCGCCACCGCCCGAATTGCCGGTATTCAGGCCGCCAAACGCACCTGGGAGCTGATCCCGCTGTGCCACCCGCTACTGCTAAGTAAAGTGGAGATTCAGCTTCAGGCCGAGCCGGAGCATAACCGCGTACGTATTGAGTCTCTGTGCCGTCTGACCGGTAAAACCGGCGTCGAAATGGAAGCGTTAACTGCGGCGTCCGTCGCGGCGTTAACCATCTACGACATGTGTAAAGCGGTACAAAAAGATATGGTAATTGGTCCGGTGCGCCTGCTGGCGAAAAGCGGCGGCAAATCGGGGGATTTTAAGGTGGATGCGCATGATTAAGGTGCTTTTCTTCGCCCAGGTTCGCGAGCTTACAGGAACTGACGCGCTGGATCTTCCAGCAGATTTTTCCACCGTTGAGTCGCTGCGACAGCATCTGACGACAAAGAGCGATCGTTGGGCGCTGGCGTTGGAAGACGGCAAGCTGTTGGCGGCGGTCAACCAGACGCTGGTAAGTTTTGACCATCCGCTGACGGCGGGCGATGAAGTGGCGTTTTTCCCGCCAGTCACGGGGGGCTAACATGCGCGAAACGCGAATTGTAGTCGGCCCTGCGCCGTTTAGCGTCGGGGAGGAATATTCCTGGCTGGCGGCGCGCGACGAAGACGGCGCGGTCGTCACCTTTACCGGAAAAGTGCGCAATCATAACCTGGGCGATAGCGTTAAGGCGCTGACGCTGGAGCATTATCCCGGCATGACTGAGAAAGCTCTGGCGGAGATCGTCGCGAAGGCGCGTTCCCGCTGGCCGCTGGGGCGGGTCACGGTGATTCATCGCGTTGGCGAATTATGGCCGGGCGATGAGATTGTGTTTGTCGGCGTCACCAGCGCGCACCGCAGTAGCGCGTTCGACGCCGGTCAGTTCATTATGGATTATCTGAAAACCCGTGCGCCGTTCTGGAAGCGTGAAGCCACGCCGGAAGGCGATCGCTGGGTCGAAGCGCGCGACAGCGACCAGCAGTTGGCGAAACGTTGGTAGCAGAATGTGATACGCTTTAGGGTATCATTTCCACACAGGAGTTCATCATGGACAGATTTCCACGATCTGATTCAATAGTGCAGGCGCGGTCCGGCCTGCAGACCTATATGGCGCAAGTGTATGGCTGGATGACGGTCGGACTGTTACTGACCGCGTTTATCGCGTGGTATGCGGCTAATACGCCAGCCGTCATGATGTTTGTCTTTTCCAGTAAGATCACCTTCTTTGGCTTAATTATTGCCCAGCTTGCGCTGGTGTTTGTTCTGTCGGGACTGGTGCATAAACTTAGCGCCGGAATGGCGACGACGCTGTTTATGCTCTATTCGGCGCTAACCGGATTGACGTTATCCAGTATTTTTATCGTTTACACCTACTCCTCTATCGCCAGCACGTTTGTGGTGACGGGGGGAATGTTTGGCGCCATGAGCCTGTACGGGTACACCACTAAACGCGATCTTAGCGGTTTCGGCAATATGCTGTTTATGGCGCTTATTGGTATCGTTCTGGCGTCGCTGGTCAATTTCTGGCTGAAGAGTGAAGCGCTGATGTGGGCGGTAACCTATATCGGGGTGGTGGTGTTTGTCGGTCTGACCGCCTATGACACGCAGAAACTGAAAAATATCGGCGAGCAAATAGATACCCGCGATAGCGCTAATCTGCGTAAATATTCGATTCTCGGCGCGTTAACGCTGTACCTGGACTTTATCAACCTGTTCCTGATGTTACTGCGTATTTTTGGTAATCGCCGCTAATTATAGCGATCTCTTAAAATCCTGGCCCTGCGCCAGGATTTTTTTTAGGACTTTATTTAGGGCGAAACAGCATAAACATCTTAGAAATATTTTCCTGCGCTTGCCATTCTTATCACCGTGATCATGAGAAGAGTGATAAATGACAAGTGGGACCTCTGGCTGCAATACGTATACGGCAAATAGCATTTATTCCCGCGACAATGTTATCCCTTACCTATTGGTATACTGCGCTGGGACTATGGTGTACCGCCGGCATTATATGGCTAACGTTGTATACTCATTTTTTTATAACCCACGTTCATCCTGTTGTTGTTTTGTGGGTATCAGCACTTTTGCTTGGCCTGGGGTATGGGGCCGTTACCCATCTTTCCCGCTTTGGCACTGTTGCCGTAACGTTGATATATATTGCCATCATTACGCTTACCGGCGTGTCATTAGCTTACCTTTTCTCAGGTGGCGCGACCATTTTCGTGATTGTTGGAATCATGTTTAGTCTTAATGCCTTATTTATTTTCTACCTGAATATCAGTTCTGGTCTATTCAGGCCGTTAATTTTTATGGCGGTAAGCGGGATCATCGCTGCGATAGTTGTCAATAGCCTGGTGGCCAGTAGCACTCTGGTCTGGATAGTCAGTGTGCTGACGGTATTGGTATGGACATTGATTACAGCACTAGAAAAATCGACACTTCATGGTTATGCCCGCATGTTATACCACAGCGAGTTTTCATCCCTGCCTCGTTGCGCTTTATTTGGCGCGCTGACGCTTTACCTTGGCATTATTAATGCTGTGGTTACGCTGTGTCGTTATATCATTTTGATGATTCTGGAAATACTATTATCTTTCAGGCCGTAGGCGTTGCAGGTTTTTTATTCAGGTTGGTGATGATGGGTATAATGAGTAAATTATGTGGCAAACAATTTTGGTTAGCGTTTTGTGAAGCTAAAGACGTCACTCGCGCCATTAAAAATGGCGGCGAGGATTTTAATAAGAAATGCCCGCCAGCGCTGATTTCTCATTTCATTACCGGATTGTCATGGGAACATTCATTACCCAATCCTGCGCCTGTTTGCGCGTTTAGTTTTATGCTTCTTGTGGGAGGTGTGTGTAGTGCGCATTTTGTTTTTGATAAGTTTATCCTGTATTGGCCACTAAATATAATTATTTATTTTGGCAGTGCTATAGGTATGATGCTATGTGTTATGGCTGAGGTATGGCTTATTGCCAAAGGTTTTATCCTGGGGTTGCGCCTCTGCGTTTTACTGTTTTTATTAAATATTATGCTCTGCGGTACTGGATTATTTGACGTGTTGTGCCATCAAAATAGCGAACTAAAGAGTGATCTGGTTATCGCGATTATTATGGTTGTGCTTTGCCGCTGGGTGATGAATGGCGAAACGTTTACGATGATGATTCGTTTCTGCCTGGGGCGTCGATTAGTGCGAGTCGCATTACAAAAATATCTCACCTCACAGACAAGGAAATGATAAGCCCATGAACCTGATGACGTGGCTAACAGGAAAAACACTGGCGGAGCTGGTGAAAAAAGGGCAGTTGATCCCGCCAGAAATTAAGTTACCTGTGTATCCGGCCAGCCACTACAAAAAAAACTGGTATGAACAAGGTATTCCTCACGGAGGCGTTATTGGGCTTACGGCGATTATGATGACCATGACATGGATCGTCAGTATAAACATGGTTATTGCGCAGTTTGAGCTGCACAATAAAAAGCATCTGGAGCTGGTCTTCTTCCTGGCCGTGGGCTATATCGCTTTTCTTACCCCGTCAAATCAGCTCCTGCTTAAAGGAAGAATGAGCGGGGTCATTATTTACCGCTATGCGCTATTGCTGGCCATTATTTCCGTTACGTTGGCAACGTTCTGTACCCTGTCATCAGTATTCATGGGCGAGTTTCACGAAGTGCTCCTGCTGCTGTTTAGCTGGTCATTGCTGCTTTTTTCCCGCTTACAGATGAATACGTCTTTTTTCTCAGCATATGTTTATTTTTACCGGATAAAACGCGTTGTGCTGGAAAGCGAAAACGCGTCTGCTTAAATTCATTTCGCCATCGCCCGCTCGTTTTTCGCCCGCAACTTCTTCGCCCGGCTCTCCAGGATCAGATAGCACACCAGCGCCAGCAACAGGGGAATAAAATAGTAAAGCACACGGTACGCGAGCAGGGCGGCGATAATCGTGCCTTGCGACGTATGTTCGCCCGCCAGCAACGCGAGGAATACGGCCTCCAGCACGCCGATGCCTGCCGGAATATGCACGATGACGCCCGCGATACTGCTCACCAGCAGTACGCCCAGCACAAAGAAATAGTTCACATCCTGACCCATCAGCAGCCAGATGATGGCGCCCATCGCCATCCAGTTCGCGCTGGAGATCGCCATCTGCGCCAGCGCGAATTTCCATGACGGCAGCACCAGTTTCTGTCCTTTAATCGTCATATGCCGCCGCTTCGCAAAGGCGCAAAACCACAGATAGACCGCGATAATCAACAATAAAACGATACCGAGAATACGTAGTGTGCCTTCATCGATATACCAGTGGTCGGGAAGCTGGACAATGCCGAAGGTAAAAATGATGCCGCCAAGCAGAATATAGCCCAGCCAGTTAGTGGTAATGCTGAGTGAGAAAATGCGCGTGATAGTACTGCCGGGCAACCCGAGGCGAGAGTATAGTCGGTAACGCATCCCGATCCCGCCGACCCAGGTGCTGAGCGTCAGGTTAAAGGCATAGCAGACGAACGATACCAACATCACCTGTCGCTTCGCCAGCTTATGGCCGCAATAAAGCCGTCCAAGCAGGTCGTAGCAGCCGTACAGAAGATAGCTAACGATCACCAGTCCTACAGCGCTTAAAAGCGCCGTGCGGTTATAGTCACGGATGACGGTCCAGACATCGCCCCAGTCGACCTTTTTAGCATAAACCACCAGCAGAACGACGACCGCAATAAAAAACAGCCAGGTCAGCACTTTTTTAGCCAGCCGCCAGCGCGGATGCGATTTAGCCATTAGGGCTTCACTCCTGTATTTTCTGGATCAACGCGATCCTGGGTTTCCATTTCTGGCTGGGCAGGCGGGGGAACCTGCGCCAGATGCGGGGTATGCGCCGGTAGCCAGCCGACCAGCGCCGGGAAATGACGTAAAAAGTGGAACGCCAGCACGCTTTTGGTCAGGTTCCACCAGGTGCGTTTCGGCAGCATAGACTCATCGACCTGCTTACAATCATTCACGATGATGCCTTGTAAATTATCGCGCAGGGTCTGGTTAAAAGTACGATCGTGAATGATCAGGTTAGCTTCAAGGTTAAGCGACAGGCTGAGCGGATCGAGATTACTCGACCCTACCGTGGCCCAGTGATCGTCCATCAGCGCCACTTTGCCATGCAGCGGACGTCGTCGGTATTCATAAACCTGCACGCCGCCCTTCACCAGATAGTTATAGAGCAACCGCGCGCCGACTTTGACTATCGGCATGTCTGGTTCCCCCTGGACAATCAGTTTTACGCTCACGCCACGGCGGGCGGCTTTACGCATTGCGTGGAGCAAGCGATAGCCGGGGAAAAAATAGGCGTTAGCGATAATCACCTCACGCTTTGCCTGGGTCAGCATTTTCAGATAATGACGTTCGATATCGTCGCGGTGCTCTTCGTTATCTCGCCAGACAAACAGCGCCTGCGCTTCGCCGGGGTGGCGGTTTTCTTCGGCCTGATGATGGCGCTTCCACCAGCGGCGCGCGGGGCTTTGCCCCGGCAGATTCTCGACTTCGAATTGCAGGATATCGGCCACTACAGGCCCTTCGACCCGTACCGCGTAGTCTTGTTTCGCCTGCGGGCCGTAATCCGACATATGTTCGGCGGAGTAGTTAATGCCGCCGACAAAGGCAATACGATCATCAATCACCACAATTTTGCGGTGCATTCGGCGGAAGATATTGGTTCGCAACCCCAGTAGACGCGGGCGGGGGTCGTAATAGCGAAAAATCACGCCCGCTGAGGTCAATTCGCCGACAAACGCGTCGCTGAGATCGGGAGAGCCGTAGCCGTCGAGTAATACTTCGGCTTTTACGCCGCGCTGTGCGGCTTTTAGCAGAGCGGCATGGAGTTTTTTACCCACCTCATCTTCAAATAAGATAAAGGTTTCCAGAATGATTTTTTGCTGTGCCTGAGCGATGGCTTCAAACACGGCAGGATAGAACTGGTCGCCGTTTTCCAGTAGCTGAATTTGATTACCTTCACGCCAGCCGCATTTCATAGATGGATCTCCGCGCTAAGGGGGGCATGGTCTGATAAATGTCGCCAGTTCCGCAGCGGTAGCGCCGTAGGAGAACTGGCGTTCGCATTCTTGACGTAAATACGATCGAGTCGCAGCAGCGGCATACTCACCGGGAATGTGCGCGCCGGTCGGCCATGGGCACGGGTGAATATCTCCTCCAGCCCGGCCGCGTTTAACGGCGGGCCGGCCTTTTGCCGCCAGTCATTAAAGTCTCCGGCCACCAGCACCGGTTCTGATTCCGGCAAGGCATTCACCCATCCCGCCAGCATGGTTAGCTGTGCCTGGCGGTGACTCTCCCGCAGGCCGAGATGTACGCACATGACGTGGATAGGGCGGTTGAGCATGGGCGGCGTAATGCGGCAATAGAGCACGCCGCGTTTTTCGCTACCGCCGACCGAGACGTCGCGATTTTCATAATGTTCAATGGGATAGCGAGAAAGAACCGCGTTACCGTGGTGGCCTTCCGGATAGACCGCATTGCGGCCATAGGCGAAATCGCTCCACATGGTGTCGGCCAAAAATTCATAGTGGGTAGTGTCCGGCCAGTTTTCGATATGCAGCGGATGCACTTCGTGCGCGCCCATCACTTCTTGCAGACAGACGATATCGGCGCCGACCGTTCTGACGGCGTCGCGCAGCTCCGGCAGGATGAAGCGTTTATTAAAGGCGGTAAAACCTTTGTGCGTATTAATTGTGAGCACTTTGAATGAAAAATTTCGCGTGTGTTGAGTCATTTTCTTCCTGTCCGCGTCACTATCCTGATTGAAATAGTGTAGTCGTCGTCACAAAAAGATGCGGTCTTACGGA
This sequence comes from Salmonella sp. 32020114201800008SM, assembly GCF_017572025.1. Taxonomy (NCBI): domain Bacteria; kingdom Pseudomonadati; phylum Pseudomonadota; class Gammaproteobacteria; order Enterobacterales; family Enterobacteriaceae; genus Salmonella; species Salmonella sp. 32020114201800008SM. The sequence goes on along the minus strand of NZ_JAGEQM010000003.1, from coordinate 220,505 downwards.
ATTTTCCGTAAAGTTCGGTACTCTGAATAATGAGAGAAAAATGCTTCAGGAGAAAAGCCATGAAGTGGCAACAACGCGTTCGTGTCGCAACCGGCCTCGGTTGTTGGCAGATTATGTTGCATTTACTGGTAGTGGCGATGCTGGTAATAGGCTGGATGAGCGGCACATTAGTGCGCGTCGGCCTGGGATTATGCGTGCTTTATGGCGTGACGGTACTGCTGATGCTGGCGTTGCAGCGCCATCATGAGCAACGCTGGCGCGATGTGGCGGATGTGCTGGAAGAGCTGACTACCACCTGGTACTTCGGCACCGCGCTGATTGTCCTCTGGCTGCTATCCCGCGTATTGCAAAACAATGTCTTGCTGGCGCTGGCGGGGCTGGCTATCCTGGCCGGGCCCGCCGTGGTCTCGCTACTGGCGAAAGATAAAAAGCTACATCACTTTGCGTCTAAACATCGCATACGCCGCTGACCCCGTGGTGGCCGCTATCACCAGTAGCGGCCACAAACTTCCCCAGACAATTCCCAGACTCGCATCCTTAAGATAAATTTGCTTAGTAATATCAGTAAAGTGGCGGATAGGGTTTATCCACGTCAGGTTTTGCAGCCAGACCGGCATATTTTCCACCGGCGAGACATAACCCGAGAGCAAAATCGCCGGCATCATAAAGACAAAGACGCCGATAAACGCCTGCTGTTGCGTGGCGCAAAGCGATGATATCAGCAAGCCAAAGCCTACCAGCGACAGCCCGTAAATCACCATCGTGAAATAAAACAGCGCTAACGAACCGGCGAAGGGAATTTGGTATGCCCAAATGCCGATAGCCAGCACGATCGTGGCCTGGAAGGTCGCGACAATCAGCGCCGGCACCGCTTTACCAACGAAAATCTGCCAGGTGGTGAGCGGAGAGACCAGCAGCTGATCCAGAGTGCCTTGTTCACGCTCGCGGGCGACGGACAGCGAAGTGACGATCATCACGCCAATAGTGGTGATCATGGCGATCAGCGAGGGCACTACAAACCACTTGTAGTCCAGATTCGGGTTATACCAGTTGCGTACCACCAGTTCGCTATTGTTGGGCTTTGGCTTGCCGTCCATCAATGTCTGCTGATACTCCTTGACGATCTGTTGCAGATAATTGGCGGCGATTTGCGCGCTGTTGGAGTTACGTCCATCAAGAATGAGTTGCATCGGCGCAGGCTGGAAGGTATCCAGATTCCGCGAGAAATCCGCCGGGAAGCGTACCAGCAGCAGCGCTTTTTGCGTATCGATAGTCGGCTGGATCTCCTGCGGACTGTTCAGCAATAGCACATGGGTAAACGCTTTCGCGCGGGCAAAGCGCTGGGTAAGTTCTACCGAATGTTTGCCGTTATCTTCGTTATAGATGGCGATAGTCGCGTTAGTGACTTCAAGCGTCGCGGCGAACGGAAACAGGATGACCTGAATCAGCACCGGCAGAATAAGGATCGCGCGCGTTTGCGGTTCGCGTAAAAGCGATTGCAGTTCTTTGCGAATTAACGTCCATAAACGATGAAACATGCCCGTCCTCTCAGTCCAGTTTGTAGGCCTGATAAGCAAAGCGCATCAGGCATAATGCCGGATGGCGGCGTGAGCGCCTTATCCGGCCTACGACGACAATTATCCATACACATATTTAATCCAGCCGTCGTTTGGTTTTTAGCCACGTCAGGCCAATAAACATCACCGCCGAGGCGATTAAAAACAGTACGTTAACGCCTAACACGACCGGAATATTGCCGGCCAGAAACAGACTTTGCAGGGTGCTAACAAAATAGCGCGCCGGAATAATATAGGTCACCGCGCGGATCACCGCAGGCATACTGTCTATCTGGAAGATAAATCCGGACAGCATAATCGAAGGCAAAAACGCGGCGTTCAGCGCCACCTGCGCGGCGTTAAACTGGTTGCGAGTGATGGTGGAAATCAACAGCCCCATCCCCAGCGTACTCAGTAAAAACAGACTGGTGATGATAAACAGAATCACCAGCGAACCGCGATACGGCACGCCGAGAATAAACACCGATACCAGCATACAGAGCAGCATCGCCAGCATACCGAGAAAGTAATAGGGAATAAGCTTACACAGCAGCAGTTCAACACGCGTCACTTCGGTTGAGAGCAGTGCCTCCATCGTGCCGCGCTCCCATTCGCGGGCAACGACCAGCGAGGTGAGGATTGCGCCAATTACCGTCATGATAATGGTCACCGCCCCGGGAATGATAAAATGCTGACTGATCGCCGCCGGGTTAAACCAGTAGCGCGTCTGGACGTCGATGAGCGGTTCAAAGGTGTCGCCGCGATCTTCCGCCCGCTGCTGTTGCCAGATTTGCCAGATGCCTTCCACATAACCCTGAACGAAGTTGGCGGTGTTTGGCTCGCTGCCGTCGGTAATCACCTGAATCGGCGCGCTGTCACCGTCGCGCGCCATTTGCTGCGCGAAATCCACCGGAATCACCACCAGTCCGCGAATGCGTCCGGCCTGCATTTTTTCAATTAATTCATGGCGGTTATCGCTAATGGTCGCGTCGATATAGGGTGAACCGGTCATCGCATGAGTGAAATCCAGCGCCTCCTGGCTTTGTTGTTCAAGCAGAATCCCCACCCGCAGCTTGCTGGAGTCGAGGTTAATACCGTAACCAAAAATAAACAGCAACAGCAGCGGGATCACCACCGCAATCAGCCAGCTACTGGGATCGCGCACGATCTGGCGCGTCTCTTTGACGCACAACGCACGCACGCGGCGCCAGGAGAGAGACTTACTCATGCGTATGCTCCTTATCCCAGTCATTGATGAGAGTGATAAAGGCCTGCTCCATCGTTGGATCGGCCTGTTGCTCATCGGCGGCCTGCGCTTTGAGATCGTCCGGCGTACCGCTGGCGATAAGCTTCCCGCGATAAACCAGTCCGATGCGATCGCAATATTCCGCCTCATCCATAAAGTGGGTCGTCACCATTACCGTGACCCCTTTTTCCACCATGCTATTAATATGCAGCCAAAATTCACGGCGGGTGAGGGGATCAACCCCGGACGTTGGTTCATCAAGGAATAAAATATCCGGTTCGTGCATCAGCGAGCAGGCCAGCGCCAGTCGCTGTTTAAAGCCCAGCGGTAGCGCATCGGTGGGATGCGACGCGATGCTTTTCAGACCAAACGCTTCACTCATGCGCTGAATTTTTTCATTTTGCGCGCGGCCCCGCAAACCGTAGACGCCGGAGAAAAAACGCAGGTTCTGCTCAACCGTCAGGTTGCCGTAAAGCGAAAATTTTTGCGCCATATAGCCCAGATGCTGACGGGCTTTGCCGGAGCTGACTTTCAGGTCCATATCCAGCACCAGCGCCTTGCCGGACGTCGGCACCAGCAGGCCGCACATCATTTTAAAGGTGGTTGATTTACCCGCGCCGTTCGGGCCGAGCAGGCCAAAAATCTCGCCGCGCTGTACGACGAAATTAACATGGTCCGTGGCCGCGAAATCGCCAAATTTTTTCGTCAGTTCCTGCGCTTCAATCACCGTTTCGCCGGCAGTGCCTTCAACCGTATGCAGGATTGAACCCAGCGGAGACTCCGAGGTTCCCGCTCCGCCAAGCAGATCGATAAACGCATCTTCGAAGCGCGGCGCGGTCTCATTGAGGGTGATTTCCGGCATTCCTTCGGCCTGACGAATATCTGCTGCGGTCGCCTCTTTTTTCAGGATCAGGCGTACCGAACGTCCCTGAATCATGCCGTCGCTCACCTGCGGCAGTCTGAGCGCTCTCTGTAGCAACTTACGGTTGTTTTCCTGTGGACTGCTCATCAGAAAGCTACGACCGGCCATCGTTTGCGTCAGCGCTTTAGGTTCGCCCTGATAGAGCAGCTCGCCTTCATTCATCAGCAGCACATCGCGGCACTGTTCGGCTTCGTCGAGGTAGGAGGTGCTCCAGAGGATTAGCATCCCGTCGCCCGCCAGCTCGTGGACCATCTGCCACAACTCGCGCCGTGAAATCGGGTCAACGCCAACGCCCGGTTCATCCAACAGCAGCACTTTCGGTTCGCCGACCAGCGTACAGGCCAGCCCCAGTTTTTGCTTCATCCCGCCGGACAATTTTCCTGCCAGACGGCCAGTGAAAGGGCCGAGGGCGGTAAACTCCAACAAACGGGCAAAGGTCTTTTCCCGTATCTCGCCGGTAACGCTGCGTAAATCGGCATAGAGATTAAGGTTCTCCATGACGGTAAGATCTTCATACAGACCGAATTTCTGCGGCATATAGCCCAGAACCGCGTGCAGCTCGCTGTCGTTTTGTATCGGGTCGAAGCCCAATACTGACGCGTTGCCGCCATCGGCTTTGAGCAGGCCCGCCAGCATACGCATCAGCGTGGTTTTTCCTGCGCCGTCCGGCCCTACCAGCCCGGTGACATAACCGGAATGAATGGTACAGTCGAGCGGCGCGACGGCGGGTTTATCCATTCCCGCAAAGCGCTTCGTCAGACCGTGCAGCGTAATAACGGCCTCACTCATGCCGTGCCTCGTCATTAAATTTCACCGTGACTGGCATCCCCTGGCGTAACGCATCGTCCGCATCGGTGACGATAATGCGCAGGCGATAGACGAGATCGGTACGCAGATCCGGCGTTTCGACGGTTTTCGGCGTAAATTCCGCGGTGGGCGAAACGAAACCAATCTTGCCGTGGTAAGGTTTGTCAGGACGACCGTCGGTATACAACAGAATGTCGCGCCCCGGTTGCGTCTGACTGAGGTTGCGTTCATCGACATAGGCGCGCACCCAGACGGGGCGGGTCAGCGAGAGCGTTAATACCGTGCTGCCGGCGTTCAGCATACTGCCAGGCTCGACCGCGCGGGTGAGCAAGGTTCCGTTGGCAGGCGCGATAAGCGTGGTGTCCTGCAAATCAAGCTGCGCCTGCGCCAGTTGGGCCTTTGCCTGTTCCAGGCTGGCTTTCGCCTGGGCGATATCCTGTTCACGATTACCGGTACGGTACTGGCTCAGTTTATCCTGCGCGGACTTCAGCGTCGCCTGCGCCTGATCGCGCGATGAGCGGGCGTTTTCCAGATCGTTAGCGGAAATGGTGCGGCTTTTCCACAATCCTTGCTGACGGTTATAAAAGTTTTGCGCGTAGTCATAGGCGGCTTGCGCCTGTCTGACGGCGGCGGCGGCCTGGGCTATCTCTTCATCGCGATAGCCTGCCAGCATCAAATCATATTGCGCCTGCGCGACCGACACGCCAGCTTTCGCCTGCATTAGCGCGTTTTCGTATGGCGCGTGATCCAGTTCGCCGAGCACCTGTCCGGCTTTGATGGCATCGCCTTCATCAACATTCAGCGACGCCAGCCTGCCGCCGACGCGAAAGCTGATATTGACGGTACGGATATCGACATTACCGTATAGCGTCAGCCCATCGTCCTGCCGACTTTGATACCACCAGGTTCCACCGGCAATCACAGCGACGATCGCTGCGATTGCCAGTCCGATAACGACAGGTTTTTTCATCAGTCCAGACTCCTTTGCGTTAAACCGTGCAGAATAAGATCGATGTGGCAGGTTACCGTCTGGTAAATCAGCTCCGCTTTTTCTTCATCAAACTGCGGCCAGCCGGTACGTAACAGAATAGTTTCTTTGCCGAGACGAAACGCCAGTACTTCTCCCAGTAAGGCATGGGTATGCAAAATCATGCGCGTATCATTGGCGTCGCAGCCGGTATAAGCGGCAACCAATCTTGTCAGATGGGTGTGCAACGGATCGATAACCTGTTCATGGACCAATTGATAGGCCGACGTGGGAGAGAGCTGCTCGCGTGAAATAAATTTGCTCAGGTTAACGGTGTCTTCCTGCGTCAGCAGCATAATCATGTTCTTGCAGGCGAGCAGAATGAGCTCGCGTATGGCGTCCCGGTCAGGGGCAGGCTGGCTAAACAGACGTTCCGCTTTTTCAGCATGGGGGCGAAATTTTTCGCCAAGAAAATCGGCAATCCACTGGGCGCAGGCGAGGTATAAATCCTCTTTTGAGCCGAAATAGTAAGTAATGGCGGCAATATTTTGCCCCGCCAGCGCGGCGATATCGCGCGTGGTGGCATGGAGGCCATACTCGCCAAACTGCGCCAGCGCGGCGGCAATGAGCTGACTTTTCGCCTGCTCGCCCTTGGTGGTCGTGGTGGGGATATTCATCACACGCCCTAATTATTAATCAATCGATTGATTAAGATTATGACTCATAATGGCACTTGTCCAGTGTGGTCGATTAATTTGTCTTTGCCACCTTTCGGGATAATTTATGCGCCGCATCACAAAAACTGCTACACTCCGCCCCTTCATGACATTGTGGTTTTTGTCATTCCAAATTTGAGCATCTCCCTGAAAACTACACCGGCAACGGTCGGGGCGGTCCGGAGTAGTTATGTCTTTTGATTCCCTGGGATTAAACCCTGATATCCTGCGCGCCATTGCCGAGCAGGGTTACCGTGAACCTACCCCTATTCAGCAACAGGCGATTCCCGCCGTGCTGGAAGGCCGCGATCTGATGGCCAGCGCCCAGACCGGAACCGGTAAAACGGCGGGTTTTACCCTGCCATTGTTGCAGCATCTGATTACCCATCAGCCGCACGCTAAAGGTCGTCGCCCGGTGCGTGCGTTGATCCTCACGCCAACCCGCGAGCTGGCGGCGCAAATTGGCGAAAACGTCAGAGATTACAGTAAATATCTCAATATTCGCTCGCTGGTGGTATTTGGCGGCGTAAGCATCAATCCGCAGATGATGAAACTGCGCGGCGGCGTGGATGTGCTGGTGGCGACGCCGGGACGTCTGCTCGACCTGGAACATCAAAATGCCGTGAAGCTGGATCAGATTGAGATTCTGGTACTGGATGAAGCCGACCGTATGCTGGATATGGGCTTTATTCACGACATCCGTCGCGTGTTGGCGAAACTGCCGGCGAAGCGTCAGAATCTGCTGTTCTCCGCCACGTTCTCCGACGACATCAAAGCGCTCGCCGAAAAGCTGTTGCGCAACCCGCTGGAAATCGAAGTGGCGCGCCGCAACACGGCCTCAGAGCAGGTGACGCAGCACGTGCACTTTGTCGATAAAAAACGCAAACGTGAACTGTTGTCGCAGATGATTGGCCAGGGCAACTGGCAGCAGGTGTTGGTCTTCACCCGCACCAAGCATGGCGCGAACCATCTGGCGGAACAGCTTAATAAAGACGGTATTCGCAGCGCGGCGATCCACGGTAATAAATCGCAGGGCGCACGTACCCGCGCGCTGGCCGATTTTAAATCCGGCGATATTCGCGTGCTGGTGGCGACGGATATTGCGGCGCGTGGTCTGGATATTGAAGAGCTGCCGCACGTGGTCAACTATGAACTGCCGAACGTGCCGGAAGATTATGTACACCGTATTGGCCGTACCGGTCGCGCGGCGGCAACTGGCGAGGCGCTGTCGCTGGTCTGTGTTGACGAGCATAAACTGTTGCGTGATATCGAAAAATTGCTGAAAAAAGAGATCCCACGCATTACGACGCCGGGCTATGAGCCGGACCCGTCGATTAAAGCGGAGCCGATTCAGAATGGCCGTCAGCAGCGCGGCGGCGGCGGCGGTCGTGGACGCGGACAAAATCAGGGGGGTGCGGGGCGCAGTCAGCAGCCGCGACGTCAGGATAGTGGGGCAGCGAAGGCGAAATCAAAACCGCGCACAGGCGAGGGGAAACCCGCTGGCGACAAAGCACGTCCGCCGCGTCGCCCGCGCAGAATCACGCCTGCCCAGTAAATTTTATCCGGCAACATGCCCGGTAGTGCGACGCTTACCGGGCCTACGGACTATGCAAATACGTAGGCCGGGTAAGGTGCTTGCACCGTCATCCGGCAAAATACACATCGCGTTGCGAGCCGCCTTCCAGAACCGGTAAAAAAGGTACTTCCCGCCCCTGAAATGTGACACAATAGTGGCTGTTTATACAGTACTTCAGGTTTTCTCATGGCATTGACCGCTGCGCTGAAAGCGCAAATCGCCGCCTGGTATAAGGCGCTTCAGGACCAGATTCCCGACTTTATTCCCCGTGCGCCGCAGCGGCAGATGATTGCTGACGTCGCCAGAACGCTGGCCGGGGAAGAAGGGAGACATCTGGCTATTGAAGCGCCGACCGGCGTCGGGAAAACCCTCTCCTATCTTATTCCCGGTATCGCCATTGCTCGGGAAGAGCAAAAAACACTGGTGGTCAGTACCGCTAACGTGGCGTTACAGGATCAGATCTTTAGCAAGGATTTGCCGCTGCTACGAAAAATCATCCCCGATCTGCGCTTTACCGCCGCCTTTGGCCGCGGGCGTTACGTGTGTCCGCGAAACCTGGCGGCGCTCGCCAGTAGCGAGCCTACGCAGCAGGATCTGCTCGCCTTTCTTGATGATGAACTGACGCCTAACAACCAGGAAGAGCAAAAGCGCTGCGCCAGGCTGAAAGGGGATCTTGACGGTTACAAATGGGATGGTCTGCGGGATCATACCGACATTGCTATTGACGACGATCTGTGGCGGCGATTAAGTACCGATAAAGCCAGTTGTCTGAACCGCAACTGTCACTATTACCGCGAATGTCCATTCTTTGTCGCCCGACGTGAAATACAGGAAGCGGAAGTCGTGGTGGCGAATCACGCGCTGGTAATGGCGGCGATGGAAAGTGAAGCCGTACTGCCGGAACCAAAGCATCTGCTGTTGGTACTGGATGAAGGTCATCATCTGCCCGATGTCGCTCGCGATGCGCTGGAGATGAGCGCGGAAATTACCGCCTCCTGGTATCGCTTGCAACTGGATCTGTTCAGCAAACTGGTGGCGACCTGCATGGAGCAATTTCGCCCTAAAACCACGCCGCCGTTAGCGAACCCTGAGCGACTTAACGCCCATTGCGAGGAGGTGTACGAACTGATCGCCTCGCTCAATGCCATTCTTAATCTGTATATGCCCGCAGCGCAGGAGGCGGAGCACCGTTTTGCAATGGGTGAGTTGCCTGATGAGGTCATGGAAATCTGCCAGCGACTGGCGAAGCTGACCGAGACGCTGCGTGGGCTGGCGGAATCCTTTCTCAACGATCTCAGCGAAAAAACCGGGTCGCACGATATTGTGCGTTTGCATCGGGTGATTTTACAGATGAACCGGGCGCTGGGAATGTTCGAGGCGCAAAGTAAATTATGGCGGCTGGCTTCGATGGCGCAGTCTTCAGGCGCGCCGGTGTCCAAATGGGCGACGCGTGAAATACGCGAAGGGCAACTCCACGTCTGGTTCCATTGTGTCGGTATCCGCGTCAGCGATCAGCTGGAAAGATTGTTATGGCGCAGCGTACCGCACATTATTGTCACCTCGGCGACACTGCGCTCGCTCAATAGCTTTTCGCGCCTGCAGGAAATGAGCGGCTTAAAAGAAAAAGCCGGCGACCGCTTTGTGGCGCTGGATTCGCCGTTTAATCATGTGGAACAGGGGAAACTGGTGATTCCTCAAATGCGCTACGAACCCACCATTGATAACGAAGAGCAGCATATTGCCGAAATGGCAGCCTATTTTCGTGAGCAACTGGAGAGCAAAAAACATCATGGTATGCTGGTACTGTTCGCCAGCGGGCGGGCGATGCAGCGTTTTCTGGAGCATGTCGCTGATGTGCGCTTACTCCTCCTGGTCCAGGGCGACCAGCCGCGTTACCGGCTGGTAGAGCTGCACCGTAAACGGGTGGAGAGCGGCGAACGCAGCGTGCTGGTTGGGCTTCAGTCTTTTGCCGAAGGGCTGGATCTTAAAGGCGAGCTGCTGACGCAGGTCCATATCCATAAAATTGCCTTCCCGCCGATCGACAGCCCGGTCGTGATCACCGAAGGCGAATGGCTAAAAAGCCTGAATCGTTATCCGTTTGAGGTACAAAGCTTACCAAGCGCGTCTTTTAATTTAATTCAGCAGGTAGGGCGATTGATCCGTAGCCATGCCTGTCGGGGAGAAGTGGTCATTTATGATAAGCGGTTGTTGACCAAAAACTACGGACAGCGTTTACTGAATGCCTTACCTGTTTTTCCGATAGAGCAGCCTGCCGTGCCAGACGTTATAGTAAAACCAAAAGCAAAACCTGCACGCCGCCGACGGCGTTAATGCTGTGAGCACACTTCAAGGAGCTTTCAATGGATTATCGCAAGATCATCAAAGAGATCGGGCGAGGTAAAAATCACGCCCGCGATCTGGATCTGGATACCGCGCGCGGTTTGTATACCCGAATGCTGAATGGCGACATCCCCGACCTGGAAATGGGCAGTATATTGATGGCGCTGCGTATTAAAGGCGAAGGCGAAGCCGAAATGCTGGGCTTTTATGAGGCCATGCAGAATCATACCATCAAACTGACACCGCCCGCAGATAGGCCGTTGCCGGTCGTTATTCCCAGCTATAACGGCGCGCGTAAACAGGCGAATTTAACGCCGCTGCTGGCTATCCTGCTGCATAAATTGGGCTTCCCAGTCGTAGTACACGGCGTCAGTGAAGATCCGACCCGCGTACTGACGGAAACTATATTTGAGCTGATGGGGATTATCCCCACCCTACACGGTGGACAAGCGCAGGCCAAACTGGACGGGCGCCAGCCGGTGTTTATCCCGGTGAGCGCGCTCTGCCCGCCGCTGGAAAAACAGCTGGCGATGCGCTGGCGGATGGGCGTGCGTAACAGCGCGCATTCACTGGCCAAGCTGGCGACGCCATTTGCTGAGGATGCCGCGCTGCGTTTATCAAGCGTTTCTCATCCTGAATATGTTCCGCGTGTGGCGACCTTTTTTAGCCGCATTGGCGGGCGGGCTTTGCTGATGCATGGTACCGAAGGCGAAGTCTATGCCAACCCGCAACGCTGTCCGCAAATCAGCCTGATTGATAGCCGCGGCGTGCAGGTACTGCATGAGCGCCAGAGCGACACGTACGACGAGCCGCTTTCACTGCCTGCGACTAAAGATCCTGAAATCACCGCGCGCTGGATTGAGCGCTGCCTTGCCGGCCACGAGCCGGTGCCGCAATCATTAAAAACGCAAATGGCCTGTTGTCTGGTTGCGACGGGAGAGGCGGCGACGTTAGAAGACGGGCTTGCGCGCGTCGAACAGGCTTTTAGCGAATAAAAAAAGCCCGTCCAGTGGCGGACGGGCAAATAAGGGTAACAAACAGGGTTAATGAGGGTTGGAGCAGTGGGTCTGTTGGCAAACAGACGAGGGTAATACCCGTCAGAATTCAAACAACAGCGATGTTACAGCCTGAAATCTGGCGGGCAGGTAAATTATTTATAAATCACCGCAGTGCCGCTCATTTTGTCATTACCTACGGCGGAGGTGATGTTATAAGCGCTTGCGCCAGCAGCGGCGGCTTTTTCAGCCAGTTTAGCTTCCAGGCCATCCAGCGTGGTGGCGCCATCGGCAGATACTACGCCGATTTTATGCAGGTTTTGCGTCTGAGACGCGCTAACCGGTTCTGCGGCAAAAGCGCCAAAAGAAAGGGTGGAAAGCGCGATGGCTGCAACAGCATATTTAATGGTTTTCATGATTAATCTCTCGCAGGTTATTCTGTTTATGGGACGATGTTCCGTCGATGTGATGAGTATCACGGTTTTTTGCGAAAGATAAAATCGAATAGAATTGACTGCCTTGCTCAAAATTTTTGAATGACAAATAACCTATTGATTATTAATTAATTCAACGGTTGAATTTACCTTTCTTGTCATCTGGCTTTACAGAGTCGAGGTTAACGGCACATTCTGCGACGCAGAACGCTAAAAAGCATGAGCGTAAAGGAATGGATAATACTGGCGGTTTCGGTAAAGAAAAGTCAGCGTAACTGGCTGTCTTTTGAACCTCTACGATTATATCCTGAAAATGTTGCGTTATGTAAATCTTTCTCCTGTTGGCAGGCTATGCATAACCGAACGCCCGGCACGGCTTTACGCCGCGCTTCAGGGATAGGATCGCCGCAAGATTCGCATTCATCGCGACTTTCGCCGTGGGGAAGTTCGCCGCGAGCGCGGGCAACGGCATCTTCAATGGTATTGTTGATTTGTTCATTCACTGCGTCGTCATTTGCCCAGCCGGATGCCATCACGCTCTCCTGATTTTAGGGTACCTGAGGTTAAGTGTAGCGCCGTCAGGCGAAAAAATCGCATCGCGCGGCCTTTTCAGACCATGAGCAGAGCCAATGTCATTCAGAGAGCCGATCAAACGAGCGAGGCAGGGAATTCGCGGTGGTATATTTACCCCGTGGCGTTATACGGGTATCTTACGCCGCTGCTAAAAGGAGAATGCCATGTCCGCCCAGAAACCGGGGTTACACCCGCGCAACCGCCATCAACACCGTTATGATCTCGCCGCACTGTGTCAGACCACGCCGGAATTGACGTCCTTTCTTATCCGCACGCCCGCCGGTGAACAGAGCGTTGATTTTGCTAATCCGCAAGCGGTAAAAGCGCTCAATAAGGCATTGCTGGCGCATTTTTATGCCGTCACACACTGGGACATTCCGCCAGGGTTTTTATGTCCGCCGGTGCCTGGTCGTGCGGATTATATCCATCATCTGGCGGATCTGCTTGGCGAAACGACAGGGAGTATTCCGGCGCAGGCAACTATTCTGGACGTGGGCGTGGGCGCCAATTGTATTTATCCGCTTATCGGCGTCCATGAATATGGCTGGCGATTTACCGGTAGTGAAGTCAGCGACGCAGCGATGTCCAGCGCGCAGGCTATCATTCAGGCTAATACGGGGTTAAGCCGCGCCATTCGTCTGCGTCGGCAAAAAGATCCGGCGGCCATTTTTACCGGTATTATTCATAAAAATGAATTTTATGACGCAACGCTTTGTAACCCGCCTTTTCACGACTCCGCCGCCGCAGCCCGCGCGGGCAGCGAGCGTAAGCGCCGCAATTTGGGGCAGAATAAAGATGATGCGCTGAACTTTGGCGGTCAACAGCAGGAGCTATGGTGTGAAGGCGGCGAAGTCGCCTTTATTAAAAAAATGATTGCTGAAAGCCAAACCTTCCGCCGTCAGGTGTTGTGGTTTACGACGTTGGTGTCGCGCGGCGAGAATTTACCGCCGCTTTACCGGGCGTTGACGGAGGCTGGCGCGGTGAAAGTGGTGAAAAAAGAGATGGCCCAGGGGCAAAAGCAAAGCCGCTTTATTGCCTGGACCTTTATGGGTGACGACCAGCGTCGCCGTTTTATCACCCGTAAACGCTAAATCGTCGGTTCGCGCGGCGGCAGTGAATCAGGCGACGGGCCGCCGGCGGGGGCGGGCAGAACCTGGTACGTTTGCACCGGCGCGCGCACATTGGCCAGATCAAAATGCTTTTTCACCTGGCTATCAAGGGCAAAACGCACCGTCCACTGCTTGAGCGGTAGGGTGGTGAACGATACGCGTAAAGTAAACGCCGTGTTCGTTAAACCGACAATACCGGCGAACGTGGGTTCGCCGATAATCAGCCCGCGAATATCCTCCGTCTCCATCAGCGCCGTTACCGCGTCTTTCAGCGCCTGATTCGCTTTATCCGCATCCTCATGGCGATCCACGTCATAGTTGGCGACAACTGAGCCGATACCGCGCACAAAGTTGGCGAAAGTGGTGATCGAGGACCACGGGATAATATGGTATGCCCCGGTATCCTGCCGCACGCCGACGGAACGAATCGACATTCTTTCGACCGTCCCCGTCAGCGGGCCTATGGTGACTAAGTCGCCGGTATTCATCCCGTTTTCAAACTGAATAAAGACGCCGGTGATAATATCTTTCACCAGGGTTTGCGAACCGAAAGAGATAGCCAGACCTAACGCCCCCGCGCCAGCCAGCAATGGCGCGATATTGACGCCGATTTCCGATAACACGATCATGATGGTTATGGTACTGATAATCACTGCCAGCGCATTGCGGAACAGCGTCAGCAGCGTGCGCGTGCGGGCGCTGGGTAGCGGGCGACCATGAATATCGGAGGCCAGGCGATTCTCAATCAGACTGGCGAGAATCGTCCATCCCACGGCGGAGAAGAATAAGATTAACGCGATACGGATGAGGATATCGACCATCTTTTCCCCCGCGCCATAATGTAGCCAGTGCCAGAAATCGAATAATCCCCAGGCGTTGAGCAACAGCATAACGGCGACGCAGACGGTCAAAAAGCGTGCGACTTTTAGCGCCGAGGAGAGCCAGCCGTTAAGCCGCTTTTGTAATTCCGGGTAATTGCGCTGCGTATGGGGCGACAGGGTGATGGTTTTCGCTATCCAGCGGGTAAACATACCGGAGATAAACGCCGCGATGCCAATAATCGCCAGACTGCGCACAGTCGCGCCCATCATAAACTTCAGGCTATTGCCTGGGTCGAATAACGAGAAGAAAAACAGCACGATAAAGTAAGCGCTGGCCAGCCAGTGCCACACCAGCGCAAAGGCGCGGATAAACAGGCTAAAAAAGGCTAATGATCGTTCCGCCAGGCTTAATAAATGTTGCGTAATCTCCGCTTTGTTTTTAAAGATCAGGTACAGCGCCCAGATGGTGATGCAGAGCATGATCGCCACGTTCGCCATCGCGCCAACCTGAACATTCACCTGGTTGGAAATAATCGGAACGGCAACAATTAGCCCGTAGCCAATCAAACTGCTAAGGGAACTCATACGGCGATTCCAGTAACGCGCTGTCGCATCCTGAATCGCGAATGGGCGTAATTCCGGTACATTAGGGCAAAAAATAAGCCGCAGAATCGCTTTAAAGAACTCTATCAGCGCGAAGGCATTCAGGAACAGGCTTTGCTGAAAAGCGATAGTTCGACTTCCGGCATGGAAATTATCACTGAGCATCTGACCGATAAATAAGGTGAGCGCCAGTAGCAGCAGGTCGATAATAAACGCGCCGGCGATCATCGCCGGGAGCTGTAACCAGTTGCTGCGTTCACGGTTTTTCTTGCGCGCCCACAGGCCCATTTTTCGATATAACGGCAGGGCGCAAAGCCGTATCACGCTATAAAAACCAAATACCGCGGCGGCCAGAAATAAAAAGTGGGTTAACGCGTTGGTGAAGGTTTGCGAGTTAAATGGCTTGTGCGGCGCATCGGTGATGTTGCGATAAAGCTGGGCGAAACGGGTAGCGAAAGCATCGCCGTACTGACGGGTAACGGTGGTGACGTTCTCCAGTACCGTTTTCTCATCTTTGGCCGCAGGCGGCACAAGCGCTGGCGCCGGCTCGGTCGGCGGCGTGGTTGAGGCTTCGCGGAGTTGCGCTATCAATTCGTTACGTGAAGCCTCGTTCTCCAGTACGTCAGCCAGGGCCGCATAGGCCGCTTTTTTTTGTTCAGAACTGGGCTCTGGCGCTGCTTGCTGGCTGGTTGATGTCCCCGTGGTCACGCCGGGTATGGCGACCGCATGGGCAGGCGCGCCCAGTAGACAAAAAAGGATGAACAGGGTCCACCGCATGACTCCTCCAGTGAGAAAAGAGACGCAAAACACTAAGTATAGATGGCGCAGGGGAGGGAAAATGAAATGGGACTATTCTATGATGCCCTCCCTGCCGCAGGGCAGGAAGGGCGATATCTCAGGAGACGTGCTGTAAAAATTCCTGTAAACGTGGGCTTGGCGGGTTTTCGATCAACGCCTGCGGACTGCCATCTTCGGCAATACGGCCTTTATCGATAAAAATCAGCCGTGAGGCGACTTTTTCGGCAAAGCCGATTTCGTGAGTGACAATGACCATGGTCATGCCTTCTTCCGCCAGATCCTGCATGACTTTCAGCACTTCATGGCGTAGTTCAGGGTCCAGAGCGGAGGTTGGCTCGTCAAAGAGCATCATTTTCGGCTTCACTGCCAGCGCTCGGGCAATGGCGACGCGCTGTTGTTGACCGCCGGAAAGCTCGGAGGGGTAGTGGTGCGCCCGTTCCGCCAGTCCAACTTTCGCTAACAGAGCTTTCGCCTGTTTTTCCGCTTCTTCTTTCTTTACGCCGCGCACGCGCAGAGGACCGAACATCACGTTTTCGAGCGCGGTCAGATGCGGGAACAGATAAAACTGTTGAAACACCATGCCGGCTTCCTGGCGAATCAGCCGTTCGTCTACTTTAGGATCGTTGACTTTCAGACCATCGACAATCAGATCGCCGGAGGTGATCTCTTCCAGTTTATTGATACAGCGTAATAACGTGGATTTACCCGAACCGGAAGGGCCGATAATCACAACCACTTCGCCCTGACGGATGTTTAAATCAATGTTATGTAGCACCTGGGTGGGGCCAAAGTGCTTGGAGACGTTTTTAAATTCAATCACAGGATTTTCATCCTTCTTTCAAGACGACGCAAAATAAAGCTCAGCACCAGCGTAATGATCAAATAGAAGACGGCCACGGCGCTCCAGATTTCCAGGGCGCGAAAGTTACCGGCAATAATTTCCTGGCCCTGACGGGTCAGCTCGGCTACGCCGATAACAATAAACAACGAGGTGTCTTTGATGCTAATGATCCACTGATTGCCCAGCGGCGGCAGCATACGGCGCAGAGCAAGCGGTAAAATAACATGGCGGATGGTTTCCCGGCGAGAAAGGCCCAGCGCCAGACCCGCTTCGCGAAAACCTTTGTGAATGGATAGTACTGCGCCGCGAGTAATTTCCGCGATATAAGCGCCGGAGTTAATCATAATTGTCACGACCGCTGCGCTGAACGGATCAATACGCAAATCATTAAATGCCATCGGCAGGGCAAAGTAGATAAACATGACCTGGACAACGATGGGCGTGCCGCGAATAATTTCAATGAAAACCAGGGCGATGTGGTTAGCGAACCAGCCGCCAAACGTACGGGCAAAACCTGCCGCCAGTCCAATAACCAGGCCGCCAGCCAGACCGAGGACCGAGATCCACAGGGTCATTTTAGCGCCCTCAAGCAAAAGCGGAATGGCGGGCCAGATGGCGCTCCAGTCAAACTGCATATGTCGTTCCTGTTACCGTGGTGTAAATAGTCAAATGCTCTATCCGGCGCGGAAATGGCGGAAAGTGTCTTATCCGTCACGGAAAGAGCTGTAGGCCCGGTGAGCGTCCTCACTACCGGGCCACAAGCCAACATCAGGTCGTTTTATTTAGGTTCTGTACCGAACCATTTTTTGTAGATTTCGTTATAGGTGCCATTCTCACGCAGCGTTTTCAGCGCGCCGTTGACTTTCTCGCGCAGTTCATCGCTGCCTTTCGGGAAGGCAACTCCGTATTGCTGTGCTTCCAGCGATTCGCCTACCGCCTTGAACTGGCCGTTGCCTGCGGTTTTGATAAAGTACAGGATGTTCGGCGTATCATGCAGAACGGCGTCTGCGCGGTTGGTGCCTAATTCCATGTACGCGTTATCAATGTTCGGGAACTGACGCAGGTCTTTGGTTTTGATATTCGCTTTCGCGTAATCCACCGACCCGGTTCCGCTCTTCACGGCAACGACTTTGCCATCGAGGTCTTTAACGCTTTTAATGTCGTTATTGTTGGCTTTCACCATCACGAGCAGACCGCTTTTGTAATAGCCATCGGAAAAGTCGATCGCTTTTTTACGCTCGTCCGTAATCGTAATACCCGCCAGCGCCAGATCGATATTTTTGGTTTGTAATGCCGGAATAATGCCGCTGAAATCCATCGGTTTCAGGGTGTAGTCCAGCTTCAGTTCTTTCGCGATAGCGTCCCACAGATCAACATCAAAACCGACGTATTTGTCGCCCTGTTTAAATTCAAACGGAACGAACGCCGTATCGGTTGCCACCACGAGTTTCTTATCCGCAGCGTGCGAAGACACCGCAAAAGCCAGGGTAAGTGCAGCCAGTGAAACTTTTAATAGAGACTTCATAGCATTTCCTTTTCTATCCACGGGGCGATCCCCTGCGAGAACATGTAGCGTAATGAAAAAATCATGCCAATTATGTAACTCATTGTTTTAACAGAAGCGTCAATCATTCCTGTGCACAATAAGTCGGGCAAAACCAGTATGCCGCACTGTTTTGGGGCACTGATTTAGTGCATGAATAACAAAGTAGAGATACAGGGTCTATTTAGCGTAAAAATTGTTGTTAAAACAATCTTTAATTAACGATTGTGTGATGTAATTATTACAAATAATTCACTTTTATCGGAGGGGAGTACAAGACGTGTGCACTATTTAAGTGCAAAACCCCTGTGCCAGGCAGGGGTATAGGGATGACTTATATACCTGTGTACATCAAGTTGCAGGTGCGTTCGCTTCAGTTACCGACGGAAGTCAGGCTTCTGCGGATTCGCTGCGTTTGTACCTTCCTGCAACTCGAAGTATTCAGGGTAGAGATAGATTTATTCGATGTTGGATTCGATAAACCACAGGAATTTATCGAGGTCGCGTGATGCGGCGGTAAAGATATCGGCAGTGTCTTCATCTTTGGCTTCACCGATAGCTTTGCGAACATCATTAGCGACAACAGCGTAGCGATCGGCCAGTTCTTTTAAGTGATCCTGCACGTTATGGATGTCGAGCGGATAGCTTTTCAGTGGAGTTTTGCTGTTGATAACTTGCGTGGTGCCTAACGCCACACCGCCAAGCTGTACGGCGCGCTCGGCCATAGTATCCAGATGATCGGTCAGTGCGGTACGGAAGCCATCCAGCATCTCATGAACGGCAATAAAGTTAGCACCGCGCATGTTCCAGTGGGCCTGTTTCGTGATCAGCGACAGGTCAATGAACTGGATCACCTGACGATTAAGCAACTCAACCGTCGCTTTTTTATCGCTCTCTGATACATCGTTACGGGTATAAAGCAGATTAGACGCTTTTGTTTTTACCAGTTTAGCGGTACTCATAATCTCATATCCTCTTGATGTTTGTGTCCCAGGTAATTAACGAAAATAAGTATAGCACCGGTTTTTAACTTTGCTTTTTTGAATTTACCTATCACTTTAATAGTACAGACAAGATTTAATATTTATTTTGATTAAAAATCAACTGGTTAGACGAGTTTGCTGTTTGGTGGGTAATAATTCTCATTTTAATGTAAAAAATGAGAAAAAATATGACAAAAAATGACGAAGTAATAGCGCAATAATAAAAGGTGAATAACGAGGTGATATTCTGCATGATTATGCACATCATGCAGAATAAGAAACTATTTTACGTCAACTTGTTTAATTTGCGGTTCGCGTCGAATCGTTAGGGTAGAACCCATTGAGGCGGCAATGATGGCGCACAGGGCCATGATTTGTATGCCCGTAAGCGTTTCGCCCAGAAAAATCATCCCGGAAACGGCGGCCAGCGCGGGTTCCATGCTCATCAGCGTACCGAAGGTGCGGGTTGGCAGGCGCGTCAGCGCAATCATTTCCAGTGAATAAGGCAGCGCCGTAGAAAGCACAGCGACCGCTAACCCTAAGGGAAGAATCGACCAGTGCCATAGCGCATCGCCAGCCTGAACTGCGCCAATCGGCACGAAAATGATGGCGGCAATCAGCGAGCCTACCGCCACCGTGGCCGGACCATGTTCCGCGCCTGCTCGCTGGCCGGTAAGAATATAGACAGCCCAACAGGCGCCAGCGCCGAGCGCTAACGCGGCCCCGGTAAGATCGACGTGAGACATATCTTGTCCTAATGGCAGCAGGAACCAGAGTCCAAGCACAGCCAGTACGACCCAAATAAAATCTACCGGCCGCCGGGATGAAAACAGCGCGACCGCCAGAGGACCGGTAAATTCCAGCGCGACCGCAATACCCAACGGCACCGTTTGAATCGACAGATAAAATAGATAGTTCATCCCGCCCAGCGACAGACCATAAAACAGTAAAGGCAGCCGCTGCTCTTTGGCAAAACGCAAACGCCAGGGTTTGAAAAAGGCGATAAGGATAAGCGTTCCCAACGCCAGACGAAGCGCCGTTACACCCGGCGCGCCGACAAGAGGAAATAACGATTTTGCCAGTGAAGCGCCACTCTGAATAGAGGACATGGCAATGAGCAAAACCAAAATGGGCAACCAGACTGGTAGTTTACGTGTTGACCCCGGCATCCTTTCTCCTGTCAAAAAATGTCAGTACGAGTAAAGGTGGCAGTGTAATGGAAATTCCCCGCGGCGGTTGAGGATTTGTTGAAAAAAAATTTCCAGGATTCCATAAAATGAACTTAAATTGATGGATAAATAGACTGTTAGTTTAGGAATAATCTGGATGAATGTATCGCGTCGCACGCGCATTATTGGTGCAATCAGCCGGAAAAGTGATGTTAATTGAATAAGATAGCGCGATATGGAAACGTTCTGTTACATGAAAGGCGCCCTTAGACACCGTGAATCGCAAAGAGTTTCCCATTAATTTTTGATATATTTAAAACTTAGGACTTACTTGAAGCACATTTGAGGTGGTTATGAAAAAAATTGCATGTCTTTCAGCACTGGCCGCTGTTCTGGCTTTTTCCGCAGGTACTGCAGTAGCTGCTACTTCTACCGTTACCGGTGGTTACGCTCAGAGCGACGCGCAGGGCGTAGCGAATAAAATGAGCGGTTTCAACCTGAAGTATCGTTACGAGCAGGACGACAACCCGCTGGGCGTAATCGGTTCCTTCACCTACACCGAAAAAGATCGTACTAACGGTGCGGGCGATTACAACAAAGGTCAGTACTACGGCATCACTGCCGGCCCGGCTTACCGTCTGAACGATTGGGCGAGCATCTACGGTGTAGTCGGTGTGGGTTACGGTAAATTCCAGACGACCGATTACCCAACCTATAAACATGACACCAGCGATTATGGCTTCTCCTATGGCGCTGGTCTGCAATTCAACCCGATGGAAAATGTTGCTCTGGACTTCTCTTACGAGCAGAGCCGTATTCGTAGCGTTGACGTTGGCACCTGGATTGCTGGCGTAGGTTACCGCTTCTAATCACGTCGGTGAAAATGAAAAATCCGCCTTTCGGGGCGGATTTTTTTTGCCTGAAACGTGCATTATTTTAGTGAAAAAATATCGCTGCCCAGATGGTTATAGTCCACTTTTTGTAATTTGAAATTGGTGATATAAACGGGCCCGGCTTTCTGCTCCGAAATAAATCGATAGCGATTTTTGATCTCTTTAGCGCTAATTCCTGTCCATTGCGAGAAAAAACTCAGGAAATCGTTCGCGGAACGGCGAGCTTTAATGATCCGATGCGCTTTACTGTCGCTGGATAGCACCATAAACGGCACCTGGAAGTTTTGCTGGAATTTGTCGTCATGCGCCAGGTACTGTACCGCTTTGCCGCGCTCTTTAAACGCCAGCCCGTGATCGGAGAAATAGACGAGCGAAAAACTGTCGCCGCTATGACGAAGCTGAGTATAGAGCTGACGGAGCAAATTGTCGGTTTGCGTCATGGTGTATAAATAACAAGACGTCTCTTTCGACTGGACAAACGTCGCGTATTTTCCCTGAGTACGGTCGCAGGCCTGGGGATGCGACCCCATTAAATGCAACACAATCAACTGCGGTTGCGTGCGTTCTGTCGCCAATACCTGCGCCGTCATGGTTAACAGCGCTTCGTCGCGAGTATTTTTATCCGCTTCAAAATCGCCGTTTTTCAGGAAATGCGCTTCATCGGCGCGTTTGGCGATACTGGCGATGGCCGTGTCGTATTCGCCGATTTGCCCCTGATTGGAAAACCACCATGTCTGAAAACCGGCGCGGTTAGCCAGCGTGACGAAATTATCCTGATACTGCGGTTTGTTATCCACCACGCGATTGAGCGTTAAACCGAGCGATTTTTGCGTTGAGCCGCTGGCGGCGATGTAATCCATAAAGAAGTCGCCATTCACATGGCTGGCGAAGGGGGTATTATCCCAGTGGCCGCCGAAAGCGCCCATGGCATCCCGTCGCGCGCTTTCACCAATCACCACGACATAGATGTGATATCTGGGTTTCACCGCAGTAACCGTCCAGCTATCTTTTATGCCGGATAGCTGCGCCATACGGTGCTGCTCTTCAATGACTTCGTTGTTATTGACGATAACGTCTTTGGCGAAGCGAAAAACCGGATAGCCGGTATCAATAACCTTAAAAACGCCGCCCCAGGCCAGATTTTGTACCGGCGCGACGAAAAATGCCGCTACGCTGATCAGCAGGCACAGGCTGTCGAGGCTATTCCAGCGCGGCCTGACCTCTTCTTTTCGGCGGCGAAGCGCAATAATACCCAGCGCAAAAATAAAAAGTCCGGTCAGGTAGCTATACCACGGGAAGATGGTCAGGATTTCGCTCGACTCTTCCATATTGGTGGAGTGCAGCGCCAGCAGCGTATTAAAGTTCGGCGCGCCGTAAGCCTGGCCAAAGGGAAAATAGCAAGCGGCTACCAGCGAACAGATGCCGAGCAGCGCTTTTTGTCCGCGGGGCAGGTAGCGCCAGAGCAACAGCAACAGGCAGGTAAACGCCGCGGTATAAAGCAGGCTAAAGGGGTAGCCGAGCGCGAGGTTAATCAGCAGCGACTGTAAAAAGTAGAGGCCCGCCCACGGGCTTACAGCCCGACGACGGGCCAGAAGTGAATCGATAAGGGTTGAATTCATATGCCACTATTGCAAAAACGCCATGTGCTAACCCTGGCGCGAAGGGTCATTACCTGCCTGATTATGCGTAAAAAAGGTATTGGGTTCGCAACGGCGAGTCGCAAAATATTCAGGGCTGCCAGAAGATAGAGCGTGCGGGTAAGAAGGTCAACCGCCGGAAAGAAAATGTTTTGCGAAGAGAATAGCAAAACCACAAAAAAACAGGGGAAATGGGCGCCATTTCCGTTGA
The DNA here is from genome assembly GCF_017572025.1 of Salmonella sp. 32020114201800008SM. Taxonomy (NCBI): domain Bacteria; kingdom Pseudomonadati; phylum Pseudomonadota; class Gammaproteobacteria; order Enterobacterales; family Enterobacteriaceae; genus Salmonella; species Salmonella sp. 32020114201800008SM. The sequence continues at coordinate 197,765 of NZ_JAGEQM010000003.1, read as the reverse complement.
GGATGCAAAATAAAGCGGCGTACCGCACCGCCGCGTTATTTCGTGGAAGGGTTATCCTGCTCCGGTTTGCCGTTGATCATATCGCACAACATAGAGAGCAGCATTAACCGGACTTTAAAGGGAGAGTGACTGAACACGCGTATACACCTCTTAAATTCGTTCATATAAACCTCCTGATGTTTCTATCCCATCGATCCGTGAGGGATGTCTGCATTACATACAGATATAGCACAGGCTATGTTTTATAGCTATTGCTAAAACGTTAATTTTTTGTGCCCGGACAACTCTGGTTTACAATGAGCGCTCTGTCAGCTGACGCGTTAACGCGTCACAGAAACGAGGAAGCAAAATGGGTCGTCGCGCAGGTACGCCAACAACAAAAAAAGTGACGCAATTGGTGAACGTAGAAGAACACGTTGAAGGATTTCGTCAGGTCAGAGAGGCGCATCGCCGTGAGTTGATAGACGACTACGTTGAGCTGATTTCCGATTTAATTATTGAGGTAGGGGAAGCGCGTCAGGTGGATATGGCGGCGCGGCTCGGCGTCTCCCAGCCGACTGTGGCCAAAATGCTTAAGCGCCTGGCATCGTTAGGATTTATTCAAATGATCCCCTGGCGCGGCGTTTTTCTGACGCCGGAAGGGGAGAAGCTGGCGCAGGAAAGCCGCGAGCGGCACCAAATTGTCGAAAATTTTTTACTGGTATTAGGCGTAAGTCCGGAGATCGCGCGTCGTGATGCGGAAGGGATGGAACACCATGTCAGCCAGGAGACATTGGATGCCTTTTTGGCCTTCACGCAACAGCATGGAACATCTGCAGAATGAGTCTGGCCTTTTTACGGGCGCTGCGGCGTGACCGTTTTTTTCAGTTGTTGATCATTGTGGGGATGGCGTTAAGCCTGTTTGTTCCTTTTGCGCCCCGCGCCTGGCCTGGCGCGATTGACTGGCACACCATTATTACCCTCAGTGGGTTAATGTTGCTCACTAAAGGCGTTGAGCTGAGCGGCTATTTTGATGTGCTGGGACGCAAGATGACGCGCCGATTTCATACCGAGCGGCAACTGGCGATGTTCCTGGTGCTGGCTGCGGCGGCGCTGTCGACCTTTCTGACAAACGATGTCGCGCTGTTTATCGTTGTGCCGCTGACGATAACGTTAAAAAAACTGTGCGCGATTCCGGTCAACCGATTGATTATTTTTGAAGCGTTGGCGGTGAACGCTGGTTCGCTGCTGACGCCTGTCGGTAATCCGCAAAATATTCTGTTGTGGGGACGCTCCGGCTTAACCTTTGCTGAATTTAGCGGGCAAATGGCGCCGCTTGCCGTCATGATGATGCTGACGTTACTGCTCCTGTGCTGGTTTTGTTTTCCGGGTAGGGCGTTACAGTATCATACCGGTACGCGTTCGCCGCAGTGGCAGCCCCGTCTGGTGTGGAGTTGCCTGGCATTATATGTCGTTTTTCTTACCGCGCTGGAGCTCAGGCAAGAGTTATGGGGACTGGTGTTGGTGGCGGCTGGGTTTATTGTGCTGGCGCGCAGGGTGATAGTCAGCGTGGACTGGACGCTGCTGCTGGTATTTATGGCGATGTTTATTGATGTCCATCTGCTAACGCAATTGCCGGCGTTGCAGGGCGTTTTCAACCAGGTTGGCGCACTGTCTCACCTGGGACTTTGGCTAACCGCTATCGGCTTGTCTCAGGTTATCAGTAATGTGCCCAGTACCATTCTCCTGCTGAACTATGTACCGGCCTCGACGCTGCTGGCGTGGGCGGTGAATATCGGCGGGTTTGGTCTGCTGCCGGGGTCGCTGGCAAATCTTATTGCTTTACGGATGGCGAACGATCGCCGAATCTGGTGGCGATTTCATTTCTATTCGTTGCCGATGCTGGCATGGGCGGCGCTGGTGGGATATGGATTATTGCAACTGGTGCCGTAAGAGAAGCCCGATAGTATCTATCGGGCTTCGCAGGCAGAGTCTGTCAGTTCAGACGAACCGGCATCCCGGAACGATCCTGAACTGCCTGTTGTACGACGGTCTGATCAACGTCAGGCTCGTTGGTGACGGCCAGGATACTCTTATTAAGCGTGATCGGCACCGCTTCCTTACCTTCAAACTGCGCTTCCGTCGTTGACAGCGGGTTATGCACCTCAATGTAACGGCTACCGTCCGGCTCGGTGGTGGCTTTTACCGGTTCATCGATAAACTGCACGCGGGTACCGACCGGCACATTTTCAAACAGGAATTTGATATCGTCGTTGCGCAGACGTACGCAGCCGTGGCTCACGCGAAGCCCGATGCCGAAGTTGGCGTTGGTGCCGTGAATAGCATACAGGCGACCGATGTACAGCGCGTACAGGCCCATCGGGTTATCCGGGCCCGCAGGCACGACCGCAGGCAGCGGCTCGCCGGCGGCGCGATATTCAGCGTGCATTTTTGCCGTAGGCGTCCAGGTCGGACCGGCTTTTTTACGTTCAACTTTGGTCGTCCAGTTGATAGGCGTGTCTTTACCTAACTGACCGATCCCAATCGGCAGGACGATAACGGTGTTTGTGCCTTTCGGGTAGTAATAGAGGCGCATTTCCGCGCTATTGATGATAATGCCTTCGTGTACGGTATCCGGCAGGATCAGCTGCTGCGGAATATTCAGCACGGTACCGCCCTTCGGCAGGAAGGTATCCACGCCCGGGTTGGCTTCCAGCATGTTGGAGAGCCCCATCTGGTACTCCGCGGCAAAATACTCCAGCGGCTGGGTATTGCCCTCCGGAACGGTGATGACCTGATTTTGCCCAATTAAACGGCTACCATCGGTAGGCAGCGGGTAAGTGACTGCTGAGGCTGTTTTACAAAAACCAACTACAGCGAAAGCCGCCGCGAAAAGCGTTGTTAATTTCATATTCATGTTATGCGAGATTCTGTGCCAAGCAGGCTAGTAGGTTGAGAATTCTGTCATGTTGGGAGCGCATTATAGGTGCATTCCAGTAAACAGGGAATTCAGATGTGTACGAAATCACGTTTTTTTCCCTTACGGTTCAGTGTAGCCCTTTGTACAGGGCGCGATCTTATTTCAGACTTGTGGCATAATAAGCGGTTTGTCACATCTTTTTTCAGGATAAGCCTGTGTTAGTTTCCAGCAACGTTACCATGCAGTTCGGCAGTAAGCCGCTGTTCGAAAACATTTCCGTCAAATTTGGCGGCGGCAACCGTTACGGCCTGATTGGCGCCAACGGTAGCGGAAAGTCCACTTTTATGAAAATCCTCGGCGGCGACCTGGAGCCGACGCTGGGCAATGTTTCCCTCGATCCTAATGAGCGCATCGGTAAGCTGCGTCAGGACCAGTTCGCTTTTGAAACATTCACCGTACTTGATACTGTCATTATGGGGCATGGCGAACTGTGGGAAGTCAAGCAGGAGCGCGACCGTATCTACGCCTTGCCGGAAATGAGCGAAGAAGACGGCTATAAAGTCGCCGATCTGGAAGTAAAATACGGCGAGATGGACGGTTATTCCGCTGAGGCGCGCGCGGGCGAACTGCTGTTGGGGGTGGGCATCCCGCTGGAGCAGCATTACGGTCTGATGAGTGAAGTCGCGCCAGGCTGGAAATTGCGTGTGCTGCTGGCGCAGGCGTTATTCTCTAATCCGGACATCCTGTTGCTCGACGAACCGACCAACAACCTGGATATTGATACTATCCGTTGGCTGGAGCAGGTGCTGAACGAGCGCGATAGCACGATGATCATCATTTCGCACGACCGTCACTTCCTGAACATGGTTTGTACGCATATGGCGGATCTGGATTACGGCGACTTGCGCGTCTATCCGGGTAACTATGATGAGTATATGACGGCGGCGACCCAGGCGCGTGAACGTCTGTTGGCCGATAATGCGAAGAAAAAAGCGCAAATTGCCGAGCTGCAATCTTTTGTTAGCCGTTTTAGCGCCAATGCCTCTAAATCGCGTCAGGCAACGTCGCGCGCGCGGCAGATTGATAAAATCAAGCTGGAAGAGGTGAAAGCCTCCAGCCGTCAGAACCCGTTCATCCGTTTTGAGCAGGATAAAAAACTGTTCCGTAACGCTCTGGAAGTGGAGGCGCTGACGAAAGGTTTTGATAACGGTCCGCTGTTTAAAAATGTCAATTTGCTGCTCGAAGTCGGCGAGAAGCTGGCGGTACTCGGCACCAATGGCGTGGGTAAATCTACGCTGCTGAAGACGCTGGTTGGCGATCTGGACGCCGATCACGGCACCGTTAAATGGTCGGAAAACGCGCGTATTGGTTACTACGCGCAGGACCACGAATATGAATTCGAAAATGACCTGACGGTGTTTGAATGGATGAGTCAGTGGAAACAGGAAGGCGACGACGAGCAGGCAGTGCGCAGTATTCTGGGCCGCCTGCTATTTAGCCAGGATGATATCAAAAAGCCTGCCAAAGTCCTCTCCGGTGGCGAGAAGGGCCGTATGCTGTTCGGCAAACTGATGATGCAAAAGCCGAATATCCTGATCATGGACGAACCGACTAACCACCTGGATATGGAGTCGATCGAATCGCTGAATATGGCGCTGGAGCTGTATCAGGGCACGCTGATCTTTGTTTCGCACGACCGTGAGTTCGTCAGCTCGCTGGCAACCCGCGTCATTGAAATTACGCCGGAGCGCGTGGTGGACTTCAGCGGCAACTACGACGATTATTTGCGTAGTAAAGGGATCGAGTAAGTTATTGTCTGTAACCCCGATAGCGTCGGGGTTACAGAATGTTAACAAGGTAATTTTTATTTTTTCCGAATGCAATGTGAAAATTATATATACTCTTAGAGCCTATCCCATTAGGGCTATTTTACTTGCCATTTTGGACCTGGGCAGTGCTCGCCAAAACGCGTTAGCGTTTTGAACGCCGCTAGCGGCGGCCCGAAGGGCGAGCGTAGCGAGTCAAACCTCACGTACTACGTGTACGCTCCGGTTTTTGCGCGCTGTCCGTGTCCAAACTGGCTGCGCCAATAACTCCTGGTGGGATAGGCTCTTAATATTCTATTTTAAAATTAAATGAAAGAAGAGGATCTATCATAAAAATTGCGAATATATTTTGTGGTAAACATATTGTAATGTTATTTTCTTTATAAGAATTCAAGTGCTATTTTATATTCCTTTATTGTTCAACAAAAGGAATAAATATGAGCATTTTGGAACGCTTTTTTGGCCGTAAAGAAAAAAACTCATCTAATATACAAGGTGTTTTAGTAGCGAATGCTGAAATTGATAACCCACTAAGTTTAGTTGTTGTATTTGATACTCTCCCGGAAAATAATTCAAAAGAACTCACCCGCTTGTTGCGTAATTATCATTCCAGTATGAAACAGGCAACGTGTGAACTTGTCCCTGAACTGGATTTTTTTGGTTTAGCAGGATGGGGTAAGCATGTAATATCGATGGTTGGATTTAAAACGCCTTACCCTCAGGAATCAATCGAACAATGCGTCGCGCCAGCTCATTATCCCCAGGAAGTAAAAGAGCAAGTACGGGCAACCAGTGCAAATATTATTTTATATTATAAGGGGTATGATACTTCACCTTTAGAGCAATATGTTGCGTTGGCTGTGGTTGCAGGTGCATTAAGTAGCATGGGGGCTGTCGCTGTATTAAATGAATCGGCTCACACTTCATTACCTGCGGGGGTATTTAAGTCTCAGGAGTTGGGTAAGCATAGTCTGGAAATGTTGCGTGAAGGTTTCCCGCTGACCTCTCTATTTTGTGGATTTGTGAAATATGAAGTTGAGGATATCGAAGGCGTATGGATGCGTACCTATGGTGCTGATTGCTTTGGGCTACCAGATTTCGCAGCACACGCACAAGGTCATCACGAAGGGCAAAAATATTCTGATATTTTCAATAATGTTCTGCGTTACCTGCTTGAAAGTGGAGCAGAAATGGCTGCCGGGCATACCATGCAAGTCGGTAAAACGACATTTATGAAACTGCGCGATCCCCTTGACGATGAATATTACTTACAGGGGCCTGGAACCACATTAGTGGTTGAACTGATTGAAGAAGATGAGTGTAATGCTCATTGAGAAATCGGGGCGATTGCCCCGACTCTCGTTAAAGTGTAAACGGCACTTTATTTTCCAGCACAGCCCGAATCACATTCAGTGCGCCTTCATGATTATTATTATCGGTAGCGTAACGGGCGATTTATTTAATGTTTTCTGCGGCATTGTCCATCGCAAAGGAATAATGCGCCATTTTTAGCATCTCTGCGTCATTGCCGCTGTCGCCAATCGCTACCATATTTTGTGGCGACAGATCCCAGCGTTTGAGTAACCGCGAAATACCGTTTGCTTTATGCAGGCCGGGAATAATCAGATCGATAAAGCCAAAACCACTTGTGACGGGCTTCATAATGCCATCGAGCGTAACGTGTAGTTTGTCGATCACTAACGGGATTTGTTCATCCGGTAGGTTGAGCGAAAACTTGAACTGTACGTCATCAATCTCCTGATAATCTTTTACAGGTTTCAGGCGATGGTAGTGTTTTGCCATCAGGGTAACGAATGCTTCTGGCGCATTTTCGCTGACATATGCACTTTGCAGACCGCAGGCGACAAAATTAAGTTGCTTATCTTTCAGCAACTCGCCAATCACAATACGCGATTCATGCCGGGTCAGTTCGCCGTGGAACAGTTGCTTGCCATGTTCGTAAACCAGTGCGCCGTTTTCCGCGACAAAAGAGATCTCATCCTTTAGCTCAGGAAAGAACGAAATAAGCTGGTAATACTGATTACCGCTGGCGACAACGAACTCAATGCCGCGCTTTTTCAGTTCCTGAAATTACGCCGGAGCGCGTGGTGGACTTCAGCGGCAACTACGACGATTATTTGCGTAGTAAAGGGATTGAAAGCTAAACACTGACGCCCGGTGGCGCTGTGCTTACCGGGCCTACGTATCCTGGCGCGTAGGTTCGGTAAGACGGGTGCGCCCAGGCAAAGGGCACACCGCAGGTGAGCGGGAAGGGCGGTACGACCGTCAAACGTCCATACCTAATGCCCGCTTGCCGTGAATATTCAGATCGCGCAGCGTGAAACGCCCTTCCCAGGTGGTTTCATAGTCCTCGCGCGGGAAATCGCCCGGTGATGCGCCTGTCTCCAGCGCCGCTTTCACCTTACGCGCATAGGCCAGATTCTTCTCACACATTGGCGCGGCAGGAATGTACATCACATTGCCCCAGCCCTGCTGATTTTCGACGGGGGCGACGGAGTGGATGACATCGCAATGCCACCACACGGAATCCCCGGCTTCCAGCGGCGGAATGCTGGTTAACGCCGCCATCAGTAAAGGATGCCACTGTTCAGAAACCGGCAGCACCCTGCCCGGCGCGACGCCGCATAATTCATCTTCCGGGACATCATCCAGCAGCGGGCGCAGCAGAATATACGCCATCGCCTCCGGGATAGGGACGACATGAAGCAACCCCTGGCCGGGCAGCATATCGGAGAGCGCGGTCCAGCCCTGGAAGGTGCGAAATACCGAGCATTTGGTGGTATTATCCACCGTATACTCTTCAACTTCGGTACGGTGCGCCGCATTCCACGGATCGTACTGCTCGACGTTGCCGTTAAACACGCTGGCGAATACCTGCTGATAGGCTGGTAGCAGCCAGCGCTCCAGCGCGCCGGAGTCGGTATGCGCTCCCAGTCCTTTGGATGTGGTGCCCGGCGGGCGGCGACGGATGCGATCCGGGTAAATGATGCTGATATCCGGATTAAACCATCGCTTGCCGTCGCGCTCTACCTGCCATAGACGGTTGAGGAACGACTGCGCCAGCGCCATCTCTTCACTTTGGCGGGCCTGCATTTGCGCCTGCGACCAGTAGACAGGATAGATTTCAGGTCGGGAGGCGCTCAGCGTACCGAAAAAATTATCCCCCGGTCCTTTATACACCTCGTCAAAATGGTTCTTGTCCAGATAGTCGAGCATCGACTGGTCCCATGCCAGCGCCTGTTCGCGTGGAAAATGACCTTTAATCACCGCGCACCCGCGGCGCTTAACCTCGGCGCGGGTGGCATCGCTAATGTTGCCCATCGCCAGTTCGCTAAAAGGGATAATTGGCCATACCGGCTGTCCCTGCGCCTTCAGATCGTTAATTTCCGCCACCCGGGCTGCTATGGTGGCGCTCAAACGGTCGAACACCGCCTGTACGTCGCCGATTTGCGCGCGTAGCGCCTGCTTCATCTGACGAATGGCCGCTTTTGGGTCGGCGGGTAGCGTTTCGTGGGTAAAAGGAGTTGTCATATCAACCTCACCATCTTTCGTTCGAAAGTAAAATTAGTTACATCTGATACTTTAAGTTAAAATAAGGTTAATGCAAGTTTAAAATATTGCAGGAGCGCACAAAGAGGGAAGCGAGAGGAAAACGTAAGGTGGCCAGGACGCCTTAATGTCTTATGCGGCTATTCCTTTCGTTCAGCCACTTTTCATTCGAAATAAATTTGTGGTTCTGCTCACATTGTTATTAAAATGTTTCTGGTCGCAGTTACAGCCAGGAGCTTAAGTATGACCGTTAACGTTGTCGTTACAGATATGGACGGCACTTTTCTCGACGATGCCAAGCAGTACGATCGTGTACGCTTCATGGCGCAATACCAGGAACTGAAAAAACGTAATATCGAATTTGTGGTCGCCAGCGGTAATCAGTACTACCAGTTGATCTCCTTCTTCCCCGAGCTGAAAGACGAAATTTCCTTTGTCGCAGAAAATGGCGCGCTGGTGTATGAACATGGCAAGCAGTTGTTTCACGGGGAGCTAACCCGGCATGAATCGCGGATTGTGATTGGCGAACTGCTGAAGGATAAGCAGCTTAACTTCGTCGCCTGCGGTCTGAAAAGCGCTTATGTCAGCAAAAACGCTCCCGAGACTTTCGTGGCGCTGATGGCCAAACATTATCACCGCCTGCAGCCGGTAAACGATTATCACGACATTGACGATATCCTGTTTAAGTTCTCCCTGAATTTGCCCGATGAACAAATTCCGCTGGTTATCGACAAACTGCACGTATCTTTGGATGGCATCATGAAGCCCGTCACCAGTGGCTTCGGTTTTATCGACCTGATTATCCCGGGACTGCATAAAGCGAATGGCATCAGTCGTCTGTTAAAGCGCTGGAACAGGTCGCCACAGAATGTCGTCGCCATTGGCGACAGCGGTAATGATGCGGAAATGTTGAAAATGGCGCATTACTCTTTTGCCATGGGCAATGCCGCAGACAATATCAAAGCGCTTTCACGTTATCACACTGATGATAATAACCATCAAGGCGCGCTCAACGTCATTCAGGCCGTGCTTGACGGCACCGATCCCTTCTGATTAACAGGCCTGCGCAGGCCTGTTAAACGTAGCGCCATCAGGCAGTTCGGACATATTGCCGATGGCGCCTGGGCAAATTACAGCATATGTTCGGTACGGGCGATGATATCGTCCTGCGCATCCGGCGACAGCGCGGTGAAGAAGGCGGAGTAGCCTGCCACACGCACGACCAGATCGCGGTACTGGTCCGGATGTTTTTTCGCATCCAGCAGCGTTTCGCGTGACACGATGTTGTACTGAATATGCCAGCCTTTATGCACCTCAAAGAACGTCCGTAGCAGAACCATCAGTTTCTGTTTGTCGGATTCGTTTTCCAGCGTCGTTGGGTTCAGTTTCTGGTTGAGCAGCACGCCGCCGAGAATGGAACCGGTAGGTAATTTGCCTACGGAACCAATCACCGCCGTCGGGCCGAGATGATCCGTACCCGATGCAGGGCTTGCGCCTTCCGCCAGCGGCGTATGCGCTTTGCGACCATCCGGGGTAGCCATAGTCGCGGCGCCAAATGGCACGTTTGCTGAGATAGAGGACGTACCGGCGTAATAGTTGCCGCCCACAGGGCCACGACCATAGCGCGGGTTATGGTATTGCTTCAGCTCATCAATATAGGTCTGATAAGCGCGCGCCAGCAGGGTATCGACACTGTCATCGTCGTTACCGTACTTCGGCGCGCCGTTAATCAGACGCTGGCGCAGCTGCTCATGGGTCAGCCCGTCAAAGTCATCGGCCAGCGCGGCGGCAAGCTGCTGTTGACCGATAACGCCCTGTTCGAAGACCAGTTTTTTCACGGCGGCGAGGCTGTTGCCCAGGTTGGCGATACCGACCTGAAGACCGGATACCCAGTCATATTTAGCGCCGCCTTGCTTGATACTCTTCGCGCGTTCAATACAGTCGTCTACCAGCGCTGAGCACAGAATATCGTGGACGTTCTCTTCCAACATGGTGTCGACCACATACTCAATTTCGATCGATTTGCGCGTGTAGTAGCGAATTTGGGTATCCCAGGCGGCCATCACTTCGTCAAAATTGTTAAAGTTGCCTGCGGAGAGCGCCTTTTCCTGCGGCAGAAATACCTTGCCGCTGGTGGCGTCGCGACCGCCTTCCAGCGCCGCCAGCATGACGCGGGCGAAGTTAATAAAGCTCATGCCGGTGCAGCGATAACCCCATTTCCCGCCGACGGCGGTTTCGATACAGCCGATCGCCGCGTAATCGTAAGCGTCCTGTGGTTCGATCCCCAACTTGATAAATTCCGGGATGACGATTTCATCATTGTTAAACGCCGGCATCCCAAAGCCGCAGCGGATGACCTGGACGCAGGCGTCAAGGAAATCGTTACTCATTCCGGCGTGATAACGCACACTGAGGTTGGGCTGGGTAGAACGCAGACGTCCGCAGGACTCCAGAATGGCGTAAGACAGTGGATTCACTGCGTCCATTGGCTGACCGTTGATGAGATTCTGACCGCCAATGGTGACGTTTTGATACAGCGGGCTGCCCGCGGAGGCTTTAGAGTGCGAACCGGAGCGGATCTTGTTTACTTCCAGCAGTTTCAGCCAGCAGCTGTGCAGCAGTTCAATGGCGTGCTCACGATCCAGCGTCTGGTTTAGTTCGACATCGCGACGATAATAGGGGTAAAGATACTGGTCCATACGACCAAATGACACCGAGTGACCGTTAGACTCAATTTGTAGAATCAGCTGGATGAAGTAGCACAATTGCAGTGCTTGCCAGAAGGTCTGCGGCGGTTGGTGGGCGATCACCTCGCAGTTTTCGGCGATGGTAAGTAGCTCTTTACGACGGCTTTCACGGGACTCTTCGCCTGCCATCTGGCGCGCCAGCGCGGCAAAGCGCGTGATGTGCTGGCTTACCGCATCCAGCACAATATCAATCGCCTTCAGGAACTGCTCGCCATGCAGATCTTCCAGCACGGTAAGGTTGATGCGTGAGCGGCGCTCGGCGACTTTATCGCGCAGGCCATCAAGCCCTTTTTCCAGCAGCAGCGGGAAGTTCACCGCCAGGTGCGCGTCACCGGAAGTCATATTACCTTCGGCTTTGATAATGCCAGTCGCCAGAAGCCCTTTTTGTTCATCGGTAAACATGCCGTAGCAGCGATCCTGGACGGTTTGACCGCGCCACCACGGACAGACGTCGTGCAGAATACGTTTGTTTTCTTCACTTACGGAAAAACCTGCGCCGGGCCGGTCTGCCAGGTCGTCGATCTCTTTTTCAATCCACGAGACGGTATATTCCGGGAAAATCGGCGCGGCGCGGACTTCACTTGCCTGGTTGCCGACGATCAGTTCATCGTGTTTTATCCAGATAGTGCGTTCCGCCAGGTGATGGGCCAGCGCCAGCGCGCGGCGTACCGGAATCGGTTTATCCAGATGCTGCTGATACATTTTGGTATAATGCTGCGCGCGCTCGGTACAGACCGGCGGTTTCACGATATGTACCAGCGCGGTTTTGTGCGCCTTAATGCGGTCACTGAGCGTGTCCAGTTTCAGTTGGGTCATGATAATTATCCTCGTAGGGTCGCGGTTAAACCTTTTTGGCAGGCGTACTTCTGGGCAAAATCAAGTAACGCCGGTGCATCCAGTGGTTTATCCGGGGCATGATAGGGCTGACTGAGTAAGTGGTATTTATTGATGCCCAGCGTGTGGTAGGGCAGAAAATGAATTTCCCCGACGTGCAGTTCGTCGGCGGCAAAGTCGGTAATGGCTTTAATGGTCTCCTCATCGGCATTAAATCCCTGAATCAGCGGGACGCGAATCACCATTTTTTTGCCCGCGGCGGCGAGTTTCCTGAGATTTTCCAGCACCCGCGAGGCGCTGCCATCGGTCCACTGCTTAAACGGCCCGTCGGCGACATGTTTCAAATCAGCCAGAAACAGATCGATATAAGGCAGTGAGGGCGCAATGTATTTCCATGGAACATGCAGACAGGTCTCAACCGCTGTATGAATACCGGCGTCATGGCTGGCTTTAAACAGCTCTGCCGTCAGTTCCGGCTGCATAAACGGTTCGCCGCCGGAAAGCGTAAGACCGCCGCCGCTGCGATCGTAAAAAGGTTTATCGCGCAGTACCGTCGCCATGATCTCATCCACGCTTTTTATTTCGCCGCACACGGTTAACGCCTGTGTGGGGCAGCAATGCGCCAGGATGGAAAAATGGGCGTCGGTCAGTTTCTCGCGATGGATGAGCAGGCCGTTTAGCGCGCGCTCAATGACGTCCGGCGCGGCTTGTGCGCACAGGTCGCATCCTTCGAGACACAGTCGCGCGTCGTATAACAGATCCTGAGCGCGGGCGCGGCTTTCCGGGTTCTGGCACCAGCGACAGCCCAACGAACAGCCTTTGAGAAATACTACGGTACGGATACCGGGGCCATCGTGGGTAGAATAGCGCTGAATATTGAAGATCATAAACGGCCTCTCTTGTTTCATATAAAGATTAAATTACTTTCGAATGAAAGTTATCTTGATGTGCGTCAACGAATGGAGAGGTTCTGACAAAGAGGCGTTAAATGAGGTACAACATCACGGTTTGAGGTTGTGGTATGGCGTTTAAGATGATGCCGCGCTGCTTGAGCCGATCGTCAGTCGGAGCTTGGGTAAGCTGGCTTTGCGTCTGATGACAGTAATTATCTGTTGATACAGCACGGCCATAAACCGTGCTTCGGTATGTTTATCCGTAAAGTGGCTACTGTCCGCAGACTTCACAGCCGGGGTTGCGCATTAACTTCATTTCGCGGAACTGACAGGTCATCGCATCGTACATGACGATTTTTCCGCTGGCAGGCTGACCGTAATGCGCCAGCAGCTTAATGGCCTCCATTGCCTGTAGCGAACCGATCACGCCAATCAGTGGCGCCATCACCCCTGCCTCTACGCAGGTCAGAGCGTTTTCGCCAAACAGACGGCTCAGGCAGCGGTAACAGGGTTCGTTTTCCCGATACGTAAAGACGGTAACTTGTCCTTCCATACGAATTGCCGCGCCGGAGATTAGCGGCACTTTCGCGGTATAGCACCCGGCGTTAAGTTGATTACGTACGCTAACGTTATCAGTACAGTCCAGTACCAGCGAATGCCCGGCAATCAGGCTGGTCATAGCGTCGTCGTCCAGCCGCGCGTTAACGGGCGTAATGGTAATATGCGGGTTGATTCGCGCCAGCGCGTCGCGGGCGGACTCAACCTTTGGCTGCCCGACCGTGGCGTCGCTGTGCAAGGTTTGACGCTGGAGATTGGAAACGGAAACGGTATCAAAATCGAGTAGCGTCAGTTGCCCGACGCCAGCGCCGGCCAGATACTGCGTTGCCGCGCAGCCGAGTCCGCCCAGCCCGACCACTAATACCCGCGCATCTTTTAACGCTTCCTGCCCTTCAAAATCGAAGCCGCGCAGAATAATTTGTCGGTTATAGCGCAGCATCTCCTGGTCGCTAAGTTCCGCCATTACAGGCCTCCGAACAGAGCATTAAACGGCTCGACTTCCACCCATTCTCCCGGCTCAACATTGCCGCGTTCACGCTCCAGCACAATAAAGCAGTTGCCCAGACTAAACGAGCTGAAAATATGTGAACCCTGGTGTCCGGTGGTCGTGACCTCCAGTTCGCCGTTGGCGCTACGTTGCAGAATGCCGCGCTGGAAATCGAGACGCCCCGGCGTTTTCTTCAGGCGAGATGCTGTGCGTACACGCTGGCGCGGCGGCACTGCGCTTGCCGTGTTGCCGCCAAGCTTCGCCAGTAAGGGCTGAACCAGTTGATAAAACGTGAGCGCCGCAGAGACTGGATTCCCCGGCAGGCCACAGAACCAGCTATTACTGAGCTTGCCGAAGGCAAACGGTTTGCCTGGCTTGATAGCCAGCTTCCAGAAGGCGATTTCGCCCAGCTCCTCAAGGATGGTTTTGGTATAGTCCGCTTCACCAACCGAGACGCCGCCGGAGCTTATCACTACATCGGCCTGGCTGTCGGCGTCGATAAACGCGGCGCGAAGCTTACCGGGATCGTCAGGAATAATGCCTAAATTGATCACTTCGCAGCCAAGCTGTTGCAGCATCAAATGTATAGTTAGACGGTTAGTGTCATAAATTTGTCCCGCCTCCAGCGGCTGGCCCGGAAGCTGGAGCTCGTCGCCGGTCGAGAACAGCGCTACGCGCACTTTACGTACAACCTGCGCATCGGCAATTCCCAGCGACGCCAGCACTGGCAGTTCGGCAGTAGTCAGGCGCGTACCGGCCGGAAAGACCACCGCATCCTGGCGAATATCCTCGCCGCGGCGGCGGATGTTTTGTCCGCAACGAACATCGGCGGTAAAACGCACGCCGTCATCGGTTTGTTCCGTCTGCTCTTGCATGACTACCGCCTCGCAACCTGCCGGTACCGGGGCGCCGGTCATAATGCGAATGCAGGTTCCCGCAGGCCACTCTCCCTGGTAGGGCTGACCGGCAAATGCTTTGCCGGCGACGGGCAGCGGCTTATCGGCGGACAAATCCGCCACACGTACCGCATAACCATCCATAGCTGAATTATCAAAGCCGGGGACATCAAGGGGAGATACGATATCGGTCGCCAGGATGCGGCCAAAGCAGTTCACCAGCGGCAACGTTTCTACGGCGGTGAGAGGGGTAATACGTGAAAGCATCTGGGTCAGCGCCGTTTCAAGCGGCATCAATCCGGCGGAAAATTCCATGAACATACTCCTGCGAGGCAAAATCGAATCCGGCTATTATGTCAGAAAACAGTGGCGGGCAGTATGCTACCTCGGTCTTAGAGACGGCCTTGCGCCTTTACATACCTTACGCATCTTTCTATATTCAAAAATCGAATGAATAACTCACAACAATTCTGATAGTTATAGTAAAAGTTGTGTGCCACCGTAATGGACCCTAAAAATGAATAAAGCAGTGATTGCGATTCACGGCGGCGCAGGCGCGATTGCTCGCGCGCAAATGAGCCATGAGCAGGAGCTACGCTATATCCAGGCGTTGTCAGAGATTGTTGAAAGCGGGCAAAAGATGCTGGAAGCGGGTGACAGCGCGCTTGATGTAGTGACGGAAGCGGTGCGCCTGCTGGAAGCGTGTCCGCTCTTCAATGCGGGTATCGGCGCGGTCTATACCCGAGACGGGACTCATGAACTGGATGCCTGCGTGATGGACGGCAATACCCTGAAAGCCGGAGCCGTCGCGGGCGTGAGTCATGTTCGCCATCCTGTGCTCGCTGCCAGGCTGGTGATGGAGCGCAGCCCGCATGTACTCATGGTGGGGGAAGGGGCGGAAAACTTTGCCTTTTCACAGGGGATGGCGCGCGTTTCGCCGGATATCTTTTCCACCCCGGCGCGTTACGAGCAATTGCTGGCGGCGCGTGCGGCGGGTGAAATGGCGCTCGATCACAGCGGCGCGCCGCTGGACGAAACGAAAAAAATGGGTACAGTCGGCGCGGTGGCGCGGGATAAATTCGGCAATCTGGCGGCGGCAACGTCTACCGGCGGGATGACCAATAAATTGCCCGGGCGCGTCGGCGACAGCCCGCTGGTCGGCGCCGGGTGTTATGCCAACAACGCCAGCGTCGCCGTTTCCTGTACCGGAACGGGAGAGGTCTTTATTCGCACGCTCGCGGCTTACGATATCGCCGCATTGATGGAATATGGCGGACTCAGCCTTGCCGACGCCTGTGAGCGCGTGGTGATGGAAAAATTACCGGCGCTGGGCGGCAGCGGTGGATTAATCGCCGTTGATCACGAAGGTAATGTCGCGTTGCCGTTTAACAGCGAAGGGATGTATCGCGCCTGGGGATATGCCGGGGATACGCCGACCACAGGAATTTACCGGGAATAAGGAGCCGCAGGTGCCGCACAGCGATGAACTGGATAGCCGCGATGTTCTGTCCGTCAGTGGCCTGAATATCGCGTTTCACCACGAAGGGCAACAGGTAGACGCCGTGCGTAATGTGTCATTACGCCTGAAGCGTGGAGAGACTCTGGCGATTGTCGGCGAGTCGGGCTCGGGAAAATCGGTGACGGCGCTGGCGTTAATGCGGCTGATTGAGCAGTCGGGCGCGAACGTGCGCTGCGGCGAAATGCTGTTGCGTCGGCGTAATCGCCAGGTGATTGAGCTGTCTGAGCAGAGTGACGCGCAGATGCGGCGTGTGCGCGGCGCGGATATCGCCATGATTTTCCAGGAGCCAATGACCTCGCTCAACCCGGTATTTACCGTTGGCGAGCAAATTGCCGAATCTATTCGTTTGCATCAGGGCGCCAGCCACGAAGAGGCGCTGGCGGAAGCGAAACGTATGCTCGATCAGGTACGGATCCCGGAGTCGCAGGCGATTTTATCGCGTTATCCGCATCAGCTTTCCGGCGGGATGCGCCAGCGAGTCATGATCGCGATGGCGCTATCCTGCCGTCCGGCGGTATTGATTGCCGATGAACCCACCACGGCGCTGGATGTCACTATCCAGGCGCAAATTCTGCAACTTATCAAAGTGTTGCAGCAAGAGATGTCGATGGGCGTGATTTTTATCACCCACGACATGGGCGTCGTGGCGGATATCGCCGATCGCGTACTGGTGATGTATCAGGGCGAGGCCGTGGAAACCGGCAGCGTAGAGCAGATTTTCCATGCGCCGACGCATCCTTATACCCAAACGTTACTGGCGGCCGTCCCTCAGCTTGGCGCGATGCGCGGCCACTCGCTGCCACGCCGTTTCCCGTTGATTTCCGCTGACGAACCGGCCCTTTATGAATCGCAGATTGAGCAAGACACGGTGGTGGAAGGCGAGCCTATTCTCCAGGTTCGGGGGCTGGTGACGCGATTCCCGCTGCGTAGCGGTCTCTTTAACCGCGTTACGTGTGAAGTTCATGCCGTTGAGAATATCAGTTTCGATCTCTGGCCCGGCGAAACGCTATCGCTGGTGGGCGAGTCCGGTAGCGGAAAATCGACGACCGGACGCGCGCTGCTGCGGTTGGTTGAATCCCGGCAGGGGGAGATTATCTTTAACGGACAGCGCATTGACACGCTGTCTGCGGGTAAACTCCAGCCGTTGCGCCGCGATATTCAGTGTATTTTCCAGGACCCTTACGCCTCGCTCGACCCGCGCCAGACCGTGGGGTATTCCATTATGGAACCTTTACGGATTCATGGCCTGGGGCGGGGGGACGCTGCGGCAAAGCGCGTGGCCTGGTTGCTTGAGCGTGTCGGATTACGTCCTGAACATGCCTGGCGTTATCCGCATGAGTTTTCCGGCGGTCAACGTCAGCGCATCTGCATAGCTCGCGCGCTGGCATTGAATCCTAAAGTGATTATTGCCGATGAGGCGGTCTCCGCGCTGGATGTTTCCGTTCGCGGGCAGATCATTAATTTACTGCTCGATTTACAACGGGAAATGGGGATCGCCTACCTGTTTATTTCGCATGATATGGCGGTCGTGGAGCGAATTAGCCATCGCGTGGCGGTGATGTATCTTGGTCAAATTGTTGAGATGGGGCCGCGGCGCGCCGTTTTTGAAAATCCGCAGCATCCTTATACGCGTAAATTGATGGCGGCGGTGCCGGTTGCCGATCCCTCCAGACACCGGCCGCGGCGCGTTCTGCTATCAGATGATATACCCAGCAATATTCATAAACGTGGCGAAGAGACGCCCGCCGTTTCATTACAGTTGGTCGGGCCGGGACATTATGTTGCGCGGCCGCTGCAGGATAATGCGCTCTCGCGCTTATAACATTCAGACAGGCAGGGTTTCAGGAGAACAACATGACGCAATTTATTACGCATAAATGGCTGGCGGCGCTGGGACTGGCCTCATCCATTGCGGTTTTTCCGGCCCTGGCGGCCAAAGATGTGGTGGTGGCGGTAGGGTCTAATTTCACCACGCTCGATCCGTATGACGCCAACGATACGCTCTCGCAGGCGGTGGCGAAGTCATTTTATCAGGGGCTGTTTGGCCTGGATAAAGACATGAAGGTAAAAAACGTCCTGGCGAAAGGCTATACCGTTTCTGATGACGGTCTGACCTACACCATTACCCTACGGCAGGGGGTGAAATTTCAGGACGGCGCGGATTTTGATGCGGCGGCGGTGAAAGCGAATCTCGATCGCGCCAGCAATCCGGATAACCACCTCAAGCGTTATAACCTGTATAAAAATATCGCAAAAACGGAGGTCGTCGATCCGGCAACGGTAAAAATTACCCTGAAACAGCCGTTCTCCGCTTTCATTAATATTCTGGCGCACCCGGCGACGGCGATGATCTCGCCGCAAGCGCTGGAAAAATATGGCAAGGATATTGGTTTTCATCCGGTCGGTACCGGTCCATACCAGCTTGAAACCTGGAATCAGACCGACTTTGTCAAAGTGAAGAAGTTCGCCGGTTACTGGCAGCAGGGCTTACCCAAGCTGGATTCTATTACCTGGCGTCCGGTTACTGACAACAATACCCGCGCGGCGATGCTGCAAACCGGCGAAGCGCAATTTGCTTTTCCTATCCCTTATGAGCAGGCCGCGTTATTGGCGAAAAATAAAAACCTCGAACTGGTCGCCAGCCCGTCCATTATGCAGCGTTATATCAGTATGAATGTGACGCAGAAGCCGTTTGATAATCCTAAGGTGCGTGAGGCGTTGAATTACGCTATCAATCGTCAGGCGCTGGTTAAAGTGGCGTTTGCCGGATACGCCACGCCGGCGACGGGCGTGGTGCCGCCGTCGATAGCCTATGCGCAAAGCTATCAGCCATGGCCCTATGATCCGGCTAAAGCGCGCGAACTGTTGAAAGAGGCGGGGTATCCAGACGGTTTCAGTACCACGCTGTGGTCATCGCACAACCATAGCACCGCGCAAAAAGTGTTGCAGTTTACCCAACAGCAACTGGCGCAGATTGGCATTAAAGCCCGGATAACCGCGATGGACGCCGGCCAGCGCGCCGCGGAAGTCGAGGGCAAAGGGCAAAAAGAGAGCGGCGTGCGAATGTTCTATACCGGCTGGTCGGCGTCGACGGGCGAAGCTGACTGGGCGTTATCGCCGCTCTTCGCATCACAAAACTGGCCGCCGACGCAGTTTAATACCGCTTTTTACAGCAACAAGCAGGTCGACAGCGATTTGGCGGCGGCCTTAAAGACCAACGATCCGCAGGAGAAAACACGATTGTACAAAGAGGCGCAGGATATTATCTGGAAAGAGTCGCCCTGGATACCGTTGGTGGTGGAGAAATTGGTTTCTGCGCACAGTAAAAATTTGACCGGTTTCTGGATTATGCCGGATACCGGTTTCAGCTTTGACGATGCGGATTTGAAGTAAGTAATGCGATGGGGCTGGATGGCGCGCGCGTTGTCCGCCATCCGGTAAAAGGTTCGTGTGATGCTTAACTATGTTCTCAAGCGCCTGCTGGGATTAATTCCTACGCTGTTGATTGTGGCAGTGCTGGTGTTTTTATTTGTTCATTTGTTGCCCGGCGACCCGGCGCGGCTGATAGCCGGACCGGAAGCCGACGCGCAGGTGATCGCGCTGGTTCGTCAGCAGCTGGGACTTGATCAGCCGCTTCATGTCCAGTTTTGGCGTTACATCACCCATGTTTTACAAGGCGATTTCGGGACGTCAATGGTTTCCCGCCGCCCGGTTTCTGAGGAGATCGCCAGCCGCTTTTTGCCGACGCTGTGGCTGACGATAACCAGTATGATATGGGCGGTGCTGTTTGGCATGGCGATCGGCATCGCCGCCGCCGTGTGGCGTAATCGCTGGCCTGACCGGTTAGGAATGACGCTTGCCGTGACCGGCATTTCTTTTCCGGCTTTTGCGCTGGGAATGTTGTTAATGCAGATTTTTTCCGTGGATCTGGGCTGGCTACCGACCGTGGGGGCGGATAGCTGGCAACATTATATTTTACCCTCCCTGACGCTTGGCGCGGCGGTGGCATCCGTCATGGCGCGTTTTACGCGCTCCTCGTTTGTCGATGTCCTGAGCGAGGATTACATGAGGACTGCGCGGGCGAAAGGCGTCAGTGAAACGTGGGTGGTGTTAAAACATGGCCTGCGCAATGCAATGATCCCGGTCGTCACCATGATGGGACTGCAATTTGGCTTTCTGCTTGGCGGATCGATCGTCGTCGAAAAAGTGTTTAACTGGCCGGGGCTTGGGCGGTTACTGGTCGACTCCGTCGACATGCGCGACTACCCCGTGATTCAGGCGGAAGTGCTGCTGTTTTCTCTGGAATTTATTCTTATCAACTTAGTGGTGGATGTCCTCTATGCCGCCATTAATCCGGCTATCAGGTATAAGTAAGGATGCGATTATTTAACTGGCGCCGTCAGGCGATTTTACATGCTATGCCGGTGGTAAAACCCGACCAGATACGCACGCCGTGGCGGGAGTTCTGGCGTCGTTTTCGCCGCCAGCATGTCGCGTTGGTCGCCGGGGGATTCGTACTGGCGTTAATTCTGGTGGCGATTTTTGCCCGTTGGCTGACGCCCTACGATGCGGAAAACTATTTTGACTACGATAGCCTGAACAATGGCCCCTCTTTGCAGCACTGGTTTGGCGTTGACTCGCTGGGAAGAGACATCTTTAGCCGGGTTCTCGTTGGGGCGCAGATCTCACTGGCGGCGGGCGTGTTCGCGGTATTTATCGGCGCGATAATTGGTACGGTGTTGGGATTGCTGGCGGGATATTATGAAGGCTGGTGGGATCGTTTTATTATGCGCATTTGCGATGTGCTGTTCGCCTTCCCCGGCATTTTGCTGGCGATTGCCGTTGTGGCGGTGTTAGGCAGCGGTATTGCTAATGTGATCGTTGCGGTGGCGATTTTCTCTATTCCGGCGTTTGCTCGTCTGGTGCGCGGAAATACCCTGGTCTTAAAACAGCAGACGTTTATTGAGTCTGCCCGCAGTATCGGCGCCAGCGACACGACGATTTTGTTTAGCCATATATTGCCGGGAACGGTCTCGTCAATTGTGGTTTTCTTTACGATGCGTATCGGTACGTCAATTATTTCCGCGGCAAGCCTGTCATTTCTCGGATTAGGCGCGCAGCCGCCAACGCCGGAGTGGGGAGCGATGCTCAATGAAGCGCGGGCGGATATGGTCATCGCGCCGCACGTAGCGCTCTTCCCGGCGGTGGCGATTTTCCTGACTGTGCTGGCGTTTAACCTGTTAGGCGACGGGTTGCGCGATGCGCTGGACCCGAAGATTAAGGGGTAAGCCAGCCCGGTGGCGTTGACGCCTGGCGGGCCTGGAACGGTCTCGCCAGGCGGGATAACACATCCGGCACCCGCGCCGGGGGAGGTGGCGTTAAACCCGACTGCCCCACAAATCATATTCGTCGGCGTTTTCCACTTTCACGCGCACGATATCGCCCGGCTTGACGTTGGTTTCGCCGTTCAAATAGACCGCGCCGTCAATTTCCGGCGCATCCGCCATGCTACGCCCGATAGCGCCTTCTTCGTCAACCTCATCAACGATCACCAGAATTTCGCGGCCCACTTTTTCCTGCAAGCGCTCAGCGGAGATTTGCTGTTGCAGTTGCATAAAGCGGTTCCAGCGCTCTTCTTTCACCTCTTCCGGCACCTGATCCGGCAGCTCATTCGCGCCTGCGCCTTCCACCGGGCTGTACTTGAAGCAGCCTACACGATCGAGGCGCGCCTCTTTCAGGAAGTCGAGCAGCATCTGGAAGTCTTCTTCCGTTTCGCCGGGGAAGCCGACAATAAAGGTGGAGCGTAGGGTCAGTTCCGGGCAGATTTCGCGCCACTGCTTAATGCGCGCCAGCTGGCGGTCAACGGAACCGGGACGTTTCATCAGTTTAAGAATCC
The DNA here is from genome assembly GCF_017572025.1 of Salmonella sp. 32020114201800008SM. NCBI lineage: Bacteria > Pseudomonadati > Pseudomonadota > Gammaproteobacteria > Enterobacterales > Enterobacteriaceae > Salmonella > Salmonella sp. 32020114201800008SM. Next base: position 175,640 of record NZ_JAGEQM010000003.1, on the reverse strand, counting down.
GCGGGCTGGCATGTTGCAGCGGAATGTCCAGATAGGGCAGGATTTTGCCTTCCGCCATTAGCGGAATCACATCATCAACGTGTGGGTAGGGGTAGACGTAGTGCAGACGTGTCCAGACGTCCAGTTTTGATAACTGCTCGCACAGGCTCACCATACTGGTTTTCACCGGTTCGCCATTATGGAATCCGGTGCGGTGCTTCACATCTACGCCGTAGGCGGAGGTATCTTGCGAAATCACCAGAATCTCTTTGACCCCGGCATCAACCAGACGTTTCGCTTCGCTTAATACGTCGCCAATCGGACGGCTGACCAGATCCCCGCGCATCGACGGGATGATGCAGAACGTGCAGCGGTGATTACAGCCTTCAGAAATTTTCAGATACGCATAATGGCGCGGCGTCAGTTTTACACCCTGTTCTGGTACGAGGCTTAAAAATGGATTGTGCTTCGGCTTCGGTACGTAATGATGTACGTGCTGCAGAACTTGCTCATAGCTATGCGGCCCGGTGATTTCCAGTACTTTCGGATGCACTTCGCGGATCTGATCTTCTTTTGCGCCCAGGCAGCCGGTGACGATTACCTTACCGTTTTCGTTCAGCGCTTCGCCAATGGCTTCCAGCGACTCTTGTACCGCGCTGTCAATAAAGCCACAGGTATTAACGATAACCATATCCGCATCGTCATAGCGTGGCACAACGTCATAGCCTTCGGTACGCAGCTCAGTCAGGATGCGTTCCGAATCAACGAGGTTTTTCGGACAGCCCAGGGAAACGAAGCCGATCTTTGGCTGGTGGGTTACATTACTCATAGCTTAAAAAGTGTTCATTTATTGGAATGGTCAGGGCAGGGATTCTACAGATATCCGAACAAAAATTGTATCGCAATCTCATCGGGAGCGGCGGCATCAACCGTTGTGGTTATCAGCAAAAGGTGAAAAAGGGCAATTCTAAGAAAATTCTTGATCTCTGACACCCCTTTGTCTAAAAAACGACCATACTATTAAGTTGAACCCTGGTAGAAAAGAGGAGGAAAAAAGGTATGGTCGTTGACAGACTGAGAACCGATCTTCTCAACAAGCTGATAAACGCGCGTATCGATCTTGCCGCTTATCTGCAATTGCGAAAAGCGAAGGGGTATATGTCAGTCAGCGAAAGTGACTCTCTGCGTGACAATTTTTTTGAACTGAATCGCGAGCTCCACGATCAATCCTTACGGCAGGGACTGCATCTCGATCAGGAAGAGTGGAACGCGCTGCGCCGTGCCGAAGGCGCGCTTGCAGCCGCCGCCGTTTGTTTAATGAGCGGACACCATGATTGTCCGACCTTTATTGCCGTCAACGCAGATAAACTTGAAAACTGTCTGACAACTTTGACGCTGAGTATTCAGAGTCTGAAAGCACATTCACCGCTTACACAGGTCTGAATAAGGGGGAGGCGACTCCTGAGGAATCCCCAGCAAACCAGGACAGGCATAGTGTTATGTGATCTAATTGATTGCGCTAACACTTTCAAGGAAATCATCACTATGCCTGCTCGTTCATTATGCCAAAAATCCTTTAAAAATATACTGGAGCCTTTGCACCTTTACCGCCGTCAATCTCTGATTGAGGCTACCAGTGTAGTGATTAACGGTGCATCTCTTACACTTATTCAGTATTGGGCGTGATTTGTCAGGAGTAGCATCGGTCAGGCACAAGATAAAACGTATCGATCGACTTCGGGGAAAGTCTCACTTGCAGAATGAAGTTTCAGATACTTTTTCAGCGTGTTACTAAAAAATCACGGAGGGAATGACCCGGGTTGTCATGCTCTCCTATATGCCAGCCTGTTTTCCGCCAAAGGTGACTAAATTCGGTTCACCAGACAATCGTTGATGTTCTTAGGGAACGGTATAGTCGAATTCACTCCTGAAACAGGTACGGAATGTCGGCCGTTTACTATTCTGAAACGTTATTTATATCAAATAATTAAATTTTATTTTTATCTTTGTTATTGTAACAATAAATTACATGTTTCTTTCTGTTATCAGCGAACCTGAACCAATTTTAATGGGGGGTTAGATAAAAGCTAATTCAGAAAATTATTTTTTTAAGATATATTGAATTATCAGATGCTCCATTCAAATGAGAGACGAGAATGCAAACGTTAGAACGGTTTTTTCTTTTCGTTACGGGGGACCAACCTGAACGATTTGAAAAAGCAAATAGCAGTTGTGCTGATAGCGTAATCCTTGATTTAGAAAATGCGGTGTCATCTGAGAAAAAAATAATTGCCAGAGAAAATGCTCTGAATTTCATGAGTAATGATGAAAAAGTACTGATTGCTGTACGTGCAAAAATTGTAATAACTTCACGCCTGGCTGGATCATATCCTTCTGTTGACGGTATCACAACTGAATTTATGAAAAACGAGTTGACAATACAAAATGCTATTCACTCCTGTAAAATGGGGTTCAGTGGCAAGGTATGTATTCACCCTCCACAAATTTCACATGTAAACAGAGCATTCAGCTATTTAAAACAAGAAATCGAGTGGGTTCCCCAGATTATGCGACTGGCTCAATATCCCCATGGAGCGTTCAGTCATGAAGGGCAAATGGTGGATAAACCGTTACTGGAGAAAGCAAAAAGGATTTTGGCTCATAGCATTTAGTAAATATATGAAGGAGTCACCAATGAAAGCTTTAGTTTGTGTAAAACAAGTTGTCGATCATAACGTTAGAATTAGAATAAAGCGAGATCATTCTGATGTTGATATTTCTGATTCAAAACTCAGTATCAATCCATTTGATGAAATTGCAGTTGAAGAAGCAGTACGTTTAAAAGAACGGGGATTAATCAGTGAGGTTGTTGTAGTGTCTATAGGAAACACAGGTGTAGGGGATGTATTGCGTACAGCACTGGCAGCAGGGGCAGACAGGGCAATACACATATTAACGAAAAACTCTCTTACACCACTAATTGTGGCCAAAACTATCACCGCTATTACCCGGAATGAAAAACCCGATATTATATTATTAGGCAAGCAAGCTATTGACGATGATTGTAATCAGGTAGGCCAAATGCTGGCAGCATTACTCGATCTTCCCCAAGCCACTAATGTTAGTGAAATTACTATTTCTGATAATTCATTAACTGCTGTTCGTGAGGTTGATGGAGGATTAGAAACGTTAAATTTATCCCTGCCTGCAGTACTCACTACAGATCTACGTCTGAATACACCGAGGAATATCAGCTTGCCGAATGTTATTAAAGCCAAAAAGAAACCTGTTAAGGAGATAGATTTCGATTCACTTGGTATTAACCCGTCATCCAGATTGACTATTATTAAAGTTGATGAGCCAGCAAGAAGGAAAGCAGGCATAATCGTTCCAGATATTAACACGCTGCTAGATAAATTAAAAAACGAAGAAAAAGTAATTTAAGGAGGAAAATATGGCTTCTTTAGTTATTGCTGAACATAACGGCAATACTCTTTTACCTTCAACACTCAGTACTATCACTGCGGCAAAAGCCATTAATAGTGATATAGATATACTTATGTTAGGATATGGTATAGAAAGTATTGCAGTTAAAGCCAGTCATATTCAGGGGATATCCACTGTATTTGTTGCTGACAGCCCACTATTCGAACACCTTCTGGCAGAGAATGTGGAAAAACAGATCAGCTATTTTTTGAATAGTGGGAAAAATCATTATCAGTCCATTCTTTTTCCTGCAAGCTCTTTTGGAAAAAACTGTGCGCCACGCTTAGCAGCAAAACTTGATGTATCTCAGATTAGTGATATTACGCGTGTCATTGATCAACATACCTTTGAACGTCCAATCTATGCGGGTAACGCTATTGCCACAGTACACAGTGATGATGAATATAAAGTGATAACTGTTCGTCCTACCTCATTTGCGGCTGCGGTTGCGGAAGATGAGGGAAAAGCCCCCATTGAATTTACAGAGGTTGTTCTTGGTTCAGATCAGGTAAAATTTATTAGCCAACATGTTAATAAAAGTAACCGTCCAGACTTACAATCCGCCAGAGTTGTAGTATCAGGTGGACGAGGAGTAGGAAGTGCACAGGCATTCAAAGAACTTGTTGATAACCTGGCAGATAAATTAGGCGCTGCCGTGGGGGCAAGCCGGGCTGCTGTAGATGCTGGTTATGCACCAAATGATTATCAGATTGGCCAGACCGGAAAAATCGTTGCGCCTCAACTTTATATTGCTCTGGGAATTTCTGGCGCCATACAACATCTTGCCGGGATGAAAGAGTCAGGCGTCATTGTCGCTATTAATAAGGATCCTGACGCTCCTATCTTTTCTATTGCGGATTATGGTTTGGTAGCTGATATTTTCAAAGCTGTACCTGAACTTATCGATAAATTATAAATCATATTTTTTCCTCCTTAAAGGTAACTTTTATGCAATATACTGATATTCAAATTTGGCAGCCTGGCATTCTGCGCAACACCGATTATCTTAACCCCGGTCCCGCTAAGCTGCTGGCCGCCACTCTGGATAAAGACATCAAAATCTTTAAAGAGGGGGGGCGTTCTGCCAGAATTATGGCACTGGCTCTATTTTCTTCCTGTCGACCGCCAGTCAGATCTATCTGCTGATGGTCATCCGATAAAAGGTCATTTTCTACCCCCTGTTGGCGCTGGTTTATTGAGGAAAAAATTATGAAAAGTATTGAAAAGGATAAATATCAGGATATTCGTGATGCGGTTCGTTCATTATGTAGTGAATTTGATGATAAATATCACCGTAAGATAGATGAAGCAAAAGCCTATCCTGAAGAGTTTGTTAATAAACTAACCAAAGCTGGTTGGCTGGCTGCGCTCATCCCGGAGGAATTTGGAGGGTCAGGGCTTGGTTTAACTGAAGCATCTATTATCATGGAAGAGATCAATAGATCGGGTGGAAACTCTGGAGCCTGCCATGGTCAGATGTATAACATGAATACGTTGTTACGTCATGGATCCGATAAACAGAAAGAATTCTGGCTGCCACGGATAGCTACTGGTGAATGGCGCCTGCAGTCGATGGGCGTCACAGAACCCACAGCAGGTACAGATACCACCAGAATTAAAACTACAGCTATAAAAAGAGAAGACCGGTATGTGATAAACGGACAAAAAGTCTGGATTTCACGTGTTCAACATTCAGACTGGATGATTCTTCTGGTTCGAACTACTCCGCTTGCAAATGTAAAACGTAAATCCGAAGGGATGTCTATTTTCATGGTTGATATTAAAGAAGCTATGAAAAATGGAATGACAGTACGACCTATTCCCAATATGGTCAATCATGAAACCAACGAGCTCTTTTTTGACAACCTGGAAATTCCCGAAGAAAATCTTATTGGTGAAGAGGGTATGGGTTTTCATTACATACTTGATGGTTTAAATGCAGAGCGTACCTTGATTGCGGCAGAATGTATAGGCGATGGATATTGGTTTATGGATCGTGTTACCCGCTATACCTGCGAGCGTGAGGTTTTTGGTCGTCCCATTGGTCAGAACCAGGGGGTGCAGTTTCCTATTGCAGAAGCATTTATTGCAGTGGAAGCGGCTAATCTGATGCGTTTTAAAGCGTGCGAGCTTTTTGATCAGCATCTTGATTGTGGAGCACAGGCTAATATGGCGAAATACCTTGCTGCGAAAGCCAGCTGGGAAGCAGCCAATGCCTGCCTGCAATTTCATGGTGGATATGGTTTTGCCTGTGAGTATGATATCGAACGAAAGTTTAGAGAAACACGTTTATATCAGGTTGCTCCTATATCTACCAACCTGATCCTGAGCTATATCGCTGAGCATGTGCTGGAGATGCCACGTTCATTCTGATGTCAAATCAATTGGAAAAATATTATGAAACAGTTACCTCTGTCCGGAGTCATTATAGTCTCGATTGAACATGTCATTGCCACTCCCTTCTGTACCCGACAGTTGGCTGATTATTTCTCGCGGGTAACTATAATAGAATGCCAAGAAAACAGGGACTTTTCCTGCAATTATGATGAACGGCTTAAAAATGATTTGTGTATATTCTTTTTCATCTGAGGGAGAAAGCTAAATATAAATGTTATGGAATGCTTCATCATCACCGACATTTTTTTAATAGTTGATAACTGGCTATATAGTCTTATAGGCACCTTTTTCTAAGGTTGAACATTCCTATACCATTTCATCTGTTTTATCACTATGATATTTATTTCATTGGTTACAATATGAATGCAATTTTATTTACATAATATAGCTGTTCCTACGGTGCTGAAAAATTAAGGAGTTAATAATGAACGATACACTTTCTAATACCCAGCAATCACGTGAGACAATAGAATGTGATGTTCTTATTGTGGGAGCAGGACCCGCCGGATTATCTGCAGCTCTTAAACTTAAATTACAGGCAAATGACGCAGGAAAAGAACTGTCCATTATCGTCCTTGATAAAGGAGCTGAGCCTGGTTCTCATATTCTCAGTGGGGCAGTCATGGATCCCCGAGCGCTGAATGAACTAATTCCTGATTGGCAGGAAAGAGGCGCACCCATTAAACAGCCTGTTACTCAGGATAAATTACTGTTACTGACGAATGAAAAATGTATTAATTTGCCGGATGCATTGATTCCTGATAATTTTCGCAACCATGGAAACTTTATCGTAAGCCTCGGTAATCTCATTAAATGGCTCGCCGGTCAGGCAGAAACGTCAGGTGTGGATATTTATGCAGGCTTTTCGGCAACTGAGATACTGTATGATCAGGATACTAACATTATCGGTGTAGTAACTGGTGATATGGGACGTCATCGGGATGGCAGCAAGAAAGAGGGGTTCCTGAGTGGAATAGAAATTCTGGCAAAATATACAATTTTTGCCGAAGGGGCCCGCGGTAGTCTGGCTAAAGAACTGATCAAAAAATTTCATCTTGATACAGGCAAAGCACCCCAGAGTTTTAGCATAGGCATAAAAGAGTTGTGGGAGGTTCCATCAGACCAGTCCCATCCGGGGCTTGTAATTCACACCACAGGTTGGCCTCTGGATAAAGAGTCGTTCGGGGGTGGGTTTCTCTATCATCTTAATGATAATAAAATTGCACTAGGTTTGGTTGTGGGACTTGATTATTCAAATCCCTGGTTAAGCCCTTTTCAGGAAATGCAGCGCCTGAAAACACACCCTTCTATACGCAAATACATTGACCGGGGTAAGCGTATTGGTTATGGCGCAAGAGCAATCAATAACGGCGGGATTGCGTCTATGCCTGATCCCTGTTTACCTGGTGGTCTGCTGATTGGTTGTAATGCCGGTACGCTCAATGCAAGTAGAATCAAGGGCATCCATACAGCTATCAAAAGTGGCATGATAGCGGCTGACGCTATATTTAATGCTTTGCTGGACAACAGGAAAAACGACATACTGACAGAATATCAAACATTACTGCGACAGAGCTGGCTTTGGCAGGAACTGGAAAATGGTAGTAATTTCAAACCCTGGTTTAAAAAAGGGCGTGTGATAGGTTTTATCATGACTGGCATTGAGCATTGGCTGCTTCCCCGAATGGGTATAAAAAAAATCCCCTGGCGTGTAAAAAATAACCGACCGGACAATATCACTCTGCAACCGGCCAACAAAAGCCAGAAAAAACTGTACGACAAACCTGACGGTAAACTGACGTTTGATATTTTGTCATCCGTCTATCTCAGTAACACCTGGCATGATGACGACCAGCCAGTACATTTGAAAATCAGTGATCAGAATATCCCTATATCCATTAATCTGGATATTTATGGTGGCCCCGAAGAACGATATTGCCCTGCCGGAGTATATGAATTTTTACAGGATAGTGAAACACAAAACATGCGTCTGCAAATAAATTCACAGAACTGTATTCACTGTAAAGTTTGTGACATTAAAGATCCTAAACAAAATATAACCTGGACTACGCCTGAAGGTGGCAACGGACCAAATTATACAGGGATGTAACGCTATCACTCAGTCTGAGCTGTGAGCATAGTAACCAGTTTTTGTGTGAAACCGGGTAATTTGTCAAAGCTTCTGGCGCAGATTTGTAATTTTCTTAATGACCAAAATTCATCAAGATCAATAATCGAAAATTCATGCAACTGACGCAAACGGGATGCAGCAGAGTGAGGCATTATACCAATGCCCACTTTTGCTTCAACCATACGGCAAAATGTTTCAAAGTTGCCGACCTGTATTCTAATTTTCAGTTTAGATGGTACTAGTTCTGCCTTTTTTCGGATAAATTCAAACATTCCTGTCCCTTCAGGCAGGCTGATTTGTTCATATTGAATTAATTCATGAAAGGTCACGCTTTTTCTGTCAGCAAAGGGATGGTCTGTCGCGGTGATAAGCACTAGCCTATCAGTACGGAACGGCAGTATTTCAAGATTATCTGTTGTAATATTACCAGCAACAATTCCGAGATCAGTTTTCCCCTCAATAACAGAACGTACAATTTCCGGACTTGGATACTCCCTGAGATCAATATTCACATCGTTATATAGTGTAAGGAAATGGCTCAACAATGGGGGGAGATACTCTGCAATAGCAGTTATACTGGAAAATATTCTGACATGTCCTTTGATGCCTTTAACATGCTCCTGCATATCGCTACGTAACATTTCCATCTGATTCACAATAAGGCTGGCGTGGTGTTTAAATGTTTCACCAGCAGAGGATAACGTTATCCCCTTGCTACTACGATACAGCAATCTCAGATTGATACTCTGTTCAAGATTACGTATACGCACGCTACCAGATGCGGCAGACATGTAAGTTTTTTCCGCTCCACGTGTTAAGCTCCCTTCTTCACTGATAGCAAGGAATAATTTTAAATCTTTTATATCAAAGTGCATCGTTGTGGCTCATAATTAACGTATAATACAGTGTGCTGCTTTTTTATAGACTCAGTCAGACTGAGTATTTCGGCCTATCCGAATTCCTGTCACGTCGAGATAACTACAAAATGTAGGCTGACGGTGTCACCGCCCTACCATGATCCGGGGCGGATCTGGTAGGACGCTGGTGACCGCTGACAGGGGGTCAGGTCAGACATATTGTCGGAACCGTTGTAACGTAGATGCTAATACCTGCTCCCCGTGGTCATCAGGTTAACCCGTTTACAGCGGTTTTTTCAGCCCCGGCAGATTTATCATAAACTGATCACCGTAAATATGTGGAATCAGCCAAGTAAAGAACAGATTGGCAAACGCCACCACAAACAATGATACGCCTCCATAGGTCAATAAAGCGCATACAAGAATAATCATCGGCATGGCTTTGTTCTGGCCCACCATACAGGTCACAGCACTGACAATTGAGTAGTAAAAACCAGCAAATTCAATCAGCTTGCCAAATACTGCACCCAGCAGAAAGACAGGAAAATAAAGTTTTACAAAACCGATCAACTTATCCATAAATATATCACTGAAAACCGGGGCGACCGTCACTGGACGGGTGAACAGAACTGCGCCAAGTGCTACCAGCGGAGCAAAAAGGATCACACTGTAACCACGATAAGCGACCAGCATCAGTAATGAATACATTCATTGTCTTATCTCGCTTGCATGACTACCCATTTTATCCATGTTATGCAACAGCTTGTGTCATATTTTTCTGATCTCCATTTTAGATCAGACAGGCTATTACTCAGGGATTCCGGCGCGAAGAATGGAACATACTCTAAAAAGTACTTGGCGGATTCAAGTCGGTATCACTCCGTTAATAATCTTTATTCTCGACCCGCTGCATGTTGATTTTACGGTTAAACGCCGTTCTCTTATTCATCGCAGGAGTAAACCATCATGACATGCAGTGAAATCCCCAGAAAACGATCATGTATTCAATCGGTGATTATCGTTTCGAATACCGACTTTTATCGCAGGATTTATGATGGCTAAAGTCGATGTGAAATGCCCGTTTTGCGCGCAAACGGCATCCGTTAAAAAGTATGGTCCGGGGAGTGCAGGGCACCAGCATTACCGCTGTCAGGCATGTTGCCGCAGCTTTCAGGTCGACTATGAATACCGCGCCTGTCAGCCCGGCATGAAAGAGCAGGTTGTTGATCTTGCCATGTACAATGCCGGTATTCGTAATCCGCAGGGACTGGCAGTCAATCCCTGGAGCGGCGCGCTATGGCTGCATGAACACGGTCTGCGCGGTGGCGATGAAATTAACATACCGAAAAAAGGCAAAAATTATGGCTGGCCGCTGGCCACATGGGGCGTCAACTATAGTGGTCTGAAAGTGCCGGAAACCAAAGGTGAAATTGTCGAAGGAACGGAGCAGTCGGTTTACTACTGGAAGGATTCTCCGGCAATTAGCGGGATGGCCTTTATATCAGCGACGTTTTTGTGCCGTGACGGCATAAACTGTTTATCGGCGCGCTAAAAGATAAAGAGGTTATTGTGATGCGCGTCAATGGCAATACGGTGACGGAAGAAGACTGTATTTTTAGTGACAGAAAGCAACGTATCTACGATGTGCGTGTCGGACCTGACGGCTACTTATATGTGTTAACCGATGAGTCCGACGGGCAGTTACTCAAGGTAAGTCCTTCACTTGAGGCCGCGGCTACGCGTTAGGTGACTGGGATCATCACCACTTTGCGAAAAGCTGGGCGCTCGGTAAGCTGCTGATACCAGCGCTCCAGATTCGGGCGCGGCGTCCATTTCAGACCCACGTTCAGCAGGTTATAGACGAAAGGCGCAATAGCGATATCGCCGGTGCCAAAGTTATCCCCTGAGAACCACGGCTGGTGGGCCAGAGCGTCATCAAGAAGCGCAAACAGGCTATCACACTTTTCGATACCGGCTTCAATTGCCGCCTGGTCGCGTTTTTCCGGCGGGGTTCTGACCAGTCCCATCAGGATCACACGGTGCGCCGGGCTTAACGTTTGATTCGCCCAGTCCATCCATTTTTCGCCCTCCGCACGCCGCGCCGGATTATCAACCCATATCCGGTTCTGGCCGTATTGCGCCGCCAGATAGCGGACAATGGCATTGGATTCCCACAATAACAGGTCGGTTTCATCATCTTTAAGCAGCGGCACCAGCCCATTAGGATTCATCGCCAGATAGTCGGCATCCTGGTTAACGCCGAATTTTCCGCCTGCCAGAATTTGATCGTATGGCAGTTCCAGCTCTTCAAGCGTCCACAACACTTTTTTAACATTAGTTGAGTTGTTCCGGCCCCACAGCGTAATCATATTAACCCCTTCCGTTTTATCAGGATGATGACAGTAATCGGCCTACCGTGAGATAAACCTAACATTTACACAATGGTCTGTAAAAAAATCGTTATGAAGGAAGCGTAACGGGATGTTATTGCATAAACTTTAAAAACTTTACCAAGTTACGGTTTCTTTAACGTCGTGAGTGCGTTATTACTCACCGCACTTCTTACACGGTGGTGTGACGTGTGTTTTTGGAATGGATACTCGGGTGGTACTATGACGCAATACGCTTCTTCCCTTCGTAGCCTCGCGGCAGGTTCGGTTCTCTTATTCCTTTTCGCTTCGCCTGTAAAGGCAGAGGAACAAACGATCGCGCCGCCGGGCGTTGATGCGCGAGCCTGGATCTTAATGGATTACGCCAGCGGTAAAGTACTGGCGGAAGGCAACGCCGATGAGAAACTCGACCCTGCCAGTTTGACAAAAATTATGACCAGCTACGTGGTGGGCCAGGCGCTGAAGGCAGGGAAAATCAAGCTGACCGATATGGTAACGGTGGGCAAAGATGCCTGGGCGACGGGGAACCCGGCGCTACGTGGGTCGTCGGTGATGTTTCTGAAGCCAGGCGATCAGGTGTCGGTTGCGGATCTTAATAAAGGCATCATCATTCAGTCAGGTAATGATGCCTGTATCGCGCTTGCCGACTACGTCGCCGGAAGCCAGGAGTCCTTTATCGGCCTGATGAACGCCTATGCGAAACGACTGGGGTTAACCAATACAACCTTCCAGACGGTACACGGTCTTGATGCGCCAGGGCAGTTCAGTACCGCTCGCGATATGGCGCTGCTCGGCAAGGCCCTGATTCACGATGTGCCTGACGAATACGCCATTCATAAAGAGAAAGAATTTACTTTTAATAATATTCGTCAGCCAAACCGCAACCGCCTGTTGTGGAGTACCAATCTGCATGTCGACGGCATGAAAACGGGGACAACGGCTGGCGCTGGGTATAACCTTGTCGCCTCCGCCACTCAGGGCGATATGCGCCTGATCTCTGTCGTGCTGGGGGCGAAAACGGACCGTATTCGTTTTAATGAGTCAGAAAAACTGCTGACCTGGGGTTTCCGCTTCTTTGAAACGGTCACGCCGATTAAACCTGACGCGACATTCGTGACGCAGCGGGTCTGGTTTGGCGATAAGCGTGAGGTCAATTTGGGGGCGGGCGATGCGGGGTCTGTGACGATTCCGCGTGGGCAGCTTAAAAACCTGAAGGCCAGCTTTACGTTGAACGAACCACAGCTCACGGCGCCGTTGAAGAAAGGGCAGGTTGTCGGCACCATCGATTTCCAGCTTAACGGAAAATCCATTGAGCAACGCCCGTTAATGGTGATGGAAAACGTCGAGGAGGGGGGATTTTTCAGCCGGATGTGGGATTTTGTGCTGATGAAACTCCATCAGTGGTTTGGCAGTTGGTTCTCGTAAAATAACTCCGTTGCCGGGTGCGCGTCGCATCCGGCAAACCTGCGGTTAATACATCAGAGTAATTTGTTGCGCTTTAGCGTAGGCCACAAAGGCCTCATCGGGACGGCGGTCGCTGATAATCGTATCAAAGCGTGATAATTCCCCCATCCGCGCCGGACGTACCTTGCCGAATTTACTGTGATCCACCACCAGTACATGGCTCTGTGCCATTGTCATGGCCCAATGTTTTACCGGCAGCTCTTCCAGATTAAAGCAGGTAGCGCCTTTACTGGTATGAACGCCGGCGGCGGAATAAAACGCGATATCCGGACAAATATTGTTTAACGTTTCATGGAAATCAAGCGGTTTGAAAATGGCGTTGCTGGCGTGAAACTCCCCGCCGCTGAGGATAGCGCGGCAATGGGGTTTGTCCTGCAGCGCCAGAAAGGTATTAAGTGAATAGCACACCGCCGTAAAGGGAAGGTCATTATCAATGGCTTCAATGATCCACGGCGTGGTGGTGCCGCAGTCAATAAATACCGTCTGATGCGCTTGTACCAGGCCCGCAGCCAACTGAGCGGCTCGGCGTTTTTCTTCCACCAGACGAGATTTTTGATCGCTTAACAGATAATGACTGGCGCTGCGGGGCTCCAGTACGATATAGCCGCCCAGCAACACGACAGGCGCGCTTTTATGGTTCAGGTCGCGACGAATGGTCATTTCAGAGACGCCCAACAGGGTCGCGGCTTCTTTTAGATGAAGTTTATCGCTGCGTTTTAAGGCCTGCAGCAATTGACCAATACGCTCGTCGCGTCGCGTTTCCATAGTTCCCCTGGAGAGTTAAATAAGCGCTCCGCACCATACAGAGCGCTTAATATTACTCTTTTTTTCGCTGGTTAGTCACGTACCCAGCCTTTTCGAATGGGCAATGCGAAACAGAAACGGTAACAACGTTGCAGCGCCTGGTAGAGCGGCGCGCCGTACCATTGCCAGATCAGCTGTGCGCTCAGGCAGCCAAGCATCGCTACCAGCAGCGCGCCAATCATATCTAACGGCCAGTGTACGCCGAGATAGACGCGCGACCAGGCGATGGTCATGGCTATCGCCATCATCACGATGCCTGACCAGAGGCGGTGCCAGAACAAAAACGCCAGCGCAAAGGTAAAAATCACCGTACCGTGATCGCTGGGGAACGAGTCATCGGCGGCATGATGCAGGAAGTTATAGCCGATATGATCGACAAACGGACGGTCGTGCGGGAAAAGGTGTCCCATTGTCCAGGAGACCGCCAGACTGATAATCAGCGCGATGCCGATTTTAACGATCAGCTGGCGCTGGGCGCAGACCCGATCGCGGGGTCCCCACAGCCAGAGTACAACGGCTAAGAGCGGGACGATGTTGATGACATCTTTGGCGATAAAGATAGCGAGCGAAATTATCCACTGCGCGGAATCAGGCGTGGCGTTAATAAAATAAAACAGCGAGTTGTTAAGGTTTTCCAGCATAACATCCAGGCTCGGAGCAATGAAATCAAAAGGGATAGCCAGCTCATCCCCGTGCAAACTGAGCATAAATGCAGCGTAACAGGGAGGAAAAGCAGTATTGTCTTATTTGGCGGCAACATGAAGAGATTTAAGACAATGGCATAAAATAACGTTGATGATAACGGCGCAAACTTAAATTAACCTTAAAGTACGCAAGCGCTAAGCGGCTTTCTGTAAAAATGTGCGCTATTTCCCTTGCAGCCTCATAATTCGCTATCTCAGTTCCCCGACTTTCATTACACTCTGCGCGGTTTTTATTGGCGAAGAGATGGTATGCAGAATCGTTTACAATCAGGCGGCAGGCTGGGACGTCAGGCGCTGCTTTTTCCTCTCTGTCTGGTGCTGTACGAGTTTTCTACTTATATTGGCAACGACATGATCCAGCCGGGTATGCTGGCGGTGGTTGAGCAGTATCAGGCGGGCCTGGACTGGGTTCCGACGTCCATGACCGCTTATCTGGCGGGCGGTATGTTCTTACAGTGGCTGCTTGGCCCGTTGTCTGACCGGATTGGCCGTCGTCCCGTGATGCTGGCGGGCGTCGTGTGGTTTATTGTCACCTGCCTGGCGACGTTACTGGCGAAAAACATCGAACAATTTACCTTCCTGCGTTTTTTGCAAGGGATTAGCCTGTGTTTTATCGGCGCTGTAGGGTATGCCGCGATTCAGGAATCCTTTGAGGAAGCGGTATGTATAAAAATTACCGCGCTGATGGCGAACGTGGCGTTAATCGCGCCGCTACTGGGACCACTGGTTGGGGCGGCATGGGTGCATGTTCTGCCGTGGGAGGGGATGTTCATTTTATTTGCCGCACTGGCCGCTATCGCCTTTTTCGGACTACAGCGTGCAATGCCGGAGACCGCCACGCGGCGGGGCGAAACGCTGTCATTTAAGGCGCTGGGCCGGGATTATCGGCTGGTGATAAAAAACCGGCGGTTTGTCGCAGGGGCGTTAGCGCTGGGATTTGTCAGCCTGCCGTTGTTGGCCTGGATTGCGCAGTCGCCGATTATCATCATTAGCGGCGAACAGCTCAGCAGCTATGAATATGGTCTGCTGCAGGTGCCCGTTTTTGGCGCGCTCATTGCCGGTAATCTGGTGTTGGCGCGTTTAACCTCCCGACGTACGGTTCGCTCGCTGATCGTGATGGGCGGCTGGCCTATCGTCGCGGGGCTGATCATCGCCGCGGCGGCGACGGTGGTTTCATCCCATGCTTATTTATGGATGACGGCGGGATTAAGCGTATACGCTTTTGGCATTGGGCTGGCGAATGCCGGACTGGTGCGTCTGACGCTCTTTTCCAGCGATATGAGTAAAGGAACGGTCTCGGCGGCGATGGGAATGCTACAAATGCTGATTTTTACCGTTGGCATTGAAGTCAGTAAACACGCCTGGTTAAGTGGCGGCAATGGGCTATTTAGCCTGTTTAATCTGGCAAACGGTATTCTTTGGCTACTGCTGATGCTGGTCTTCTTAAAAGATAAGCGGACGGGGAATTTGCAAACAGTCTGAGAGAGCGGCTACGCCTGATAAGCTTTCTGTTATCAGGCGTAGAGAGGCATCCGCTAGACGTTGAACGGCGGCTCGTTGTTTAATACGCTGTCGATGATATCCAGCACGCCTTCCTGATTGTTCGATCCGGCGCGGTATTTCGCCGCCGCCGCGACCGCTTCGCTGGCGTGCGACATGGCAAAACTAAACCCGGCCTGACGCAGCATCTCAATATCGTTGCCGCCGTCGCCGAATACCACCACTTCACTATCATGAATGCCCCAGCGCTGCTGTAACAGACGCAGGCCGTTGGCTTTATGCACGCCGGGAATTATTAAATCAATACTGCCATAGCCGGTATGAACGGGGACCATGATATCGCCAATAGCGTCGTGCAGTGCCGCCTGTACTTCCGGTATCCGATCATCGGTAATATTAAGGCCGAATTTGAAAAAGATATCGTTGATATCATTAAAATTATCCACAAACTCCAGACGATGATAATACATTGCCGCAACGGCTTTTAACGCATCGTCGTAGCGTTTCAGCGTGTAGGCGCTGTTTTTTCCACAGGCGATGATCTCCACATCGGCGCGTGTGAGCAGGTGTTCGACAACCGCCTGGAAGTCGGCTTTTGTCAGCTCGCCGTTAAAAATATCCTCGCCTTCGCTGACCACCCAGCCGCCGTTTTCCGCGACAAAAGCGATTTCGTGCGCAATTTCCGGAAAGAACGAGATTAACTGGTAATACTGGTTGCCGCTGGCCACGACAAAGCGAATGCCTTGCCGCTTCATTTGTTGGTACTGCGCCATAAACCGGTCACGGTTATAGGTTTTTTGATCGCTCAGAAACGTGCCGTCCATGTCGACGGCGATTAATTTAATACTCATGCGTTATGCTCCATCACCGGTTGCGGAGTCGATACAGGTTTGGCGACGGCCTTCGCCACCAGCGCCGCCAGAATAACCAGCGCCAGCACAACCATCATGGCGCTGCGTAATCCATAGTGCTCTCCCAGATAGCCCAACAGCGGCGGCCCGACCAAAAACGCCAGATAGCCGGTCGTGGCGACAACGCTCACACGCGTCGGCGCGTCGGGACCGGTATCGCTGGCGGCGGAAATGGTCAGCGGGAAGCCGAGCGAAGCGCCCAAGCCCCAAAGAATGACCGAGACGCCGGCAACCCAGTCGCTATCGACAAAAATAATCAGGCCAATGCCCAACGCTCCCATCAACGCGCTGGCGCGAACAACCGTCACCCGGCTATAGCGGTCAATAAACCAGCCGCCGGTAAAGCGGCCAACGGTCATACCAAGCGTGAAACCGGCGTAGATCAGAGAGCCGGAGGTTGGGCTAAAACCGTGTCCGTCTACCATCAGTAGCGGTAGCCAGTCATTCGCAGATCCTTCGGCGAATGCCATTGCCAGCACCACCACGCCAATAAGCAAAAGCTGGATGTCCCGATAAAAAGGTAATCCTTTTTCCTGAAGGTGAGCATCTTCCGATGCGTTTTTACCCGTACCGTCAGGGATCGCCCGAATGGCGATGAAAATGGGCGCGATCGCCACGGCAGCCGCGAGGATGATATGGATGTTAGCCGGGACGCTTAATGCGGTTAACGCCATGCCGACACCAGCGCCCGCCAGCGTGCCGAAACTGTAAAAACCATGCATCATCGGCAGAACGGTTTTATTCAGCTCGCGTTCGACCGCCGCGCCTTCGACATTAATCGCCACTTCGGCGGCGCCAAAACTGGCGCCGAAAACGGCTAATCCAAGGGCAAAAATCAGCGGCGAGGCGCACCACAGCGCGACGCTAAGAATAACCATCCCGCCTACTGCGCAGGTCATCGTCGTGCGAATAACCTTCCGGGTGCCAAATCGTTTCACCAGCCAGGCGGAACAAAGAATACCGCTCATTGAACCGATAGAAAGCCCGAATAAGACCGCCCCCATTTCCGCGGTAGAGACGGAAAGAATATCCCGAATAGCAGGCGTTCGGGTTGCCCAGGAGGCCATCAGCAGTCCGGGTAAAAAGAAGAACATAAACAGCGCCCAGGTACGGCGTTTTAAGGCGTTACGTGAGGAGAGGACGGTCATAGCGTCAGGCCAGAAAATAGAAGCGAGAGGTAAACATTAGCAAGCTTGTGTACATTTGTACATATCGTCGTCATACTTCGTTGTGCAGACAGTTTTTGCTGTCTGTTTTTTCAGCGTAAGCGGCAGGCTACTATCGCCTGCATCCTGAATGAGATGTGGAACTCATCATGAAAGAAAATGCCGTAAGACGCGCCAATGATCCTAAGCGACGGGAAAAAATAATTCAGGCCACACTGGAAGCGGTAAAGACCTATGGCGTTCATGCCGTGACGCACCGGAAAATCGCCGCTATCGCTCAGGTGCCGCTTGGCTCGATGACCTACTATTTTGCCGGTATGGATGCGTTATTGAGTGAAGCTTTTACACTTTTCACCGAGAACATGTCGCGTCAATACCAGGACTTTTTTGCGCAGGTGACGGATGCGGAGGGGGCGTGCCAGGCGATAACGGAAATGATTTACGGCTCGCAGGTTACGACGCCGGATAATATGGCGTTAATGTATCAGTTATATGCCTATGCCAGCGATAAGCCAGCGTTAAAAATAGTCATGCAAAACTGGATGCAGCGTAGCCAGAATACGCTGGCGCAGTGGTTTGACGCGCAGACCGCCCGCGCGCTGGATGCGTTTATCGAGGGGATGACGCTGCATTTTGTAACGGATCGAACGCCGCTGGCGCGTGAAGCGATTTTACAGATGGTAAAGCGAATCGCCGGAGAGTCAATGTCGTGTCACTCTGCGTCAGGCAACAAAAAACCCACCAACCTTGAACCGAAATGGCGGGGTTGATGGGCTCCACAAAATGGGGACATCAAAGAAAAGCAGTGGCAATAGGTATGACTGATGCTTTAACGAAAAGTTCGACCTATTGGCAAAATTTTTTCACTTAAAGGCAAACTTCAGTTTTATCCTAACCCCGGCCAGATGATGACAATAAGTGTCCCCGCCAGCGTGAGCAGAACGTTGGCGATGGCGTAAGTCCCCGCATAACCCAGCGCTGGAATATTACTGCGCGCCGTATCGCTAATGATTTCCATCGCCGGGGCGCAGGTACGCGCGCCCATCATGGCACCGAACAGCAGCGCCCGGTTCATGCGCAGCACATAAGCGCCAAACAAGAAGCAGATCACCACCGGTACCAGGCTGACGACAAGCCCGGCGATCAGCATTTGTCCGCCGACCGCGCCCAGACCGTTGCTGATACCGCTGCCGGCGCTTAAACCAACGCCTGCCATAAACACCATCAAGCCGAATTCTTTCACCATATTAAGCGCGCCCTGCGGAATATAACCAAAGGTAGGATGGTTAGCGCGCAGGAAACCGAGCATGATCCCGGCGAACAGCAATCCGGCCGCGTTGCCGATACCGAAACTAAAATTGCTGAACTGGAAGGTAATCATCCCGATCATTAACCCGATGATAAAAAAAGCGCAGAAGGCAAGCAGGTCCGTCACCTGACTATGAATCGAAATAAAACCAATGCGATCGGCGATGGTTTTTACGCGTCTGGCGTCGCCGCTCACCTGTAACACGTCGCCTTTATTCAGCACGACGTTATCGTCGATAGGCATTTCGATTTGGCTGCGGATGACGCGGTTAAGGAAGCAGCCATGATCGGTCAGCTTGAGCTGAGCGAGGCGGCGACCGACCGCATTGTGGTTTTTCACCACAATTTCTTCCGTCACGATGCGCATATCAAGCAGATCGCGATCAAACACTTCCTTACCATTACGGAAGCTGGGATCGAGCCTGGCGTGCGCGTCCGGATAGCCGACCAGCGCAATCTCATCGCCCATTTGCAGCACCGCATCGCCATCCGGGTTCGCCAGAATACCGTTACGGCGAATACGTTCGATATAGCAGCCTGTCTGGCGGTAAATACCCAGCTCGCGCAGGTTTTTACCGTCAGTCCAGGCCACCAGTTCCGGGCCAACCCGATAGGCGCGGATAACCGGCAAATAAACCTTGCGATTAGCATCGGTATCCAGACCGCGCTCGCGAGCAATTTGCTGGGCGCTGGTTTGCAAATCCTGATGCTGTAGTTTAGGCAAGTAACGCGCGCCCACGATCAGACTGACCAACCCAATCAGATAGGTCAGGGCATAACCCAGGCTCAGATTATCAAGAGCGGAGGAGAGTTGGGTGCTGGCGATGCCGGAATGTCGCAGGGTATCGCCTGCGCCAACCAGCACGGGCGTGGATGTCATTGAGCCGGCCAGCATACCGGCCGTCAGGCCGATATCCCAGCCGAATAGCTTACCAAGGCCTAAGGCGATTAGCAGAGCGCTACCGACCATGACCAGGGCAAGCATCAGATAATTTTTACCGTCGCGAAAAAAAATCGAAAAAAAGTTGGGGCCAGCCTCGACGCCGACACAAAAAATAAACAGCATAAATCCCAGATTTAGCGCGTCGGTGTTAATACTAAAGTGTTGCTGCCCTAATAATAGAGAGACCACTAAAACGCCAATGGAATTACCAAGTTGGACTGAACCCAGACGTAACTTGCCAAGACACAGGCCAAGAGCCAGGACCACAAATAATAACAGGATGTAATTCCCATTTAACAAATCTGCGACGTTTATATTCACGGAGACTAACTTCTTGTTTACGAGTAAGCTGTTGAAAGAAATGGTAATTTACGCTACTGTTTTTATCATGAATTAAGGGTGCAATCGTATTGCATACAGCATCCAAATAAAAACAACACAACAATATATCCTGCTAGTTTAATCTTATTGCGTACTAACGGCTATAAGAATCGTGCAGGTGTGTTTTTGGCATGGAATGCCACATGACTTTATCTGACTGGATGCCTCACGGCGGAAAGCGTGTTCGATAGAGAGTGTCAGGAGGAACGATTGAAACATAAACACGGGTGGGCAAGCGTTGTCTGCTGCTTTGTACTCTTTATTGTGGTGTGTCTTTCATTAACTATGCATGTACAAGGCGCTTTTCGCGCGGCAGGGCATCCTGAGATTGGACTGTTATTTTTTACGTTGCCTGGTGCGGTGGCCAGTTTTTGTTCTCACCGACGCGAGGTGATCCGACCGCTTATCGGGGCGATGCTGGCGGCGCCGTTTTGCCTGGTGTTAATGCGCGTGGTATTTATGCCTACCCGATCGTTTTGGCAAGAACTCGCGTGGTTATTTAGCGCCGTATTCTGGTGTGCGTTAGGCGCGCTCTGTTATTTGTTTATTAGCAGCCTGTTTAGCCACCGGCGAAAAAAACGCCGATAGCGCCCTCCGTCAGAGGGCGTTGCCAGAGCAATCAGGCGAAAAGATTCAGATTTTCTTTTGCCCATGCTTCAAAATCCGTACAGCCGCCGATATGTTTTTGATCGACAAAAATCTGCGGTACGGTTTCTACAGGTTTACCTACGGTTTTTTCCAAATCCGCTTTAGTAATGCCTTCAGCATGGATATCAATATAGCGGTAGTTGAAATCGTCGCGTTCTTTGCTCAGTTTTTCCGCCAACTCTTTTGCACGCACGCAATAAGGGCACCCTGGACGGCCAAAAATAACAGTAAACATATCTCTCCTCGAACATAAAGCCAGACGGCGAACAGGTGTTATCATGCCGCGATTTACGGCAGATGAAAAGCAGGTTACGCCTGTTCCTTTGATAACCCAGGGCTATATCTGTTAAGCACGCCGGACCAGAACGTTCTACACTGTGCGTCAGTTAACCGGGAGGCTTGATATGCGCACGATTGGCGTGTTACCCAAAAGCGTACTGATACTGGAATACCTCGGTATGATTTTGCTGGCGCTTGCTCTGCTATCGCTTAATCATTACCTTACGCTGCCCGCGCCGTTCAATACGCCGCTGGCTGGCGTGTTGATGGTTTTCCTGGGCGTCGTGTTGATCCTCCCCGCCGCGGTGGCGATGATGTGGCGTATTGCGCAGTTACTGGCGCCGCAGTTGATGAAACGTCCACCCGACATTTCTTCCCGTTCAGATAGAGAAAAGCATAATGAGTCCGACCATTGAACTTCTTTGTGGCCATCGTTCTATTCGCCATTTCACCGATGAACCCGTGGCTGACGCGCAGCGAGAGGCCATTATTGCCGCCGCGCGCAGCACGTCCAGTTCCAGTTTTTTACAGTGCAGCTCTATTATCCGTATTACCGATAGGGCGCTGCGCGAGGCGTTAGTGCCCCTGACGGGCGGGCAAAAGCATGTGGCGCAGGCCGCTGAGTTCTGGGTATTTTGCGCCGATTTTAATCGTCATTTGCAGATCTGTCCTGACGCGCAGTTGGGGCTTGCCGAACAACTGCTGCTCGGTGTCGTCGATACGGCGATGATGGGGCAAAATGCGCTGACGGCGGCGGAATCACTGGGATTAGGCGGCGTGTATATCGGCGGCATCCGTAACAATATTGAGTCTGTTACCGAACTATTAAAATTGCCGAAGCATGTATTGCCGCTCTTTGGCCTGTGTTTGGGATGGCCTGCGGATAATCCGGATCTGAAACCGCGCCTGCCTGCCGAGCTTGTGGTTCATGAGAACCAGTATCAACCGCTTGATGAAAAGCTGCTGGCGCGCTATGACGAGCAGTTGGCTGAGTATTATCTGACCCGCGGCAGTAATACGCGACGCGATACCTGGAGCGATCATATCCGTCGCACCCTGATTAAAGAAAATCGCCCATTTATCCTTGAATATTTGCATAAACAGGGCTGGGCGACGCGCTAAAACCTGCGGGCCAGTGTATGATACGCGGGCTTTTCAGGGTTTTCAGCGAGGTGCAGGGTGAAAATTGCCATATTGTCCAGGGATGGAACGCTCTATTCTTGCAAACGTCTGCGCGAAGCGGCGATGCGGCGCGGCCATCTGGTCGAGATACTCGATCCTCTTTCCTGCTATATGAATATTAATCCGGCTGCGTCGTCGATCCATTACAAGGGGCGTCGTCTGCCCCATTTTGACGCCGTTATTCCCCGTATTGGTTCGGCCATTACCTTTTATGGTACCGCTGCGCTACGTCAGTTTGAGCTACTGGGTAGCTATCCGCTGAATGAATCCGTCGCTATTACCCGCGCGCGCGATAAGCTGCGATCGCTACAACTTCTGGCGCGCCAGGGGATCGATCTTCCCATTACCGGGATCGCCCATTCGCCGGATGATACCAGCGATCTTATTAAGATGGTTGGCGGGGCGCCGCTGGTCGTGAAGCTGGTAGAAGGCACGCAAGGGATCGGCGTGGTATTGGCGGAGACGCGTCAGGCTGCTGAAAGCGTTATTGATGCGTTTCGGGGGCTCAATGCCCATATCCTGGTTCAGGAATACATTGCCGAAGCTAAAGGATGCGATATTCGTTGTCTGGTCGTCGGCAATGAGGTTGTGGCGGCGATTGAGCGGTGCGCGAAAGCCGGTGATTTTCGCTCCAATCTTCATCGTGGCGGGGTGGCCAGCATCGCGGCGATCACGCCCCGTGAACGGGATATCGCCATCAAAGCCGCACAGACGCTGGGGCTGGATGTGGCGGGTGTCGATATTTTACGCGCCGCGCGCGGGCCGCTGGTGATGGAGGTGAATGCCTCGCCGGGACTGGAAGGTATCGAAAAGACTACGGGCGTAGATATCGCGGGGCGAATGATTCAGTGGATAGAACGTCACGCTACACCTGAATTTTGCCTTAAAATCGGCGGCTAATCGCAATCGTGGATTCCGCCGTAGTACGAAGCACGCTTTTTGCGTAAGCTGTGCCGGTAATTTTTTCATCGTCATCGCAAGAGGTAGCACATTATTATGATATCACTGGTCGTTCCCACTCTGGATACGTTGCGTCAATGGCTCGACGACCTGGGCATGAATTTCTTCGAATGTGATACCTGCCAGGCGCTGCATTTGCCGCATATGCAGAATTTTGACGGCGTCTACGATGCTAAAATCGATTTGGTGGACAACACCATTCTTTTTTCCGCGATGGCGGAGGTCAGGCCTTCCGCGTTGCTGCCGCTGGCGGCCGATCTCTCTGCTATCAACGCCAGTTCGTTGACGGTAAAAGCCTTTCTCGATATGCAGGATGATAATCTGCCAAAACTGGTTGTGTGCCAGTCTTTATCCGTTATGCAAGGCGTCACCTACGAACAGTTCGAATGGTTTGTTCGCCAAAGTGAAGAGCAGATTTCTATGGTGATCCTTGAGGCCGGGGCGCATCAGCTTCTGTTTAACGCGGAAGAAGACGCGCAAAAAACCAGCGTGGTTGACCATTTTCTTCACTGATCCCTCCCGATAATCAGGCAGTCGCTGCCAGCGCGGCTGCTGTTTACGTTTTTTTATGCTGCTGTTAACCTTTATTTAAAGAATTATTCACCTCCTTTCTGACCATTTCGCTTTATCACATAGACAAAACCTGCATAAAAAATTGATAAAAGGCGTTTTTTAATCTGGGCTATAGCCTCAAACCTTAGCTAAAGTTATTCTTGCGAAGCTTCTATAGCGAGCTTGATGGCAGGGAGGGCGACCTCTCTTCTTCATTTGTATCAAATGAAAAGGTATGCACATTTCAGGCATGTTTTAAACCACGCCTAATGGGTTCATTTGTTAACGGATTTCAGAAGGAAAGCGATGATGACCGCCTTAAAGAAAAAATGGCTATCGGGTCTGGTTGCGGGTGCTCTGATGGTCGTCTCTGTCGGCACGCTCGCTGCCGAACAAAAAACGCTGCACATTTATAACTGGTCAGATTATATCGCGCCGGACACGGTGGCGAACTTTGAAAAAGAGACCGGGATTAACGTTATCTATGATGTCTTTGACTCTAACGAAGTGCTGGAAGGCAAGTTAATGGCAGGCAGCACCGGGTTCGATCTGGTGGTGCCATCGGCCAGTTTTCTTGAGCGCCAGCTCACCGCGGGCGTTTTTCAGCCGCTGGATAAAAGCAAACTTCCCGGCTGGAAAAACCTCGATCCTGAACTGCTGAAACTGGTAGCGAAGCACGATCCTGACAACAAATACGCCATGCCCTATATGTGGGCCACGACGGGCATTGGCTATAACGTTGATAAAGTGAAAGCGGTGCTGGGGGATGATGCGCCAGTGAATAGCTGGGATTTAGTCCTCAAGCCGGAAAATCTGGAGAAGCTAAAAAGCTGCGGCGTCTCTTTCCTTGATGCGCCTGAAGAAATTTTTGCCACTGTGCTGAACTATCTGGGTAAAGATCCGAATAGCAGCAAAGCGGATGACTACACCGGCCCGGCAACCGATCTGTTGTTGAAGCTACGGCCAAACATTCGCTATTTCCACTCCTCGCAATACATTAACGATCTGGCTAATGGCGATACCTGTGTGGCCATCGGCTGGGCGGGCGATGTCTGGCAGGCCGCTAACCGAGCGAAAGAGGCGAAAAATGGCGTCAATATCTCTTTCTCGATCCCCAAAGAGGGGGCAATGGCGTTTTTTGATGTGTTTGCCATGCCGGCTGACGCCAAAAATAAAGACGAGGCCTACCAGTTCCTTAATTATCTGCTGCGCCCTGATGTGATTGCCCATATTTCCGATCACGTTTTCTACGCCAATGCGAATAAAGAGGCGACGGCGCTGGTCAGCCAGCAGGTGCGCGATAACCCGGGAATTTATCCGCCGGCGGATGTGCGGGCCAAGTTGTTTACCCTGAAAGTGCAGGAGCCGAAGATTGATCGCGTCCGCACCCGCGCATGGACGAAGGTGAAAAGCGGTAAGTAATTTATTAACGGTATGGCCTGATAAGCGTGCGCTATCGGGCATTCCACCGTTTGTATCGTTTGATTGTGTTATGCCGGAGAGCGCCTTGTGAATGATGTCCCCCACCGCCCGCAGGTGAAAACCCGTAAAGCGCTGACGCCGCTTCTGGAAATTCGCAACCTGACGAAGTCATTCGACGGGCAACATGCTGTCGATGATGTCAGTCTGACTATCTATAAAGGCGAGATTTTTGCCCTGCTGGGCGCGTCAGGTTGTGGAAAATCGACTCTGCTACGGATGCTGGCAGGTTTTGAACCGCCGAGCAGCGGGCAAATTATGCTCGACGGCGTCGATCTGGCGCATGTTCCGCCGTATCAGCGTCCGATTAATATGATGTTTCAGTCCTATGCGTTGTTTCCGCATATGACGGTAGAGCAGAACATCGCTTTTGGTCTGAAGCAGGACAAACTGCCGAAGGCGGAGATTACCAGCCGCGTCAATGAGATGCTGGGTCTGGTGCACATGCAGGAGTTTGCGAAACGTAAGCCGCATCAGCTTTCCGGCGGTCAGCGTCAGCGCGTGGCCCTGGCGCGCAGCCTGGCGAAACGTCCTAAGCTGCTCTTGTTGGATGAACCGATGGGCGCGCTGGATAAAAAATTACGCGACCGGATGCAGCTGGAAGTGGTGGATATCCTTGAGCGCGTCGGCGTGACCTGCGTCATGGTGACGCACGATCAGGAAGAAGCCATGACGATGGCGGGGCGCATTGCCATCATGAACCGTGGAAAATTTGTGCAAATTGGCGAACCGGAGGAGATTTACGAGCATCCGACGACCCGCTACAGCGCCGAATTTATCGGGTCGGTAAATGTTTTTGAGGGCTTACTGAAAGCGCGTGAGGAGGACGGTCTGGTCATTGACGCGCCCGGTTTGGTTCATCCGTTAAAAGTCGATGCAGATGCCTCTGTCGTTGATAATGTGCCGGTATATGTGGCGCTACGTCCGGAAAAAATCATGCTGTGTGAGTCGCCGCCTGCCGATGGCTATAATTTCGCCGTCGGCGAAGTGGCGCATATTGCGTATCTCGGCGATCTGTCTATTTATCATGTGCGGCTAAAAAGCGGGCAGATGATCAGCGCTCAACTGCAGAATGCGCACCGTTACCGGAAAGGGTTACCGACCTGGGGCGATGAAGTGCGTTTGTGCTGGGAAGCGGATAGCTGCGTGGTCCTGACGGTATAAGGGGGAAACATGAGCACACTTGAACCTCCGGCACGCATCAGTAAACCTGGCGGCGCGGCGCTATGGTTGGCGCGAATGCAAATGAAACATGGGCGTAAGCTGGTTATTGCTTTGCCTTATATCTGGCTCATTCTGCTGTTTTTATTGCCGTTTCTTATCGTCTTTAAGATAAGCCTGGCGGAAATGGCGCGGGCGATCCCGCCGTATACCGATCTGCTGGAATGGGCTGACGGTCAGTTGTCGATTACGCTCAATCTCGGTAATTTTTTGCAACTGACCGACGATCCGCTTTATTTCGAAGCCTATCTGCAATCGTTACAAATTGCCGGTATTTCCACAATCTGCTGCCTGCTGCTGGGCTACCCGCTGGCGTGGGCGGTGGCGCACAGCAAGCCCTCCACGCGCAATATCCTGCTGCTGTTGGTGATCCTGCCCTCGTGGACGTCTTTTTTAATACGCGTCTATGCCTGGATGGGCATTTTGAAAAACAACGGTGTGCTGAACAATGTGTTGCTGTGGCTAGGGGTTATCGATCAGCCGCTGACGATCCTGCACACTAACCTGGCCGTCTATATCGGCATTGTTTATGCGTATCTGCCGTTTATGGTTCTGCCCATTTATACCGCATTAACGCGTATTGATTATTCGCTGGTGGAAGCGTCGCTGGATCTCGGCGCCCGACCGCTGAAAACATTTTTTAGCATCATTGTCCCGCTCACCAAAGGCGGAATCATCGCCGGCTCGATGCTGGTTTTTATCCCGGCGGTGGGCGAGTTTGTGATCCCGGAACTGCTTGGCGGGCCGGACAGTATCATGATTGGTCGCGTCCTGTGGCAGGAGTTTTTCAATAACCGCGACTGGCCGGTTGCTTCTGCGGTCGCCATTATTATGTTGCTGCTGCTGATAGTACCGATCATGTGGTTCCATAAACATCAGCAAAAAAGTGTGGGGGAGCATGGATGAATAACTTACCGGTCGCTCGCTCGCCCTGGCGCATTCTGATTCTGGTGCTGGGGTTTACTTTTCTCTATGCGCCGATGTTAATGTTGGTGATTTACTCGTTTAACAGTTCGAAGCTGGTGACGGTGTGGGCGGGATGGTCGACGCGTTGGTATGGCGAGCTCTTTCGGGATACCGCCATGATGAGCGCAGTGGGACTAAGCCTGACAATTGCCGCCTGCGCGGCGACGATGGCGGTGGTGCTCGGTACTATCGCCGCGGTGGTGATGGTGCGATTTGGACGATTTCGCGGCGCAAACGGCTTTGCGTTTATGATCACCGCGCCGCTGGTGATGCCGGATGTGATTACCGGGCTGTCGCTGCTGCTGCTGTTTGTCGCGCTCGGTCATGCTATCGGCTGGCCCTCCGATCGCGGGATGCTGACCATCTGGTTGGCGCACGTCACTTTCTGTACCGCCTATGTGGCAGTGGTGATCGCTTCGCGATTACGCGAACTGGATCGTTCGATTGAAGAGGCGGCGATGGATCTTGGCGCGGCGCCGTTGAAGGTCTTTTTCGTCATTACGTTACCGATGATCATGCCAGCGGTGATCTCGGGCTGGCTGTTGGCCTTTACGCTTTCCCTTGACGATCTGGTGATTGCCAGCTTCGTTTCCGGTCCCGGCGCCACCACGCTACCGATGCTGGTTTTCTCCAGCGTGCGCATGGGCGTGAACCCGGAAATCAACGCGCTGGCGACGTTAATCCTCGGCGTGGTAGGAATCGTCGGATTTATTGCCTGGTACCTGATGGCGCGAGCGGAAAAACAGCGGATTCGCGATATCCAGCGTGCAAGACGCGGCTGAAGCCACTAAAATCTTCCACTATGGCAATGCGTTGCCGCGCGGGTCGCGGCATCATTTTCAGGGAAGACATTCATTGGGATTTATAAAGCAATCAACCTCATCACATGCCCGTTTAAATGTGCCTACGCTGGTGCAGGTTGCGGCTATGGCGATTATTTTGATTCGCGGTCTCGATGTGCTGATGATTATGAATACCCTCGGCATACGCGGGATGGGCGAGTTTATTCATCGCAGCGTGCAGACGTGGAGCTTAACCCTGGTCTTTCTGGCCAGCTTAGTGCTGGTCTTTGTTGAAATTTATTGTGCGTTTTCGCTGGTGAAAGGCCGTAGCTGGGCGCGCTGGGTGTACCTGGCGACACAAATTATTGTGAGCGGATATCTGTGGGCGGCGTCGTTAGGCTACGGATATCCGGAGTTGTTTAGCATCGCGGGAGAATCGAAGCGTGATATCCTGCATTCCCTGGTCATGCAAAAACTCCCCGATCTTTTAATTCTGTTTCTGCTGTTTATTCCCGCTCCCAGCCGTCGGTTCTTCCGGCTGCAATAATGTGTATAATCGTCGCCCCGGATAATATGAAGGTTTTTTGGTATGCAGTGCGCACTCTATGACGCGGGTCGCTGCCGTTCCTGTCAATGGATTACGCAGTCGGTTAACGAACAACTTTCCGCAAAAACAGCCGATTTACATCGTTTGCTCGCCGGGCTGCCTGTTGAACAGTGGTGCGCGCCGATTGGCGGCCCGGAACAGCATTTCCGCAACAAAGCGAAAATGGTCGTGAGCGGTAGTGTAGAAAAACCGCTCTTCGGGATGCTGCATCGCGACGGTACGCCGGTCGATCTTTGCGGCTGCCCGCTGTATCCCGCCTCCTTTGCCCCCGTATTCAGCGCGCTAAAACCTTTTATTGCCCGTGCCGGACTCACGCCTTATAACGTGGCGCGAAAACGCGGCGAACTGAAATACCTGTTGCTGACGGAAAGCCAGTTCGATGGCGGTATGATGCTACGCTTCGTGTTGCGTTCAGAAACCAAACTTACGCAACTGCGCGCGGCGTTACCGTGGCTGCGCGCGCAACTGCCGCAGCTCAGAGTGATCACCGCAAATATCCAGCCGGTACATATGGCGATTATGGAAGGGGAGACGGAAATCTACCTGACGGATCAGCAGGCGCTGGCGGAACGTTTTAACGATGTGCCGCTGTGGATTCGCCCGCAAAGTTTCTTTCAGACCAACCCTACGGTCGCCAGCCGATTATATGCAACGGCGCGCGATTGGGTAGGACAACTGCCGGTACGCCATATGTGGGATCTTTTTTGCGGAGTGGGCGGATTCGGCCTGCACTGCGCGACGCCGCAGATGCAATTAACCGGTATTGAGATCGCGCCGGAGGCGATTGCCTGCGCGAAGCAATCCGCTGCCGAGCTGGGATTGACCCGCCTTCATTTCCAGGCGCTGGATTCCACCCAATTCGCCACCGCACAAGGCGAAACGCCCGACCTGGTATTGGTGAATCCTCCCCGCCGCGGCATTGGCAAGCCGTTGTGCGATTACCTTGCACAAATGGCGCCGCGTTTTATCATTTATTCAAGCTGTAACGCGCAGACGATGGCGCAGGATATTCGTCATCTGCCGAACTACCGTATTCAACGTGTTCAGCTTTTCGATATGTTCCCGCATACCGCGCATTATGAGGTTTTAGCGTTACTGCGCAGGCTGTAGCGCCAAAAGCCAGACATACCAAATATCTATATTAACTATCTAATTATCCATAAATAATAATAACCATGATCGATCGATAAAAAACTCCGATCGATCATGGTTATATATTACCCTATTTTTGCAAATCAAATCACAAATAATCACTTTAAATCTTTTAATGACTAATTTTGATTATTACAGTGCGTGTAAGGCAAAATTAGACAAGGTGGTTTATCGGGTAACTTTCAATAGCATCAGCGAAGCAATACGTAACGTCAGTAAAGGGGTCAATCATGACAACGAATAGGCACGCTTATGGAGGGCGTTCAGACGATGTTTGCCAAATTTATAGATGTTATTCAAACGTTTTTAACTGAACCGGCAATATTAATTGGGATATTAGTCGGTGTTGGCTATGCGCTGGATAAAAAGACGCCTATAAAAATTATCACCGGTATGATCAGCGCGATGGTCGGTTTGATGATGGTGTTATTTGGCGGCTTTCAATTTTCAGCCACTTTTAAACCGGTTGCAGAGGCAGTCAGCAAGGCTTATGGCGTGCATGGATACTTAATGGATTCATACGCCATGAAAGCCGCGACGCAAATAGCGCTGGGCGATAATTTCGGCTATGTAGGATACGTTTTTGTACTGGCGTTTTTTACTAACCTGTTATTAGTTTTATTTGGCCGTTATACCGGCGCAAAAGGTATATTTCTTACCGGTAATACCGGGGTCTCTCATTCACAGGCAGTACTGTGGTTAATCGTCTTCTGGCTGGGGTTCGGTTGGGTACAATCCATTGTAATTGCCGGGGTATTGACCGGGGTCTTTTGGGCGTTTTCAACTACGCTTATTGTTAAACCCATCGCCAAAGTGACCAATAACGCCGGTTTTACCATTGCGCATAACCAGATGCTGGGACTGTGGTTTTTCTCGAAATTCGCGCATAAATTCGGCGATCCGGAAAAGCATGACGCCGAAAACCTGAAACTTCCCGGTTGGTTAGCCATTTTTAACCACAACGTGACGGCAATCGCCATTGTGATGACGCTCTTCGTTGGCGGTTTTCTATTGGCGACAGGGATCGATAACGTACAGTTAATGGCGAAAGGCAAACCCTGGTATATCTATATCATCAATCTGGGCCTGCAATTCTCTATGTATATGGTCATCTTGCTGCAGGGCGTGCGGATGATGGTTGGTGAAATTAACGGTTCGTTTAAAGGATGGCAGGATCGCTTTATTCCTAACGCCATACCGGCTGTGGATGTTGCTGCTTTATTACCTTTTTCGCCTAACGCGGCCACGCTGGGATTCGTCTTTTGTACCTTCGGCACGATTTTTTCCATGGGCATTCTGCTGCTCATCCATAGCCCTATTATGGTACTGCCTGGTTTTGTTCCGCTCTTCTTTTCCGGCGGTCCCATCGGCGTATTAGCCAACCGAATGGGGGGATATCGTTCCGTTATTATTTGTACTTTCCTGTTAGGGATTATTCAGACTTTCGGTACGGTATGGGCCATTCCTTTAACCGGGCTGGCAAAAGAAGGTGTGGGCTGGACGGGAATATTTGACTGGGCGACTCTGTGGCCTGCAATTTGTGAATTACTGAAATTTATTGCTTCAACGTTCCATCTTGGTCCTTATTCCATTTAATTGATTCGGTTTATATAAAGGATTTTATTATGAAAGATTCTGTAAATATTTTATTCGTATGCGGTTATGGTGTAGGCAGTAGCGTAATGTTACAGACTGTTGTTAAAAAAGCGTTAGCAAAATATGACTTCTCTTTTGATATGGAGCATACGGCAGCGGGAGAGGTCGGTGGATTTACCGACTGGGCAGATATTTATGCGATTTCGAAAAAATTGCTTGATGTTGTTAGCCTCGATCCTAAACACGGACAATATCTCATTCCCATTGAAAATATCATGGATGGCGAATCAATAGGTAAACAGATTTACGATGTGGTAGAGAAAAATTTTCCGCACCTGCTCAACAAATGAGGGTGAGTCATGAAAGCGATTATTCTGCTGTTTGACAGTCTGAATAAAAACTATTTGCCGCCCTATGGTGATTTGCTAACGAAAGCGCCTAACTTTCAACGCCTGGCGGCACATGCCGCCACCTTTGACAATAGTTATGTCGGCAGTATGCCCTGTATGCCAGCCCGTCGGGAACTGCACACCGGGCGCTACAACTTTCTGCATCGTGAGTGGGGGCCGCTGGAACCCTTTGATGATTCCATGCCGGAATTATTGAAAAAAGCGGGGATCTACACCCATCTTATCAGCGATCATCTGCATTACTGGGAAGACGGCGGCGGTAACTACCATAACCGCTATAGCTCCTGGGACGTAGTACGCGGTCAGGAGGGCGATCACTGGAAGGCAAGTGTTGGCGAGCCGCCCATTCCGGAAGTACTGCGCGTTCCACAAAAACAAACCGGAGGCGGCGTTTCCGGGCTATGGCGTCATGACTGGGCGAACCGCGAATACATCCAGCAGGAAGCCGATTTTCCCCAGACGAAAGTTTTTGCCGCCGGGTGCGATTTTATCCATAAAAATCATGCCGAAGATAACTGGTTATTGCAGGTTGAGACGTTCGATCCGCATGAGCCGTTTTATACCACCGAGGAATATTTATCGCTCTATGACGATGAGTGGCAAGGCCCGCATTATGACTGGCCGCGCGGCAAAGTCAGTGAAAGTGAGGAGGCGATAGCGCATATTCGCTGTCGTTATCGGGCCCTGGTTTCCATGTGCGACCGCAATCTGGGACGTATCCTTGATCTGATGGATGAACACGATCTCTGGCGCGATACGATGCTGATTGTCGGTACCGATCACGGCTTCTTGCTGGGGGAGCACGGTTGGTGGGCTAAAAATCAAATGCCCTATTATAACGAGGTGGCGAATAACCCGCTGTTTATCTGGGATCCGCGCAGCGCGGTATGCGGAGCGCGACGGCAGTCGCTGGTGCAGATGATTGACTGGGCGCCAACGCTACTGGATTATTTTCAGCAACCTATTCCCGCAGATATGCAGGGCCAACCGCTGGCGAAAGTCATTGCCAGTGATGAACCCGTCAGGGAAGGCGCGCTGTTTGGCGTGTTTAGCGGACATGTTAATGTTACCGACGGACGCTATGTTTATATGCGGGCCGCGCAGCCGGGGCGTGAGCATGACATTGCGAACTACACGTTAATGCCGATCAAGATGAATGCGCGTTATGACGTGGATGAACTGGGAAAATTATCTCTGGCACCTCCGTTTAACTTTACTAAAGGGCTTCAGGTATTACGTATTCCGGCCAGGGAAAAATATAAAGGTGTTAATAGCTTTGGTCATCTCTTGTTTGATCTCAGAGACGATCCGCAGCAGCAACATCCCCTTCATGATGAGGCCATCGAAGCAAGGATGATTAACTTACTTATCCGTTTGATGAAAGAAAATGACGCTCCGGCGGAGCAGTATCGCCGTCTGGGTCTGGATGTTGTCTAAAAACGTAATAATGTTGTAAGCCGGGTGCGCGTTAGCGTCACCCGGTAAGTATTAGTCCGAATCGCCTGTTGATGCAGGCGTTTGAGACTGATGACAAACTGTAGAATGCTCAATGGCGCTGCGCTTATCAGGCCAGGATAGTTCCCTGATGGCGGCCCGTGGGCTGAATAAGGTATTTATACTGCCATTTCGCAACACGGTGGGCTAATCACATACGTCTTACTGCGGGAACCACTGATCGCTAATTTTCTGATAAGTGCCGTCCGCTTTAATGGCGGCCAGCGCATTATTCAGTTTTTCCAGCAACGCCTTATTGTCCGGGCGCACCGCGATGCCAAGTCCGGTACCGAAGTATTGCGGATCGGTCACTTTCTCTGTTGCCGGACCCAGTTGCGGATTCGTTTTCAGCCACTCATTGACCACTGCGGTATCGCCAAAGACGCCGTCAATACGGCCATTTTTCAGGTCGATAATCGCATTCTGGTAGCTGTCGTAGGCCACGGTTTTGACCTCCGGATGTTTATCCTGGAGATATTTTTGATGCGTGGTGCCATTTTCCATACCGATACGCTTACCTTTTAGATCGGTAAAGGTTTTATAGGTGTCTTTTTTGGCAATCACCAGCGCGGAGTTCGCATAATAGGGATTGCTAAAGGCGACCTGCTTACTGCGCTCCGGGGTAATGTCCATTCCGGAAATGACGGCATCATATTTTCTGAATTTCAGCGCCGGGATAAGACTATCGAAAGCATGATTGGTAAAAGTACATTCTGCCTGCATTTGCTTGCATAATGCGGTTGCCAGATCGATATCGAAGCCCACAATTTTATTACTCGCATCCAGGGATTCAAACGGGGGATAGGTGGCGGAAACCCCGAAATTGATTTTTTCAGCGGCGATGCTGCCAGTGGCGAAAGAGGCGAGTAATGCAGCCAGAACTAACTTTTTCATGATGTCACTCCCGTAATCTTATGATTATGCGCCGTGTCTGCGGCATAGATTTACAATGCCATCAATTGAATTTGTATGCAATAAAAATGATTAAATATTTTAAGGTGGGTAAAAAAAGACGGACAGGTTAACCACTTGTCCGTCAGATTTATTCAAAATTATGCATCGTAGGCTTGATAAGCGCAGCGCCATCTGACCATTGTCGAACGGCGGCGAGAATGCCTTATCCTGCCTGGTTAATTGCGCCGCTCAAACGCCAGAGCTTTACGCTCAATCAAACGCATCATCAGCGTCAATAGACCGTTGACGACCAGGTAAATTACGCCTGCCGCGCCAAATACCACCACATCGTAGGTACGACCATAGAGCAACTGACTGTACCCCATGACTTCCATCAAGGTGATGGTATAGGCCAGCGAGGTACTTTTGAAGACCAGTACCACCTCATTAGAATAGGAGGAGAGGGCGCGTTTAAACGCATAGGGCAACAAAATCGCCAGCGTATCTTTCTTACTCATCCCCAGCGCGCCGCAGGACTGCCACTGACCTTCCGGAATCGCGCGAATCGCGCCATAAAATAGCTGCGTGGTATAAGCGGCGCTGTTTAGCGACAACGCGATCAGTGCGCACAGCCACGGTTCAGACAGTAGATGCCAGAGTAGCGGATACTCTTGCAGTGTCGGGAATTGACCGGGTCCGTAGTAGATCAGGAAAATTTGCACCAACAACGGCGTACCGGTAAACAACGTGATATAGCCGCGCACCAGCCACACCACGAACGGCGTTTTTAGCGTCAGGATGATGGTAAAAACTAACGCCAGCACCAAAGCGACGGCAATAGAAGCCACGGTCAGCGTCAGGCTGGTGTGTAGCCCTTTTAGCAGTTCAGGTAAATACTCAAGCATTAGTCCGGCCTCCGCTCAAAACGTGTCGCGCGCAGGTCTATGCGTTTGAGAATGTACTGACTGATCAGCGTAATGACCAGGTAAATAGCCGCCGCAATAATGTACCAGTTAAACGGTTCCTGGGTGCGTGTGGCAATACTTTTGGTCTGCAACATCAGATCGTTAACGCTGATAAGGCTGACCAGAGCCGTATCTTTTAGCAACACCAGCCACTGATTACCCAGCCCTGGCAGAGCGTGACGCCACATCTGCGGCATCACCAGACGGAAAAAAATCGCCGTCTTTGATAATCCCAGTGCCTGACCCGACTCCCACTGACCAGACGGAACGGCTTTCAGCGCGCCGCGTAGCGTCTGCGACGCATAGGCCGCATACAGCAGGGACAACGCAATCACGCCGCACAGGAACGGACTGACGTCAAAGTTCTCAATCTCCATTTGCACCGGGATCTGCGTAAAGCCGAGATGGAGGGTAAACCCGTCAGACAGCGTAAGCAGGAGTTGCGAGGAGCCGAAATAGATAAACAGCACCACCAGAATTTCCGGCAGGCCGCGCAAAATAGTGACCAGCGCGGAGCCTATCCAGGCAATCGGGCGCCATTTTACGGACTCCCAGACGGCAAAGAACATGGCTAACGCGAGGCCAATGATCAGCGCGCAGACGGCAAGGCCGACGGTCATCCCGGCGGCGCTTGCTAAAGGAAAAAATTCGTTCATCAAAGATTACTTCTGGAACCATTTGTTATAGATGGTCTCGTAAGTCCCATCTTTCTTCACTTTTTCCAGCGCAGTATTGAATTTCTGCTGCAGCTCGGTGTTGCCCTGACGTACCGCGATACCCAGGCCTGTGCCGAAATAATCTTTATCGGTGACTTTATCGCCGACCGGCGCCAGCTTAGGATTGGCTTTCAGCCATTCGGTCACGACCGCCGTGTCGCCGAAAACAGCGTCGATACGGCCATTTTGTAGATCCAGCTTCGCGTTCTGATAGCTGTCATACGGTACGGTGGTGATTTCCGGATGCTTATCCATGATGAATTTCTGGTGCGTCGTACCGTTCTGCACGCCGACTTTCTTGCCTTTCAGTTGATCAACGCTGGTGTATTTGCCCTGCTGACCCACGAACAGCGCGGAGTTGTCGTAATATGGCGTGGTAAACAGCACCTGCTTTTCACGTTCCGGCGTGATATCCATTCCCGCCATTACAGCGTCGAAGCGGCGGAATTTCAGGCTGGGGATCAGGCTGTCGAACGCCTGATTGGTAAAGGTACAGGAGGCGTCGATCTCTTTACATAGCGCGTTGGCCAGGTCGACGTCAAAGCCGACAATCTTGTTATTAGCATCCATCGATTCGAACGGCGGATAGGACGCTTCGGTCGCAAAACGAATGGTCTGGGCTGCTGTAGCGGAAAGGCTAAAGCCTGCAATTAGCGCGGCAATCAGAACTTTTTTCATTGTCATTGTCCCGAATCTTAGTGAGAGAGATAGTTTTTGAACGCTTCGGTCTGAGGGTGGGCAAAGCAACCCGCATCACCGTGCTCGACGATGTGACCATTTTCCATATAAATCACACGACTGGCGGTCTTACGCGCCACTTCGACTTCATGCGTAACGATCACCTGAGTAATGTTCGTTTCCGCCAGCTCATGAATAATACTGACGATTTGAGCGGTAATTTCCGGGTCCAGCGCGGCGGTCGGTTCATCAAACAGCAGCACCTGCGGCTCCATCATCAGCGCGCGGGCAATCGCGACGCGCTGCTGCTGACCGCCGGAAAGGTGCAACGGATAGCGATCGCTATAGGGCTTCAGACGTAAACGCTCCAGCAGCTTTTCTGCACGCGCCAGCGCCTGATCTTTTGTCAGACCCAGTACGCGGCAGGGCGCTTCAATCAGATTCTGCACAACGGTGAGATGCGGCCAAAGATTATATTGCTGAAAGACCATTCCGACATTTTGACGTAGCTCACGAATCGCCTTATCGGACGGCGTTTTCGTAAAGTCAAAATGGTTCCCGGCGATAGTCAGAGTGCCGGAGCGCGGCATCTCAAGCAGATTGAGTACACGCAGCAGCGAACTTTTACCCGCCCCGCTTGGGCCAAGCAACACCAGCGTTTCGCCTTCGGGGCAATCCAGCGTGATATCGAACAGCGCCTGATGCGCGCCGTAAAAGCAATTAATGCCGTTTAATTGAATACTCATTGACACTCGTATACAGGCAGTCTGATAGCTATTGAAGCCGCAGATAGTACCTTTCGCAGAATAGTTATGCAATATTTATGCGTTAAAAGTTAAATATATCCCACATTCTTCCCTAAACATAGCACAAAATAGCAGGAGGAATAGTAGGTAAGAAGAATTGTCGGCATCCCGTGCAGAATGCCAGACAATTTACGGGGTTATGGGTGCAAAAGCGGGGGAATACTGTCTGTTAACGGTTTTCTATCGACTGGCGCAGCGTACCGGCAGGGGCATGGACATCTCCGCCCAGATAGCGAACGTCGTCAATCACCCAGCATGAGCCTTCGTGAATCATAAGCACTTCATCCTGCCAGCTTTGATCGCCCTGTTTTAACGCTACCCGCAGAGGAATGTTGCGCGCATCTCGGTTCGGAATGGTTGATGCGCTGGCGACGTTGGCGCTATCCGGCAGCGTAGCGCGGCTGGAGAACAGATCGCCGCTCATCAACTGGCGGTGCTCCGTATCGCGGCTGGCGTCGGTCAACAATTTCGCCAGGTTATCACTCAAGTAGGGGCGAAGCGCGGCGATATCATTGCTGTGGTGTTGAATACGGTAGTCGTAAAATTGTTGAGCCACGCTGTCCGGGCCGCCTTCCACACACGCGCCGATACGCGGGCCATTATCTTTGTAGGCGGGAGTGACGGTCGTACAGGCGCTAAGCAGAAGCGCGCACGGGATGAGCAAAGAGAGTTTAGAATAGCGCATGATGATTTCCTTATAGGCGATCGAGCAAAAACCGATCTACGATAATCAATTATATCCTTTCAATGATAGCGTATCAGCTTGATAATGCGTTTGAGATCGTGTGCTTAGCTAACCCGGGAGATTCACTATGCAGTTTTCAACAACCCCAACGCTGGAAGGACAAAGCATCGTGGAGTATTGCGGTGTGGTGACGGGCGAAGCCATTTTAGGCGCCAATATTTTCCGCGATTTTTTCGCCGGCATTCGGGATATCGTCGGCGGACGTTCCGGCGCGTATGAGAAAGAGCTGCGTAAAGCGCGTGAAATCGCTTTTCAGGAACTTGGCGAGCAGGCTAAAGCGTTGGGCGCCGATGCGGTGGTAGGCATCGATATTGATTACGAAACTGTCGGTAAGGATGGCAGTATGCTGATGGTCAGCGTCAGCGGAACGGCGGTGAAAACGCGCCGATGAGAGCGCTACTGTGGCTGGTGGGTCTCGCGTTGCTGTTAACAGGCTGCGCGAGCGAAAAAGGAATTATCGATAAAGAGGGATATCAGCTTGATACCCGACATCGGGCGCTGGCGGCCTATCCGCGCATTAAAGTCCTGGTGATTCACTATACGGCGGAAAACTTTGACGTTTCGCTGGCGACGTTAACGGGTCGCAACGTCAGTTCGCATTACCTGATTCCCGCAACCCCGCCATTATATGGCGGTAAACCGCGCATCTGGCAACTGGTGCCGGAACAGGATCAGGCCTGGCATGCGGGCGTCAGTTTCTGGCGAGGCGCCACGCGTCTCAATGATACGTCTATTGGCATTGAGCTGGAAAATCGCGGTTGGCGAATGTCCGGCGGGGTGAAATCTTTCGCGCCGTTTGAATCCGCGCAAATTCAGGCATTGATTCCGTTAGCGAAGGATATTATCGCGCGCTATGACATCAAACCGCAGAATGTGGTGGCCCATGCGGATATCGCGCCGCAGCGTAAAGACGATCCCGGCCCGCGCTTCCCGTGGCGCGAGCTGGCGGCGCAGGGGATTGGCGCCTGGCCTGACGCCCAGCGTGTGGCGTTTTATCTGGCTGGACGCGCGCCGTATACGCCAGTCGATACCGCAACGGTGCTTGCGTTACTCTCGCGCTATGGCTATGAAGTCAAAGCCGATATGACGGCGCGCGAGCAGCAGCGGGTGATTATGGCGTTCCAGATGCACTTCCGTCCGGCGCAATGGAACGGTATCGCAGATGCCGAAACGCAGGCGATTGCCGAAGCATTACTGGAGAAGTACGGCCAGGATTAACGCGGTAAATTTCCGTGATCGCGCAGCCAGGCGGCGGTGCGCTCAATGCCTTCGTCCAGCGTGATGATGGGCTGGTAGCCCAGCTCTTCCTGCGCGCGAGTCGTATCGAGCGTAAAATCAAAATTCAGTTTTGACACGCCGTAATGCGTTAGCGGGGGCTCTTTGGCGGATTTTTTGCCGAAGCGCTCCATACTGCGGGCGATCATATCCAGCATCGGGTAAGGCACAGAGCGAATGCGGCAATCGATAGTCAATTCATCAATTAACTTTTGTACGATGCTGCGTAAGGTACGGTTTTCGCCGTTAGTGATGTTATAAGCGCGGCCAGAAGGCAGATGATCGCAGCCCGGCTGGCTGGCCAGCCACATGGCGTGGATCGCATTTTCATAGTAGGTCATATCGACCAGCGCGCTGCCCCCGTGCGGTAATAAGACGCTACCGTAATGGTGCATCATATGTGCCAGACGTGGGATAAATACTTTATCGTGCGGGCCAAACAGGCTTTGCGGACGCAACACCGTAAAACGTGTTTGCGGATTGGCCTGCGCCAGCAGATTAATCACCTCTTCGCCGGCGGCTTTACTGCGGGCGAACTCATTGGCAAACCGATGCGGACGGAAATCCTCTTTGATATCACGGTGATGGTGGTAATCAAAATAGAGTGAGGGAGAGGAGATATGAATAAAATTGCGCACGCCCCAGGCGACCGCCCATTCTCCCAGGCGGCGGGTGGCGCGAACATTCGCCAGATCGAAAGCTTGTTGGGTTCCCCAGGGCGAGGTAAAGCTGGAGCAGTGCCACAACGTGTCGATCCCGGCGAGCATCACTTTAGCCTGCGAGGAGACCAGTTCGGTTAAATCCGCATGGACGAATTCCGCGCCCATTTTTTCAAGCAGCTTGCCCATCGCTTCATTGCGACCCGTCGCTCTGACGCTGATGCCTTTATTGCGCAAAAATTCAACCGCGTTTCGACCTAAGCCGCTGGTGGCGCCGGTAACCAGTACCTTCATATCAATCCACTGTGTTTAATAAACCGTCGTGCGCATTCTTCCGTGAATTACGTCGGTATGCAATGGGAAACGCGAAAGAATACAGCAACTTTTTCTCATTTTTCTGTGATTTGTTCTGCAAGTCGGGCAATACGCCTTGCCATTCCCCGGAAAATAAACAGGTGCGCCGGGATCATCAGTAGCCAGTAAATCAGGCCCGGCATTCCGTGTGGATGCCACCAGGCGCGCACGTCAATTTCGCGGTAGCGGCCTTTATCGTGCAGCGTGAAGCTAAGCCGCCCCAGGCCCGGCGCTTTCATGCCAAACAAGAGCGTGAGCTGTTTTTCTGGTTCGACAATGATCACTTTCCAGCTATCTACCGTATCGCCAGGCTTGAGCAAGGTATGCGACGGGCGGCCTTTCGCCAGTTTATGCCCCACCAGACGGTCCATCGCGGCGCGCGTCTGCCACAAAATATTGCCGAAAAAATAGCCCTCTTTGCCACCCAGCCGATTTACGACCTGCCATAGCGCCGATAGGCTGGCCGGGGTCTGCGCGGTAAAGCCCGCCTGCTTTGGAAAATAGCCGTATTCGGGACGCCAGCGGGCGAAGGCCAGCGCGTCGTAGCCCCAGTCGCTGGAGTTCACCAGTTTTTCTTCTTCTTTCAGCGTGCGGCGAACGGCGTCATCAAAGGTGATAAGCGTTTGGGGGATCAACTTTTTTAACGCGGCGTCATCGGCCAGCAAATCGTGCCTTAATCCCTGGATTAACGCTTTTGCGGTAGTTGGCGGCACGGAGGTAATGACGTTTAAAAACCAGACCGAAATCCAGCGGGTCGGAAAAGGCACCGGGATCAGCGGACGCCGTTTACCGCTGACGGCCATAAAACGTTCAAACTGTTGCTGATAGCTTAATACCTGCGGCCCGGCGGCTTCCAGAATACGATGCTCGTGCGCAGGGTGATCCAGTAAGCCGACCAGGTAGTAGAGTAAATTTTCCAGAGCGATGGGCGTGGTGCGCGAACGCACCCAGCGCGGCGGCGTGAGTATTGGCAGGTTGTAAACCATGTCACGCATGACTTCGAAGGCGGCGGAGCCTGCGCCGACGATGATCCCGGCGCGTAATTCCGTCACCGGCACGCCTGCGTCGCGCAGCGTGTCAGCCGTAAGCTGGCGGGCGCGCAGGTGATCGGATTGCTCATGCGTCGGCGCCTGCAATGAACTGAGGAAAATAAGTTGTTTAACCGGCATCTGGCGCAGCGCGTCGCGCACGTTGAGCGCCGCCTGACGCTCATGGGCGATAAAATCGCCGCCTTCGCCCATGCCGTGTACCAGATAGTAAACGGTATCAATGTCGCGAAGCAGCGCGGGTAAATTTTCCGGCCAGTGCAGATCGACCTTATGACAACTGACGTTGGCGAGGCGCTGTTTTTCCAGACGTTCCACGCGCCGCGCCGCCGCCCGCACCTGATGCCCTTGCTGACTTAGCGCAAAGACCAGGTGCTGGCCGATATAGCCGCTGGCGCCGAGAACCAGAATGCGTTGCGCCACGTTGCTCTCCTTAGCGGGCTAAAAAGGCGCGCCAGT
Source organism: Salmonella sp. 32020114201800008SM (assembly GCF_017572025.1). NCBI lineage: Bacteria > Pseudomonadati > Pseudomonadota > Gammaproteobacteria > Enterobacterales > Enterobacteriaceae > Salmonella > Salmonella sp. 32020114201800008SM. The sequence continues at coordinate 133,294 of NZ_JAGEQM010000003.1, read as the reverse complement.
GGGCGACGACGTCGGTAAGCTGTTCGCGAGAGACATCCAGATGCGTCACCAGACGCACAATCGGCGCGGCGTTAATCAGGATATTCCGTTCCCGCAAATAGTCGCCAAGCGCGGCGGCCTGTGCTTCGCCAACGCGAACAAACAGCATATTCGTTTCGTGGCGCATGACCTCCGCGCCCGCTTCCCGAAGCTGCTGCGCCAGCCAGGCGGCGTTATCATGATCCTCTTGCAGACGCGCCACGTTATGCTTCAGCGCATACAGTCCGGCCGCTGCCAGAATCCCGGCCTGACGCATTCCGCCGCCGACCATTTTACGCCAGCGCGTCGCGCATTTAATGTAATCGCGGTTGCCGACCAGCAGTGAACCGACCGGCGTTCCGAGACCTTTTGACAGGCAGATGGTAAAAGAGTCGCAATACTGCGTAATCTCTTTTAACTCACAGCCGTAGGCAACCACCGCGTTAAAAATTCGGGCGCCGTCAACGTGCAGCGCCAGTCCACGTTCGCGGGTAAATGTCCAGGCGTCTTTCAGATACGCGCGCGGCAGCACTTTCCCGTTATGCGTATTTTCCAGACTGAGCAAGCGCGTGCGCGCGAAGTGGATGTCATCCGCTTTAATCTTCGCCGCCACGTTCTCCAGCGGCAGCGTACCGTCCGCGGCGGCGTCGATGGGCTGCGGCTGAATGCTGCCGAGCACCGCCGCGCCGCCAGCTTCATAGAGATAATTATGCGCGCCCTGACCAACGATATACTCTTCGCCGCGTTCACAATGGCTAAGCAGCGCGACCAGATTGGCCTGGGTGCCGGTGGGTAAAAAAAGCGCCGCTTCTTTACCGGAAAGGTCGGCGGCGTAGCGCTGAAGGGCGTTAACGGTAGGGTCATCGCTGTATACGTCGTCCCCGACCGGAGCGGTCATCATCGCCTCGAGCATGGCACGGCTCGGTCGGGTAACGGTATCACTGCGTAAATCAATCATGGCACATCCCTGGATTTTAAAAGGTGATGTGCACTGTTTTACCTTAGCCAGTTCGTTTTCGCCAGTTCGATCACTTCATCGCCGCGGCCGCTAATAATGGCGCGCAGCATGTACAGGCTAAAGCCTTTCGCTTGTTCCAGTTTGATCTGCGGCGGGATCGCCAGCTCTTCTTTTGCCACGACCACGTCAACCAGTACCGGGCCGTCAATGGAAAACGCGCGCTGTAGCGCTCCGTCCACGTCTGCGGCTTTTTCCACGCGAATACCGGTAATGCCGCAGGCTTCGGCGATACGCGCGAAATTGGTGTCGTGCAGTTCGGTACCGTCGGTAAGGTAGCCGCCGGCTTTCATTTCCATCGCCACAAAGCCCAGCACGCTGTTATTAAAGACGACGATTTTTATCGGCAGCTTCATCTGTACCACCGAGAGAAAATCGCCCATCAGCATACTGAAGCCGCCATCACCGCACATTGCGATAACCTGCCGACCCGGCGCGGTGGCCTGAGCGCCGAGCGCCTGTGGCATGGCGTTGGCCATTGACCCGTGGTTAAACGAGCCCAGCAGGCGGCGCTTGCCGTTCATTTTTAGATAGCGGGCCGCCCAGACGGTCGGCGTGCCGACATCGCAGGTAAAAATAGCGTCGTCAGCGGCGAAATGGCTAATTTGTTGCGCCAGATATTGTGGATGGATGGCTTTATCGCTGAGTTTGGCTAAGTCATCAAGCCCTTTACGGGCGTCCCGATAGTGCTCCAGAGCTTTATCGAGGAATTTACGATTGCTTTTTTCTTCCACCAGCGGCAGCAGGGCGCGAAGCGTGGCTTTAATATCGCCCACCAGCGCCATGTCGACTTTGCTGTGCGCGCCAATACTGCCCGGGTTGATGTCAATCTGAATGATTTTGGCATCGCTCGGATAAAAGGCGCGGTAGGGGAACTGGGTGCCGAGCAAGATCAGCGTATCGGCGTTCATCATGGTGTGGAAGCCAGAAGAAAAGCCAATCAGGCCGGTCATTCCCACATCATAAGGGTTATCGTACTCAACGTGCTCTTTGCCGCGCAGGGCATGAACGATTGGCGCTTTTAGTTTTGCCGCCAACGCGACCAACTCCTCATGCGCGCCCGCGCAGCCGCTACCGCACATCAATGCGATATTGCTGGAGTAGCGCAGCAGTTGCGCCAGTTTTTTCAGCTCTTCCTCCGCCGGCGTGACGACGGGGTGCGGGGCATGGTACCAATGAGTGACGGCGTTTTCAGGCGCAGGTTTCAGCGCCACGTCACCCGGAAGTACGACCACGGAGACGCCGCGGTTTAGCACCGCTTTGCGCATGGCGATGGCGAGTACCTGCGGGATCTGCTCCGGGCTGGAAACCAACTCGCAATAGTGGCTGCATTCACGGAACAACTCCTGCGGGTGGGTCTCTTGGAAATAACCGCTGCCGATTTCACTGGACGGAATATGGGCGGCGATCGCCAGAACAGGGACGTGGTTACGGTGGCAATCAAACAGGCCATTGATCAGGTGCAGGTTGCCCGGTCCACATGAACCGGCGCACACTGCCAGCTCGCCGGTAAGCTGCGCTTGTGCGCCGGCGGCGAAAGCGGCGACCTCTTCGTGACGGGTTGGCATCCATTCAATGGTTCCCATACGATTAAGACTATCGCTCAGGCCGTTCAGGGAGTCGCCAGTGACGCCCCAGATTTGTTTTACGCCAGCCTGTTCCAGCGTTTTGGCGATAAAAGCGGCAACGGTTTGTTTCATGGTTCTCCATCTCCTTAAATGTGATAACGGTTACAAGTTTAGTTGAAGATGACGATGACGTTTTTCTTTGGCGAAGAGAGGGGCGAAAGGATGAAGCGAGCGGCAAATCGCCCGGTAGCGCTGACGCTTACCGGGCCTATGATGGAACGTTTACCGATTATGCGAGAACAAGATCGCCCTGCGGATGGCAGGAGCAGGCCAGTACGTAACCTTCGGCAATCTCCGCCTCGCTCAGCGTCATGGTGCTACTCACCGTATAGTCGCCGGAAACGACTTTGGTTTTACAGCAGCCGCAAACACCTGCCCGACAGGCAGCGGCAACCGGTACTTTATTACTCTCCAGCGCCTCCAACAGCGTCGTACCGATCGGGGCATAAAATTCCTGCGCTGGCTGTAGCTTGGTGAATTTCAGGCCGCTGGTTGCCGTTTCCGCCACCGGCGTGAAGAACTTCTCTTTAAAGAAGCGCGTTACGCCAAGCGCTTTCACTCCCTGTTCGACGAAATCCATATAGGGCGCCGGGCCGCAGGTCATCACGGTGCGCGATGCCAAATCCGGTACGCTCTGTAACAATTCCGTGGTCAGACGGCCCGCGATAAAACCTTCCGTGGCATGATTTTCCGCCACTAGCGTGACCGGATACTGTCGCCACTCGTCGGCAAAAATCACATCATCCGGCGAACGGACGTTAAAGATGACCTGCACGTCGGCCTGCGGGCGGTATTTCGCCAGCCAGCGACGCATCGACATGATTGGCGTTACGCCACAACCGGCGGCGAGCAGCAGAAACTTATCTTCTGTTTTATCGTCACAGGTAAAATCGCCCATTGCATCAGACAGCCAGATGTAATCGCCGCGCTTGATGTCATGGGTCAACCACTGCGAACCCGTGCCATCGTCAATCCGACGAACGGTCAGCGTAATATATTCACTGACGCCCGGCGTAGACGAAAGGGTGTAGGCGCGCAGCGTTTCCGCTGAATTGCGCACGCTCACCAGCGCATACTGCCCGGCGCGGTAAGGGTAGTAGTCATGGCATAATAGCGCAATTGTCCATACATCCGGCGTCTCCTGACGGATGTGATGCACCTGCATTCGCCAGGGACACTGTGAGGTTGGCATCGTCATCATTGACCTCCTTACGCGCTCAGCAATTGCTTCATGTCTTCTTCAACAGTGGTCACGGAGCGCAGACCGAACTTCTCGTTGAGGATAGCCAGCAAATCCGGCGTGAAGAAGCCTGGTGCGGTCGGCCCGGTGACAATATTTTTCACGCCTAATGACAGCAGCGTCAGCAGAATCACGATCGCTTTCTGCTCAAACCAGGAGAGCACCAGCGACAGCGGCAGATCGTTGACGCCGCAGCCCAGTTTTTCCGCCAGCGTCACCGCCAGGATAATCGCGGAGTAAGCATCATTACACTGACCGGCATCGACCAGACGCGGCAGCCCTTCGATGTCGCCGAACTCCAGTTTGTTGAAACGGTATTTACCGCACGCCAGAGTCAGGATCAGGCAGTCATCCGGCACGCTGGTGGCGAAATCGGTAAAGTAGTTACGCTCGCCGCGCGCGCCGTCACAGCCGCCGACCAGGAAGATGTGGCGCAGTTTTTCACGACTGACCAGATCGATGAGCGTATCGGCAGCGCCGAGCAGGGTCTGACGGCCAAAACCGACGGTGATGAGATGCGGAATTTCGCTATACGGGAAGCCCGCCATTTGCTGCGCCTGGGCAATGACCGGCCCGAAGTCATCGCCTTCAAGATGGCTAACGCCCGGCCAGCCGACGATGCTACGGGTCCAGATACGGTCGTCATAGCTGCCCACGGTCGGGTCGATAATGCAGTTAGAGGTCATCACGATTGGGCCAGGGAAGCGGGCGAATTCGACCTGCTGATTCTGCCAGCCGCTGCCGTAGTTACCGACCAGATGCTTGAATTTACGCAGTTCCGGATAGCCATGTGCGGGCAGCATTTCACCGTGAGTATAGACGTTAACGCCGGTGCCTTCGGTCTGTTCCAGCAGGTTGTAGAGATCTTTCAGATCGTGACCGGAGATCAGAATGCACTTGCCTTCAGTCGCTTTGACGTTGACCTGAGTCGGCGTTGGGTGACCGTATTTGGTGGTTTCACCGGCGTCCAGAATGCTCATCACTTTGAAGTTCATCTGGCCGATTTCCATTGCGCACTCCAGCAGCGCGTTCATGTCAGCAGGCCAGGTGCCCAGCCAGGCCATGATTTTGTGGTACTGCGCGTAAATGTCGTTGTCGTATTGACCGAGAACGTGCGCGTGTTCCATATACGCCGCCGCGCCTTTCAGACCGTACAGGCACAGCAGACGCAGGCCGAGGATGTTCTCGCCAATGGCGGCTTTGTCTTTATTCGGGGTAAATTCCGCCGCCTGACGTTGCAGTTCGCCCAGATCGTCGCTGACCAGTTGCAGATCGGCCATCGGATTGTCGCAATGCGCATTAGCATCCACGCTCAGGCACTGCGCTTTCAACGCTTCACGCAAGGCAATCGCTTCACGGGCGTAGCCGACGATACGCGGAGAGTCGAAGTTAACGTTGGTCAGCGTGGAGAAAAACGCGCGCGGCGCAAAGTTATCAACGTCGTGATTAATGATGCCATATTCACGGGCCTTCACCGCCCAGGCAGACAAACCTTGCAAAGCCGCAATCAGCAGATCCTGCAGATCGGACGTTTCAGCTGTTTTACCGCACATTCCCTGCGCGTAGGAGCAGCCGTTTCCGGCTGGTGTACGGATGGTTTGTTCACATTGCACACAAAACATGGTCACACCTTTTAAAGTTATATTTAATATACATGTTTAAGGTTATGCCTGTGAACAAAGGGATAAAAGGGATTTCTGCCATAATGTGCAAGGAGATTGATTTAGCGCAATTTTGGCGGCAGATGCCTACCGCCAAAGAGGTATCAGGCCGAGAAGAACGCCATTAAGAGGGGGACCAGCAGGCTGAGGATAAAGCCATGTACGATAGCCGCCGGAACAATCTCTACGCCGCCGGAGCGCTGTAATACCGGCAACGTAAAGTCCATTGAAGTCGCTCCGCACAGGCCCAACGCCGTTGAACGGCTGCGGCGAACCAGACCGGGAATAAGCATAATGGCTAAGAGCTCGCGGGCCAGATCGTTAAAAAATGCCGCGCTGCCGATAACCGGTCCAAACGACTCCGTCAGCAAAATACCGGAAAGAGAGTACCAGCCGAAACCTGACGCCATCGCCAGGGCGGTTTTTAGCGGTAAGTCCAGGATAAACGCATTAATCACGCCGCCCAGTAATGAGCTTGCCACGACAACGACCGCGACCATCATTCCCCGGCGGTTAAGCACAATTTGCTTTAAGGTCATGCCGCTATTTCGTAGCTGAATCCCCACCAGGAACAATAAAAAGATCAGCGTATATTCACTGGCTTCGGTGGCGTGCTGTAAAACAGAGAGTCCGCTCAGGCCGATAACAAACCCCAATACCACTACGCCGCACAGTTGCAGCGACTCCAGCGCCATGGCAATACGCGAAGGCAGTTTTTCCTGCTGATGATGGTGACGCCACGGGAGGATACGTTCCAGCCACAATAAGGCGGCGATATTACACAATAAAATAATCGTAATACTGACGGCGGAATAATGAAAAATCGCCACCAGATTACTGGCGAGGTTATCCAAAAACGCCAGGCTTATTCCCATAAAAAAGAGAATAAGATACACGATCCAGCTCAGTAGCCGGTTAATGAGTTGTAATGCGGCTTTATGTCGCAGTGGAATGAGATAGCCCACAATCAGTGGAACCAGAATGATTAAAAGTCCTGAAAACATGAACAGCCGGGCCCTTTTTTATTGTTTGAATAGCGTACATGACACTACCGAATTCCAGACTATCAGTAAAGCGACACCGTCAGCCGTACATTTATCAGACATTTGCCCCAGGCAAAGGGGGGGAATATCACGCCTGGCGGACGCATTTGCCGTTATACTGCGGTGAATTTTATGGAGTGATGACGTTTTTCTGGAGGAAGCATGATTCTCGAACGCGTTGAAATAGTAGGATTTCGCGGTATCAACCGACTATCGTTGATGCTGGAGCAAAACAACGTGCTGATTGGGGAAAACGCCTGGGGCAAATCCAGCCTGCTGGATGCGCTGACTCTGTTATTGTCGCCGGAACTCGATCTCTACCATTTTGTCCGTGAGGATTTCTGGTTTCCGCCTGGCGACATAAAAGGACGCGAGCATCACCTGCATATTATTCTGACTTTTCGCGAAACGCAGCCAGGGCGGCATCGGGTACGTCGTTATCGGGCGCTGGAAGCATGCTGGTCGCCTTGCGAGGATGATTTTCACCGTATTTTTTATCGGCTAGAGGGCGAATGCGGCGCCGATGGCAGCGTGATGACGCTGCGCAGTTTTCTCAATAGCGATGGGCAGCCATTGCCGGTGGAAAATATTAACGATCAGGTGCGCCACCTGGTTCGTCTGATGCCAGTGCTACGTTTGCGCGATGCGCGCTTTATGCGACGTATTCGCAACGGTACGGTGCCCAATGTGCCGGATGTTGAAGTCACGGCCCGACAGCTGGATTTTCTGGCGCGTGAGCTGGCGACCCGGCCGCAAAATTTAACCGACGGGCAGATTCGCCAGGGACTGTCCGCGATGGTGCAACTGCTTGAACACTATTTCTCAGAGCAGGGCGCAGGACAGGCGCGTCACCGACTCATGCGCCGACGTTCGCAAAATGAGCAGCGTAGCTGGCGCTATCTGGATATTATTAATCGGATGATCGACAAACCGGGCAGCCGGTCGCATCGAGTGATCCTGCTGGGGCTTTTCTCCACGCTGTTACAGGCGAAAGGGACGCTGCGATTACATAAAGACGCGCGACCATTACTGCTGGTGGAAGATCCGGAAACCCGTTTACATCCCATTATGCTTTCAGTCGCCTGGCAATTGCTCAATCTGTTACCGCTACAGCGGATAGCGACAACCAACTCAGGCGAACTGCTTTCGCTAACGCCGGTGGAACATGTCGTACGGCTGGTGCGCGAATCTTCCCGCGTCGCCGCCTGGCGTCTGGGCCCGGGCGGGTTAAGCGCGGAAGATGGACGGCGCATCGCCTTTCATATCCGCTTTAATCGCGCGTCGTCGCTGTTTGCGCGTTGCTGGCTACTGGTGGAAGGCGAGACGGAAACCTGGGTTATTAATGAGCTGGCGCGTCAGTGTGGACATCATTTTGATGCGGAGGGCATTAAAGTCATTGAGTTTGCTCAGTCCGGCCTGAAACCGCTGGTGAAGTTCGCCCGCCGTATGGGAATCGAGTGGCATGTCCTGGTGGATGGCGACGAAGCGGGGAAAAAATATGCCGCGACGGTCCGCAGTCTGCTTAATAACGATCGGGAAGAAGAACGCGAACATCTCACGGCGCTGCCTGCGCTGGATATGGAACATTTTATGTATCGTCAGGGCTTTGCCGATGTTTTTCACCGGGTTGCGCAGCTTCCGCCTAATGTGCCGATGAATACCCGGAAAATTATCACTAAAGCTATCCACCGCTCGTCAAAGCCGGATTTGGCGATTGAAGTCGCGATGGAAGCCGGGCGGCGGGGAATTGACGCCGTGCCGCCGCTGTTCAGAAAGATGTTCTCGCGCGTGGTTTGGCTGGCGCGGGGCCGGGCGGATTAGCGTTTGAATGTGGCCGGAACCTGTTCGACGACGCTATCGAGTAATGCATAGCGGCGGCGATACTCGGCCCGTTTTTTACTGGCGATCTCCGCTTCGCTTTTTCGGGCGATCGCCAGCGGCAGCGCATAGTAATTTCCTTTAATTCTTTCACCGCCTAACGATTCCCAAAACGCGTCATAGTCGGCATGCATTTGCGTCTTTTTATCCATGTATCGCCAGCTACGGTAAACGTGCGCATCGTTACTCACGGCTATAATCTTTTCTGCCTGAAAGACTTGCGCAAACTGACAGAGAGCCTCCATCACGATGCGTTTGGGAAAAAGACCATGGCAGGCTTTGGTCGCCTGCTGGATAATTTCGTGAGGGACGTCGTTTGCCGCGCCCTGTAATCCGCCGATAAATAGTGTGCGTTGTTGGTTAAAGCGACACAGGGTAAATGTGATCTCTGCCAGAATACGTAACTGTGCGTCGCGAACAACAATAGTGCTTTCACCTTCTTTATCCAGTGAGACCAGACTGACTAAATCAAGTTGAAACAACTCGCCGGTTTTAGTTTCAAATTTAGCAAGATTCAGGCCATACTGACTTAAATAGCTAACTTGTTGTTCCCGCGATAAAAGTTGGCGCATCTGTTGATAATGAAAACACAGCGCATCTAAGGCGAAATCGCGTTTAATATTTACAGCCATATAAGGACGATGTAGCCGAATAGGCAAACGCGGCTGACGAGCAAGTAACGTATTTAACTCCGGCCATTGGGTGAGATTGGTCAGTAATTGGCTGGTCGCACGCGGCATGACTAATGAGCGGATTAAAAACTTGCGACGAAAGCTGGCTTTACGCCAGAATTTTCCTGGCTGTAATTGCCCGCGCGTCAGACGAATAAATAATTGTAAAGGAGAGATGTAATCTGAAGTGTACCAGGTATTATCTGTAAGCTGTGTCATGATCGTAATCCGCGACATAAGATTGTCGAGATTGAACCACAGGAAACATTAACCAATCGTCAATACAGCCGGCGCTATCTTTATTGCGCCAGGTTTGTTTAGATACGGTTTACTTTCTGGTTAAAATTTTGCCGTCAGGGTTTCTATGCGTGCTAAGGGAAAGAAATTTAAAAAGCGTTATCTGGTCATTATTTTAATTCTTTTAGTGGGGGGGATGGCTGGCTGGCGAATGCTAAATGCGCCGCTGCCAACTTATCAGACATTAATCGTGCGGCCAGGCGATCTTGAACAGAGTGTACTGGCGACTGGAAAACTGGACGCGTTGCGTAAAGTGGATGTCGGCGCGCAGGTGAGCGGCCAGTTGAAAACGCTGCTGGTCTCCATTGGCGATAACGTTAAAAAAGATCAGCTACTCGGCGTGATTGACCCAGATCAGGCGGAGAACCAGATAAAAGAGGTCGAGGCCACCCTGATGGAGCTGAACGCGGAGCGTCAGCAGGCAGCCGCTGAGTTAAAGCTGGCGCGGGTTACGCTGGCGCGCCAGCAGCAGTTAGCTAAGACTCAGGCGGTATCGCAACAGGATCTGGATACCGCGGCGACGGAGATGGCGGTTAAACAGGCGCGTATTGGCACCATAGATGCCCAGATCAAACGTAATCGGGCCTCGTTGGACACCGCGAAAACCAACCTGGAATATACCCGTATTGTCGCCCCCATGGCGGGGGAAGTGACGCAAATCACTACCCTGCAAGGACAAACGGTGATTGCAGCTCAGCAGGCGCCCAATATTCTGACGCTGGCGGATATGAGCACCATGCTGGTAAAAGCGCAGGTCTCGGAAGCGGACGTGATCCATCTTCGGGCGGGGCAGAAAGCATGGTTCACCATTGCAGGCGATCCGCAAACGCGCTATGAAGGCGTTTTAAAAGATATTCTGCCGACGCCGGAAAAGATCAACGACGCTATTTTTTATTACGCCCGGTTTGAAGTGCCGAATCCCAAAAGAATCTTGCGTCTTGATATGACCGCACAGGTTTATATTCAACTCATGGATGTCAAAAATGTACTGATTATTCCTCTCGCCGCGCTTGGCGAACCGGTGGGCGGCAATCGTTATAAAGTGGCGCTGTTGCGTAACGGCGAAAAACGTGAGCGCGAAGTGGTCATTGGCGAGCGTAACGATACAGACGTGGAAGTGGTTAAAGGTCTGGAAGCGGGCGATGAGGTGATCATCGGTGAGAGCAGGCCAGGAGCGACGCCATGACGGCATTGCTTGAACTGCGCAATGTGAGTCGCAGCTACCCCTCCGGAGAAGAGCAGATGGCGGTGTTGAAAGATATCTCCCTGCAAATCCACGCCGGGGAGATGGTGGCGATCGTCGGCGTTTCCGGTTCTGGAAAATCAACGCTGATGAATATCCTCGGGTGCCTGGATAAACCGACCAGCGGCACTTATCGGGTGGCGGGGCGGGACGTCTCGACGCTGGACCCGGACGCGCTGGCGCAGCTGCGGCGTGAGCATTTTGGCTTTATCTTTCAGCGCTACCATCTGTTGTCGCATTTAACGGCAGCGCAAAATGTTGAAATCCCCGCCGTCTACGCCGGCATTGAACGCAAAAAACGCCAGGCGCACGCCAGAGAGTTACTTCTGCGGCTGGGATTAAGCGATCGCGTCGATTACCCGCCTTCACAGCTTTCTGGCGGACAGCAGCAGCGTGTCAGTATTGCCCGCGCGCTGATGAACGGCGGACAGGTGATTCTGGCGGATGAGCCGACCGGCGCGCTGGATAGCCATTCCGGCGAAGAGGTGATGGCGATTTTGCGCCAACTGCGCGATCGCGGACATACGGTGATCATTGTGACGCACGATCCGCTGATTGCCGCCCAGGCGGAGCGGATTATTGAAATTCACGATGGCAAGATTGTCCATAATCCGCCCGCGCAGGAAAAGAAACGCGAACAGGGCGTTGACGCTGCCGTAGTTAATACGGCTCCCGGCTGGCGGCAATTTGCCAGCAGCTTTCGCGAAGCGCTGTCAATGGCGTGGTTAGCGATGGCCGCTAACAAAATGCGTACTTTACTGACCATGCTGGGAATTATTATCGGTATTGCGTCGGTGGTGTCGATTGTGGTGGTCGGCGACGCCGCAAAACAGATGGTACTGGCGGATATCCGCGCTATGGGCACTAATACGATTGATATTCATCCAGGCAAAGATTTCGGCGACGACAACCCGCAGTATCGACAGGCGCTGAAATATGACGATCTGGTCGCTATTCAGAAACAGCCGTGGGTTAACTCTGCGACGCCCAGCGTTTCAAAGAGCTTACGTCTTCGCTATGGCAATATTGATATTGCCGTAAATGCTAATGGCGTCAGTGGCGATTATTTTAACGTTTACGGCATGTCCTTTAGGGAGGGGAACACCTTCAATGCTGTACAGCAACAGGATCGCGCGCAGGTGGTGGTGCTGGATGCCAACACGCGACGCCAGCTATTTCCAAATAAAGCGAATGTCGTAGGGGAAGTGGTGCTGGCGGGTAATATGCCGGTTATTGTTATTGGCGTGGCGGAAGAGAAACCGTCCATGTACGGCAATAGCAATCTGTTGCAAGTTTGGTTGCCCTATAGCACGATGTCAGATCGCATAATGGGTCAGTCATGGCTTAACTCGATCACCGTTCGTGTGAAAGATGGCGTTGATAGCGATCAGGCTGAACAGCAGCTTACCCGCCTGCTCACCTTACGCCACGGTAAAAAAGACTTCTTCACCTGGAATATGGACAGCGTCCTGAAAACGGCTGAAAAAACCACCTATACTCTTCAGTTATTTCTGACGCTGGTGGCCGTCATTTCGCTGGTTGTCGGCGGCATCGGTGTTATGAATATTATGCTGGTTTCCGTCACCGAGCGAACGCGTGAAATCGGCATCCGTATGGCGGTAGGCGCGCGCGCCAGCGATGTGCTACAGCAGTTTCTTATTGAAGCGGTGCTGGTTTGCCTGGTTGGTGGAGCGCTGGGGATTAGCTTGTCGATGTTCATCGCATTTATGCTACAGCTTTTCCTGCCCGGCTGGGAGATCGGTTTTTCACTGACTGCGCTGGCGAGCGCGTTTTTATGTTCGACATTTACCGGGATACTGTTTGGCTGGCTACCGGCGAGAAACGCGGCGCGACTGGACCCGGTGGATGCGCTGGCAAGGGAGTAATCTCGCTGACGTCATTTGTCGGCCTGATAAGATGCAACAGTGTCGCTATCAGGCACTGGCGTTAAATAAAAATGCCAGCCGATCGGGCTGGCATTTTGCCTCCTGGATGTACACAATGAGACAGAGGAGCTATGCAACGGCCTCTGCTTCGATGGGCACGATGACGCTGGCGTGATTGCCTTTTGGCCCCTGGTGGACATCAAACCGGACAGACTGTCCGGCTTTAAGCGTTCTGTAACCATCCATTTGAATGGTGGAATAATGGGCGAAAATATCCTCGCCGCCGCCTTCAGGGCAGATGAAACCAAACCCTTTGGCATTGTTGAACCACTTTACAGTACCCGTTTCCATGCTTCGACATCCTTCGTAAATCTTATATAAGTAAGATGGAATGAACCGGTGACGGAGTGGGGGCTGTTCAAAACCTCACCAACTCTCGACATTACAATTTAGAGAAATCAGGCGAGGCGTCAAGCATCAGGCAGGGGGGATCGGGTAAAAATGAATCAAAAATTTGAAGCAGTTAACGCTATTGCCGGGAATGTGACAGATGTCGCGGATGGTACTGATAGATGTTAGTTATCTATCAATTGAGGTAGATTGATTGTGTGCATAGACTCTGGTCAGCGGCAGATTTTCCTGCCGACAACCGTAACCGATAATGACGACTGACAATGGGTAAGACGAACGATTGGCTGGATTTTGACCAGTTGGTGGAAGATAGCGTGCGCGACGCGCTAAAACCGCCATCTATGTATAAAGTGATATTAGTCAATGATGATTACACTCCGATGGAGTTTGTTATTGACGTGTTACAAAAATTCTTTTCTTATGATGTAGAACGTGCAACGCAATTGATGCTTGCAGTTCACTATCAAGGCAAAGCTATTTGCGGCGTGTTTACCGCCGAGGTGGCGGAAACCAAAGTGGCGATGGTGAACAAGTATGCAAGGGAGAACGAGCATCCGTTGCTGTGTACGCTGGAAAAAGCCTGAATGCAGGTATAAAAATTGGGGGAGGTGCCTATGCTCAATCAAGAACTGGAACTCAGTTTAAACATGGCTTTCGCCAGAGCGCGCGAGCACCGTCATGAGTTTATGACCGTCGAGCATCTGTTGCTGGCGCTGCTCAGCAACCCATCGGCTCGCGAAGCGCTGGAAGCATGCTCCGTGGATCTGGTGGCGCTCCGTCAGGAACTCGAAGCCTTCATTGAACAAACCACACCCGTACTGCCTGCCAGTGAAGAAGAACGTGATACGCAGCCGACGTTAAGTTTCCAGCGTGTCCTGCAACGTGCCGTCTTCCACGTTCAGTCTTCCGGGCGTAGTGAAGTGACTGGCGCGAATGTGCTGGTGGCTATCTTTAGCGAACAGGAATCACAGGCGGCTTATCTGCTGCGCAAGCATGAAGTGAGCCGTCTGGATATCGTGAACTTTATTTCTCACGGGACGCGAAAAGACGAACCGAGCCAATCTTCCGATCTCGGCAATCAGCCAACTGGCGACGAACAAGCTGGCGGGGAGGAACGTATGGAAAACTTCACGACGAATCTTAACCAACTTGCTCGCGTGGGCGGCATCGATCCGCTGATTGGTCGTGAAAAAGAACTGGAACGCGCGATCCAGGTCTTGTGTCGTCGCCGTAAAAATAACCCGTTGCTGGTAGGGGAATCCGGTGTTGGCAAAACGGCGATTGCCGAAGGGCTGGCCTGGCGTATCGTGCAGGGCGATGTGCCGGAAGTGATGGCCGATTGCACCATTTACTCTCTGGATATCGGTTCGCTGCTGGCGGGCACCAAATACCGTGGCGATTTTGAAAAACGGTTTAAGGCGTTGCTGAAACAGCTTGAGCAGGATACCAACAGCATCCTGTTTATCGATGAAATCCATACCATTATCGGCGCTGGCGCGGCGTCGGGCGGACAGGTGGATGCGGCAAATCTGATTAAACCGCTGCTTTCCAGCGGCAAGATCCGGGTGATCGGCTCAACGACCTATCAGGAATTCAGCAATATTTTTGAGAAAGACCGTGCATTAGCACGCCGTTTCCAGAAAATTGATATTACCGAGCCTTCGGTGGAAGAGACGGTGCAAATTATCAACGGCTTGAAACCTAAGTACGAAGCGCACCACGACGTGCGTTATACCGCGAAAGCGGTGCGTGCGGCGGTCGAGCTGGCGGTAAAATATATCAATGACCGCCATCTGCCGGATAAAGCCATTGACGTGATTGACGAAGCGGGCGCTCGGGCGCGTCTGATGCCGGTGAGCAAACGTAAGAAAACGGTCAACGTGGCGGATATTGAGTCCGTAGTGGCGCGAATTGCGCGAATTCCTGAAAAGAGCGTCTCGCAGAGCGATCGCGATACGCTGAAGAACCTGGGCGATCGTCTGAAAATGCTGGTCTTCGGCCAGGATAACGCGATTGAGGCGCTGACCGAAGCTATTAAGATGAGTCGTGCGGGTCTGGGCCATGAGCATAAACCTGTCGGCTCATTCTTGTTCGCCGGGCCAACTGGCGTAGGGAAAACTGAAGTTACGGTACAGCTTTCAAAAGCGCTGGGTATTGAGCTGTTGCGCTTCGATATGTCCGAATATATGGAGCGCCATACGGTGAGCCGTTTGATCGGCGCGCCTCCGGGATACGTCGGTTTCGACCAGGGCGGGCTGCTGACGGATGCGGTGATTAAGCATCCTCATGCGGTGCTGTTGCTGGATGAGATCGAAAAAGCGCACCCGGATGTCTTTAACCTGCTGCTGCAGGTGATGGATAACGGTACGCTGACCGATAACAATGGCCGTAAGGCGGATTTCCGCAACGTGGTGCTGGTGATGACCACCAACGCCGGCGTGCGAGAAACCGAACGTAAATCTATTGGTCTTATTCATCAGGACAACAGTACCGATGCGATGGGCGAGATCAAGAAAGTGTTTACGCCGGAGTTCCGTAACCGTCTCGACAACATTATTTGGTTCGATCATCTGTCTGGCGAGGTGATTCATCAGGTTGTCGATAAGTTTATCGTCGAGTTGCAGGCTCAGTTGGATCAGAAAGGCGTCTCCCTGGAAGTCAGTCAGGAAGCGCGCGACTGGCTGGCGGAAAAGGGCTATGACCGGGCGATGGGCGCACGACCAATGGCACGTGTGATTCAGGATAACCTGAAAAAACCGCTGGCCAATGAGTTGCTGTTTGGATCGCTGGTTGACGGCGGACAGGTTACCGTCGCGCTGGATAAAGAGAAAAATGCGTTGACGTATGGCTTCCAGAGTGCGCAAAAGCACAAGCCGGAAGCCGCGCATTAATCTTCGTTTCACTGCCGTACAAACCGGGCCTTAGCGCCCGGTTTTTTTATGCCGGCTAATAGTTAGCCTGATGGCGTTGTGCTCGCGGTAGGCGGACAAGGCGCTTGTAAATTGCGTCATCATCCGGTAATCGACGGGTCATATGTGAAAAAAAAGCCCGTACTTTCGTACGAGCTCTTTCTTGAATATGGCGGTGAGGGGGGGATTCGAACCCCCGATACGTTGCCGTATACACACTTTCCAGGCGTGCTCCTTCAGCCACTCGGACACCTCACCATATTGTATTGCTGCCTGACCACTTGGGGGCAACGGGGCGCTACTATAGGGAGTTGCGCTAAAACGGTCAAGCAGAATTTACATATTCACTGTCGTTTGCTCATGCAATAGACATAATCCCCGCCCAAACTGGCGCGGGGAGGCAAATTAGCGCTGTGAATCCAACATTTCGTTGTTTTTCACCACATCCTGCGCTTTGCTGTAGCTTTCGATCAGCAGTTGATAGGCCGGGAATACCTGAGTATAAACGTCGGCCCACGCGGCGGCGTCTTCACGGTTCCAGGTGCCTTGCAGCTCAGAGGCGACTGCGGCAGTATCCATCGGTACGACGCCAGCCTGTACGATACGCGCCAGAGTGATTTCCTGCGCCATCTTACTGTAGGTGCCGGATGCGTCGATCACGGCAAATACCTTATAACCTTCCGCTACCGCGCTAATGGCCGGGAATGCCATACACACGCTGGTAATCGTCCCGGCAATGATCAGCGTCTTACGACCCGTCGCTTTTACCGCCTTAACGAAATCTTCGTTATCCCAGGCGTTAATTTCACCTTTGCGCGCAATGTACTGCGCATGTGGCGCATTAGCGTGGATCTCCGGGATCAGCGGGCCGTTCGGACCTTGCGGTACGGATGCCGTGGTAATGACCGGCATTTTCGCTAACGTCGCCATCTTCGCCAACGCCGCGGCGCGAGCGCGTAATTCCGGCATTGGCATATCGCCTACGGTCTGGAAAAGACCGCTTTGATGATCGATTAAAAGCATCACGGAATCGTTAACATCAATTACCGGGCGCAAACCATTAAAATTAGCAGGACTTGACATCGTGTTCTCCTTCATGTTTTCAGATTTGGCCAAAACGGCCGGAGTTGAAATCGCGGACTGCTTCTGCGATCTCTTGTTTCGTGTTCATAACAAATGGGCCGTAACCCACAATCGGTTCATTCAGCGGCTCGCCTGATAACAGCAATACGCTGGCGTCGCTGCTGGCCTCAAGGTGCAGTGTTTTCCCTTGCTGGCTCAATACCACCAGTTGCGCTTCGTTGACCGGCGTCGTGCCGTTCACCGTGATATTGCCTTTCAGTACCACCAGCGCGGTGCTCCATCCTTCCGGCTGTGCCAATGTAAGCTGGCGATTGCGTTGCAGGCGCATATCCCAGACATTGAGCGGCGAGAAAGTGTGCGCCGGGCCTTTTGTCTCTTCATAACGCCCTGCGATGACCCGCACGACTCCGGCGTCATCCGGCAACGTAACGGTCGGGATAACATCGTGGGTAATGCTTTGATAACCCGGGGTGGTCATTTTGTCCTTCATGGGAAGGTTAACCCACAACTGCACCATTTCCAGTTCGCCGCCCCGACGGGTAAACGCGTCGGAGTGGAACTCTTCATGCAAAATGCCTGCGCCTGCGGTCATCCACTGAACGTCGCCCGGGCCGATAACGCCGCCGCGACCGGTAGAGTCCCGATGCTCGACTTCGCCACTATAAACAATCGTCACGGTCTCGAAACCGCGGTGTGGATGCTCTCCAACGCCGCGTTTTTCATTACCCGGCGTAAATGTGTGTGGCCCGGCATAATCCAGCAGCAGGAATGGACTCAACTGCTGCGCATGTGACTGATAAGAAAAGAGTGAACGAACCGGAAATCCATCGCCAACCCAGTGCGGGCGAGGTGCGGTATAGACGCCTGTAATCTGTTTCATGGTGTTCTCCTCAGTGGCGTTGTCTTGATGTGAATAAGCTTATATTCATGACAAAAGCTTCGGTAGTGGCTAAAATGGCTCATACCGTTCCATTAATAGGACAATGTAATGATAAAAACGGATCTCAATGATTTTGCGTGGTTTGTGCATGTGGTCGAAGAGGGTGGGTTTGCCGCGGCGGGGCGTGCGCTTGATGAACCAAAATCAAAACTGAGCCGGCGTATTGCGCAACTGGAGGAACGGCTGGGCGTGCGATTGATTCAGCGAACCACCCGGCAGTTTAACGTTACCGAAGTGGGACAAACATTCTATGAGCACTGTAAAGCGATGCTGGTGGAGGCTCAGGCGGCGCAGGATGCCATTGCCGCATTGCAGGTAGAGCCTCGCGGTATCGTGAAGCTGACCTGCCCGGTGACGCTGCTGCATGTACACATCGGCCCAATGCTGGCGAAATTTATGGCGCGTTATCCTGATGTTTCGCTACAGCTTGAAGCGACCAATCGTCGGGTGGACGTCGTAGGGGAGGGGGTGGATGTGGCGATTCGCGTCAGGCCGCGCCCGTTTGAAGATAGCGACCTGGTGATGCGCGTCCTGGCTGACAGAGGGCATCGCCTGTTTGCCAGCCCGGATCTTATCGCACGGATGGGAATCCCTTCCGCGCCGGCGGAGTTGAGCCATTGGCCAGGGCTAAGTCTTGCATCCGGCAAGCATATCCACCGCTGGGAACTTTATGGCCCGCAGGGCGCGCGTGCGGAAGTCCATTTTACCCCGCGTATGATTACCACCGACATGTTGGCGCTACGCGAGGCGGCGATGGCGGGCGTGGGGCTTGTGCAGTTACCTGTCTTAATGGTGAAAGAACAACTGGCCGCCGGTGAACTGGTCGCGGTGCTGGAAGAGTGGGAGCCCCGGCGGGAGGTTATTCATGCTGTGTTCCCATCCCGGCGAGGATTATTACCTTCCGTACGTGCGTTGGTCGATTTTTTGACGGAAGAGTATGCGCGGATGGTGGAAGAGTAACCTGCTCGTCATTCATCGACTTAATGGACGCAAAAAAGGCCGGTTAAACCGACCTTTTATCCAGCCGCCCTTCAGGGCGTGAGGAGACAATTAGCGACTACGGAAGACAATGCGGCCTTTGCTCAGGTCGTACGGGGTCAGCTCAACGGTCACTTTGTCTCCCGTCAGGATGCGGATGTAGTTCTTACGCATTTTACCGGAGATGTGTGCAGTAACCACGTGACCGTTTTCTAACTCTACGCGGAACATGGTATTAGGTAACGTTTCGAGAACGGTACCTTGCATTTCAATATTGTCTTCTTTGGCCATCTAATCCTCTGGGGTATCACTACCATAATTTGAACCGGCAAGATAATGCCGAACTTCTTTTGATAAGTAAAGATTTGTGCGTTTAAAACACAGCAAACCAGGTTTAGCACATGATTCCGCGACACACGACAACGCCGCGTTATACACCTTTTCCCTGATACTACCGCCTGATGTATCGACATAAGCGCAACATATAAGGGAACGGTGAAATAAACGATGGGCGTTACCTGACAACGGGCTGCGGGATAATGAGCTAAACCAATTCTGCGGCAGCAATTATAACACCCCAATAAAAAATGTGCCGAAAACATTCACTTCCGGGGCAAAAATAATGTCCGCGGCACCCAAAAACGGGAGGCCAGCGGCTGTTGGCGTAAGGCCGCGAGGTGATCGAGGTAGTCACGACGTGGAATTTCAATGGCACCGAGCGAGGCGGTATGACTATTAAGTACCTGACAATCAATAAGTTTACCGCCGTGGCGGGTAAATTCAGCGCAAAAAACCAGCAGTGCGGTTTTAGAGGCATTCTCCTGGCGGCTAAACATCGATTCGCCGCAAAATAGCGCCCCCTGCGAGACGCCATACATCCCGCCGACCAGTTCCCGATCGCGCCACACTTCAATGGAGTGCGCGTGGCCCAATTCATGTAATCGGCGATAGGCTTCCTCAATACCACGCGTTATCCAGGTGCCTTCGTCACGGTGATTGGCGCATCCATCAATGACCCGATCGAAAGCGTAATTGAGCGTCACGCGGTAAGGGGATGCGTTGTGAAAGCGCTTCATGCTGCGACTGAGGTGAAACTTTTCAGGCCACAGCACGGCGCGCGGATCGGGCGACCACCACAGAATCGGGTCGCCCGGCGAAAACCACGGGAAAATCCCGTGCTGGTAGGCCATTAACAACCGGGCAGGGCTGAGATCGCCGCCCAGCGCCAGTAAACCGTTAGGCTCGCGTAAAGCGCCTTCCGGCGAAGGGAAGGCGATAGAATGTCGGGAAAGCTGAACCAGACGCATGACGGCGAAACTCCAGTACGCAAGTCGGATCGTTCAATAATAGCTTACAGACGTTGTTTAAACTGATAATAGCGCCCTTGTCCGGCTAACAATTCTGCATGAGTGCCTCGCTCAATGATGTGCCCGTCGTCCATTACGATGATTTGATCAAAACGGGCCAGGCCGCGCAAACGGTGAGTCACCATCAGGACGGTTTTCTCGCGCATCACATCGGCAAGTAATTCCAGCATTTCGCTCTCGGTGGTCGCATCCAGCCCCTCAGTAGGCTCATCCAACAGCATCAACGGGGCATCGTGCAACAGCGCGCGGGCGATGGCCAGACGACGAAGTTCGCCGCCGGATAGCAGACGACCGCCTTCGCCGAGCCAGCTATTAAGCCCACTATCTTCGAGCAGATTTTCGAGGCCGACGCGACGCAGCATGTCGGAAAGGACTTCGTCGCTGGCATTGGGCGCCGCCAGTAATAAATTATCACGCAGCGTGGCGCTGAACAGGTGGACACGCTGCGGTACCACGCTGATAGTCCGGCGTAAGGCGGATTCGCTCAACGAGGATAGCGGAAGATCGTTGAGCAGAATTTCGCCTTGTTGCGGGTCCCAGGCGCGGGTGAGTAGCTGCAACAGCGTTGATTTTCCGCAGCCGGTACGCCCCAGAATAGCGACATGCTCGCCAGGATTAGCCTGTAATGAGAGGGCATTGAGCGCATTAATCGGCTGGTCGGGATAACGAAACGAAACGTCCCGCAGGGTGAGTGTGACCTTTTCCGGCGCGGGAGTTTCTGCCTGCGGAAAGGTCACCTCCGGTTTTTGCTCCGTTAATTCAGTGATACGAAGCGCAGAGGCGATAACCTGCCCCAGATGCTGGAATGCGCCGGTAACGGGCGCAAGCGCCTCGAAAGCCGCCAGCGCGCAGAAGACAAACAGCGCGATGAGCGCGCCGGGCTGCGTATTGCCGCCAACGCCGCCGGAGGCCATCCACAACATTAACATCACCGCCAGCGCGCCAATCAGCAGCATTAACGCCTGCGATAAGGCGGTCAGTTCAGACTGTCGGCGTTGGGCCTCATGCCATTGTAATTCGGTGGCTTCCATTTGCGCCCGATAGCGTTTGCTGGCGCCAAAAATGGTGAGTTCCGCCTGGCCCTGTAACCATGACGTGAGCTGTTGGCGATACTGACCTCGTAGATGCGTCAGATTTTGGCCGGTATTTTTGCCGGCGCGATAAAACACCGGCGGCATAATAAACAGCGTCAACAGCATAATGCCGCCCAGCGTGATCGCCAGCGTCACGTCGAGAACGCTAAGCCCCAGGGTGACAATCATAATCACTACAAAAGCGCCGACCAGCGGGGAGATGACGCGCAAATAGAGATGATCCAGCGTGTCGACGTCGGCAACGATGCGGTTCAGCAGTTCACCTTGCTGATAACGCGCCAGACCCGCGGGGGAGAGCGGTAAAAGTTTGCTGAAGGTATAAATACGCAGATGTTGCAGCACGCGGAACGTGGCGTCATGACTTACCAGACGTTCAAAATAACGACCGGCGGTACGGGTAATGGCCGCGCCGCGCACGCCGGCCGCCGGGAGCATATAGTTAAAACTGTAAATTCCCGCGAAGCCTGCGATAGCGGACGCGGACAGGAACCAGCCGGAAAGCGTCAGCAGCCCGATACTGGCAAGTAGGGTCAGGATTGCCAGCGCAATTCCCAGCGTTAGCATCCATTTGTGGCGTTTATAAAGCGTCAGATAAGGGAGTAGCGCGCGCATTTAAATATCCTCCTGACGGTGAGCCAATAACGTCGCAAAAGCGCCGTTGGCGGCGCTGAGTTCAGCATAACTGCCTTGTTCGACAATCGCGCCATCTTGCATAACCCAGATAGCGTCCCAGTCGGCGAGATCTTCCAACTGATGCGTCACCATTAATGTGGTCTGGCGTTTTGACGCCGCTTTTAACGCCTGCATGACGCGTTGCTCGCTGTGAGCGTCCAGGCTTGCCGCCGGTTCATCCAGCAGTAGCAGTTGACAGGGATTAAGTAGCGCACGGGCGACCGCTACACGCTGTGCCTGGCCGACGGAAAGTCTGCTGGCATGATTGCCGAGCGGGGTGTCTACTCCCTGCGGCAGCAGCGGTAAAAACTCGCTTACCCATGCGGCGTCAAGCGCGGCATAAAGTTCCTGCTCGCTGGCGTCCGGGCGCGCCAGTAATACATTTTCGCGTAGCGTCGCTGCAGGTAATTGCGGGTTTTGCCCAACCCAGGAGAGATGCTGGCGCCAGGATTCCGGCGAGAGATCGCGAAGCTCGACACCGTTAATACGCAAAGATCCCTGATAGGAGAGAAAACCGGATAATACATTCAACAGAGAGCTTTTACCGGAACCGCTGCGTCCTACCAGGACGGCGCGTTCTCCTGCCGCTAATGAGAAATTCAGCGGCCCGGCAAGCGTTTTGCCTTCTGGCGAGGTGATAATAAGATTGACTGCGTCAATGGTTACAGGTTCGTTTTCCGCCAGCTCAACTTCGCCGCGCGCCGGGTGGGCGAGGGGTGTTTCCAGAAATGTCTTCAGACTATCCGCCGCGCCAACCGCCTGCGCCTTAGCATGATAAAACGTGCCGAGGTCGCGTAATGGCTGGAAAAACTCCGGCGCGAGGATCAAGGCGAGGAACCCGGCGGCGAGCGTCACGCCGGTACCGTAATGACCAAAGTTCAGTTCGCCCAGGTAAGAGAAGCCAAAATAAACGGCGACCAGCGCAATAGAAAGCGAGGTGAAAAATTCCAGCACGCCGGAAGATAAAAAGGCGAGGCGCAGTACTTCCATCGTGCGCTGACGAAAATCCTGCGATGCTGCGCGAATGCTCTCGGTTTCCGCTTCTCCACGACCGAAAATTCGCAGCGTTTCCATCCCGCGCAGACGGTCAAGAAAATGGCCGCTTAGCCGGGCAAGCGCCAGGAAATTGCGGCGGTTGGCGTCAGCCGCGCCCATCCCCACCATCGCCATAAATAGGGGAATGAGCGGGGCGGTGCCCAGCAGAATCAGCGCCGCCGCCCAGTTTGACGGGAAAATCGCCGCCACGATTAAGAGCGGTACGCAAACGGCAAGCGCCATTTGCGGCAGATAGCGCGCATAATAGTCATGCATATCGTCAATCTGTTCCAATACCAGCGTCGCCCAGCTACCGGCGGGCTTGCCCTGAATCCAGGCTGGGCCGGCTTGCTGCAGACGATCCAACACCTGACGGCGGATCTCAAAGCGAATATGTTGTCCGGCATGAAAACCGACGCGCTCGCGCAACCACACCACCCAGGCGCGGAGGACAAAGACCAGTATCAGCAGGATAAAAGGGAGCAACAGCGCTTCCCGTGGAATGTTCTCCATGATCATATGTTGCAGGATACGCGCCATGATCCAGGCCTGAGCGACAATTAATACGCCACTCATGAACCCCAACAGGCGGGAAATATTCAACCACCGTTGGGAGATTACGCTTTGCTGTTTTAACCAGCGGGTCAGCTCTTTTTGACGGGTTTTATTCATTGCACGCTTAGCAGGTGAGTTATTGGAATTTCAGGCAGGGCAATGTTACAACGACGCAAAAATAAAGGCGACTTATAGTCGCCTTTTTTACTTTTGTTACTGATTTGTAAAAACTATTTACTCGCGTCGGCCAGACCATCGAGATAGCGTTCAGCATCCAGCGCCGCCATACAGCCCGTACCTGCAGAGGTGATCGCCTGACGGTAAATATGATCCATAACGTCACCCGCCGCGAATACGCCAGGGATGCTGGTTTGTGTGGCGTTGCCATGGGTGCCGGACTGAACTTTGATATAACCATTTTCCAGCTCAAGCTGGCCTTCGAAGAGCGCCGTGTTTGGGCTATGACCGATGGCTACGAAAAGTCCGGCGATGTCCAGCGTCTCAATATTATCGCTTTGCTGCGTGTCGCGAAGACGCAGACCAGTAACGCCCATCTGATCGCCGGTCACTTCTTCCAGCGTCCGGTTGGTGTGCAGAATGATATTGCCATTTTCGACTTTATCCATCAGGCGCTTAATGAGGATTTTTTCAGCGCGGAAACCGTCACGGCGATGGATAAGGTGCACTTCCGAAGCGATGTTGGACAGATAAAGCGCTTCTTCAACCGCGGTGTTGCCGCCGCCGATCACCGCCACTTTCTGATTGCGGTAGAAGAAACCGTCGCAGGTTGCGCAGGCGGAAACGCCGCGCCCTTTAAAGGCTTCTTCCGATGGCAGCCCCAGATAGCGCGCGGAAGCGCCGGTCGCAATGATCAACGCATCACAAGTGTACTCTGCGCTGTCACCTGTCAGACGGAACGGACGATTTTGCAGATCCACTTTGTTGATGTGATCAAAGATTATCTCGGTTTCAAATTTTGCCGCATGTTCATGCATGCGTTCCATTAGCAGCGGGCCGGTCAAATCGTTTGGATCGCCGGGCCAGTTTTCCACTTCCGTCGTGGTAGTCAGTTGACCGCCTTTTTCCATACCGGTAATAAGTACCGGCTGTAAATTTGCGCGTGCGGCATACACCGCCGCGGTATATCCCGCCGGTCCTGAGCCCAGAATAAGCAGCTTACTGTGTTTGGTCGTGCCCATGAGATCCCCATAGTTGTTGGCAGACAATGAGCAGAATTGTAGGGAATTTACAGACGTAAAAAAAGAGCATAACGATTTTGTTAACAATATGTGTAATAGCATGAACCGATGAACGACCGCGGCAGCGACGTTATCATCACAAACTTTAATTAAAATCGGTAACTTATAAGGTGACGAAATGACAGTTTACCGCCCTCTCTAATGAATAACTGGCATGTTGTACTAAAAATCGATGTTTTGCTTTGACAATCACCTGCTGTTTTGCGAAAACATTCGAGGAAGAAAAAAACTGTGTTATGTATGTGCTGCATAATCATGCATGTAAATACCATGTTTACCGGGCTAGTGAAATCTACGCATGGCGTGGACAGACGCCATTCGTGATGTCGATAGCTGCCGCGAGGCAACGGTCTTCTCACCATAGACCAGGCATTGCGCGCCGTTAATCCCTCTGGGTTTCGGTCTATTGTGATGGGCAGCGACTCTGAACAGTGATGTGAGTAGAGTCAGGCAGGAGTAGGGAAGGAATACAGAGAGACAATAATAATGGTAGATAGCAAGAAGCGCCCTGGCAAAGATCTCGACCGTATCGATCGTAACATTCTTAATGAACTGCAAAAGGATGGGCGTATTTCCAACGTCGAGCTTTCTAAACGAGTAGGACTTTCGCCGACACCTTGCCTTGAGCGTGTGCGTCGGCTGGAGCGACAGGGGTTTATCCAGGGCTATACGGCGCTGTTGAACCCGCATTATCTGGATGCGTCACTTCTGGTATTCGTTGAGATTACCTTAAATCGCGGCGCGCCGGATGTGTTTGAACAGTTTAATGCCGCCGTGCAAAAGCTTGAAGAGATTCAGGAGTGTCATTTGGTTTCCGGCGATTTCGACTACCTGTTGAAAACCCGTGTACCGGATATGTCAGCGTATCGAAAACTATTGGGAGAGACGTTGCTGCGCTTGCCAGGTGTGAACGACACCCGAACTTACGTAGTGATGGAAGAGGTAAAACAGAGTAATCGTCTGGTTATTAAGACACGCTAACACGGAACAGGTGCAAAATCGCCGTAGTTTGATTACACTCCTGTTAATCCATACAGCAACAGTGCCGGGGCAACCCGGTGCTGTTGTCCGTTTTAGCATCGGGCGGGAAAAGCCTGGAACCTGGAGAGCCTTTTTTGAGCCAGGAATATACTGAAGACAAAGACGTCACATTGACGAAGTTAAGCAGCGGGCGCCGACTTCTGGAAGCGTTGTTGATACTTATTGCCCTTTTTGCCGTCTGGTTGATGGCGGCCTTGTTGAGCTTTAACCCTTCGGACCCCAGTTGGTCGCAAACCGCCTGGCATGAACCCATCCATAATTTAGGCGGCGCGCCGGGCGCGTGGCTGGCCGATACACTGTTCTTTATTTTTGGCGTAATGGCCTACACCATCCCTGTCATTATTGTCGGCGGGTGTTGGTTTGCGTGGCGTCATCAGTCTACGGATGATTACATCGACTATTTTGCTGTGTCGCTACGCCTTATCGGCGTGCTGGCGCTGATTCTCACTTCCTGCGGTCTGGCGGCCATTAATGCTGACGATATCTGGTATTTCGCCTCTGGCGGCGTAATTGGCAGCCTGTTAAGCACCACGCTGCAGCCGTTGTTGCATAGTAGCGGCGGAACGATAATGCTTCTCTGTATTTGGGCTGCCGGGCTGACGCTCTTTACCGGCTGGTCCTGGGTCAGTATCGCCGAAAAATTAGGCGGCTGGCTGCTTAATATACTGACCTTCGCCAGCAACCGTACCCGGCGTGATGATACGTGGGTTGACGACGAAGAGTATGATGACGAATACGATGAAGAAACCGACGGCGTGCAGCGTGAATCTCGCCGGGCGCGTATTTTGCGCGGCGCGTTGGCGCGTCGTAAGCGACTGGCTGAAAAATTCAGCAATCCACGGGGCCGTCAGACCGATGCCGCGCTCTTTTCCGGCAAACGGATGGATGATGACGAGGACATTCAGTATAGCGCGCGCGGCGTCGCTGCCGATCCGGACGACGTTCTGTTTTCGGGCAACCGTGCGACGCAGCCGGAATATGATGAATATGATCCGCTGTTAAACGGCCATTCTGTCACCGAACCGGTCGCCGCCGCTGCGGCTGCAACCGCCGTCACCCAGACGTGGGCAGCGTCCGCCGATCCCATAATGCAAACGCCGCCCATGCCGGGGGCTGAGCCGGTTGTCGCGCAACCGACCGTGGAGTGGCAGCCCGTACCGGGACCGCAAACCGGCGAACCGGTTATCGCGCCTGCGCCGGAGGGGTATCAGCCGCATCCGCAATATGCTCAACCGCAAGAGGCGCAAAGTGCGCCGTGGCAGCAACCTGTGCCTGTCGCTTCCGCGCCGCAATACGCCGCGACGCCAGCGACCGCAGCAGAATATGACTCTCTTGCGCCGCAGGAAACACAGCCGCAATGGCAGGCGCCGGATGCCGAACAACACTGGCAGCCGGAGCCGACCCATCAGCCGGAGCCGGTTTATCAGCCGGAGCCGATAGCGGCTGAACCTTCCCATATGCCGCCGCCGGTTATCGAACAGCCGGTTGCCACCGAGCCTGAACCTGACACAGAAGAGACCAGACCCGCCCGTCCTCCGCTTTACTATTTTGAAGAGGTGGAAGAGAAACGCGCCCGTGAGCGCGAACAACTGGCGGCATGGTATCAACCGATTCCGGAGCCGGTAAAAGAGAACGTGCCGGTCAAACCTACGGTATCTGTCGCGCCGTCCATACCGCCAGTGGAAGCGGTAGCCGCCGCCGCGTCGCTTGACGCAGGTATTAAGAGTGGCGCCCTGGCAGCAGGCGCCGCGGCCGCTGCGCCTGCATTTAGTCTGGCTACCGGCGGCGCGCCGCGTCCGCAGGTGAAAGAGGGGATTGGTCCGCAACTGCCGCGTCCGAACCGCGTTCGCGTGCCGACCCGACGGGAACTGGCATCGTACGGTATTAAGCTGCCGTCACAGAGGATTGCAGAAGAAAAAGCCCGCGAGGCGGAGCGCAATCAGTACGAGACGGGCGTGCAGCTAACCGATGAAGAAATAGATGCAATGCATCAGGACGAGTTAGCCCGTCAGTTTGCGCAGTCGCAGCAGCATCGTTATGGTGAGACGTATCAGCACGATACTCAACAGGCAGAAGATGACGATACCGCTGCGGAAGCTGAATTAGCCCGCCAGTTTGCCGCTTCGCAACAGCAGCGCTATTCCGGCGAGCAACCCGCTGGCGCGCAGCCGTTCTCACTGGACGATCTGGATTTCTCGCCAATGAAAGTATTGGTTGATGAAGGTCCGCACGAACCGCTGTTCACGCCGGGTGTCATGCCCGAGTCAACGCCTGTTCAGCAACCGGTAGCGCCGCAGCCTCAGCCACAGTACCAGCAGCCGCAGCAGCCGGTAGCGCCGCAGCCGCAGTATCAGCAGCCGCAGCAGCCGGTAGCGCCTCAGCCGCAGTATCAGCAGCCGGTAGCGCCGCAGCCGCAGTATCAGCAGCCGCAACAGCCGGTAGCGCCGCAGCCGCAGTATCAGCAGCCGCAGCAGCCGGTAGCACCGCAGCCGCAGTATCAGCAGCCGCAACAGCCGGTAGCGCCGCAGCCGCAGTATCAGCAGCCGCAACAGCCGGTAGCGCCGCAGCCGCAGTATCAGCAGCCGCAACAGCCGACAGCGCCGCAAGACAGCCTGATCCACCCGCTGTTGATGCGTAACGGCGACAGTCGTCCATTGCAGCGTCCGACGACGCCGCTGCCTTCATTAGATCTTCTGACGCCGCCGCCGAGCGAAGTTGAACCGGTAGATACCTTTGCGCTGGAACAAATGGCGCGTCTGGTTGAAGCGCGCCTGGCGGATTTCCGCATTAAAGCTGATGTGGTGAACTATTCGCCAGGCCCGGTCATTACTCGTTTTGAACTGAATCTGGCCCCGGGCGTTAAAGCAGCGCGTATCTCCAACCTTTCCCGGGATCTGGCGCGCTCATTGTCAACGGTAGCCGTACGCGTTGTGGAAGTCATTCCAGGCAAACCTTACGTAGGGTTGGAATTGCCGAACAAGAAACGGCAAACCGTTTATCTGCGCGAAGTGTTGGATAACGCCAAATTCCGCGAGAATCCGTCGCCGCTTACCGTGGTGTTAGGTAAGGATATCGCGGGCGATCCGGTAGTGGCGGATCTGGCGAAAATGCCTCACCTGCTGGTGGCCGGTACGACCGGTTCCGGTAAGTCGGTCGGGGTTAACGCCATGATCCTCAGTATGCTGTATAAAGCGCAGCCGGAAGACGTTCGCTTTATCATGATCGACCCGAAAATGTTAGAACTTTCGGTCTATGAAGGTATACCGCATCTGCTGACGGAAGTTGTTACCGACATGAAAGACGCGGCTAACGCGTTACGCTGGAGCGTCAATGAGATGGAGCGTCGCTATAAGCTGATGTCCGCGCTCGGCGTGCGTAATCTGGCTGGTTATAACGAGAAAATCGCCGAAGCGGCCCGCATGGGACGCCCGATTCCGGACCCGTACTGGAAGCCGGGCGACAGTATGGATGTTCAGCATCCGGTTCTGGAAAAACTGCCGTATATCGTGGTACTGGTTGATGAATTTGCCGACCTGATGATGACCGTCGGTAAAAAAGTTGAAGAGTTGATCGCGCGTCTGGCGCAGAAAGCGCGCGCTGCGGGGATTCACCTGGTACTGGCGACGCAGCGTCCGTCGGTCGATGTGATTACTGGTTTAATTAAAGCCAACATTCCAACCCGTATCGCTTTTACCGTATCCAGCAAGATCGACTCCCGCACCATTCTTGA
The DNA here is from genome assembly GCF_017572025.1 of Salmonella sp. 32020114201800008SM. Classification (NCBI taxonomy): domain Bacteria; kingdom Pseudomonadati; phylum Pseudomonadota; class Gammaproteobacteria; order Enterobacterales; family Enterobacteriaceae; genus Salmonella; species Salmonella sp. 32020114201800008SM. The sequence goes on along the minus strand of NZ_JAGEQM010000003.1, from coordinate 103,640 downwards.
TCAGGGTGGCGCTGAGTCGCTGTTAGGTATGGGGGACATGCTCTACTCCGGACCAAACTCCACCATGCCGGTACGTGTCCATGGGGCGTTTGTGCGTGACCAGGAAGTCCATGCGGTGGTGCAGGACTGGAAAGCGCGCGGTCGTCCGCAATATGTGGATGGCATTACCTCCGACAGCGAAAGCGAAGGTGGCGGTGGCGGTTTTGACGGCGGCGAAGAATTAGATGCGCTATTCGATCAGGCCGTTAATTTCGTCACCCAGAAGCGTAAAGCGTCCATTTCCGGCGTTCAGCGTCAGTTCCGCATCGGCTATAACCGTGCGGCGCGTATTATCGAACAGATGGAAGCGCAGGGTATTGTCAGCGCTCAGGGGCATAACGGTAATCGCGAAGTGTTGGCTCCGCCGCCTTTTGAGTAAACCTGTAAACCGGATAGCGCTGTTCAGGCTGCCATCCGGTAACAAAATTCAGTATTTTCTTCTTTCCTCATGCTGATTTTTGGCCTGGAATAGAAAGCAAAAGGAGCTCCTGGTCGGGAGTGTCGAAACCTGAGGAATAATGATGAAAAAAATGGCAATCGCCTGTGCATTACTTTCAAGCGTTGTAGCCAGCAGCGTATGGGCTGACGCCGCCAGCTCTCTGAAAAGCCGTCTGGATAAAGTGAGCAGCTTTCATGCCACCTTTACTCAAAAAGTCACCGATGGCAGCGGTGCCGCGGTGCAGGAGGGACAGGGTGATTTATGGGTTAAGCGGCCAAATCTATTCAACTGGCATATGACGCAACCTGACGAGAGTATTCTGGTTTCTGACGGCAAAACGTTATGGTTCTATAACCCGTTTGTAGAACAGGCTACCGCCACGTGGTTGAAAGATGCCACTGGAAATACACCGTTTATGCTGATTGCCCGCAACCAGGCCAGCGACTGGCAGCAGTATAATATTAAGCAGGACGGCGATAATTTTGTGCTGACGCCGAAAGCCAGCAACGGCAATCTGAAACAGTTCACCATCAATGTGGGACGCGACGGGACTATCCACCAGTTTAGCGCCGTAGAACAAGACGATCAGCGTAGCGCCTATCAGCTAAAATCCCAGCAAAACGGCGCTGTTGATCCGTCAAAATTTACGTTTACTCCGCCGCAAGGGGTAACGATAGACGACCAACGTAAGTAGAGGCGATGAGTGAGCAATCTGTCGCTCGATTTTTCTGATAATACGTTTCAACCGCTGGCCGCGCGAATGCGGCCGGAAAATTTAGCGCAGTATATCGGCCAGCAGCATTTGCTGGCCGCAGGTAAGCCGTTGCCTCGCGCTATTGAGGCCGGGCATCTGCACTCCATGATTTTATGGGGGCCGCCAGGGACGGGGAAAACCACGCTCGCTGAAGTGATCGCCCGCTACGCCAGCGCCGATGTCGAGCGTATTTCCGCCGTCACTTCTGGGGTAAAAGAGATTCGCGAAGCTATCGAGCGCGCCCGCCAGAATCGTAATGCCGGTCGCCGTACCATCCTGTTTGTCGATGAAGTGCATCGCTTTAACAAAAGCCAGCAGGACGCCTTTTTACCGCATATCGAAGATGGCACTATCACCTTTATCGGCGCGACCACGGAAAATCCCTCTTTTGAGCTGAACTCGGCGCTATTGTCGCGAGCGCGGGTCTATCTGCTGAAATCGTTGACCACTGACGATATTGAGCAAGTACTGGACCAGGCGATGCAGGACAAAACGCGTGGTTACGGCGATCAGGATATCGTGTTACCGGATGAGACACGGCGAGCGATTGCTGAGTTGGTCAATGGCGACGCGCGGCGCGCCTTAAATACGCTGGAAATGATGGCTGATATGGCGGAGGCGGATGACAGCGGCAAACGCGTTTTATTGCCCGCCTTGTTGACCGAGATCGCCGGCGAGCGCAGCGCGCGTTTTGATAACAAAGGCGATCGCTTCTACGATCTTATTTCCGCCTTACATAAATCAGTGCGCGGCAGCGCGCCGGATGCCGCCCTCTATTGGTATGCCCGTATCATTACCGCGGGAGGCGATCCGCTGTACGTGGCGCGTCGCTGCCTGGCGATTGCCTCGGAAGATGTGGGTAATGCCGATCCGCGCGCGATGCAGGTCGCCATTGCCGCATGGGATTGTTTTACCCGCGTTGGCCCGGCTGAAGGCGAAAGGGCGATCGCGCAGGCTATCGTTTATCTCGCCTGCGCGCCGAAGAGCAACGCCGTCTATACCGCCTTTAAGGCTGCGCTGGCCGATGCGCGCGAACGTCCTGATTATGACGTTCCTGTCCATCTGCGTAATGCGCCAACCAAACTGATGAAAGAGATGGGCTATGGCCAGGAGTACCGCTATGCCCACGATGAGCCCAATGCCTATGCTGCGGGTGAAGTGTACTTCCCGCCGGAAATCGCGCAAACGCGCTATTATCATCCGACAAATCGTGGTCTGGAAGGCAAGATTGGCGAAAAGCTCGCCTGGCTGGCTGAACAGGATCAAAATAGCCCCACAAAACGCTACCGCTAGTGTAAACGTTGCGGTAAGGTTATCTCTAAATATGATGCTCCAGGTATCATGGCGTTGATGATGAACCTCGTTATGCCTGATAGCACGTTGCTTATGAGGTCCGCGGGTATAGCGCAATGGATGCGTTGTTGCTGTCGTCGGTCTGGTAAGGCGAAAACGTCGCTATTACGTAAACGCGGTTTACGTTCATCAATACAATCAGAGGCGATCATCAATTGATCGCGTTTCCTTTTATTATTCGATAAGCACAGGATAAGCATGCTCGATCCCAATCTGCTGCGTAATGAGCCAGACGCAGTCGCTGAAAAACTGGCACGCCGGGGCTTTAAGCTGGATGTAGATAAGCTGCGCGCTCTTGAAGAGCGTCGTAAAGTTTTGCAGGTCAACACGGAAAACCTGCAGGCGGAGCGTAATTCTCGATCGAAATCCATCGGCCAGGCGAAAGCGCGCGGGGAAGATATCGAGCCTTTACGCCTGGAAGTGAATAAACTGGGCGAAGAGCTGGATGCGGCGAAAGCCGAGCTGGATACCTTGCTGGCGGAGATCCGCGATATCGCGCTGACCATCCCAAACCTGCCTGCGGATGAAGTGCCGGTAGGTAAAGATGAAAACGACAACGTTGAAGTCAGCCGCTGGGGTACCCCGCGTGAGTTTGATTTTGAAATCCGCGATCACGTCACCTTAGGGGAAATGCACTCCGGCCTCGACTTTGCCGCCGCGGTTAAGCTGACCGGCTCCCGTTTTGTGGTGATGAAAGGACAGATTGCGCGTATGCATCGCGCATTGTCGCAGTTCATGTTGGATCTGCATACGGAACAGCACGGCTATAGCGAAAACTACGTGCCGTATCTGGTTAACCACGACACGCTGTATGGCACCGGTCAACTGCCGAAATTCGCAGGCGACTTGTTCCATACCCGTCCGCTGGAAGAAGAAGCAGACAGCAGCAACTATGCTTTGATCCCGACGGCGGAGGTTCCGCTGACCAATCTGGTACGCGATGAAATCATCGACGAAGATCAGCTGCCGATTAAAATGACGGCGCATACGCCTTGTTTCCGTTCTGAAGCAGGTTCTTATGGTCGTGATACCCGTGGCCTGATTCGTATGCATCAGTTTGACAAAGTTGAGATGGTGCAGATCGTTCGCCCGGAAGATTCTATGGCTGCGTTGGAAGAGATGACCGGCCACGCGGAAAAAGTGCTCCAGCTACTGGGACTGCCGTACCGTAAAATCATTCTGTGCACTGGCGATATGGGCTTCGGCGCCTGCAAAACCTATGACCTCGAAGTCTGGGTTCCGGCGCAGAATACCTACCGCGAGATCTCTTCCTGCTCTAACGTCTGGGACTTCCAGGCGCGTCGTATGCAGGCACGTTGTCGCAGCAAGTCCGACAAAAAGACCCGTCTGGTCCATACCCTGAATGGTTCTGGTCTGGCGGTAGGTCGTACCCTGGTGGCTGTGATGGAAAACTATCAGCAGGCTGATGGCCGCATTGAAGTGCCGGAAGTATTACGTCCGTACATGAACGGACTGGAATATATCGGCTAATCCTCGCTTTCTCCTCTTCTAAAAAGCGCCTTCGGGCGCTTTTTTTATGCCAGTTTGATACCGGACAATAATCCCTACCCTATTAGGGGTAATACTGATTTCGAATGAAGGTCAGTTTTTAACACTATTTTTCTATTTTTTCGATATATATCAGACTTTATAGCGAAGTTGTCGCTATATAAAATTCTATACATCGTTTTATTGCTTTTTTATTGTGAGCAGCAGAGTGAGCCCTTATGAAAACTAAGATCCCTGATGCCGTGCTGGCAGCCGAGGTGAGCCGTCGTGGTTTAGTCAAAACCACCGCGATAGGCGGCCTGGCGATGGCCAGTAGCGCATTTACCCTGCCATTTACCCGCATCGCTAACGCCGCAGAGGCGATAAGCCCGACGAAAACCGACGAGAAAGTCGTCTGGAGCGCCTGTACGGTAAACTGTGGCAGCCGTTGTCCGCTACGTATGCATGTTGTGGATGGCGAAATCAAATATGTAGAAACGGATAATACCGGAAACGATGATTACGATGGCTTGCATCAGGTTCGCGCCTGCCTGCGCGGTCGTTCTATGCGTCGTCGCGTCTATAACCCGGATCGGCTCAAGTATCCGATGAAGCGCGTCGGCGCGCGCGGCGAAGGTAAATTTGAGCGTATTAGCTGGGACGAAGCCTACGATATCATTGCCACCAATATGCAGCGTCTTATCAAAGAGTATGGCAACGAGTCCATTTATCTGAACTATGGCACGGGTACGCTGGGCGGCACTTTGACACGTTCATGGCCGCCAGGAAAAACGCTGGTCGCTCGTCTGATGAACTGCTGTGGCGGTTATCTGAACCACTACGGTGATTACTCTTCCGCGCAAATCGCAGCGGGTCTGAATTACACCTATGGCGGCTGGGCGGATGGCAATAGTCCATCCGACATTGAAAACAGTAAGCTGGTGGTGTTGTTTGGTAATAACCCTGGCGAAACCCGCATGAGCGGGGGCGGTGTAACCTATTATCTTGAACAGGCGCGGCAGAAATCAAACGCGCGGATGATCATTATCGACCCTCGTTACACCGACACTGGCGCTGGTCGCGAAGATGAGTGGATTCCGATTCGTCCAGGTACCGATGCGGCGCTGGTCAATGGTCTGGCATATGTCTTAATCACCGAGAACATGGTCGATCAGCCGTTCCTGGATAAATATTGCGTCGGTTATGACGAAAAAACCTTGCCTGCCAGCGCGCCGAAAAACGGTCACTATAAAGCCTATATTCTGGGCCAGGGTAAAGACGGTATCGCGAAGACGCCGGAGTGGGCGGCGCAAATTACCGGTATTCCGGCAGATCGCATTATTAAACTGGCGCGAGAAATCGGCAGCGCTAAACCCGCCTATATTTGCCAGGGGTGGGGGCCACAACGTCATGCTAATGGAGAAATCGCCACGCGCGCCATCTCGATGCTGGCGATCCTGACGGGTAATGTTGGGATTAACGGCGGTAACAGCGGCGCGCGCGAAGGGTCTTATGCCCTGCCATTTGAACGTATGCCCACGTTGGAAAATCCGGTTGAAACCAGCATCTCCATGTTTATGTGGACCGATGCCATTGAACGCGGCCCGGAAATGACAGCGCTGCGTGATGGCGTACGGGGGAAAGATAAGCTGGACGTGCCGATCAAAATGATCTGGAACTATGCTGGCAACTGTTTGATTAACCAGCACTCTGAGATTAACCGCACCCACGAAATCCTGCAGGATGACAAGAAATGCGAAATGATCGTCGTTATCGACTGTCATATGACCTCGTCGGCAAAATACGCCGATATTCTGTTACCGGATTGCACTGCTTCTGAGCAGATGGACTTTGCGCTGGATGCCTCCTGCGGGAACATGTCTTACGTTATCTTCACTGACCAAGCGATTAAACCGCGCTTCGAGTGTAAGACGATTTATGAGATGACCAGCGAACTGGCGAAACGTCTTGGCGTGGAACAACAGTTTACCGAAGGACGGACGCAAGAAGAGTGGATGCGTCATCTGTACGAACAGTCGCGTAAATCCATTCCGAATCTGCCCACCTTTAAGGAGTTCCGTAAGCAAGGCATCTTCAAACAGCGCGACCCCGAAGGCCACCATGTCGCCTATAAAGACTTCCGCGAAGATCCGCAAGCGAATCCACTTACAACGCCATCGGGCAAGATTGAAATCTATTCACAGGCGTTGGCGGATATCGCCGCCACCTGGGAGCTGCCGGAAGGCGACGTGATCGATCCATTACCGATCTATACGCCAGGTTTTGAAAACTATAACGATCCGCTAACGGATAAATTCCCGCTGCAGTTGACGGGTTTCCACTATAAAGCGCGTGTGCATTCCACTTATGGCAACGTAGACGTACTGAAAGCCGCCTGTCGCCAGGAAATGTGGATTAACCCAATGGATGCGCAGAAACGCGGTATCAACAATGGCGATAAAGTCCGCATCTTCAACGATCGCGGCGAAGTACACATCGAGGCTAAAGTGACGCCGCGCATGATGCCGGGCGTGGTCGCCCTGGGAGAAGGCGCATGGTATGACCCGGATGCAAAACGCGTGGATCAGGGCGGATGTATTAACGTACTGACGACCCAACGTCCTTCTCCGCTGGCGAAGGGGAACCCGTCACATACGAACCTCGTTCAGGTTGAAAAGGCGTAAGGAGTAACCGATGACAACCCAGTATGGATTTTTTATTGATTCCAGCCGTTGCACCGGTTGCAAAACCTGCGAACTGGCCTGCAAGGACTACAAAGATTTGACCCCGGATGTCAGCTTCCGCCGCATTTATGAGTATGCGGGTGGCGACTGGCAGGAAGATAACGGCGTCTGGCACCAGAACGTCTTTGCCTACTATCTCTCCATCTCCTGTAACCACTGCGAAGACCCGGCCTGTACCAAAGTCTGTCCGAGCGGCGCGATGCACAAGCGCGATGACGGTTTTGTGGTGGTGAACGAAGAGGTCTGTATCGGCTGCCGCTACTGCCACATGGCCTGCCCGTACGGCGCGCCGCAGTACAACGCGGCCAAAGGTCATATGACCAAGTGCGACGGCTGTTATGACCGGGTGGCGGAAGGCAAAAAGCCGATCTGCGTCGAATCCTGCCCGCTGCGGGCGCTGGATTTCGGCCCGATAGACGAACTGCGCAAAAAACACGGTGAGCTGGCTGCCGTCGCGCCGTTGCCGCGCGCGCATTTCACGAAGCCGAATATTGTGATTAAACCCAACGCCAACAGCCGCCCGACCGGGGACACCACCGGTTATCTGGCCAATCCGAAGGAGGTATAAGATGGGAAGTGGATGGCATGAATGGCCGTTGATGATCTTCACGGTCTTTGGTCAGTGCGTGGCCGGTGGTTTTATTGTTCTGGCTCTGGCGCTGATGAAGGGCGACCTGCGCGCGGAAACGCAGCAGCGGGTGATCGCCTGTATGTTTGGTCTGTGGGTGCTGATGGGGATTGGCTTTATCGCCTCGATGCTGCATCTGGGCTCGCCGATGCGCGCGTTTAACTCGCTTAACCGCGTAGGTGCTTCCGCACTGAGCAATGAAATTGCCAGCGGCTCGGTGTTTTTTGCGGTCGGCGGGATTGGCTGGCTGCTGGCGGTACTGAAAAAGCTGCCGCCGGCACTGCGCACACTCTGGCTGATTATCACGATGGTACTGGGCGTCGTCTTCGTCTGGATGATGGTACGCGTCTATAACAGCATCGATACAGTACCGACCTGGTATAGCGTCTGGACGCCGCTGGGCTTCTTCCTGACGCTCTTTATGGGTGGCCCGCTACTGGGTTATCTGCTGCTGCGCATCGCGGGCGTGAACGGTTGGGCGATGCGTTTGTTGCCTGCGGTTTCGGTGCTGGCGCTGGTGGTTATTGCCATTATGGTGGCCATGCAGGGCGCGGAACTGGCGACGATTCATAGTTCCATTCAGCAGGCGTCTGCTCTGGTGCCGGATTATGGTTCGCTGATGGCCTGGCGTATGGTGCTGCTTGCGGCGGCGTTGTGCTGCTGGATTGTGCCACAGTTAAAAGGGTATCAACCTGCGGTACCGTTGCTCTCTGTCGCCTTCATTCTGATGCTGGCGGGGGAATTGATTGGCCGCGGCGTATTCTATGGGCTGCATATGACCGTGGGCATGGCGGTAGCCAGCTAACGCGTTGACGCGCATTCGGCCTGCAGAACGTGCAGGCCGAATTCGCCTTTAGCCGCCATCAATCTAAGGAATATAACCGGGGCGGAGAAGGCGCATATAAATCTATAGAGAAGAAAACGAAGCTAAAGGAACCATGAAATTTTTCGACTGAACAAAACGCCGATTTTGCAGGTCAGATCAATAAAAACAAGGGGATGAATTTTTAGCCTTTCAATATATTCACGTGCAGAATAAGTAAATCAAATCGATAGTCTCAAAACTTGCGGATCGCCCATGCGGAGCCGATTGACAATGTTTTTGGCGATGGCATGATGCGCATGAAATTTGAACTTCCTCACGGTTTTTATTCATGTCCACCTATACCCGTCCCGTCATGCTTTTGCTGTGCGGGCTACTTTTGTTGACTCTGGCCATTGCGGTACTGAATACGCTTGTGCCGCTGTGGCTTGCTCAGGCAAACCTTCCGACCTGGCAGGTGGGGATGGTCAGCTCGTCTTATTTTACCGGCAATCTGGTCGGGACGTTATTTACCGGGTATTTAATTAAACGCATTGGGTTTAACCATAGCTATTATCTTGCCTCGCTGATCTTCGCCGCGGGTTGTGTCGGGTTGGGGGTGATGGTGGGGTTCTGGAGCTGGATGAGCTGGCGTTTTATTGCCGGCATCGGCTGCGCCATGATTTGGGTGGTTGTCGAAAGCGCGTTGATGTGCAGCGGAACCTCGCATAATCGCGGGCGCCTGCTGGCTGCCTATATGATGGTCTATTACATGGGGACCTTCCTTGGACAATTATTGGTCAGTAAAGTATCTGGTGAATTGCTGCACGTCCTTCCCTGGGTGACCGGAATGATTCTGGCGGGAATTCTGCCGCTACTCTTTACCCGAATTGTAAATCAGCAAACGCAGGCACGTCATTCCTCTTCTATTAGCGCCATGCTGAAGCTACGCCAGGCGCGTCTTGGCGTGAATGGTTGTATTATTTCCGGCATTGTTCTTGGTTCATTATATGGCCTGATGCCGTTATATCTGAAGCATCAGGGGATGGCTAACGCCAGCATCGGTTTCTGGATGGCGGTGCTGGTGAGCGCCGGCATTTTGGGGCAATGGCCAATGGGACGTCTGGCGGACAAATTTGGTCGCTTGCTGGTGTTACGCGTACAGGTATTCGTTGTCATACTCGGTAGTATTGCCATGTTAACCCAGGCGGCGATGGCGCCAGCTCTGTTTATTCTGGGGGCGGCGGGTTTTACGCTTTATCCCGTCGCAATGGCCTGGGCCTGTGAAAAAGTCGAACATCACCAGCTTGTGGCAATGAACCAGGTGCTGTTGTTAAGTTATACGGTAGGGAGCCTGTTGGGGCCGTCTTTTGCTGCGATGTTAATGCAGAATTATTCAGATAATCTGCTGTTTATTATGATCGCCAGCGTATCGTTTATTTATCTGCTGATGCTGTTACGTAACGCCGGCCAGACGCCTAATCCTGTCGCCCACATCTAACTGTTCTCTGAATCGTATGCAGGACGTGAGTCTTGCATACTCTTTGTTTATGTTTTACGTAAAATAATTGACCTGCATAATTTTCTTGCTTTACTGAAAAATAAAATGTGCCGAAGGTTATAATTTTGCGCTCCTCTATTTTCTCTCTTCGTCTTTACCGCGCATAATCCCCCGCTTCATTTATAGTAATAGCATTGTGTTCACGAAGGATCGCGTTATGCCGAATGTGCAGGAAAAACAGTTGCGATGGTACAACATCGCCTTGATGTCGTTTATTACCGTTTGGGGATTCGGCAATGTTGTCAATAACTATGCTAACCAGGGGTTAGTGGTTGTCTTCTCCTGGGTGTTTATTTTTGCGCTCTATTTTATTCCTTATGCCTTAATCGTGGGGCAACTGGGCTCAACCTTCAAAGAGGGAAAAGGGGGCGTCAGTACCTGGATTAAGCATACGATGGGGCCGGGGTTGGCTTACCTTGCGGCATGGACTTATTGGGTCGTGCATATTCCCTACCTGGCGCAAAAGCCGCAGGCGATACTCATTGCATTGGGATGGGCTTTAAAAGGCGACGGCTCGTTGATAAAAGAATATACCGTCGTTGCCTTGCAGGGGCTGACGCTGGCATTGTTTGTTTTCTTTATGTGGGTTGCTTCCCGGGGGATGAAATCGCTAAAGGTTGTTGGGTCTGTGGCCGGGATTGCCATGTTTATCATGTCAATTTTATATGTTGTGATGGCAGTGACTGCGCCAGCAATTACAAACGTTGAAATTGCGACCACTAACATCACCTGGCAGTCATTTATTCCTCATATCGATTTTACCTATATCACCACCATCTCTATGTTAGTCTTTGCGGTTGGTGGGGCAGAGAAGATCTCGCCTTATGTCAACCAGACGCGGAATCCAGGAAAAGAATTTCCGAAGGGGATGCTCTTTTTAGCCGTCATGGTTGCGGTCTGCGCTATCCTCGGTTCGTTGGCGATGGGAATGATGTTTGATTCCCGGCATATACCTGACGATTTAATGACCAATGGGCAATATTATGCATTCCAGAAATTGGGTGAGTATTACCATATGGGTAATTCATTAATGGTGATTTATGCCATTGCCAATACTCTGGGGCAAATCGCCGCGCTGGTGTTTTCTATTGATGCGCCACTGAAAGTCTTACTGGGTGATGCAGACAGTAAATATATCCCGCAGCGCTTATGTCGTACTAACGCTTCAGGTACGCCAGTTAATGGTTATTTACTGACATTAGTGTTGGTCGCTATCTTGATTATGTTGCCAACGCTTGGCATCGGCGATATGAACAACCTGTACAAATGGCTGCTTAATCTCAATTCAGTCGTTATGCCGCTGCGCTATCTGTGGGTATTTGTCGCCTTTATTGCCGTCATTCGACTGGCGCAAAAGTACAAACCCGAATATGTGTTTATTCGCAACCGGGCGTTGGCGTTAACTGTGGGAATATGGTGTTTTGCCTTCACCGCGTTTGCCTGCCTTACCGGTATTTTCCCCAAAATGGAGGCGTTCACGCCGGAGTGGACATTCCAGCTGACGTTGAACATCGTGACGCCTTTTGTCCTGGTCGGGTTGGGATTAATTTTCCCACTGCTGGCGCGTAGAAACACATAACGACGCTCTTTTCCACGGCGCTCCTGTCAGGCGAGCGCCTTTTAAGGTTACAGGTGCCTGGGTTCCAGGCGGAGACCACGGTATTAACAGGCGCCGGGGGCAGCAATAGTTGTCAGACCTTCAACCCAGCAGCAGATAAGCGACTCTGTATTTAATACCTGGTAAGCGCAATATTGTTAACCAGGCCTGTCTGATGGCGGGGTCGGGTATTTTAGCGGTAAGAGTGTTACCCAGACAGCAAAACGGCTACCGTCATGGGTAGCCGTTTAAAAGCGGATAAGATAGCAGGCGATTAATACATCACTTTATGACCATACTGCTCAAGAATACCCTTTACACGCTCCATGGTCTCTTTTTTAGGCGGCTTCACGCCATCCAGTTTATATTCTTCGCCCATTGCCACCCATTTATGTTTGCCCAGCTCATGATAGGGCAGCAGTTCGATTTTTTCGACATTACCCATATCGCGGGTAAACTCGCCCAGGCGATGCGCGGAATCATCGTCGTCAGACCAGCCGGGAACGACAACGTAACGGATCCAGACCTTCACATTTTTCTTTGATAAATACTGCGCGAATTCCAGCGTCCGGTGATTGGAGACACCGACCAGATTCTGGTGGATCTCATCATTCATCTGCTTGAGATCGAGCATCACCAGATCGGTAACGTCCAGCAGTTCATCAATCACCGGGTCATAACGGCGCACAAAGCCGTTGGTGTCGAGACAGGTGTGGATACCTTCTTTTTTACAGGCGCGAAACCAGTCGCGTACAAATTCTGCCTGCAAAATGGCCTCGCCGCCGGATGCCGTCACGCCGCCGCCAGAAGCATTCATAAAATGCCGATAGGTCACCACCTCTTTCATTAAGTCTTCAACGGTGATTTCTTTACCGCCATGCGTATCCCATGTGTCGCGGTTATGGCAATACAGGCAGCGCATCAGGCAGCCCTGAAAAAAGGTAATAAAGCGGATGCCTGGGCCATCAACGGTGCCACAGGACTCAAAGGAGTGAATGCGACCAATAACCGGCTTTTTATCAGCAGTTACTGCAACACTTTCATTTGTAATACAATTGGTTAAGTTACTCATATCGCTTCGGCTAGCTCTAAATAACATGGGGTTTATGGACACATTCCGGGCATGTTGAGCACCCTGGTAAGGGGGTTGCATCCTGTAAAAAAGCGGTACTGCGAGCGTAAATTTTGGACTACAGAATGTGTGGCTGTTCCAGAATGTGCTGCAATGGAGCTATTTTACCTCTATTCAGTATAAAATATACGGCAAATCTATGCTGCATAACTCGCACCGCCAGAAATTCTGGCTCATTCATCAGCCCGGTACCTCTGTTTAACGCCCAAACCGCAATACATACTGCAAGTGTATCATCCATAGCGTCCTGGTTTTGCTGTTTATGATCCGCCTCTTTTTTCGAATGGTTGGCGCCGTTTTGTTGTGGTCAGAACGAAAATAATTCTCAACATAATTCAGATGTGTCCAAAGAACGTTATGCGCTGTCCAGCGCCTGGCGTCGCATTCAACGCGCAATCAGGTGTAAATCTGATGTCATTTCTAAACCCAGGCTGATTCAATCTCTTAAATAGAGTGTGGTTTTAATCAAAAAATGAGAGCAACGGATTGGATCTTGCTTTCGCGGTAAATAATCAAGGGAGTTATTATGCCAGTTACGTTAAGTTTTGGTAATCGTCATAACTATGAAATTAATCATTCACGGCTAGCCCGTTTGATGAGTCCTGATAAAGAAGAAGCGCTATACATGGGGGTATGGGATAGATTTAAGGACTGCTTCAGAACACACAAAAAACAAGAGGTGCTGGAGGTATTATATACACTCATCCATGGATGTGAACGTGAAAATCAAGCTGAACTTAATGTTGATATAACCGGCATGGAGAAGATACATGCCTTTACACAATTAAAACAATATGCTAATCCATCTCAACAAGACCGCTTTGTTATGCGTTTTGATATGAATCAGACACAAGTTTTATTTGAGATTGATGGCAAGGTTATTGATAAATGTAATTTGCATCGTCTCCTCAATGTTTCAGAAAACTGTATTTTTAAAGTGATGGAAGAAGATGAAGAAGAGTTGTTTTTTAAAGTATGTATTAAGTATGGAGAAAAAATTGCCCGCTATCCAGAATTATTAGAAGGATTTGCTAATAAACTTAAAGATGCAGTTAATGAGGATGATGACGTTAAGGATGAAGTTTATAAGCTTATGCGATCTGGAGAAGATCGAAAAATGGAATGTGTTGAATGGAATGGTACTCTTACTGAAGAGGAGAAGAATAAACTACGCTGTCTTCAAATGGGGTCTTTTAATATTACTACCCAATTTTTTAAAATAGGTTACTGGGAATTAGAGGGGGAAGTCCTGTTTGATATGGTTCATCCAACACTTAGCTATCTGCTACAAGCATATAAACCGTCATTGTCATCTGATTTAATAGAAACTAACACCATGCTGTTTTCTGATGTATTAAATAAGGATTATGATGATTATCAAAATAATAAAAGAGAAATTGATGCTATTCTAAGAAAAATATATAGATCACATAATAACACTTTATTTATAAGTGAAAAGTCGAGTTGTCGCAATATGCTTATATAAAAAGTCATTAAAAAGGCCCCACTGATATGGAGCCTTTTTTGTACGCTTTTTATGGCGTAATTTCAGTCAAACCCATTACATGGTCTGCGTGAAGGTACGAGTAATAACGTCCTGCTGCTGTTCTTTCGTCAGGGAGTTAAAACGTACTGCGTAACCAGATACACGGATGGTCAGCTGCGGATATTTTTCCGGATGTTCCATCGCGTCCAGCAGCATTTCACGGTTCATGACGTTGACGTTCAGGTGCTGACCGCCTTCGATGGACGCTTCGTGGTGGAAGTAACCATCCATCAGACCTGCCAGGTTAGTCTTACGAACTTCGTCGTCTTTACCCAGTGCGTTCGGAACGATAGAGAAGGTATAAGAAATACCATCTTTCGCGTAAGCAAACGGCAGTTTAGCAACGGAGGTCAGAGAAGCGACAGCGCCTTTCTGGTCACGACCGTGCATCGGGTTAGCACCTGGTCCGAACGGCGCGCCAGCGCGACGACCATCCGGGGTGTTACCGGTTTTCTTACCATACACAACGTTAGAAGTGATGGTCAGAACAGACTGCGTCGGGATAGCGCCACGGTAGGTGGTCAGTTTCTGAATTTTCTTCATGAAACGTTCTACCAGGTCAACCGCCATGTCATCTACACGAGCGTCGTTGTTACCAAACTGCGGGTATTCGCCTTCGATTTCGAAGTCGATAGCCAGACCATCTTCGTCACGAATCGGTTTAACTTTCGCATATTTGATGGCAGACAGGGAGTCAGCAGCAACGGACAGACCTGCGATACCACACGCCATGGTGCGGATAACGTCACGGTCGTGCAGCGCCATCAGAGAGGCTTCGTAGCTGTACTTGTCGTGCATGTAGTGGATAACGTTCAGCGCGGTGACATACTGTTTAGCCAGCCAGTCCATGAAGTGATCCATGCGATCCATCACTTCGTCGAAGTTCAGAACATCGCCTTTGATCGGTTCGGATTTCGGACCAACCTGCATTTTCAGTTTTTCATCAACGCCGCCGTTGATAGCGTACAGCATGGTTTTCGCCAGGTTTGCACGCGCGCCGAAGAACTGCATTTGTTTACCAACGATCATCGGGCTTACGCAGCATGCGATAGCGTAGTCATCGTTGTTGAAGTCCGGACGCATCAGGTCATCGTTCTCGTACTGCAGAGAAGAGGTGTCGATGGAGACTTTAGCGGCGAATTTCTTGAAGTTCAGCGGCAGTTTTTCAGACCACAGAACGGTGATGTTCGGCTCCGGAGACGGCCCCATGGTGTACAGGGTGTTCAGGAAACGGAAGCTGTTTTTGGTGACCAGAGTACGGCCATCAACGCCCATACCGCCGATAGATTCGGTTGCCCAAATCGGGTCGCCGGAGAATAGTTCATCATATTCAGGAGTACGCAGGAAGCGAACCATACGCAGTTTCATGACCAGGTGGTCAATCATTTCCTGTGCGTCTTGCTCGGTGATTTTGCCTGCTTTCAGGTCACGTTCGATGTACGCATCCAGGAAGGTGGATACACGACCGAAGGACATTGCTGCGCCGTTCTGAGATTTAACCGCAGCCAGGTAACCGAAGTAAGTCCACTGGATTGCTTCCTGAGCGTTAGTCGCCGGACCAGAGATATCGCAGCCGTATTTAGCTGCCATTTCTTTGATCTGACCCAGAGCGCGGTGCTGTTCAGCGATTTCTTCACGCAGACGGATAGTCGCTTCCAGATTTACGCCGTTTTCCAGATCGGATTGCAGAGACGTAAACTGTGCGAATTTGTCTTTCATCAGGTAGTCGATACCGTACAGCGCTACGCGACGGTAGTCACCGATGATACGGCCACGGCCATACGCATCCGGCAGACCGGTCAGAACGCCGGATTTACGGCAACGCAGGATGTCCGGAGTATAAACGTCGAACACGCCCTGGTTGTGAGTCTTACGGTATTCGGTGAAGATTTTTTTGATCATTGGGTCCAGCTCGCGATTGTACGCTTTGCAGGAACCTTCAACCATTTTGATGCCGCCGAACGGGATAATCGCACGCTTCAGCGGAGCTTCAGTCTGCAGACCAACAATTTTCTCAAGCGCTTTGTTGATGTAGCCAGCGTCGTGAGAAGTGATGGTGGAAGCAACGGAGGTGTCAAAGTCAACAGGCGCGTGAGTGCGGTTTTCCTGTTTAACGCCTTCCATTACGCTGTCCCACAGCTTGGTGGTCGCGTCAGTAGCGCCAGCCAGGAAGGACTCGTCACCCTCATACGGAGTGTAGTTTTTCTGAATGAAGTCACGGACGTTTACTTCATTCTGCCAGTCACCTTTGGTAAAACCTTCCCAGGCTGTGGCTAACTTTTCATTAAGCTCGGACATGTAACACCTACCTTCTTAAGTGGATTTTTTATTTACTGCGTGTAATGGGCATCAACAGATTAATGATGCTCGTTACCACGCAGGTAAATGACCCAGTATGTCAACCCGACCAACAAACCGCCGCCGATAATATTACCGATCGTGACCGGAATCAGGTTATCAGTGATGAAGCTCATCACGGTCAGGTGAGAAAAACTTTCCGGAGACGAACCAACCGCGGTCCAAAACTCCGGTGTAGCAAAATCGCGTATTACAATACCCATAGGAATCATAAACATGTTTGCGATACTGTGCTCAAAACCGCTGGCGACAAACATGGCGACGGGCAGTACCATGATGAACGCTTTGTCCATCAGGCTACGACCTGAGTAGCTCATCCACACGGCCAGACAAACCATCAGGTTCGCCAGAATACCGAGGCAGACAGCTTCAATAAAAGTGTGGTGCATTTTGTGGTCGGCGGTTTGCAGGACGTTAAGTCCCCATTGACCGTTGGCAGTCATATACTCGCCGGAAAGCCACATCAGTAACACGAAAAGCAGAGCGCCAATCAGGTTACCAAAATAGACGTTTAACCAGTTTTTAGCCAGTTGCCCCCAGGTGATGCGACCGCTAGCTTTAGCTACAACGATCAGAACAGTAGAGGTGAAGAGATCAGCGCCGCAAATAACACAGAGAATCAGTCCCAAAGAGAAACAGATACCCCCGATAAGTTTCGCCATGCCATAAGGCATCGCGCCAGTACCGGTTGTCGCAGTAATATAAAAAACAAAGGCAATTGAAATGAATACGCCGGCGGTAATCGCCAGATAGAAAGTCTTAAGCGGATGTTTCGTTGCTTTATAGACGCCTGCTTCTTCAGCCACTTTGGCCATTGCTGCAGGGAGTAAAAGGTCAAAAGGGTTGTCAGCTTTCACACTAACTCTCTCTTTATTAAGTCGGCGACGAGATACTAACAAAGCATTATAGATGAGAATTTGATATAGATCATATCTCGCCTGGCTTATAGGCCCGTAAGTCGCATGGCTTTTATGCAATTACGGTGTAACTTTTTGATTATCCTAATAAAAATAAATTTTAAAAGTTATAAATAGAGTTGAATTTTTTCCTGACTCCTCCTGCTGCACGGTTAATTAATATGGAGTAATCAACAAATAAAGTAACATCACTATGTCAATTAATTTAATATCAACAACCAATATTTAACCTTGTTATTACATTTTTCGCCGTTTAGCGAAAATA
Organism: Salmonella sp. 32020114201800008SM; assembly: GCF_017572025.1. Classification (NCBI taxonomy): domain Bacteria; kingdom Pseudomonadati; phylum Pseudomonadota; class Gammaproteobacteria; order Enterobacterales; family Enterobacteriaceae; genus Salmonella; species Salmonella sp. 32020114201800008SM. The sequence goes on along the minus strand of NZ_JAGEQM010000003.1, from coordinate 86,017 downwards.
AATAAAACGGGGCCGCAAAGGCGCCCCGTAATATAACGCAGCCGAGAGGGTAAACCTACCCTAAGTCACTCATATGGCCTTATTTTGACCAGTATGCCGCTTTCGCGCGCTGTAATTTATCATACGCTTTTAACAAGGACTGATGCGCCGGGAACGCTTGTAGATCGTGGTCGACAGCCGGTAGTCCATAAAAAGCCGCTTCACCGCTAAGCGCGGCGCTGGCGGCCTCTACAGCCTCTGCGCCATACATTTTTATAAAAGCATTGAGATATTGCAGTGGCTGACGCGCATCTTCTTGCGACAGGAGCAGCAGAGTTTGCAGGCAACGGTAATAGTTTGCGCGTGTCGGACTAAAGACCGACGAATTGAACTCCATCGTCCATTCTGTCCAGATTAGCGCCTGCTCCAAATCGCCGCCCGCTAACGCTAACATTGCTTTTAATTCGCCGACGCGCAGTGTATACCAACCATTGTCCGCTCCGGTCGCCAGACCCAACAGTTCACGCACGCGGGTGAAATCGTCAAAACCTTCTTCATCCAATTGTTCAATCAGATTGAGATAATCTTCTTTATTCCAGGCGCTACCGGGCAGCGAAAGCAGAGTCTCACGAAGATGGCTACCCATATTGTTGTTGGCCAGCCACAGATCTTCGGCAGGATAAATATCAGACATTCCCGGTACGATAATACGACAGGCGTATACGCCGAGATGCTCGTAATCGGCAATGTAAACTTCTTTATCTTCAGCAGCAAAGATGGCCATCAGCGTGGCGAATTCTTCTTCGGTAGTGCCGGAAAAACTCCAGTCCGTGAACGGATAATCGGCGTCCTGTTTGAACAGATCCCAGGAAATCAGGCCGCTGGAGTCGATGAAGTGGGTCTCCAGATTAGTGTGCTCCGCGACTTCTTCATCATCGAACGTTGGTGGCGTGAAGACATCAAGATCTTTCAGACCGCGTCCCTGGAGTAGCTCGGTCACTGTACGCTCCAGCGCAACGCCAAAGTCAGGATGGGCGCCAAAAGAAGCAAAGCAGGTACCGTTAGCCGGGTTGAACAGCACGACGCAGATAACCGGATACTTACCGCCCAGCGAGCCGTCATAGGCGAAAATCGGGAAACCCTCGGCTTCCAGCGTGGCGATTGACTCCATTACCGCCGGATAACGCGCCATCACCTCTGCGGGAATCTCCGGCAGACTGATACTTTCCGCAATGATGCGATTTTTCACATAACGCTCGAAGACTTCCGACAGTCCCTGAACGCGGGCTTCATTACGCGTATTGCCGGCGGACATTCCGTTAGAGACGTACAGGTTGCCGATGATATTCATCGGAATATACACGGTCTGGTTATCGGACTGACGGGTAAATGGCAGACCACAGATGCCGCGAGCTTCATTGCCGGACTGAAGATCAATTAACTGGCTTCCGGTGAGTTCATTTTCCGGATCGTAAAACGCGCGCAGACGGGCATCAAGCAAGCCTTCCGGTACGTCGTCATTTTCAGTCAGCGGAAACCACTTTTCGTTCGGATAATGCACGAATGGCCCGTTGGCGATCGTTTCGCCCAGCCAGAAATCAGCAAAAAAGTAGTTGGTTGACAGACGCTCGAAGTATTCGCCCAGCGCCGAGGCCAGCGCCGCTTTTTTGGTCGCGCCTTTTCCGTTGGTAAAGCATAACGCGCACTCTTTATCGCGAATATGCACTGACCAGACGTTTGGCACCGGGTTCAGCCAGGAGGCCTCTTCGATGTGAAAGCCGAGGTCGAGTAACTTTTGCTGGAAGCGGGCGATGGAGTCTTCCAGCGCGGCGTCTTTGCCGGGAATAAATGTTTGCGTCATGAAAATCACTTTTGTCGTACGGAAAGCGCGCAATGATACGGGTTTTATGTGACGGGCGCTATCTCGCCGGGACATCGGCGGAAATAAAAGTATTGGCTATGCTTTTACACTGGAATTCACAGGAAGAGCATAAAAAATGAAAGCATTTGATTTGCAACGAATGGCGCTGGATAACGTGCCGGTAGCGTTTTTGGGGGAAGTGGCGCTACGTAGCTTTTACACCTTTGTTCTGGTGTTTCTTTTCTTAAAGGTGACAGGACGACGCGGCGTACGGCAAATGTCGCTTTTTGAAGTGCTGATCATTTTGACATTGGGGTCGGCGGCAGGCGACGTCGCGTTTTATGATGACGTTCCGATGCTCCCTGTTCTGGTGGTATTCATCACCCTGGCGCTGCTCTATCGCCTGGTCATGTGGCTGATGGCGCATAGTGAAAAGTTGGAAGATCTGCTGGAAGGCAAGTCGGTGGTCATTGTTGAAGACGGCGAACTGGCGTGGGAAAAACTGCAGCGCTCGAACATGACGGAGTTTGAGTTTTTTATGGAGCTTCGCTTGAATGGCGTTGAGCAACTGGGGCAGATCAGACTGGCCATTCTGGAGACAAACGGACAAATCAGCGTCTATTTCTTTGAAAATAAAGACGTTAAGCCGGGGTTAAGCATTCTTCCTGAGCACTGTACGCCACGCTTTATCGTGGCGCCGGAGGCTGGCGACTATGCCTGCGTACGTTGCAGTGAAGTGATACGCATGAACGCCGGGGAAAAGCAATTATGTCCGCGCTGCGCAAATCCAGAATGGACGAAGGCAAGCCGGGCTAAACGCGTTGTTTAACAGCGAAAATATCGGATTTATACGGTTAATCCGGAAGATTCTGTTGTGTGACGCATGCCGCATTTTCTCCTCGCATTGTTTTACCCATTGCGGCGCGTGTCACTGAATGATAAAACCGATATTCACATGAATAACGTTTGCCTGATGTCTGTCAGGCAGGAAACAATGCAGCGTGGTGAGGGGAAATGGCTCAGGTCTTTAATTTTAGTTCAGGTCCGGCGATGCTACCGGCGGAAGTACTTAAACTGGCGCAACAGGAGCTGTGTGACTGGCACGGTCTTGGTACGTCGGTAATGGAAATTAGCCATCGAGGCAAAGAGTTTATCCAGGTCGCTGAAGAGGCGGAGCAGGATTTTCGCGATCTCCTTAATATCCCCTCCAACTATAAAGTTTTATTTTGTCACGGCGGCGGTCGCGGGCAGTTTGCTGGCGTGCCGCTCAATCTGCTGGGCGATAAAACCACGGCGGATTATGTCGATGCTGGTTACTGGGCGGCGAGCGCCATCAAAGAAGCCAAAAAATACTGTGCGCCGCAGATTATCGACGCCAAAATCACCGTTGACGGCAAACGTGCCGTAAAACCGATGCGCGAGTGGCAGCTTTCCGATAACGCCGCTTATTTACACTATTGCCCGAATGAGACCATTGACGGCATCGCCATCGATGAAACGCCTGATTTTGGCCCGGAGGTGGTCGTCACGGCGGACTTTTCTTCTACCATCCTGTCTGCGCCGCTGGACGTCTCTCGCTATGGCGTAATTTATGCTGGCGCGCAGAAGAATATCGGTCCGGCAGGACTGACGCTGGTTATCGTCCGGGAGGATCTGTTAGGCAAGGCGCATGAGAGCTGCCCGTCCATCCTCGACTACACCGTCCTGAATGATAACGACTCGATGTTTAATACGCCGCCGACTTTCGCCTGGTATCTTTCCGGCCTGGTGTTCAAATGGTTGAAAGCGCAGGGCGGCGTGGCGGCGATGCACAAAATCAATCAGCAAAAAGCGGAGTTGCTGTACGGTGTGATTGATAACAGCGATTTCTACCGTAACGATGTCGCACAGGCCAACCGTTCGCGGATGAATGTTCCGTTCCAGTTAGCGGACAATGCGCTGGACAAGGTCTTTCTGGAAGAGTCTTTCGCCGCCGGTCTGCACGCCTTAAAAGGGCACCGTGTTGTTGGCGGGATGCGCGCCTCTATCTATAACGCCATGCCGATTGAAGGGGTAAAAGCGCTAACCGATTTCATGATCGATTTTGAGCGTCGCCACGGCTAATACGTTTTTCATCCCCACGGCCAGTCTGTGGGGTTTTTATTTCTGTTTTTTGAGAGTTGAGTTTCATGGAATCCCTGACGTTACAACCCATCGCGCGGGTCGATGGCGCCATTAATTTACCTGGCTCCAAAAGTGTTTCAAACCGTGCTTTGCTCCTGGCGGCTTTAGCTTGTGGTAAAACCGTTCTGACGAATCTGCTGGATAGCGATGACGTCCGCCATATGCTCAATGCCCTGAGCGCGTTGGGGATCAATTACACCCTTTCTGCCGATCGCACCCGCTGTGATATCACGGGTAATGGCGGCGCATTACGTGCGCCAGGCGCTCTGGAACTGTTTCTCGGTAATGCCGGAACCGCGATGCGTCCGTTAGCGGCAGCGCTATGTCTGGGGCAAAATGAGATAGTGTTAACCGGCGAACCGCGTATGAAAGAGCGTCCGATAGGCCATCTGGTCGATTCGCTGCGTCAGGGCGGGGCGAATATTGATTACCTGGAGCAGGAAAACTATCCGCCCCTGCGTCTGCGCGGCGGTTTTACCGGCGGCGACATTGAGGTTGATGGTAGCGTTTCCAGCCAGTTCCTGACCGCTCTGCTGATGACGGCGCCGCTGGCCCCTAAAGACACAATTATTCGCGTTAAAGGCGAACTGGTATCAAAACCTTACATCGATATCACGCTAAATTTAATGAAAACCTTTGGCGTGGAGATAGCGAACCACCACTACCAACAATTTGTCGTGAAGGGAGGTCAACAGTATCACTCTCCAGGTCGCTATCTGGTCGAGGGCGATGCCTCGTCAGCGTCCTATTTTCTCGCCGCCGGGGCGATAAAAGGCGGCACGGTAAAAGTGACCGGAATTGGCCGCAAAAGTATGCAGGGCGATATTCGTTTTGCCGATGTGCTGGAGAAAATGGGCGCGACCATTACCTGGGGCGATGATTTTATTGCCTGCACGCGCGGCGAATTGCACGCCATAGATATGGATATGAACCATATTCCGGATGCGGCGATGACGATTGCCACCACGGCGCTGTTTGCGAAAGGAACCACGACGTTGCGCAATATTTATAACTGGCGAGTGAAAGAAACCGATCGCCTGTTCGCGATGGCGACCGAGCTACGTAAAGTGGGCGCTGAAGTCGAAGAAGGGCACGACTATATTCGTATCACGCCGCCGGCGAAGCTCCAACACGCGGATATTGGCACGTACAACGACCACCGTATGGCGATGTGCTTCTCACTGGTCGCACTGTCCGATACGCCAGTCACGATCCTGGATCCGAAATGTACCGCAAAAACGTTCCCTGATTATTTCGAACAACTGGCGCGGATGAGTACGCCTGCCTAATCCTTCTGTTGCGCCAGTCGACAGGCTGGCGCATCGAGGTCCGCATTCGCACTATTTTTACAATTATGACTAATGCTAATTTGTTGATGATTTAACACATTGATTTATGTGTTTTTTATAATAGTTATCAACGGAAGATTAGTATGAAAAATAAATCATTATTACTGGCGGTGGCGATTTCCGCTACGCTACTGGCAGGATGTAAAAATGGCGTGAATGGCAATTTAATCGCCAGTTCAGGCATGTCAGCCTACAAAGCCGCCACACTGTCCGATGCGGATGTTAAAGCATTATCTAATAATGCCTGTAAACAAATGGACAGCGAGAATCAACTGGCAGGTTCGAAAAGCAAATACACCAAACGTTTGAGCAAAATCGCCAAAGCGCTGGGTAACAACATTGACGGTACGCCGGTTAGCTATAAAGTCTATATGACCAGCGATATCAACGCATGGGCGATGGCGAACGGTTGCGTTCGCGTATACTCCGGCCTGATGGATCTGATGACCGATAATGAAATTGAAGGCGTACTGGGCCATGAACTGGGCCATGTCTCTTTAGGGCACTCCCGCAAGGCAATGCAGACCGCCTATGCCACGCTGGCGGCTCGCGATGCGATTTCCGCCACCAGCGGTGTCGCAGCGCAGCTTTCCCAGTCTCAATTGGGCGATCTGGCGGAAGGCGTCATCAATTCGGCGTTTTCTCGCAGTCAGGAGTCGGATGCGGATGACTTCTCTTACGATCTGCTGAAAAAACGCGGGATTAACACCCAGGGCTTAGTCACGGCATTCGATAAATTCGCCACAATGGACGCAGGTCATGCAAAATCATTGATGGACTCCCACCCGGCCTCAGCCGATCGCGCGCAGCATATGCGCGACAGAATTGCCGAAGATAAAAAGTAAATCATTGTCATCTTCCGGGCTGGTTTCTCGCCGGCCCGCTATAATTGCGCAATTATTCCGCATCTGATTACAGACAAAACTGGTTTTTGCACGCAACGTTAACGGTCGCGAGCGTTGGCGCGTATAATGCGCGGCGTTTACGTTAACGGTACGCCTGTTTAAGGAGATAAAGATGACGGCAATTGCCCCGGTAATAACCATTGATGGCCCAAGCGGTGCAGGTAAAGGCACCTTGTGCAAAGCAATGGCGGAAGCATTGCAATGGCATCTGCTGGATTCCGGCGCGATATACCGCGTACTGGCGCTGGCGGCATTGCACCACCATGTCGATCTTGCCTCTGAAGATGCGCTGGTGCCGCTGGCGTCCCATCTGGACGTGCGTTTCGTCTCAACGGACGGCAACCTGGAAGTTATCCTGGAAGGCGAGGACGTTAGCGGCGAAATTCGTACGCAGGAAGTCGCGAACGCGGCATCCCAGGTGGCGGCATTCCCACGCGTGCGTGAAGCGCTTCTTCGCCGCCAACGCGCATTCCGCGAAGCGCCTGGTTTAATCGCCGATGGACGCGATATGGGGACCGTGGTCTTCCCGGATGCGCCGGTAAAAATTTTCCTTGACGCCTCCTCGGAGGAACGTGCGCATCGACGTATGCTACAGTTGCAGGAGAATGGCTTTAGTGTTAACTTTGAACGCCTTTTGGCCGAGATCAAGGAACGCGACGATCGCGATCGTAATCGCGCTGTAGCGCCGTTAGTTCCTGCTGCTGATGCATTAGTTTTGGATTCTACCCGATTAAGCATTGAGCAAGTGATTGAAAAAGCGTTACAATATGCGCGCCAAAAATTGGCTCTCGCTTAAATGCGACCGAATTTGTAGTACCCCCGTTGCAAAGGATTGACAGCGGGTATGTTAAACAACCCCATCCGGCACGGAGCCAGGTGGACGTTAAATATGAAACCTGAAGATTAAACATGACTGAATCTTTTGCTCAACTCTTTGAAGAATCCTTAAAAGAAATCGAAACCCGCCCGGGTTCCATCGTTCGTGGTGTTGTTGTTGCTATCGACAAAGACGTAGTACTGGTTGACGCCGGTCTGAAATCTGAGTCTGCCATTCCGGCTGAGCAGTTCAAAAACGCCCAGGGCGAACTGGAAATCCAGGTTGGTGACGAAGTTGACGTTGCTCTGGATGCAGTAGAAGACGGCTTCGGTGAAACTCTGCTCTCTCGTGAGAAAGCTAAACGTCACGAAGCATGGATCACGCTGGAAAAAGCTTACGAAGATGCTGAAACTGTTACCGGTGTTATCAACGGCAAAGTTAAGGGTGGCTTCACTGTTGAGCTGAACGGTATTCGCGCGTTCCTGCCAGGTTCTCTGGTAGACGTTCGTCCGGTGCGTGACACTCTGCACCTGGAAGGCAAAGAGCTTGAATTCAAAGTAATCAAGCTGGACCAGAAACGTAACAACGTTGTGGTTTCTCGTCGTGCCGTTATCGAATCCGAAAACAGCGCAGAACGCGATCAGCTGCTGGAAAACCTGCAGGAAGGCATGGAAGTTAAAGGTATCGTTAAGAACCTCACTGACTACGGTGCATTCGTTGATCTGGGCGGCGTTGACGGCCTGCTGCACATCACTGATATGGCCTGGAAACGCGTTAAGCATCCGAGCGAAATCGTGAACGTTGGCGACGAAATCAACGTGAAAGTGCTGAAATTCGACCGCGAGCGTACCCGTGTATCCCTGGGCCTGAAACAGCTGGGCGAAGATCCGTGGGTTGCTATCGCTAAACGTTATCCGGAAGGTACCAAACTGACCGGTCGCGTGACCAACCTGACCGACTACGGCTGCTTCGTTGAAATCGAAGAAGGCGTTGAAGGCCTGGTTCACGTTTCCGAAATGGACTGGACCAACAAAAACATCCACCCGTCCAAAGTGGTTAACGTTGGCGACGTAGTGGAAGTGATGGTTCTGGATATCGACGAAGAACGTCGTCGTATCTCCTTAGGGTTGAAGCAGTGCAAATCTAACCCGTGGCAGCAGTTCGCAGAAACCCACAACAAGGGCGACCGCGTTGAAGGTAAAATCAAGTCTATCACTGACTTCGGTATCTTCATCGGCCTGGACGGCGGCATCGACGGCCTGGTTCACCTGTCTGACATCTCCTGGAACGTTGCAGGCGAAGAAGCAGTTCGTGAATACAAAAAAGGCGACGAAATCGCTGCAGTTGTTCTGCAGGTTGACGCAGAACGTGAACGTATCTCCCTGGGCGTTAAACAGCTCGCAGAAGATCCGTTCAACAACTGGGTTGCTCTGAACAAGAAAGGCGCTATCGTAACCGGTAAAGTCACTGCAGTTGACGCGAAAGGCGCAACCGTAGAACTGGCTGACGGCGTTGAAGGTTACCTGCGTGCTTCTGAAGCATCCCGTGACCGCGTTGAAGATGCGACTCTGGTTCTGAGCGTTGGCGACGACGTTGAAGCTAAATTCACAGGCGTTGATCGTAAAAACCGCGCAATCAGCCTGTCTGTTCGTGCGAAAGACGAAGCTGACGAGAAAGATGCCATCGCAACTGTTAACAAACAGGAAGATGCAAACTTCTCTAACAACGCAATGGCTGAAGCATTCAAAGCAGCTAAAGGCGAGTAATCCTCTGAAACTTCGGGTCTTTTAGTCCGAAGTATAACGAGATTACTTGACAGATTGCAGGTTTCGGCCTGTAATCAAGCACTAAGGGCGGCTACGGCCGCCCTTAATCAATCTCACGGCTGCAGCCAATTTGCCTTTAAGGAACCGGAGGAATTATGACCAAGTCAGAATTGATTGAAAGACTTGCAACCCAGCAATCTCACATTCCCGCTAAGGCGGTTGAAGACGCGGTAAAAGAGATGCTGGAGCATATGGCCTCGACTCTTGCGCAGGGCGAGCGTATTGAAATCCGCGGTTTCGGCAGTTTTTCTTTGCATTACCGCGCGCCTCGTACCGGACGTAACCCCAAGACCGGCGATAAAGTGGAACTGGAAGGAAAATACGTTCCTCACTTTAAACCGGGTAAAGAACTGCGCGATCGCGCCAATATTTACGGTTAAGTTTTAACGCAAAACTTGAACCCGAAAAAAGCACCGTCAGGGTGCTTTTTTCATTTATACGCCGTCAGGCGCAAACGCTATTCGACCGAAAACTGGAAAACGTTTCGCATTTTTTGCTGCGTCTTACATTTATCAGGTAAAAAACCTGGAATCCGCGCCGTATAGCACAAAATCCCCTCCAGACAATGGCGTCCTGAACCTGCACACTTTCCCGCACAGGGAGGTGTCTATGAAGATAACGACGGTCAGCGTATGCGTAGTATGCGGCATACTTCCGCTCATGATATTGCCAGTATTACCTGATACGTGGATTCTCGCGGTGCTGTTTTGTCTGGCATGTTTGCTTTGCCTCATACCCCATCACTATGCGCGCTACGCGGCATTAACCTTGCTCTTTTTCATGTGGGGGATATTTGCCGCCAGGCAGGCCATCTGGGCGGGAAACGTCCTGCCCGCCGCGACGCAGGAGGCGACAGTCGTCATTACTGCCACCGATCATATGACCACTCATTATGGGCGAATCACCCATTTGCGCGGAAAGCCGCTCTTTCCTGCTGTAGGGATTGTCCTGCATGGCCAGTACTTACCCACGGAAGTGTGTGCCGGACAGCAGTGGGCGATGACGCTGAAGGTCAGAGCGGTACACGGACAGCTTAACGAAGGCGGTTTTGATAGCCAGCGTTACGCGCTGGCGCAGCACCAACCGTTGACCGGGCGTTTTCTACAGGCTAAAGCGATTAACCCTGAGTGTAGCTTGCGTGGGCGCTATCTTGCTTCGCTTCGCGCTACGCTTGCGCCTTATCCGTGGCAGCAGGTTATTCTGGCGTTGGGAATGGGGGAGCGGGGAGCGGTGTCGCAGGAGGTGAAGGCCGTTATGCGCGATACGGGGACTGCCCATTTGATGGCGATTTCCGGCCTGCATATCGCTTTTGCTGCGTTATTGGCTGCCGGATTAATCCGTGGCGGACAATTCTTTTTGCCGGTCAGATGGATTCGTTGGCAGACGCCATTGCTGGGCGGCATTCTTTGCGCGATATGTTATGCCTGGCTTACCGGCTTACAACCGCCTGCGCTGCGCACGGTGGCGGCGCTGAGCGTCTGGGGAGGATTAAAATTAAGCGGACGACAGTGGAGCGGCTGGCAAGTCTGGTGCTGCTGTCTGGCCGCGATTATTTTCGCCGATCCTGTGGCGGTTATATCACAAAGTCTTTGGCTGTCAGCATTTGCGGTTGCCGGCCTGTTATTCTGGTATCAGTGGTTTCCTGCGCCAAACGGAAATTTTCCACGGGGCTTACGTTGGTTGCTTAACCTGCTTCACCTACAGGCAGGCATTACACTTCTGCTTTTGCCTCTCCAGGTGGCGCTTTTTCATGGCATAAGCGTTACCGCAATGCTGGCGAATCTTTTTGCCGTACCCTGGGTCACATTTGTGACGATTCCGCTCATCCTGGCGGGAATGATTCTGCATTTAACCGGGCCGTTTTTTCTTGAAGAGTGGGTATGGTACCTGACCGATCGCGCGTTAGCCGCGCTATTTTACCTGTTGAATGCTTTACCGCAGGGCTGGGTGAATATTGATAACCGTTGGCAGTGGCTGACGTTTTTGCCCTGGCTAATGCTTATCGCGTGGCGATTAAACGTCTGGCGTACCTGGCCGGCGGTCTGTTTATGCGGGTTATTGTTGATGAGCTGGCCACTCTGGCGGCCGATAAACGCCAGCGGATGGCAGGTGCATATGCTGGATGTCGGTCAGGGGCTGGCGATAGCGATCGTCAGGGGCGATAAAGTAATACTCTACGATACCGGTCGGGCATGGCCGGAGGGCGACAGCGGGCAACAGGTTATTATTCCCTGGTTGCGCTGGCATAATCTGACGCCGGAGGGCGTTATTTTGAGTCATGAGCATCTGGATCATCGGGGCGGGCTGCGTTCGCTACAGCAGGTCTGGCCGTCAATGTGGATTCGCAGCCCGTTAGGCTGGCAGGGACATTTGCCCTGTTTTCGCGGCGAGCAGTGGCAATGGCAGGGGCTAACGTTTCAGGCGCACTGGCCGTTACGCGAAAGTGCCGATCGAGGAAATAACCGTTCTTGTGTGGTCAAAGTGGATGACGGTGTACATAGCATCCTGCTCACGGGCGATATCGAAGCGGGCGCTGAACAAAAAATGCTAAGTCGTTACTGGCGACATCTTGCGGCGACGTTTATCCAGGTGCCGCATCATGGTAGTAATACGTCGTCGTCGCTACCATTTATTCAGCGCGTACATGGTGAAGCGGCGCTGGCGTCCGCATCGCGCTATAACGCATGGCGGCTGCCGTCCCGCAAGGTAAAACAGCGCTACCGACAGCAGGCGTATCAGTGGTTTGATACACCCCACCAGGGGCAAATTTCGCTGCTGTTTTCTCCGCAGGGCTGGCGCATACAAGGCTTACGGGATCAAATTTTACCTCGCTGGTATCATCAGTGGTTTGGCGTGTCCGAGGATAACGGGTAGAATATGCGGCTATTTCAACAAATGCTGGTTTTTTGAATGCATAACGATAAAGATCTCTCTACGTGGCAGACCTTCCGCCGACTGTGGCCAACCATAGCGCCTTTTAAAGCAGGTCTGATCGTGGCGGGCATAGCGTTAATTCTCAACGCAGCCAGCGATACCTTCATGCTATCGCTCCTCAAGCCATTACTGGATGATGGTTTCGGTAAAACGGATCGCTCAGTGTTGCTGTGGATGCCGCTGGTGGTTATTGGGCTGATGATATTACGAGGCATCACTAGCTATATCTCCAGCTACTGTATTTCATGGGTGTCAGGCAAGGTGGTAATGACCATGCGCCGTCGCCTGTTTGGCCATATGATGGGAATGCCCGTCGCCTTCTTTGATAAACAGTCTACCGGTACGCTGCTGTCGCGTATTACATACGATTCAGAACAGGTTGCCTCTTCTTCATCTGGCGCGCTGATTACCGTGGTGCGTGAAGGGGCATCGATCATCGGATTGTTTATCATGATGTTCTATTACAGCTGGCAGTTGTCGATCATCCTGGTTGTTTTAGCGCCGATTGTGTCGATTGCGATTCGCGTTGTCTCAAAGCGGTTCCGCAGCATCAGTAAAAATATGCAGAACACGATGGGACAAGTGACTACCAGCGCTGAACAAATGCTGAAAGGACACAAAGAGGTACTGATTTTTGGCGGTCAGGAAGTCGAAACTAAGCGCTTTGATAAAGTCAGCAATAAGATGCGACTGCAAGGCATGAAAATGGTCTCTGCCTCGTCAATTTCCGATCCTATCATTCAGCTCATTGCCTCGCTGGCGCTGGCGTTTGTTCTCTATGCTGCGAGCTTCCCAAGCGTAATGGATAGCCTGACGGCAGGGACCATCACCGTGGTGTTCTCCTCCATGATCGCGCTGATGCGTCCATTAAAATCGCTGACAAACGTTAACGCGCAGTTCCAGCGTGGGATGGCGGCTTGTCAAACGTTGTTTGCGATTCTGGATAGCGAACAGGAGAAAGATGAAGGTAAACGTGTCATTGACCGCGCGACCGGCGATCTCGAATTCCGCAATGTGACGTTTACTTACCCGGGCCGTGAAGTGCCGGCATTGCGTAACATCAATTTGAAAATTCCTGCCGGGAAAACCGTGGCGCTGGTGGGGCGTTCCGGATCGGGTAAATCAACTATCGCCAGTCTGATCACCCGTTTCTACGATATTGATGAAGGACACATCCTGATGGATGGTCACGATCTACGCGAATACACTCTGGCCTCTCTACGTAATCAGGTGGCGCTGGTTTCGCAAAACGTGCATCTGTTTAACGACACGGTCGCCAATAACATTGCTTATGCCCGGACGGAAGAATACAGCCGCGAGCAGATTGAAGAGGCGGCGCGCATGGCCTATGCCATGGACTTTATCAATAAGATGGATAATGGCCTGGATACCATTATCGGCGAAAACGGCGTACTGCTTTCCGGCGGTCAGCGCCAGCGTATCGCGATCGCCCGCGCCTTACTGCGCGACAGCCCGATTCTGATCCTTGATGAAGCTACGTCCGCGCTGGATACCGAATCTGAACGTGCGATTCAGGCAGCGTTGGATGAGCTGCAGAAAAACCGTACCTCTCTGGTGATTGCGCACCGTCTCTCCACCATCGAACAGGCAGATGAGATCGTTGTAGTCGAAGACGGTATTATCGTTGAGCGCGGCACTCATAGCGAGTTGCTGGCGCAACACGGCGTTTACGCCCAGCTACATAAGATGCAATTTGGCCAATGATTGCGCGTATCTGGTCGGGTGAATCCCCGCTATGGCGGTTACTGCTGCCGCTCTCCTGGCTGTATGGTCTGGTGAGCGGGGCGATTCGTCTGAGCTATAAGCTTGGTTTTAAACGCGCCTGGCGAGCGCCGGTACCGGTGGTTGTGGTAGGGAATCTTACGGCTGGCGGTAACGGTAAAACCCCCGTAGTCATTTGGCTGGTGGAAAAGCTGCAACAGCGTGGCGTGCGCGTGGGGGTTGTTTCCCGCGGCTACGGCGGGAAAGCTGCCGCTTATCCGCTGCTCCTGACGCCGGAGACGACAACCGCAGAAGCGGGAGATGAACCGGTATTGATTTATCAACGGACCGGCGCGCCTGTCGCGGTGGCGCCTGAACGCGCCGCGGCGGTGAAAGCGATTCTGGCGGCGCATAATGTGCAGATTATTATCACCGACGATGGGTTGCAGCATTACCGGCTCGCGCGAGATATTGAAATTGTGGTGATTGACGGCGTGCGCCGTTTTGGCAACGGCTGGTGGCTTCCTGCCGGTCCTATGCGCGAACGCGCCAGTCGCCTGAAAACCGTAGACGCCGCTATCGTGAATGGCGGCGTCGCCCGGGCGGGCGAAATCCCCATGCAGCTAGCGCCTGGACTGGCGGTGAACTTACGTACGGGAGCGCGTTGCGATGTGGCGCAACTGAGCAATATTGTGGCGATGGCGGGCATCGGTCATCCGCCGCGCTTTTTCGCCACGCTGGAAGCCTGTGGCGCGCATCCGCAAAAGTGTGTCCCTCTGGCGGATCATCAAACGCTCGCCCCTGCTGACGTTCAGGCGTTGGTCGGTGAAGGGCAGACCCTGGTAATGACGGAAAAAGACGCGGTGAAATGCTGTGCTTTTGCCGAAGATAACTGGTGGTTCTTACCGGTTGATGCGCGTTTGTCCGGTGAGCAGCCTGATAAGTTGCTTGAACATATCACCTCGCTGGTTCGCTAGCGTACCCCAATGCAGCGGCAGTGATGAATTTATGGAGTCATGAATGTCATTGCCGTACCTTTCTCTTTCCCAGGCCCGTTGTCTTCACCTTGCTGCGCAGGGGCTATTGAAAAAGCCGCGCCGTAACGCGATGCCTGGCGATGTTCTTGCCGCCATCTCACGCATGGCGTTGCTGCAAATTGATACCATCAATGTTGTCGCACGTAGCCCCTATCTGGTGCTGTTTAGCCGTCTCGGCTCGTACCCGCAGGCCTGGCTGGATGAGGCGCTGCGACGCGGCGAGTTAATGGAATACTGGGCGCATGAGGCCTGTTTCTTACCACGCCGTGACTTTAAACTTATCCGCCATCGTATGCTGTCGCCGGAAAAGATGGGCTGGAAATATCGCGCGGCATGGATGCATGAGCACGCGGAAGAAATAGAACAGCTAATGCGGCATATTCAGGAGCACGGCCCGGTGCGATCTGCCGATTTTGAACATGCGCAGAAAGGCGCCAGCGGCTGGTGGGAATGGAAACCACATAAACGCCACCTTGAGGGTTTATTTACCGCCGGAAAAGTCATGGTTGTTGAGCGGCGTAATTTTCAACGTGTATATGATTTAACGCGCCGTGTGATGCCGCACTGGGATGATGAACGCGATGGACTGTCACAGCCGCAGGCGGAAAGCCTGATGCTGGATAATAGCGCGCGCAGTCTGGGGATTTTCCGTGAACAGTGGCTGGCGGATTACTACCGCCTGAAACGTCCTGACCTGAAGGGATGGCGGGAGAGCCGGGCGGAACAGCAGCAGATTATTCCGGTCGAGGTGGAAACGTTGGGGCGGATGTGGCTTCATGCCGATCTTCTTTCGCAGCTTGAACCGGCGCTAAATAACGCCTTAAAGGCGACCCATAGCGCAGTACTGTCGCCTTTCGATCCTGTGGTATGGGATCGCAAGCGGGCAGCGCAGCTCTTCGCATTTAACTATCGGCTGGAATGTTATACGCCCGCGGCGAAGCGCCAGTACGGTTATTTTGTGCTGCCGCTATTATACCAGGGCCGTTTAGTCGGGCGAATGGATGCCAAAATGCACCGTAAAACGGGGGTGCTTGAGGTTATCTCGCTGTATCTGGAGGACGATATCCGCCCTGGCGTTAGTCTGCAAAAAGGAATCTGGCAGGCGATTAGCGCGTTTGCTGCCTGGCAACGGGCATCGCGCGTGACGCTGGGACAATGTCCGCCAGGCCTGTTTAGCGCCATGCGTCATGGCTGGGAAATAGACCCTGCACCATAACTGATTATGTTAATATTGAAGGATTCACAATCCGGTCCATCTGGAGGAACTATGGATCATCGTCTGCTTGAAATCATCGCCTGCCCGGTATGTAACGGCAAACTCTGGTATAACCAGGAACAGCAAGAATTAATTTGCAAACTGGATAATCTCGCTTTCCCGTTACGCGACGGCATTCCTGTATTGCTGGAAAATGAAGCTCGCGCCCTGACATCTGATGAGAGTAAATCATGAGTTTCGTCGTCATCATTCCGGCCCGTTTTTCATCTACCCGACTGCCAGGCAAACCATTAGTGGATATTAATGGTAAGCCCATGATTGTTCATGTCCTGGAGCGGGCGCGCGAATCTGGCGCGGAACGCATTATTGTCGCCACCGATCATGAAGACGTGGCTCGTGCGGTAGAAGCGGCTGGCGGCGAAGTGTGCATGACGCGCGCCGATCACCAGTCCGGCACCGAACGGTTGGCGGAAGTGGTAGAGAAGTGCGGATTCAGCGACGATACCGTTATTGTGAACGTTCAGGGCGATGAGCCGATGATCCCGGCGGTTATTATTCGCCAGGTCGCGGAAAATCTGGCGCAGCGCCAGGTTGGCATGGCGACGCTGGCGGTGCCGATTCACAGCGCCGAAGAAGCGTTTAACCCGAATGCGGTAAAAGTCGTGTTGGATGCCGAAGGCTATGCGCTCTACTTTTCCCGGGCGACGATTCCCTGGGATCGCGACCGCTTTGCAAAAAGTCTGGAAACGGTAGGGGATACTTGCCTTCGTCACCTGGGCATTTATGGCTATCGCGCGGGATTTATCCGCCGTTACGTGAGCTGGCAACCCAGCCCGCTTGAACATATTGAAATGCTGGAGCAACTCCGTGTGCTGTGGTACGGCGAAAAAATTCATGTCGCCGTCGCCAAAGCGGTGCCCGGCACGGGCGTAGACACCGCCGACGACCTGGAGCGCGTACGCGCTGAAATGCGTTAACATGATCCTGTTCATGATCGTCTTAGACGGTCATGAACAGCGCGGTATGATAGCGCAAAGATGAATACTCACGTCTGCTCATCAGTGGCGGCTTTCTCGTACCGTTACGATTTTCCTCATTTTTCTTTTCTTCCCTTGATCTGATACGGGTGACATCTGTCCATACGACGCTCATTATTAAAGCAGTAGCACTAATGGGGGTAATCTGGAATGGAACAGTTGCGGGCCGAACTCAGTCATTTGTTGGGTGAAAAACTTAGCCGTATAGAGTGCGTGAATGAGAAAGCGGATTCCGCATTGTGGTCATTATATGACAGCCAGGGCATTCCGATGCCGCTGATGGCGCGAAGTTTTACCACTCCCGGCGTTGCGCAGCAACTGGCATGGAAAACCTCAATGCTGGCGCGTAGCGGTACGGTGAGGATGCCGGTAATCTATGGCGTATTGACGCATGAAGAGCATCCTGGTCCGGATGTGCTGCTACTGGAACGACTGCGCGGTGTGCCGGTCGAGGCGCCGGCGCGCACTCCGGAACGCTGGGAACAGCTAAAAGATCAGATTGTCGAAGGGCTGTTAGCCTGGCATCGGCAGGATAGCCGCGGTTGCGTTGGCGCCGTAGACCATACTCAGGAGAATATCTGGCCTTCCTGGTATCGTCAGCGGGTGGAGGTGCTGTGGACGACGCTAAATCAGTTCAGCAATACCGGTCTGACGATGCAGGACAGACGCATTCTGTTTCGTACCAGAGAATGTCTTCCTTCGTTATTTGAAGGGTTTAACGACAACTGCGTACTGGTGCATGGCAACTTCTGCCTGCGCAGTATGCTTAAAGACGCCCGTAGCGATCAGCTTCTGGCGATGGTCGGCCCCGGGCTGATGCTGTGGGCGCCGAGAGAGTTCGAACTGTTTCGCCTGATGGATAATCCATTGGCGGAGGGATTGCTTTGGCATTATCTGCAACGCGCGCCAGTGGCGGAGTCCTTCATCTGGCGGCGTTGGCTCTATGTGCTGTGGGACGAGGTTGCGCAATTGGTCAATACCGGACGTTTTAACCGTACCAATTTTGATCTGGCGGCGAAATCATTACTCCCCTGGCTTGCCTGATATGCCTTTCAGCCATTGCCAAAGTCGCCCTAATGTTTCATACCCAGCGCGATCGCTGTGCATCAGCCAGACCGGGGACGGAATTGCCCGCTCCCAGGGATTGAGCGGCGAATCGATCGCCAACTGATTCGCCGGCGCGGGAAGCGGATTCAGCCCGGCATGCTGAAAGAAAATCATCGCACGCGGCAAATGCGAGGCGGAGGTTACCAACAGGAAAGGGGCGTCGCCGATGGCCTGCTTAACGGCGGCGGCTTCTTCTTCCGTATCTTTTGGCTTATCCAGCGTAATAATATCGCTACGCGGTACGCCCAGTGACTGCGCCACCCGCGCACCGACTTCCGCCGTGCTTACCGTATTGGTTTTTGCTACGCCGCCGGTAAAAATCAGCCTGGCTCCCGGATTCGCGCGCCACAGCCGAATGCCTTCCGCCAGCCGCGGCAAGCTGTTGTTAATTAAATTAGAGCTCGGCGCCCACTGCGGGTTCCAGGTATAGCCGCCGCCGAGAACCACAATATATTCCACCTTTTGCGGACCCTGCCAGGTAGGGTAGCGGTTTTCTATCGGACGCAGCAGATGGTCAGAGACGGGTTGCAGGCTTAATAGCAATAGCGCCAGCCAACCTACGCTGATAAATACTTTTCCGGTCTTCTGAAAGCGGCTAAACCAGAGCAGCGCCAGGCCGACGCCAATCATCAGCAACATCAGCGGAAGCGGCAATAACATACCGCCAATCACTTTCTTTAGCGTAAAAAGCATCCTTTTTGGTTCCTTTTTTAACCATATAGCGGAGGATTAACGGTGATATTACACCAGACAGGTTCATTCTGGCCGCGGCTGTGACAAAATAGCGGTTTTATCAGATAACGCCTGAGCCAGCCTGTGGAGAGTCCGATGCAGGATCGCAATTTTGATGACATTGCTGAAAAGTTTTCCCGTAACATTTACGGCACGACCAAAGGACAACTGCGGCAAGCCATTCTGTGGCAAGACCTGGATCGCGTGCTGGAGGAGATTGGCGGGCGGAAACTGCGGGTGCTGGATGCCGGCGGCGGCGAAGGGCAAACGGCGATTAAGATGGCGGAACGCGGCCATCAGGTAACATTATGCGATCTGTCTGGCGAAATGATCGCCCGCGCGCGGCAGGCGGCCGAGGCAAAAGGTGTGAGCAAAGACATGCATTTTATACAATGCCCGGCTCAGGACGTCGCTTCGCATTTGGAAAGCCCGGTTGATCTGATATTGTTTCATGCTGTGCTGGAGTGGGTAGCCGATCCTGTCGGCGTATTAGAAACGCTCTGGTCAGTATTGCGCCCTGGCGGCGCGCTGTCGTTGATGTTCTATAACGCTAACGGTTTGCTGATGCACAATATGGTGGCGGGTAATTTTGACTACGTGCAGGCGGGGATGCCTAAACGCAAGAAGCGCACGCTGTCGCCTGACTACCCGCGCGACCCCGCGCAGGTGTACCAGTGGCTGGAGGCGATTGGCTGGCAGATTACCGGTAAAACCGGCGTGCGTGTGTTTCATGATTATCTGCGTGAAAAACACCAGCAGCGTGACTGTTATGAGACCCTGGTCGAACTGGAAACGCGTTATTGCCGCCAGGAGCCGTATATTAGCCTTGGGCGCTACATTCATGTCACCGCGATTAAAAGCCCGGCGCTAGCCGCAGATGCAAGGATAACCTATGAGTGAATTTTCCCAGACAGTCCCCGAACTGGTTGCCTGGGCCAGAAAAAACGACTTTTCCATCTCGCTGCCGGTAGACAGACTTTCCTTTCTGCTGGCGGTCGCCACGTTGAACGGCGAACGCCTTGACGGCGAGATGAGTGAAGGCGAGCTGGTGGATGCATTCCGCCATGTGAGTGATGCGTTTGAGCAAACCAGCGAAACCATCGGCGTGCGCGCGAACAACGCGATTAACGATATGGTGCGTCAACGTCTGCTGAACCGCTTTACCAGCGAGCAGGCGGAAGGCAATGCGATTTACCGATTAACCCCGCTCGGGATTGGCATCACCGATTACTACATTCGTCAACGCGAATTCTCTACGCTGCGTCTTTCTATGCAGTTGTCGATTGTGGCCGGCGAATTGAAGCGCGCGGCGGATGCGGCAGCGGAGGGTGGCGATGAGTTCCACTGGCATCGCAATGTTTACGCGCCATTGAAATATTCGGTAGCGGAGATTTTCGACAGTATCGATCTCACCCAGCGCATCATGGATGAACAGCAGCAGCAGGTGAAAGACGATATCGCACAACTGCTGAATAAAGACTGGCGGGCGGCGATTTCCAGCTGTGAACTGCTGCTTTCCGAAACGTCCGGTACGCTGCGCGAGTTGCAGGATACGCTGGAGGCGGCGGGCGATAAGCTGCAGGCTAACCTGCTGCGCATTCAGGATGCCACGATGACGCACGACGATCTGCATTTTGTCGACAGGCTGGTGTTTGACTTACAAAGTAAACTCGACCGCATTATCAGTTGGGGTCAGCAGTCTATTGATTTATGGATCGGCTACGATCGTCACGTGCATAAATTTATCCGTACCGCGATCGATATGGATAAAAACCGTGTCTTCGCCCAGCGGTTGCGCCAGTCCGTGCAGACTTATTTTGACGATCCCTGGGCGCTAACCTACGCGAATGCCGATCGTCTGCTGGATATGCGCGATGAAGAGATGGCGTTGCGTGACGATGAAGTCACCGGGGAGTTGCCGCCGGATCTGGAATATGAAGAGTTTAACGAGATCCGCGAGCAGTTAGCGGCCATCATTGAAGAACAGCTGGCTATCTACAAAACCAGACAAACGCCACTGGATCTTGGGCTGGTGGTGCGCGAGTATCTGGCGCAATACCCGCGCGCGCGTCATTTCGACGTGGCGCGTATTGTTATCGATCAAGCGGTACGTCTTGGCGTAGCGCAAGCAGATTTCACCGGACTGCCAGCCAAATGGCAGCCGATTAATGATTACGGAGCCAAGGTACAGGCGCATGTCATTGACAAATATTGAACAAGTGATGCCGGTTAAGCTGGCGCAGGCGCTGGCGAATCCGTTATTTCCGGCGCTGGATAGCGCATTACGTTCGGGCCGCCACATCGGGCTGGACGAACTGGATAATCATGCCTTTCTGATGGATTTTCAGGAATACCTGGAAGAGTTTTACGCGCGTTATAACGTGGAGTTGATTCGCGCGCCGGAGGGGTTCTTCTACCTGCGTCCGCGTTCTACCACGCTTATTCCGCGCTCGGTGTTATCCGAACTGGATATGATGGTCGGTAAAATTCTCTGCTACCTCTATCTTAGCCCGGAGCGTCTGGCCAACGAAGGGATCTTTACTCAGCAGGAGTTGTACGACGAGCTGCTTACCCTTGCGGACGAAGCCAAACTGCTAAAGCTGGTGAATAACCGCTCGACGGGATCTGACGTTGATCGTCAGAAACTGCAGGAAAAGGTGCGTTCTTCTTTAAACCGCCTGCGTCGTTTGGGCATGGTATGGTTTATGGGCCACGACAGCAGCAAATTCCGCATTACCGAATCGGTCTTCCGCTTTGGCGCGGATGTCCGTGCCGGCGACGATCCTCGCGAGGCGCAGCGTCGTCTCATCCGCGACGGGGAAGCGATGCCCATTGAAAACCATCTGCAACTTAATGATGAGACCGAAGAGAGTCAGCCGGACAGTGGAGAGGAAGAATAATGATTGAACGCGGTAAATTTCGCTCGCTAACGCTGATTAACTGGAACGGTTTTTTTGCCCGCACTTTTGACCTGGATGAACTGGTCACGACGTTATCCGGGGGCAACGGCGCCGGGAAATCCACGACGATGGCGGCGTTCGTCACGGCGCTGATCCCGGATCTCACATTACTGCACTTTCGTAACACCACGGAAGCCGGCGCCACCAGCGGTTCGCGCGATAAAGGTCTGCACGGTAAGCTGAAGGCGGGTGTCTGTTACTCCATGCTCGACACCATTAATTCCCGTCATCAGCGGGTGGTGGTCGGCGTGCGTCTGCAGCAGGTCGCTGGGCGCGATCGCAAAGTGGACATCAAACCGTTCGCTATTCAGGGGCTGCCGATGTCGGTACAGCCGACACAACTGGTGACGGAGACATTAAACGAACGTCAGGCGCGCGTACTGTCGCTTGCTGAGCTGAAAGACAAGCTTGACGAGATGGAAGGCGTGCAGTTTAAGCAGTTTAACTCCATCACCGATTATCATTCGCTGATGTTTGACTTAGGGATTATCGCCCGTCGTCTGCGCTCCGCTTCCGATCGTAGTAAATTCTATCGTTTGATAGAGGCCTCGCTGTACGGCGGGATCTCCAGCGCCATTACCCGATCGCTACGCGATTATTTATTGCCGGAAAACAGCGGCGTGCGCAAGGCATTCCAGGATATGGAAGCGGCGCTGCGCGAGAACCGACTCACGCTGGAAGCGATTCGTGTTACCCAATCCGATCGCGATCTGTTTAAGCATTTGATCAGCGAAGCCACCGATTATGTGGCGGCAGATTATATGCGCCACGCCAATGAGCGTCGGGTTCACCTTGATCAGGCGTTGGCGTTTCGACGCGAACTGTACACATCGCGCAAGCAGCTGGCGGCGGAGCAGTACAAGCACGTCGATATGGCCCGTGAGTTGGGCGAACATAACGGTGCCGAAGGTTCTCTTGAGGCGGATTACCAGGCGGCGAGCGATCACCTGAATCTGGTGCAAACCGCGCTGCGTCAGCAGGAAAAAATTGAACGCTATGAAGCGGATCTTGAAGAGCTGCAGATTCGACTCGAAGAGCAAAACGAAGTGGTGGCGGAAGCCGCCGAAATGCAGGACGAAAATGAAGCGCGTGCCGAAGCCGCCGAGCTGGAAGTCGATGAACTCAAAAGCCAGCTTGCGGATTACCAGCAGGCGCTGGATGTACAGCAAACGCGCGCGATTCAGTATAACCAGGCGATATCAGCGCTTTCCCGCGCTAAAGAACTTTGCCATCTACCGGATCTAACGCCGGAAAGCGCCGCCGAATGGCTGGATACTTTCCAGGCAAAAGAACAGGAAGCTACGGAAAAACTGCTGTCGTTGGAACAAAAAATGAGCGTGGCGCAAACCGCGCACAGTCAGTTTGAGCAGGCTTATCAGCTGGTAGCGGCGATCAACGGCCCGCTGGCGCGTAGCGAAGCCTGGGACGTGGCGCGCGAGCTGTTACGGGACGGCGTGAACCAGCGTCATCTGGCGGAACAGGTACAGCCGCTGCGGATGCGCCTGAGCGAACTGGAACAGCGGCTGCGCGAGCAGCAAGAGGCGGAACGTCTGCTGGCGGAGTTCTGTAAGCGACAGGGCAAAAATTTTGATATTGACGAACTGGAAGCGCTGCATCAGGAGCTGGAAGCCCGCATCGCGTCCTTGTCTGATAGCGTGTCGTCAGCCAGCGAACAGCGTATGGCCTTGCGTCAGGAACAGGAACAGCTTCAGTCGCGTATTCAACATCTGATGCGGCGTGCGCCCGTCTGGCTGGCGGCGCAGAATAGCCTGAACCAGCTTAGCGAACAGTGCGGCGAGGAGTTTACGTCCAGCCAGGAAGTGACCGAATACCTGCAACAGCTGCTGGAGCGTGAGCGCGAAGCCATTGTCGAACGCGACGAAGTGGGCGCGCGTAAAAATGCGGTTGATGAAGAGATCGAACGTTTAAGCCAGCCGGGCGGTGCGGAAGATCAGCGTTTGAATGCGCTGGCGGAGCGTTTTGGCGGGGTACTGCTGTCGGAAATCTACGATGATGTCAGCCTTGAAGATGCGCCGTACTTTTCCGCACTGTATGGCCCGTCGCGCCATGCGATCGTCGTACCGGATTTATCGCAAATAGCCGAACAGCTTGAAGGTCTGACCGACTGCCCGGAAGATCTGTACCTGATCGAAGGCGATCCGCAGTCTTTTGATGACAGCGTATTCAGCGTTGACGAGCTGGAAAAGGCGGTGGTCGTGAAAATTGCCGACCGTCAGTGGCGTTATTCGCGTTTCCCGTCGCTGCCTATTTTTGGCCGTGCGGCGCGCGAGAACCGTATTGAAAGTCTCCATGCGGAACGGGAAGTGCTTTCCGAGCGCTTTGCCACGCTCTCGTTTGACGTGCAGAAAACCCAGCGTTTGCACCAGGCGTTCAGCCGTTTTATCGGTAGCCACCTTTCCGTTGCCTTTGAGGACGATCCGGAAGCGGAAATTCGCCGACTGAACGGGCGTCGCGTCGAGCTGGAACGCGCGTTGGCGACGCATGAAAGCGACAACCAGCAGCAGCGCCTTCAGTTTGAGCAGGCGAAAGAGGGCGTTTCCGCGCTTAACCGTTTGCTGCCGCGGCTGAATTTATTGGCCGATGAAACGCTGGCCGATCGGGTCGATGAAATTCAGGAACGGTTGGATGAGGCGCAGGAAGCGGCGCGATTTGTGCAGCAATATGGCAACCAGTTAGCCAAACTGGAGCCGGTGGTTTCCGTTCTGCAAAGCGATCCGGAACAGTTTGAGCAGTTAAAAGAAGACTATGCCTGGTCGCAGCAAATGCAGCGTGACGCGCGCCAGCAGGCTTTTGCGCTGGCTGAAGTCGTCGAACGTCGGGCGCATTTCAGCTATTCCGACTCGGCGGAAATGCTGAGCGGCAACAGCGATCTCAATGAAAAGCTGCGCCAGCGGCTGGAGCAGGCGGAAGCCGAGCGTACCCGCGCCCGCGAAGCGCTGCGCAGCCATGCCGCGCAGTTAAGTCAGTACAGCCAGGTCCTGGCCTCGCTAAAAAGCTCTTACGACACGAAAAAAGAGCTGCTTAACGATTTGCAGCGCGAATTACAGGATATTGGCGTTCGCGCCGACAGCGGGGCGGAAGAGCGCGCCCGCCAGCGTCGCGATGAACTGCACGCTCAGTTGAGCAATAACCGTTCGCGTCGCAATCAGCTTGAGAAAGCGCTCACCTTCTGCGAAGCGGAGATGGAGAACCTGACCCGTAAGCTGCGCAAGCTGGAGCGCGATTATCATGAAATGCGCGAGCAGGTTGTGACCGCGAAAGCCGGCTGGTGCGCAGTCATGCGGATGGTGAAAGACAATGGCGTGGAACGCCGTCTGCACCGTCGTGAGCTGGCTTATCTGTCGGCGGATGAACTGCGCTCCATGTCGGATAAGGCGTTGGGCGCGCTGCGCCTGGCCGTCGCGGATAACGAACATCTGCGCGACGTATTGCGTCTGTCGGAAGATCCGAAACGCCCGGAACGTAAAATCCAGTTCTTTGTGGCCGTTTACCAGCATCTGCGCGAGCGTATTCGTCAGGATATTATTCGTACCGACGATCCGGTTGAAGCCATTGAACAAATGGAGATTGAGCTGAGCCGTCTGACGGAAGAGCTGACATCGCGTGAGCAAAAGCTAGCGATCAGTTCCCGCAGCGTGGCAAACATTATCCGCAAGACTATCCAGCGTGAGCAGAACCGTATCCGTATGCTGAACCAGGGTTTGCAAAGCGTCTCGTTTGGACAGGTGAATAGCGTGCGGTTAAACGTCAACGTGCGTGAAACGCATGCCACCTTGCTGGATGTGCTTTCAGAACAGCAGGAGCAGCACCAGGATCTGTTTAACAGCAATCGTCTGACCTTCTCCGAAGCGCTGGCGAAACTGTACCAGCGTCTGAATCCGCAGATCGATATGGGGCAACGCACGCCGCAGACCATCGGCGAGGAGCTGCTGGACTACCGTAACTATCTGGAAATGGAAGTTGAAGTTAACCGTGGGTCCGACGGCTGGCTGCGTGCGGAATCCGGCGCGCTATCAACGGGGGAAGCTATCGGGACCGGGATGTCAATTCTGGTGATGGTGGTGCAAAGCTGGGAAGACGAAGCGCGCAGACTGCGCGGGAAAGATATTTCGCCATGTCGCCTGCTGTTCCTCGATGAAGCGGCGCGTCTGGATGCGCGCTCTATCGCCACGCTGTTTGAACTATGCGAACGTTTGCAGATGCAGCTCATCATCGCTGCGCCGGAAAACATCAGTCCGGAGAAGGGCACGACGTATAAACTGGTGCGTAAAGTGTTTCAGAATACTGAGCATGTTCATGTTGTCGGGCTGCGTGGCTTTGCGCCGCAGCTTCCGGAAACGCTTCCCGGTACGCAAACGGAAGATACGCCTTCAGAAGCGAGTTAAACACGGCAGAAACGATGAAGTGCCCGATGGCGCCTCGCTTATCAGGCAAGGCCGGATAAATCGGTTACGCCGCCATCCGGTACAACAAGTTCTGTTTTATCATTAGCCTGGGGCGGCGAAAGCCGCCTTTTTCTTTATCTGAAAAATCTCTCCGGGTAGTGCATTTTCTTTAAACTTCTTTACATTAGGTTAGGCAAAAACGTAACGAACTTTATATACTGGAGTTAAGCCTGACGAGTGAGCAGGCTGACTCGTCATACTAAACAAAAGCATTGGTTGCGGTTGACCCGCGCTGCGGGCAGCGCAGTCATGCGGAGTATGATAACGAAAACAGGGGGCAAGGGATGTTGCTTAATAAGATGTGTGGTCGTTGTCTGTCGGCAATCAGTTTATGCCTGGCCGTAACATTCGCTCCACTGTTCAATGCGCAGGCCGATGAGCCTGAAATGATACCTGGCGATAGCGCCGTTGCCGCGACGGATCAGGCTGGGCCGCAGAAACAATCAGCCGCGACGGCGATTATGGCCGGGATTCAGCCGCTGCCGGAGGGCGTTTCAGCCGAGAAAGTCCGGGCTGATTTACAGTCGCAGCTTCCTTCCGGCTATACGCCGGTCTATATGAGCCAGCTGACATTGCTGTATGCCGCGCGCGACATGAAGCCCATGTGGGATAATCGCGATGCGGTGAAAGCCTTCCAGCAACAGTTGGCGGAGGTGGCGATTGCCGGATTCCAGCCGCAGTTTACCGCCTGGGTGGCATTGTTGACCGATCCCGCCGTAAACGGTATGGCGCGCGATGTTGTGTTGTCAGACGCCATGATGGGCTATCTCCATTTCATTGCGAATATCCCCGTCAAAGGCCAGCGCTGGTTATATAGCAACAAACCTTACGCATTGGCGACGCCGCCAGTCTCGGTGATTAACCAGTGGCAAATCGCGCTGGAAGAGGGCCAGTTGCCGATGTTTGTCGCCAGCCTGGCGCCGCAGCACCCACAGTATGCGCCCATGCATGACGCACTGCTGAAGCTGGTGGCGGACTCTCGCCCGTGGCCGCAGTTGACCAATACCGCGACGCTGCGCCCGGGGCAATGGAGTAACGATGTGCCTGCGCTGCGCGAAATATTACAGCGTACGGGGATGCTGGATGGCGGTCCAAAGATAGCCTTACCCGGCGATAACACTGCTGATAGCGCCGTCGTCAGCCCCTCCGCCGTGGTCGACGAAACATCGGTGGCGCAGCCGGTCGACGAACCAACGGCCCGCCGTAGTAAGTCGGCTCCGGCGGCACGCGCCTACGATCGTGAGCTGGTCGAGGCGGTAAAGCGTTTTCAGGCATGGCAAGGGCTGGGGGCGGATGGCGTTATTGGCCCGGCGACGCGTAACTGGCTTAATATGACCCCCGCGCAACGCGCAGGCGTACTGGCACTGAATATCCAACGTTTACGCCTGCTGCCGGCGGAACTCTCTACCGGTATTATGGTAAACATTCCCGCTTATTCGCTGGTCTACTATCAGAATGGCAACCAGGTGCTGGCTTCAAGGGTGATCGTCGGGCGTCCCGATCGTAAAACGCCGATGATGAGCAGCGCGCTGAATAATGTGGTGGTGAACCCGCCGTGGAACGTTCCGCCCACGCTTGCGCGTAAAGACATTTTACCGAAGGTGTGGAATGACCCAGGCTATCTGGAGCGCCATGGCTACACCGTGATGCGCGGCTGGAACAGCAAAGAAGCGATCGATCCGTGGCAGGTTGACTGGGCCACCATTACGCCATCGAATCTTCCGTTCCGTTTCCAGCAGGCGCCAGGCGCGCACAATTCGCTGGGGCGTTATAAATTTAATATGCCGAGTTCAGATGCGATCTATCTGCACGATACGCCTAACCATACTCTCTTTCAGCGTGACGCCAGGGCGTTAAGTTCCGGCTGCGTGCGGGTCAATAAGGCCTCTGAACTGGCGAATATGCTCTTGCAGGATGCTGGCTGGAACGATGCGCGGATCTCTGGCGCCCTGAAGCAAGGCGACACGCGGTATGTCAATATCCGGCAGAACATTCCAGTAAATCTTTACTATCTGACCGCGTTTGTCGGCGCAGATGGACGTATGCAATATCGTACAGATATTTACAATTACGATCTCACAGCGCGATCCAGCGCACAAATTGTGCCAAAGGTTGAACAATTAATCAGGTAAATGAAGAAGTTCTGGTAAATATGTTGTCCTAATGTTTGGCTTCAACGGGGCGTTTCGCTGTAGACCCCCGTTGTGGCTGGGGGAGGGCCATCTTGACGCGGGCTTTATCGGCAGTTAAGGTGCCTTTCGTGCGCCAGAAGTGCATATACAACAACCTTTAAGTCGACCGGGCCGTTCAGAAGTCTGTGCCAGCCGGTATCATGTCTGCTTAAAGGTAGAAGTGTATTAACGATAACATTGACCTGTAGACCTGATTATCATGGACAAATTTGACGCTAATCGCCGCAAGCTGCTGGCGCTTGGTGGTGTCGCTCTCGGCGCCGCCATCCTGCCCGCGCCAGCGTTTGCCACACTCTCGACCCCACGCCCGCGCATTTTGACGTTAAACAATCTCCATACCGGAGAGTCAATCAAGGCGGAGTTTTTCGATGGAAGAGCCTACATTCAGGATGAATTAGCAAAGTTAAACCATTTTTTCCGTGATTATCGCGCGAATAAAGTCCGATCAATCGATCCCCGCCTGTTTGACCAACTTTACCGACTTCAGGGGCTGTTAGGGACGCGTAAACCTGTGCAGCTCATCTCAGGCTACCGTTCTCTTGATACCAATAATGAATTACGCGCCCGTAGCAGCGGCGTAGCGAAAAAAAGCTACCATACAAAAGGGCAGGCGATGGATTTTCATATTGAGGGCGTGGCACTGAGCAATATTCGCAAAGCGGCGTTATCTATGCGCGCAGGTGGTGTAGGATATTACCCACGTAGTAACTTTGTGCATATTGATACCGGGCCGGCGCGGCACTGGTAATCAGCGAGGCTTAATCAAAGGAGCAGTATGAACTATCGTATTATTCCGGTCACCGCGTTCTCCCAGAACTGTTCATTAATCTGGTGCGAACAAACCCGGCTGGCGGCGCTGGTCGATCCGGGCGGCGACGCGGAAAAAATTAAACAGGAAGTGGACGCCAGCGGCGTGACGTTGATGCAAATTTTACTCACGCATGGGCATCTCGATCATGTCGGCGCGGCGAGTGAACTGGCGCAGCATTACGGCGTTCCTGTTATCGGTCCGGAAAAAGAAGATGAGTTCTGGCTGCAAGGACTGCCGGCGCAAAGCCGCATGTTTGGTCTGGATGAGTGTCAGCCGCTGACGCCTGATCGCTGGCTGAACGACGGCGATCGCGTCAGCGTGGGGAATGTGACGTTACAGGTGTTACATTGTCCGGGACACACGCCGGGACACGTGGTTTTCTTTGATGAACAGTCGCAACTGCTGATCTCCGGCGATGTGATTTTCAAAGGTGGCGTCGGGCGCAGCGATTTTCCTCGCGGCGATCACACCCAGTTGATTGACGCCATTAAGCGTAAATTATTGCCGCTTGGCGATGATGTGACCTTTATTCCTGGCCACGGCCCGCTCTCTACGCTCGGGTACGAGCGTCTGCATAATCCCTTCCTGCAAGATGAGATGCCGGTCTGGTAAGCAGAATGAAAAAGCCTGCAATGTGCAGGCTTTTTTATCGGTCACGCCAGTCGGCAGCTTTTTACAGTACCGCGACAATGGCTTCGCACAGCGGCGCCATATTATCCGGGGTCATGCCCGCCACGTTCACGCGACCAGAAGCCACGGCATAAACGCCAAACTCTTCACGCAGACGCAGCACCTGATCTTTGGTCAGACCGCTGAATGAGAACATCCCGTTC
The DNA here is from genome assembly GCF_017572025.1 of Salmonella sp. 32020114201800008SM. NCBI lineage: Bacteria > Pseudomonadati > Pseudomonadota > Gammaproteobacteria > Enterobacterales > Enterobacteriaceae > Salmonella > Salmonella sp. 32020114201800008SM. Next base: position 56,070 of record NZ_JAGEQM010000003.1, on the reverse strand, counting down.
TGCTTGATAATAAAGCTGAAGTCACGGTTCGCGCCTTTTTCCTGCAAGGTATTCACGAACAGTTGACGCATACGCTGAATACGCTGGCGCATGTCCGTCAGTTCCTGTTCCCAGATAGCGCGCAGGGCGTCATTACTCAGGATAGTCGCGACGATGGACGCGCCGTGCGCTGGTGGGTTGGAGTAGTTAGCGCGAATGGCGGATTTCATCTGGCTAAAAGCGCGATCCACGGTTTCCGCATCGGCAGCCACGAGGGTGCAGGCGCCGACGCGCTCATTATATAAGCCGAAGTTTTTGGAGTAGGAGCTGGCGACAATGAGCTCTTTATGCAGCGCGGCAAAGGCGCGCAGACCTTCCGCATCTTCTTCCAGGCCGCGGGCAAAGCCCTGGTAAGCGAAATCGAATAGCGGCAGCCACCCTTTTTCAACGGAAAGCTCAGCCAGAACCTGCCACTGTTCCAGAGTAGGGTCAATGCCGGTTGGGTTATGACAGCAACCGTGGAACAGAACCACATCGCCGGCCTGTGCTTCGCTCAGGCTGGCTTGTAGCGCTTCAAAATCCAGCGTGTGATTTTCCGCATCGTAGTAAGCGTACTCCCGAACTTCCAGGCCGGCAGCGTTAAACACGCTTTTGTGGTTCGGCCAGCTGGGGTTGCTCACCCACACCCGTTTTACCGGAGTATTTTTTGCTAAAAAGTCGGCGGCAATGCGTAACGCGCCGGTACCGCCCGGCGTTTGCGCCGTGCGTGCGCGCTTATCGTTAATCAGCGCGCTGCCTTTGCCGAACAGCAGTTCCTGAGTGCAGCGAGCAAATTCCGGAATCCCGTCAATGCCGAGATAGTTTTTCGTCGTTTCATTTTCCAGTAAATACTGCTCGGCTTTTTTAACGCTGGTGAGCACCGGTGTTTTGCCGGTTTCATCTTTATATACGCCAATGCCAAGGTTAATTTTCCCTGGACGGTCATCGGCGCGAAACAGATCGGCCAGGCCCAAAATCGGGTCGGCAGGAGCGGCGGTTATGTTCTCAAACATGACGAGGTTCCATTATAGTTACAGAAGGGAAATCCGCTATCAGGTTAACGGCAGATTTACAAAATGCCAACCGTTAGCGCTAAAAAGCCCGCCTGTTTTTGAAAGACGCACATTTTCTCTAAGAGAGATAAAAAAACAGGACCGAAGTCCTGTTTTTGAGGCATAAAACAAAGGGGTCTGCTGATCAGAACTGGTAAGTAATACCGACAGCCGCCTGATCGTCGGTGCCAACGTAGCTGGAGCTGTAGTCGTTTTCGTCCAGCAGGTTGAAACGGTAGTCAACCCATACGTTCATGTTTTTGTTGAAGTAGTAAGTCGCGCCCGCCTGAATATATTTCGCCAGATCGGCCGAGCCGTCGGCGCCGTTCAACTGCTTACCTTTACTCTGCACATACGAGATTGCCGGACGCAGGCCGAAGTCAAACTGGTACTGAGCGACCACTTCCAGGTTCTGCGTTTTGTTTGCCATTTCCACGGTATCGGTAACCGTATTTTCAACAATGCTCATATTGCGGGTTTCAGCATATACGGCAGCCAGGTAGACGTTGTTTGCATCATATTTCGCGCCAACGGCCCACGATTCTGCGCGATCGCCATTACCATCGCGATCCTGCTGATCGTTAGTACGCTTGCTGTTGCTGTACGCTGCGGTGACGCCAAAGCCGTCGAACTCATATGCCATGGTGTAACCTACGCCATCGCCATTCTGAGAGTTAATGCTGTGGTTGTCCTGATTTTTACCCTGATACTGGATACCGAAAGAGAGACCGTCCACCAGACCAAAGAAGTCAGAGTTACGGTAGGTCAACAAACCGCCAGCACGGCTGGTCATGTAGTTATCAGTATAGGCGCCGCCCCAAGTTTCGCCGGAGAAGTAGGGGGCCATATCGGTATAGGATTCAACATCGTAAACGATACCGTAGTTACGACCATAATCGATTGAACCCACTTCCGCGTATTTCAAACCCGCGAAAGCCAGACGGACCAGATTCGAGTTCTGCTGTTCGCCTTCAGCGCGGTCTGCTTTAGTACGGTATTCCCACTGACCGAAACCGGTCAGATCGGTGTTAATCTGCGTTTCCCCTTTAAAACCAATCTGGGCATAAGTCTGGTCGGCATTTTTGCTATCGCCGGTCGTTGTCCATACGTGACGACCCACGGCTTTACCGTACAGATCCAGCTTATTACCATCTTTATTATAAATTTCTGCTGCGTTTGCGGTTGCAGCAGCCAGCAGGGCAGGGATCACCGCTGCCAGGATTTTGCGCTTCATCATTATTTATTACCCTCATTGGTTTTTTTATATGACACCTGCCACTGCCGTCAATAAATTTCGTCAATAAAACTTTACAGAAATATTGATGAGAGTTTGGTGTCTTTATGTGTCTGACAGGCATCTTTCCATTCAAACTAACGTTTCGCTACCGTGAAAGTGCTACAAATATAAAGATTTAGTTTCAAAAGGAAAAAATATGTAAACAAATGTTATTTTTGCGGAACTTTGTGAACAACGTCAAACTTCCCTTGAGTTCTCGCTTTGATTTGATCGTTTTTATTTTATCACTATGATTTTATTGTAATTATTGGCTTGTGGCACCGTTGTGCCTGAAAAAGCAGCAGACGAGCTATTTCATAAAAATAGCCATTTAGAAGTCTTGATGTCCGTAATTGTGGTGAAAAATTGTGCTATTAGAGCAGAAAAATCTAATCCGCAATAAAATTAAGGATTAATTTTTATGTGTAAATATTTTCGTGAAATATACAGTAACAAGATGTTGTAATTCAGAGGGTTGTAATTAAATTTATTTACTTATTGAGAATAAAACTGACATTCAGGCGAAAAAAAAGGCCAGCATAGCTGGCCTTGAGTGTGACGTAAAAATCAGAAGCTGGCGTTGCGTGGGGTCCGTGGGAACGGAATAACATCGCGCACGTTTTGCACACCCGTGACGTAAGCGATAAGGCGTTCAAAGCCCAGGCCAAAGCCGGAATGCGGTACAGTACCGTAGCGACGCAAGTCGCGATACCACCAGTAATCCTCTTTATTCAGCCCCATTTCGGCCATACGGGCATCCAGCACATCCAGACGCTCTTCACGCTGGGAACCACCGATGATTTCGCCGATTCCCGGCGCCAGCACATCCATGGCCGCCACGGTTTTGCCATCTTCGTTAAGGCGCATGTAAAACGCTTTAATTTCTTTCGGATAGTTTTTCACCACTACCGGCGCTTTGAAATGCTCTTCCGCCAGATAACGTTCGTGTTCGGAAGAGAGGTCGACGCCCCAGAACACCGGGTTTTCAAATGTCTTACCACAGCGTTCCAGAATGGCGACCGCATCGGTGTAATCCACCTGAGCGAAGTCGGTAGAGACAAAACGCTCCAGACGAGCGATAGCGTCTTTATCCACGCGTTCGGCAAAGAACTTCATGTCATCCGCACGCTCTTCCAGAACCGCGTTGAAGACATATTTCAGCATGGCTTCCGCCAGACGGGCGTTGTCTTCCAGATCGGCGAATGCCACTTCCGGCTCCAGCATCCAGAACTCCGCCAGGTGGCGGCTGGTGTTGGAATTTTCCGCGCGGAAGGTCGGCCCAAAAGTATAGATTTTGGACAGCGCGCAGGCATAGGTTTCACCGTTGAGCTGGCCGGAGACGGTCAGGAATGATTCTTTGCCAAAAAAGTCTTTGTCAAAATCTACTCTGCCCTGGTCGTTACGCGGCAGGTTTTCCAGATCCAACGTTGAGACGCGGAACATTTCGCCAGCGCCTTCGGTATCGGAAGCGGTAATCAGCGGGGTGGAGACCCAAAAGAAACCCTGCTCATCGAAGAAGCGATGCAGCGCCTGCGCCAGAGTATGGCGGACGCGCGCTACCGCGCCAATCAGGTTGGTGCGCGGGCGCAGATGCGCGACTTCACGCAGATACTCAATGCTATGGCGTTTTGCCGCCATCGGGTAGGTATCCGGATCTTCCACCCAGCCTGCGACTTCTACTTTCGTGGCCTGGATTTCGAAACTTTGCCCCTGTCCCGGCGACGCGACAACCTTACCTGTTACTACCACGGAGCAGCCTGTCGTCAGGTGTAATACTTCTTCATTATAATTGGGCAGAGAATTATTGATGACAGCCTGTACAGGATCAAAGCAGGAGCCGTCATAAACGGCGAGGAAGGAGATGCCAGCTTTTGAATCTCGGCGGGTACGCACCCATCCGCGCACGGTGACTTCTTGGTCAACGGCTACGCGGCCCTGGAGTACGTCGGCTACAGGCACAACGCTCATAATATTCTCTCTAGTTAATAGTCGGAAAAAATAAACACTTGTCCACCCGAAATGGGGGTATTCCTATGTTACCTGGCATCTGCAATCAGACAAGCAGAAATCGCATCTGGAAGCAGGTTTTCAGAAAGAAACCTGTAAAAAGTTCGCACCTGCTCGCGAACCATTGAGAATTTAGGCTGGTTTTGCAAGCTTTGCGCACGTTACTCGATCAGGACGCGCATCTCTTGCTTGGCGTTTTGCATCACGACAATCGTTTTAAAAGACTTTATATTGCCTGAGGAAAAGAAAAGCTCACGGGTAAGCGCTTCATATTCCGCCATGTCACGAACATTGAGCACCAGTAAAAAGTCGAAATCGCCCGTTACGTAGTAGACCTGCTGCACCTGCGGGCAACTGACAAACCGTTGACGAGCCTCTTCCAGTAAATTGAATCGCTCGTTTTCGATCACCACCTGCACCACAATCATGACCGGGCGTCCCACTTTGCCAGCATCAATAAGGCTGACATTGCCTTTAATTATGCCCGCCTCCTCCAGTGCCGCGATACGACGATTCACTGCCGAAGGTGAAAGATTGACCTGTTCGGCGATTTCCCGCTGAGAAAGACGATTATCGCGCTGCAATAATGTCAGAATGTTTTTATCCCAGGCGTCAAGCTTCATATCGCAAATAACCTCTTTAATGTGATGACTATCACTGTGCGCAATTTTGCCGCGTCCAGGCCGTTAAAAAAAGGTGAAAATTGCACGACGATGGGCATTTTCGCGCCATTTAACAGCAATAAGCATAGTACTATCATAATCAGTGGAATAAAGAAAAGGACGTAATAGATATTGTGCGACTCTTTTATCAGTACGTTTATTAAAGTGAGGATAACCACTACTACAGCCACAAAACGCGAGTTCTTTGCTTGTTTCTACTCAATAATTGACAAAAATATATTATTTCAATAAATAAACTTTAACAAAAGGTATCATTATGCATGAGCTTATTAAATATCAGTTTAATACACGTCGGAAAAAATATGGTACAGGAGCGGCCTTAAGTTTGCTTAACGGAAATGTTGGGCATGAGGTGTTAGCATTTCATAAAAAATTACCCAATTATGCCGTCACGCCGTTACATAATCTGGCGCATCTAAGCCGGCGGCTTGGACTAGGGTCCATCCATATTAAAGATGAGTCCTGGCGTTTTGGCCTGAATGCTTTTAAAGGTCTGGGCGGCTCTTATGCTGTAGGAAAATATCTCGCTGATAAATTGCAATGTGATATTAACTCGTTAAGTTTTGCTGCCCTTAATACTCCTGAGATTAAAGAAAAAATTAAAGATTGTGTTTTTGTTACCGCGACGGATGGCAATCATGGCCGTGGTGTGGCGTGGGCGGCGGAGCAATTAGGTCTAAAAGCCGTCGTTTATATGCCTAAGGGATCATCGTTAATCCGGGCAGAGAATATTCGTCATCATGGAGCTGAATGCACCATCACCGATCTGAACTACGATGATGCAGTGCGACTGGCCCATAGAATGGCGCAAACAAAAGGCTGGGTGCTTTTGCAGGATACAGCCTGGACAGGGTATGAAGAGATCCCAACGTGGATTATGCAAGGCTATATGACACTAGCGGTTGAAGCTTATGAGCAGCTCGCAGAAACAAACAGTCCGTTGCCAACCCATCTTATTTTACAAGCGGGGGTGGGATCGTTTGCTGGCAGTGTTATGGGTTATTTTGTTGAAAAAATGCAGGAAAATATCCCTAATATTATTGTGGTTGAGCCGCATCAGGCCAACTGTCTTTATCAATCCGCAGTTATGGATGATGGTCAACCTCACTGCGTCACTGGCGATATGGCGACGATAATGGCCGGGCTTGCGTGTGGGGAGCCGAATATTATCAGTTGGCCTATTATTCGGGACAACACCAGTTGTTTTATTTCCGCTGATGACTGTCTGGCGGCTAAGGGTATGCGTATTTCTGCCGCGCCGCGTCCAGGTACGGATACGCCTTTTATTTCCGGCGAGTCCGGAGCTATTGGCGTAGGATTACTTTATGAGTTGATGAACAATATGCATTATCAGGATCTTGCTAATCGCTTACAGCTTGATGCCAGTGCTCATGTTCTGCTTATTAGTACCGAAGGCGATACGTCCCCAGATATTTATGAAGATATAGTCTGGAACGGACGCAGTGCTTAAACATTACGACTAAAAAATTAGATAATAAAGGTAGCATGTAAAAAATGCGTTTTTTATACGCATAATAAACCTAATGCAGGAAGCAATACTTTATAACAATATACCATTAAAACGGCATTTAGTGAGTAAGGGATGCTCCTACCCGCTGACTTTCCAGTTTAGTGTTGTTGGCAAAATTCAGGATTACGCTGAACTGGAAAGATTATTTCTGAGACTGAACGAATTAATTTAAATCCGAGGTCATTATGTTAGAGCAACTTTCACAACTCTTTGAATTTCTATGGGGTGGCCCATTATTTTTGTGTGTCATCGGCATTGGTTTTTATTTTACAGTACGCCTCAAATTTTTCCAGATTATCAATTTAAAAGAAATTTACCGTAATACAATTGGTACACTTGCCGGAAAAAATAAACAAAACACTACTGGCGAGGCAGCGTCTAAAAAATCCTTAAAATCAATAGAGGTGGCTGCCACTGTGCTATCCGGCTCATTAGGCGCGGGAACGATCGCAGGTGTTGCTGCGGCTATTGCGGTTGGCGGGCCTGGGGCAATTTTCTGGATGTGGATCATTGCGGTCGTGGGTATGATGACCAAAATGGTTGAAGTGACGCTGGCGGTGAAATACCGAAGTAAAGGTGAGAATGGCGAATATTATGGCGGCCCAATGCATTATATTAAGAAAGGGCTCAATAAAAAATGGCATCCCCTGGCAGGATTATATGCGTTTGCATTAATGATTCTGGTTATTACGGATGCCTGTTTTGTGCAAACTAATACGATGGCGGCGGTCATTCACTATACGTTTGACATCCCAACAAGCGTCATCGGAGGATTTGTTGTCATCGTAGGCGCGTTGGTTATTTTAAAAGGACTCTCCAGTCTTGGTAAATTCTGTACGATTGCACTTCCACCGATCACCATTGCCTATTTCATTGGTGCCGCTGGTGTAGTGGTATTGAATATCGAGGCTATCCCACAGGTTATAAAAAGTATTTTCTATTATGCCTTTGCCCCTGCGCCAGCAGCCGGTGGCTTTGTCGGGTCAACCATCATGATGGCCATCAGTAAAGGAGCCAGTCGCGGAATATTCACTAACGAAGCCGGCATGGGTACCTCGGCCACAGTACATGCTACTGCCAACGTGGATTACGCTTTCCGTCAGGGAATGTGGGGGGCAGTGGAAGTTTTTTTTGTCTCAATGATTACCTGTAACTTTACTGCATTTGCTGTACTTGCTTCTGGTATGTGGACAGACGCCAGTTATCAAGGTATTCAGATTATCTTTGCCGCCTTAAAAGAAACATGGCATCCGATTATTGTTCAGGTTCTCTGTCTCGGTGTGGCGTTGATTCTGTTTACTTCTTATCTTGGCTCATATATTAAATTTCGCACTTCGATAAACTATATTTTTGGCGATAAGCTAGAACGCATCATTAAATGGCTATATTTTTTGCCGCCACTGATTGCCGTTAATATGGAAATCCCGGTAATCTGGTTAATGGCTGATATTGCTGTCGGTTTTCTGGTTATCCCCAACGTAATTGCTCTGTTCTTGCTGCGTAAAGAATTTATTAGCGAATTCAATTTATTCAGAACGCGTACACAGCGGGACACTAATTCTGAAAAAACAACGCAAATTACGCACGTAAATATGTCGAAGAGTGAAGGGGAAGAATAGTCACCATCGCGGCCAGAACAGGTAAGATGGTCAGAAGAGTAACAAAGCGCCCACTTTCCGGGCGCTTCGCACAGGCATGGTTAACTTGCTTTACGCACCTGCGGGAGATCGAACGCTTTACGCAGCGCGCGCACAAACGCTTTATCATGACAGATCGTTTTACCGGGGCTGTCGGAAAGTTTAGCCACCGGCTTTCCGTTACATTCCACGAGTTTAATCACGATATTGAGCGGTTTTACCTGAGGGATATCGCAGGTCAGGCGGGTACCGATGCCGAAGCTTAACTGCACGCGAGAGGCGAAATGGCGATAGAGCTCGACCGCCTTTTGCAGATCAAGGTTATCTGAAAAGACCAGCGTTTTTGTCAGCGGATCAATCCCCAGCTTTTCATAATGGGCAATCGCCTTTTCGCCCCATGCGACAGGGTCTCCTGAGTCGTGGCGTAACCCCTGATAACGGCTGGCGAATTCAATGCCGAAATCGCGTAAAAACGCATCCATTGTAATGCAATCTGTCAATGCGATACCAAGCTGGTCCGGATATTCGTTAAGCCAGGCGGCCAACGCGGCACGCTGGCTGGTCGCCAGGTCCGGACTGATTTGTTGATGCGCCTGGAACCATTCGTGCGCCTGAGTGCCCATCGGCGTCAGCGCCAGGCGACGCGCGAGATCATAGTTGCTGGTGCCGACGAACCATGACTCCTGCTGGAGACGTTTAACTATCGCCTGCTGCACTTCACGAGAGAAACGGCGGCGGGTGCCGAAGTCCATCAGGTTGAAGCGGGACATATCGAGATTGGCGGTTAACGCAGTGAAATCAACCAGCTTACTTTCCAGCGCGTCGAGCGCCTGATCAACACCCGCGTTTGGCGAGCGGTAGTGATGAACCAGCTCACTGATCACGGCCAGCAGCGGCACTTCCCACATAATGACTTCACGCCACGGGCCGGTTAAGCGAATATTCAGCTTGCCGTTATCGTTGGTGACACAGACTTGAGCTGGGTTATAGCGAAACTCGCGTAACCAGTTCAGATAATCCGGTTTAAAAAAGGGCAGGCCGGAGAGCCACTGGAACTCGTCCTCCTGGAGGCGCAGGTGCTGCATCGCGTCCACCTGCTCGCGAATAGCATCGGCATAAATACCCAGCAGGTCGTCGCCACGGCAACGAAACTCAGCCGCTACCTGCACATCATAGTAGTGGTGAAAAACGGCTTGCTGCATATGCAACTTATAAGCATCTGTATCCAGCAACGAGTGCAGAACAGGAGAAGCGAATTGTGTCATAGGTGCGCTGTTGCGTCCTCTCACGGGAGCGTTTAGTACAATAAACAACTAAGAAAACCGCTGGAGTATACCTTGTTTAGCGATTTATTGAACCCCGATCACACCATAAGCTGTCTTTAGGGTCGAGCGCATTTCGTGCCCCATGTTATAAAAATGTAGCGATGCGACTGCTAACCCCTTGAATTTAAGGATTTCTACTGCGCTGCTACCATGCTTTGGGGCAGTGATGGGGCATAGCGGGAAAGTGCCTGGTTGAGCAGAGAAACCTGTTCTGCGCTCTTCTCTGACATCCACTTTCCATACACCTTGTAAACCATCTGTGCATCGGTATGCCCCATCTGCGTTGCTATAAAGTTTGGGTTAGCACCAGCTGATAATGACCAGCATGCATAGGTATGTCGTGACTGATACGCGTTACGGTAACGAATGCCGGCACGCTTGATTATCGGGGCCCAAATTTTATTAATGGAATTAACCGCGTAGTGATATCCTGTGCGAGGTCCACGTTTGACGCATTGAGGGCTGAATACGAACGTGCAGGGCTGAATGACAGATTGTCCATATTCCCGCAACTTCACTTCAACCTCAAACTGCCGGCCAAGGCGTGTCAACTGGGCCTGATTCCTCAGGGCATCAATAGCTGGTTGAATGAGATATATCACCCTGTCAGTACCTGCGTCGGTTTTTGGCAGGGTGAACTCATCCGTCTGGGTAAGGTTGCGCTTCACAATGATCGTCCCGGCATGCAGATCGATATCTTCCCAGGCCAGACCGCACAACTCCCCATGCCTCATTCCGGTATAGACTGCCAGTGACCAGAGATTTCTCATCTGCTGGTGTCCGCATGCCTGGATAAACCTGATGAACTCGTCTGTCGTGAGTGGATCTGGTTCCCCTTTCGCTTTCTTGAGACGGTTAATTCCGCTAAACGGGTTTTCCTTTGCATAGCCGTTATCTGTTCCAAACTGGAAGATCTCGGCCATCAGCATCATGTAATTATTCACTGTGGACGATTTCCGGCCTTTAACCTGAGTCCGGTGATCCTTCTTCATTACCTGAAAGCCCGTCAGCAACTCCTTCCTGACATACAGCAAATCCTCAGTAGTCACCGCAGAAACCATTTTGTTTTCGCCGATGAGTGGAAGCATGTTTTTTATGATAGATTCGTACCTACTCATGGTATTAGAGCTGATCTCCATTCTCTTCAGCTCGGACCATCTTTCGGTAAGCTCCAGCACAGTAATTTCCTTTCTATCCTGACCGAACCGGGCAAGGTTCGGTGAGTTTGGGAATTTTTCCACATAGTTAAAATTCCCCATCCTTATCGCAAAACAAACCGAAGAACGCAGTTCGCCAGCTATCTTGCGATTTTTTGCAGTGTCAGGGATACCAAGGTTTTCCCTGACACGTTTACCTTTATACAGAAACCAGATGCGGAGCGAACCGCCGTGGTTTTCGACGCCTGTCGGGTATGATGCATTAGCCATTAATCCCTCCTGACGTCCAGGAGCATTGACGAGTGTACTGCTTTTCATGTTGTCTTCGCACCTGGTTGATTTTTTTTCTGCGCCTCGATCCACTGATCAACGGCTTCTCTGTTGTATATGCATTCGCTCGAAGGCTTCGGATTTCCGTCTGGTGAAATGTGCAGGTACTCGCGGCCCAGCATCCAGGATTCTTTTCTGGCGCGGGTAATGGTTCCGGGCTTAAGCCCGGTAACCGCAATCAGAACTTTTTCGCTAACCCACTTGTTTGGCGTCAGTTGGATAATGTTGCTCATCGTTTTCTCCAGTGGCCCCGCAGCGGGCCATCGCTAATATTCAGTTTGCCTGTGCTGGCAGATTTCTAAGTTTCCGGACGCCGATCATTGCGGTGGCTACGTAGCTGGTGGCCCGGTTAACTACTTCAACAGGCACCTTTACGCCATCCACTACAACGGTGTAATTGGTAACGTGCTTTTGTCTGCCGTAATCGCCGAACTTTTCATGATGCGCCGCCAGTGCAACATCACATGCGCGACGGCCCAATGGCGATTGCTTACTGCGATTTATAAGGCGCATAAAACCTCCTCAGGCGGGAGGGCGTAACCCCTCCCGATGCAATTAGCCGATGTATTCCGGTTTCATATCGTCCAGGGTGACGCGGTACTTATCGTGCAGTTCGTCGCCAAGATGACGTTTAGCAGCGCCAAGCGTGCTTTCAGCTTTAGCAAACATCTCTGCGGCTTCCGGTTCGCCAGGGTTTGGAATTGAGTTGATCACTGCCTCGACTTTGTTCTGTGCATCGACCTGGTAATAGCGCTTCACTGCTTTGTTTTTTAATTCGGTGAACAGCGCAGTACCCAGCAACGCTTTCTGTGATTCGATATCCGCACGGATTGCTTTTGCCTGATCAACGGAACTTGCTGTATCAATGCGTTCGCGAAGATCGTCGGCAACAGCATCAACGTTAGCTGCCGACTCCTGCGCGCTGGTCCTGGTGCTAACCTCGCTGGTGATTTCCTGTACGCTCATGCGCTGGACTGGAGCAGGGTTAATCTCGCGTTCTTCTCGTTGCTCAACCTCATCAGGGCTGTACACGCCGAGGATCACTTCCGGGCAGTACAGGCGAGCCCAATATTTAACGCCCAGATAGGCAATTTGCTGTTTAGGGTTTGAAACCCATAGCGGAGAATTGCGGGTAACAACGCCGGAGAGGTAAAGAGGTTCTCCCCAGGTGATTTCAGATTCACCTCGCAGAATGGCACCAACCTGAACGAACAGGCCGATCTCGTCCTCATCCGTCCAGCCACGAACGCGCTCAGTGACGGTGTACTTCCCATTTTTACCGTTTTTATCGCGTGTGATTTCCTGTGTCCTGGTGCAGCGCTCCCAGTCACCCCCATAGCGGTAATGAAAACGGCCATGAATGGCACTGGAGCTTGCGATTACTGCGTTGACCAGTTGTGCCTCGTAACCAAGAACACCGTTAACCAGGTGTGTTTTCTGAGCCACAGCGTAAGGGTTCATGCCCCATTGCATAGCCTGCATGACGATAGCCATACAGTCGGCTGGTTTCCCTGCAAGGTGTGCCGGTACCGTCACCTGTGAGTCTGCCATCAGGTTAGCGAAAGCTGTTAACTGACCCAGTGCCTGAACGTTAAAAATTGCGTTACTGGCAGAAATGGTGTTTGGTGCCTGCTGCTCAGTGGTAACAATATTTGTGTTTTCCATGATTTTCCCCTTATGCCTGTACGCGCAACGCTTCAAGGCGGCGCACATCAAAATCGTTCAGTTCGTCGGTGTAGTCTTCTGTGATAGGCGCTGGCCATTCACCAGTGTCGAAGCCGTTTGCTATCGCTCGCATTGTTTTGCGGTATTCCAGCATGCCAAGTTCCAGCAACTCGGTAGACGCCTCAATGATGGCGACCCAGTGGTAGTTCTCGTCTTTGTTGACGAAAATCCAGAAAAACTGGTCCAGCGCCGCAGTTTCGCAGTACATGGCCGCGCTCAGGTGATAGTCCCGATCGATGATTTCCCGGTGCAACTTCGCACGCAGGCCTTCCTGCTTGATGTTCCACATGCTGATAGTTTTCAGGTCGGCGCCAATGCGCAGGCCGCCCATATCGAGCTCAAGGTCAGGGCGTACCCGAACTTCCAACCCGGTTTCCTCATCAATCCCAAAATAGCTAACCTCGACAGCGCGGCTTGGGTGAGTCAGCAATTTGCCGGCGGTCGGGTGCTCCAGCAGGGCTTTCTGAATGTTCAGCGCGGTGCTGAGCTGTTGGCGGGTGACCAGCACTTTCCCTTCGGTGTTCTCCCGCCACGCATCCAGCAATTCGTCGGCGAATACCGCTGCCGGGTTGACTGATTTCACGGCCTGAATCAGATCGGCCTTCGTGCCAGATACTTTCAACGGCGACGATTTTTGCGCTTCCTGAGCGACCAGGTCAGGGTTGATTATTGCCAGTTGCTCCAGCAGCGCGTCACGGCTGCCGCTGGTTTTAACCGGCGCGGGCAGGGTGGCGTTGTACTCTTTGATGCAGGCTTTCATCGCCGTGGCTGTATGTTTGGTGCCGTTTTCAATGCGCTGGAATTCTTCGGGAAGCTGCTCATACGATGCATAGGTTTCATCTACCGAAGCTCCAAGCGGCATCTGCGACGGCAGGGTGGCGTTGTACTTTTCCAGCAGCGCTTTGATATCGTCAGCACTCAGCAGCGCTGGCAGGCTGGCGTTGTGCGCGTCGATGAACTCGCGCAGGGTGGCGGTGGTGGTGAAAGCACCCTCAGGGATCTCCGGCTCTACGCTGAACTCCGCTTCGAGGTTTTCCGGCTGTAGAGCCAGAGCATGTACCAGGTTGCCCATATCAAGCACTGGAGAGCGCTCTTTGACGATAGTCTTCTCTACGTGACGCGCGTTAAAGTACATCAGCGACACGCGAGCATCTTTCACCTGAGTTGAGCTGATCCCGTTGGCGGCGTGGTAAACCTCGTTTGGTACACCTTCATAGCGGCCCGGCTCGAAGTATTCCGGCCAGGCTGCTTCTGGCTCTTCTTGTTGCGATTCCGGTACGTTTTGTTGCGCCTCAGGTTCAGATTGGCTCACAGAATCGTTGTTCTGGTGCGTTTCAGCCTCTACGGTAACTGCTTCTTTACCAGTACCCAGATCGCCTTCGCCTGCCTGCACCGCATCACCAGCCTGTTTTTCATCACTGTCAGCTTCTTGAACCTGCACATTGCTGGTGATCTCCGGATTCGTTTCTGTGCCATGAGTTGATGAGTTCTGCATTAAAGCGGACACGTCGAAAATACCGTTGCCAACATTTTTAACCAGTTCAGGTTCGGTGGTCGGCTGGCTTGTCCCGGTCTTCACCCATTTTGGGTCGTTCGGGTCGCTGATGCCCTCGACGTATTCACCGCGTGCGGCTGCCAGTTGTTTACCAACATCAACCGGGCTTTTGGGTGGAATGTTTTTACGTGCTTCGTACAGTTCTGCCCGTATTTTCTGGTAGCCTGCTTCTGTCTGGCTTACAGGTGGCTCATTCTCCAGCGGCTGCGGGTCCGGATGATGTTCAGTTGTGTCCTGTTCCACTGCTTCAGGCGTTGCTGGTTCATCTGCCAGTTCGCCTGCCGGTTGTGGTTTTTCTTCATCACACTGAAATCTCCCTGCCTCAATATCCCGCAGACATTTACCCGCCTGACGAAGCCTTGCCGCATTTTCTTCATGGGTTGTTGGGGTGTTATCAGGCGCATATTCGTACCAGTCCGGATCGCGAACACCATGAACGGCAAGAAAGCTTTCGCACCACGTCCGGCGAAGATCAGGATTACCGTTATGTACGGCCTTTGGCGCTTTGCGTACCAGGTCAATAATGGTCTGTCGGTCGTAGCCTTTGATGTCGGGGATAATGCCCACTGTCATCGACATTCGCTTCCAGTCTTCCCGGTCTTCGGCGATGATACGTTTTGCAAAATCCATTGCAGGACGCAGGTTATTCAGATCCAGCTCCTCACAGAAACCACAGGCGAGCTCATAGTTAATCGTTCTGTGTGTCGGTTTTTCGCTACGGCGTGGACGCTCTGGCTTATTTACGTCGTCGACAATTACTTTATGTGGCCCGGTTTTTTTAACGGGTGCAGGTTTATTCTTCAGGCGTTCAGCCCATTCCTTAACCAGCAGGCCGCGGTTAATGTGTTCAGCACTGAACCATTCCTTAAAAAACTTAATAGTGGTGCATAACTCAGGCACTTTTCCATCGACAGGAAATACCTGTTTATACGCATTCACTGCTTTGTGAATATCGTGCTCGATAGCTTTTTTGAACGGCTCTACATTTTCTGCGGCGAGTATCAGGTTCTGGACAGTGGTATTCTGAGTATCCATCTCCAGACACGCGATTTCTTTTTTCTGGCCTGTATCGACGTGATAAAGATATTCTCCATCGCCAATATACTGTGCCAGAACGCGATGGCGGAACGGCAGTGTCGCAACCACGGTCAGTTGAGGGTTTGCTGGCGGGTTATGAGATTCCTGTATGCCGTTTTCTCCGGCAGGAGTGCCAGCACCGTCGGCGCGTTCTGTTTCATCTGATTTAACAGCAGAAGCTGCGCCGGGGATAAGTGTCAGGGTTTTGCCGTCTTCGCCACCGGGTTCGCGGTTTTCACAAAATTTAGTGTCAAAGACACCCTCGGGAGGAATGTCATTTTCTACCGGAAAATGTACGCGTACAGGTCTGGCAAAATCAGCTTCATCAAATCCGGCAGCATCCATAGCCAGTTCGCCACGGGAGAGGGCGAGTGACTGCTTTTTAGCTGTACACCAGAAAAAACCGGCTTTAAAGCCGAGGCGTTTCCTGGCACTTTCATTTTTAACCTTGTAATAAAATGAATATTCTTCCTGCTTAATGCTCATTGTTTTTTAACCTCAGTTAAGATTAAAATCGTTTTGCCAGTGAAAATCCTCTCCGGGTGCTCACTGGTCATGTCTCTGGTGGGTCTGGTCGCTCACCTCAGCATCGCCGGGATGTAAAGCCGGGGAAGCGCCTGCATTTAATGCAGGCTTTTTTCCTTTGAGGCCTCAGACATCGCCCGTGCAAAATCACTGGCAACAGACAAGCTCTTCAATGCACCAATAACCTCCCGGGGGACGTCTTTCACTTTGAGCAACATGGCTGCTGCGGCTATAGTGGAGTCCCATGCCCCTGTTTTTTCATCTGCATATGCAGTTATTGATTTATTTATTGAATAGCCATCTTCGTTTCTGCTTAACTCGTATGAATAGCCAATAACTACCGGCATATTGTTTTGCTCGCATATTTTAAATATACGGCTGGTGAGTTCTTTTAGTTCCTGTAATACTGCTACATCAGGCGTTGTATTTTTCATTTTTATTTCCTTTTTCAGGTTGAGTGAATCCCTGCCATTGCTGGCATAGTTTTATTGTTTCAGTAAATGATTAATTAAAGTTCATGTGCCATCTGGTCATGGCTGGCACAGCGTTTACTGCAATATTTTTGTTTTTTACGTGAAATAAGCGTTCCGTGCATATATATCAGTTCATATTCGTATGCGGTCTCTTCCGGTATTGCTTTCTGACAATATGCGCAGTTAATTAATGTCGGGTCTCCTTTCTGGGTGAGTAGAGTATAAATTTTACGAATCAAGCCCGGCTTTCTGTTTATTGCAGTCTGCTGTTTAGCCGGACTGCGCATCCAGTCGGAACGAGGTGTAATGACAGGTATCATCGTTTTATCCTCTTTGCCTGTTTATAAGCGAATTTTGTTGGTGCGGTGCCTGGTGCCTCCAGGTGACGATAACCAGTTAACCATTACCGCCGACTACTATTTCCACCCACAACATGAAGGACCGTTATGTCTTTTTAACTGTGCCGCGTGCGCTTAGCCGCATTCACCACACCACAAAATTCGCTTCAAAAAGGGCGGAAACCAGAAAGGAATGAACTGGTACCGCCAAAGGCTACACACAGCAATGTCACGGGTTCCACTCGCAACCGGAAGCGCACTGTCGCAGTGGATTAAACGACAGTCCTGACAAGGGAAGGTTCTGCGTAGTGCGCTTTCGTGTTGCGCCGGATGCTTTTCTGAATCCGGTTTCCTGTCTGGCTCTTACTCGCAATGATTTCTTGTTAACCAGCGTCGTGCGCCAGCTTCAGTTTTGAAAGTTTTGCTTCTGGTAAACGTCATGGCGGTAAACGTACCGTCATTGTTGGGAAATACGCCATAAACCACAGATTCATTGTTGCCTAAGTCGATTGCTTTCATTTTCCCCTCATCCGCTTAACGCCCGGCGGCGGAACGTTTTATCTACTGCGCTTGTTACTTAACAACAACTGCCGTCATGTTCGTATGCCTCAGGCTGGCTACTTAGCCCGACTCAGCAGCGGGATAACTCTTGGTATTGTCCGGCTGTTATCTGGTCTGGCGTTGTCTTGATGAATTCATTAAACACGGAATGACGTGTAATTGTCAACACATAATGTGTTTTTGGTTGAGGGAGGGCGTTCTGCTGGGCTTGAGGCAATAAAAAACCCGCCAGTGGCAGGTTTTAAACTATTCAGGTCAAGTCTTAAGTTAGTTTTCTGGTGGTTGAGTTGAGTTTTTAAGGCGATTTCTTAGATACGTTTCAACATAGTCATCAATCTCTTTTAAACGAACCTCAAAGAGATCAATCATTCGTTGTTGCTCTGAGCTTGGTAACTGATTGAATAACTCAAGTAATTTTTTATGTTGATCACTTAGCCATGCCTGCGAGGAGTCCTTTTCACCAAACAGAAGTTCGGGTGGGGAAATACCTAGTGCTTCACCAAGTACAACTGCATCATACACCCCAACATTTCTACTTCCTGCTTCATAGTTTCCTATGCGTGACTGAGTCCATCCACAAATCTCAGCCAGTTTACCTTGAGACAGGCCGAGCTTTTGTCTGCGCCCCTTGAGGCGCATTGCGATCTCATCATTAAGCCGGCTGGCGGCAATTTTTTCATTTTCTTTTCTCATGGCTCCCTTTTATCACGATGCGTGATTTACGCAAAACACAAAACAACTTGACCATGCAACACATATTGTGTTTAGAATTGTTGGCGGAGGTTTTAAATGAACAAAATTTCAACATACAGAAAGCAACTGGGGCTATCTCAACGGCAGTTTGCGACTCACCTGGGATGGATACAGAGCCGTCTGGCGAACTACGAAGCAAATTTTCGCACACCCGGACTGGAGGAGTGCCGAAAAATTGTTGCCACACTTAACCATCTGGGATCTCGCTGTGTTCTTGATGATGTTTTCCCGCCTCATGTGAACGATAGCAGAACCATATTAGCGAAGGTGAACAACCATGATCACCCCTGAAACAGCCAGTCAGGCGTTATCGTCATGGCTGGCATATCTACAGATAACCCAGGAAACCGCCACGCAACTGATCACCCGCGCATTCCTGGAGCAGCCGGCGCGACCGGAAATAGCGGTTCACCGTATCGAGCGTGACGACGGAACGGTGGATTACGACGCATGGCGCCGTAACCGGATAAACATTTTTCAGCGCTGGCGGAAACGGGAAACGGCGGAGCACTGCGAGAAATTCTCTGCGCTGATCCCCGCTATTCTGGAGGCGATCCGCAAAAGTGCGCCGGAACTGCATAAACGAATAACGGCAGGGCAGAGCATTGAGTACCTGCTTTTACAGCTTTTAAAAAAACCGCAGTGGCAAGCGCGGTACTTCTTGGCGCGCCGCTGGCGGATTTTGAGCGGGAGTGTGACGAGGCCATATATGCGTTACAGGCGTTACGTAGCGGTTATCGCCAGCAGTACCAGAGACATGACCAGTGAGTAATTTTTTATGTTTTCAGATCGCCCGGAAAAGAGCGTAGAGAGGCTTTATGGCCACACTTCCATACATGCAGCTTTACATCGCTGATTATCTGGCGGACACCATGCACCTTTCTGCCGAGGAGCATGGAGCCTATTTGTTGTTGATGTTCAATTACTGGCAGACCGGAAGAGCTATCCCGAAAAGCAGGCTGGCAAAAATTGCTCGGATTAGCAGTGAACGCTGGGGGGCTGTGGAAGAGTCCCTGAGAGAATTTTTCATTGATAACGGCACTGAATGGATTCATGAGCGTATCGAGAATGATCTCGCTGCGGTCAGGGATGTTCTGGCGAAAAAGTCGGCAGCAGGGAAAGCATCTGTTCAGTCCAGAAGGAACAGGAAGAAAACGCAGGCCGCCAGTGGAAGTAACACATGTTCAACAGGTGTTGGTTCGGTGTTTAAACAGGAAGCCAACAAAAAGGGAACTAATAAAGATATAGATCTAAAAGAATTAAACCCCACACATAACGCGCGTGCGCGCGCGAGTGCTCCGGTTAGTCAGCCTGGAATTATGCAACAGCCTGTCGTGACTGAACCGGAATACCGGGAAGGCCTGAACGAGCCGATCGGGAAATTCTCAATGATGGATGACTGGCATCCCTCGCTGGATTTCCGACAACGGGCCGCCCAGTGGGGCGTTGCGTTACCAGAGCCGGAGTATTTACCTACGGAGCTTGTCGCGTTCAGGGATTACTGGACGTCGGAGGGAAAGGTGTTCACACAAATCCAGTGGGAACAAAAATTCGCCCGTCACGTAAACCACGTCAGGGCAAAGGCGAAACCAGCCAGCAGGGGAGAAAGCCATGCAGAAATCCA
Organism: Salmonella sp. 32020114201800008SM; assembly: GCF_017572025.1. Taxonomy (NCBI): domain Bacteria; kingdom Pseudomonadati; phylum Pseudomonadota; class Gammaproteobacteria; order Enterobacterales; family Enterobacteriaceae; genus Salmonella; species Salmonella sp. 32020114201800008SM. Next base: position 36,423 of record NZ_JAGEQM010000003.1, on the reverse strand, counting down.
GCCAGACAGCACCGCATCGCGGGCAGTACAGCAAATCAGGGCAGCCCGCGTGCAGTGGGAACGCGAAAACGGGATCGCCAGCGACGGAGACGGCCTGGCGACTCTGGGAAGTCATGGGGGAAATTTATTCGAACCGATGGACGCAGAAGAATGGCGCGGCGCCTTCGAAGCTGTGGGTGGCCCAGATTGGGGCGATGACTGAGCGCCAAATCCGGCTGATTTGTCAGCAGTGTATGGAGCGATGCCGGGCGGCTGAGACATGGCCGCCGGACCTGGCTGAGTTTATTTCGCTGGTTTCTGAAAGCGGAGCTAATGCGTTTGGTCTCACAGCCGATGCGGTGCTGGCGGAATATCGTCACTGGCGTAACGAGTCCTGGCGCTACTCCGGCAGTGATAAATATCCGTGGCCTCAGCCGGTTCTGTATCACATCTGCACCGAGATGCGCAGAACGGGCGTTGAGCACCAGATGACGGAAGGCGAACTGAAACGACTTGCAGAACGGTTACTGGCGAAGTGGACAAAACACGTCGGTAATGGTTTCAGCATACCGCCGGTACGCCGTCAACTGGCAGCGCCGCGTCATCCTGCAGGGCCAACCCCGGCACAACTGATGATGGAAGAATTCAGACGGCGTAAGGCGGCGGGAAGGCTTTAACAGGGGGGATTTATGAGCAGAAATTACACACCGGCGCAGAAAGCTGAAATACAGAAGCGCCTGACGGAACTGGTACGAACACACGGTCGGATGACGTTTGGAGAGCTGCGGAAGATAACAGGGTTAACCATTTTTACAGCCCGCCACTACCTGGAAAAGGCGGAAAGTTGTGGGGATCTGTATCAGGCCGGGAGAAGCGGTATTTTTCCTTCGGAACAGGCTTTCCTGCTTTGGAAGCAGAAACGTGAAGATGCCAGGATTACCCGCTTTCTGAAAACGCCGGAAGGTGTCGTGAGTTCCTACGACCGGACCAGAAACGTTATCTGTACGGAGTGCCGGAACAGCGTGACGATGCAAAGGGTACTGGCATTTTATCGGGGACATCACCGGGAGGCGAAATCTGCATGAAAATCGAATAATATAACTTTGCAGAGGTAGCGAATATCGTAATCACCCGTTCGGCATTTGAATTCCGTGAGCACAGTCGTGTTGTGAATGTCGCCTTGTTCACAACACCAGGAATATTCCACTGTCAACTGGTTGTCTGCGGCTGGACATAATTTTATCTGATATTCAGGCTGTACCAGCGCAAAGGTTCCGTGAGTCCGACTGTCTTTTTTGCTTCCAAATATTCAGTTTTAATTATCTGAGTATGGCAAGGTGATCATCTGTATCAAACACCGGGCAACTGGTTTTACTTTACCCAACGATTACGTCCCTGTTGTTTAGCCCGATAAAGGGCCTCGTCCGCTCTGGCAATAATGCCGGTAACAGTGTCACCGGCTGTGGAAAGGGTGATGCCCATACTGACGGTGACCGTTTCGCTAACCGCAGATGCTGCATGCGGCATTGCGGTTTCACGCAGGTTTGTCTGAATACGTTCAGCAACCAGTGCAGCTTCATTCAGCGACGACGAAGGCAGCACAACGACAAACTCCTCGCCCCCGTAACGTGCCACCAGGTCTGCCGGAGTACGAACCGACCTCTTCATTACCCCGGCCACCTTTGCCAGACAGGCATCGCCAGCCTGGTGACCATAATGGTCGTTATAGTTTTTGAAATAGTCCACATCGAGCATGATCAGTGCAAACGGCTCCGTCTGGCGGAGAGCATCCCCAAGAAAAATTTCCATTGAACGTCGATTAGCGGTCCCGGTCAGTGCATCCTGGTGAGCCATAACGTCGAGACGCGCGATAAGCATCCGGTTTTCCTGGTAACGCAACCAGGCTTCATCAAACCAGCGCTGCAGGATAAAGCGACCATAAATGAGTATGGCGGTAAGAGTAAGCCAGACTAATAAAAACCGGATATTCACATACTGGTTAAGCTGCACACTGGCCAGCAGGGCGGTCAGCCATAACGGGACGATGAAAAGTAGCAACGCTGGCAGATGATAATAAAGCGCAGCCAGCGCGGTAAGCATAAGGATGACACTGAGAGGCCAGGCAAAAGGCAGTTGCCACCAGACAATAAAACAGTAGCTACAATAGCTCCACATCAGACTGAGAATCAGCAGCATCACCAGACAAAGAGGAGTAAATCTGGCCGGAAGGCGGTAAATGAAAAGGAGTATCAGGAACGAAAAAATAATAATACTGCCCATAATATCGTCTATTAAAGGCAGTATTCCAGTCTGTGCACTGATCGACTTGTCAAAGTCACTGATGAGTATGTGGCGAAATAAAATTATAAGCGCAAAACTGATATTCACAAATGTGAACCACGGAATACTTACACGTAGCGCTTGCGTGACCATATCTTTATGATCCTGCCATATCCTTCCAGCACTGGAAGTACGGCGCCTGTCGTCCGAATCCTGCCCCATCCTTAACCGCCTCATATAATGAATAATTACTATCCAGTGTAGTGCGCAGATACCTCACAGTGAAAAATGGAAAAGCTATCAGGCCAGGCAGCATTTTTGGCTGATGAGATGATTTTTGTTCCACAGTGACGAACTTATAGTCAAAGCTTCTGTAGTAGGGGGAATAATTATAGTTGTCTCCCGGAAACGGGAAGCGAGCTTACCCCACTTACTAAAAGAGGATGGAACTGGCTGACGTAAAACACGATTTATTTGTATCCATAAATAGCGAAATGTAACGTTTTGGTTATATTTAAAAGAGAGAAAATGGTCAGTAATAACTTTAATTGTTTGAATTAACAGATAATTAATCTACCAGACTGAGTGATACAGAATATTTTTACATGAGGGGTACAAATGAGACTTAAGTTGATCGTTAAAAGTTTTGCGCTGGCGGGGCTACTCTCTTCCACTGCGCTGACACCTTTATTTGCACAGGAAGCCCCAAAAGGTGCCACTGCTTCAACCAAGCAAGCTAACGATGCGCTTTATAACCAACTTCCTTTCTCTGATAACACCGATTTCACGAATGCCCATAAAGGCTTTATCGCTGGTTTACCTGAAGAGGTGATTAAGGGAGAGCAAGGGAATGTCATCTGGAATCCACAGCAGTACGCTTTCATAAAAGAAGGGGAAAAATCTCCTGACACTGTTAACCCTAGTCTGTGGCGTCAGTCCCAGCTAATCAATATCAGTGGCTTGTTTGAAGTCACAGACGGCGTCTACCAGATTCGTAACCTTGATTTATCCAACATGACGATTATCGAAGGTAAAGAGGGGATTACGGTTGTCGATCCGCTGGTTTCTGCGGAAACAGCCAAAGCCGGTATGGATTTGTATTTCAAAAACCGTGGCAATAAGCCTGTTGTCGCCATCATTTATACTCATAGCCATGTTGACCACTATGGCGGTGTGCGTGGCGTTGTCGATGAAGCGGACGTGAAATCCGGCAAGGTGAAAGTGTATGCGCCTGCTGGCTTTATGGAGGCAGCAGTAGCCGAGAATATTATGGCCGGCAACGTGATGAGCCGCCGTGCCAGCTATATGTATGGCAACCTCCTGAAACCAGATGCCTCCGGCCAGGTTGGCGCCGGACTGGGGACGACCACCTCTGCGGGGACGGTGACACTGATTGCGCCCACTAATATCATCGATAAAGACGGCCAGAAAGAAGTGATTGATGGCCTGACTTACGACTTTATGCTGGCCCCTGGTTCGGAAGCCCCTTCGGAAATGCTGTGGTTCATCGAAGAGAAGAAACTCATCGAAGCCGCAGAGGACGTCACTCACACCCTGCATAACACTTACTCGCTACGTGGCGCAAAAATTCGTGAGCCGTTGCCGTGGTCGAAATATATCAACGAAGCTATAGTGCGTTGGGGTGACAAAGCTGAAATTATTATGGCCCAGCACCACTGGCCGACCTGGGGTAACGAGAATGTTGTTGGTCTGCTGAAAAGCCAGCGAGACCTGTATCGTTATATCAATGACCAGACTCTGCGCATGGCCAATGAAGGTCTGACTCGCGACGAAATAGCGGCCAACTTCAAACTACCGGATAGCCTGGCAAAAACCTGGGCCAACCGCGGCTATTACGGCTCCATCAGCCATGACGTAAAAGCAACGTATGTGCTGTATCTCGGTTGGTTCGATGGCAATCCGGCAACCCTTGATGAGCTGCCACCCGAAGAAGCGGCCAAGAAATTTGTTGAATACATGGGCGGTGCCGATGCGATTCTTCAGAAAGCTAAAGCAGACTTTGACCAGGGGAACTACCGTTGGGTTGCTCAGGTGGTGAGTAAGGTCGTGTTTGCCGATCCAAATAACCAGAATGCACGTAACCTTGAAGCCGATGCGCTGGAGCAATTGGGGTATCAGGCTGAATCTGGTCCATGGCGTAACTTCTACCTGACCGGTGCGCAGGAGCTGCGTAACGGTGTGGTTAAAGGTCCGACGCCAAATACAGCAAGTCCGGATACCGTTCGGGCGATGACCCCTGAAATGTTCTTCGACTTCCTGGCTGTACATATCAACGGTGAAAAAGCGGGTAATGCCCGGGCGGTATTTAATATTGACCTTGGCAGCGACGGCGGAAAGTACAAGCTTGAGCTGGAAAATGGCGTGCTGAACCACACGGCTAATGCTGAAGCGAAAGATGCTGATGCCACGATTACTCTGAACCGTGACACGCTGAATAAAATTATCCTGAAGGAAGAAACTCTGAAGCAGGCTCAAGATAAAGGAGAAGTCAACGTTACCGGTAATGCTGCGAAACTGGATGAGATGCTGGGCTATATGGACAAGTTTGAGTTCTGGTTCAATATAGTTACACCATAAATAGATTCCCTGCGGCGTCAATGCTGCAGGGAAGTTACTTCAGACAATTCTGTACGTTTTTTATACTCGATTTTTCCTTCATTCTTTATATCTTGCTTCATCTTATGTATTTGCTGCTGAAGAACATGGCCCTGATACCAGTCAGTTCTGATTCTGTTATGCACAGCCTTTTTCATCAGATGATAGTAACTGGTTGTTGCGTGATTCAATGGCCTGCGAGTCTGGTCAACATGCTTTTCGATGCCGGTTGGCCATGATGCCAGTATGGTTAACTGGCATCATGGCAGCATAATTTTGCCGGATAAGTCAACCGCAGCGATGTTAATCGTCCTGATTATCATCTGCATCACTGTCACAGTGACTGCACCAGTAACGAGGAGAGACTGCGATCGAACCGGCCAGACAGAGAGGAGGTAGTTGTCTTCATTGCTAAGTAAGAGACCTTGGGGGATGAATCTCCGTCACCTGTGATGTGTCAGACAACCTCAATGTACCCGTACTTAATACCTGCGCCGGCGGTTTTTTTAATGTCCGGGAAATGAGCATGTCAAAAAATAACCAGTTATAAGATTATAAATAGAACACAGAGAAAATGTCATTGCACATGGTCAAAAAATAACCATATTTATTGATGATGATAATTAATAGTCTCCTATATATTCATGGTGAGCATGAAGATGCTTTAAAAATGCTCAAGTTCGTTATCTATGGAGACACCGTGAAAAATTTAAATAAAACATTCACTTGTAAATATGCTGTTATTCGCCGTGATGACATGACAGTAATTGCTGAAATGGATTTTTTTCCTGACTGCAACAGGTCATTGATGTATCGGGATGGCCGCTATGTCCGGTTTCTGCCGTTGTTGCAAAATGACATCATGGGGAGCGATACCCTGATTAATGAGCTAACTATCAGAGCCGGTTATCATGAATAATCATCCTTTGTTATACTCGCTTGCGGGCTGAACTCCCAATCTACTGCGCCACGGAGAATACCATGGCGCACGAATTACAACTCATCAAGCAGTCATCTGGAATTCTGATCCCCGCAACGCCGGAGACCAGTGATATTCTGCAATCAAAAATCAAACTCGGCGCCGTGCTGGTGGCTGAGTTCCGTCAGGTGAGGAATCCTGCATTCCATCGCCGCTTTTTCGCGTTGCTTAATCTTGGGTTTGAATACTGGGAACCCACCGGCGGCGCCATTTCTGCCAATGAGCGCAAACTGGTAAACGGTTATGCAAAGTTTCTCGCTGCATATGGCGGGAATGAAAGCGCATTACTGGATGCGGCTGAACAGTATCTGGAACAGATTGCAAACCGCCGGGTAACAAACGGGATTAGCCTGTGTAAATCATTCGATGCCTACCGCGCATGGGTGACGGTTGAGGCTGGTCACTATGACGCCATCCAGTTACCGGACGGCACCCTTCGCAAACATCCCCGCAGCATCGCTTTTTCCAGCATGGATGAGGTCGAATTTCAGCAGTTGTATAAATCCGCGCTTGATGTTCTCTGGCGCTGGATTTTATCACGTACATTCCGTACTCAGCGCGAGGCCGAGAACGCCGCCGCCCAGCTCATGAGCTTTGCGGGGTGATGGCGATGAAATACTCCTGGTTCCATCATCACGACTGTACAACCGAGCAGGCCGACACTCTGATATCGGATTATCAGAAGCGGGGCATAAGGACAGAAAAGAGCCTGAACCCTGACTTCATTACCTGGACTGTCAGCGCGAAATTACCTGAATATGCACACCGGGTGCGGACGCCAAAATCCTTACGCCAAAAGGTCTGGGGGTGAGCATGGCTAAATTACCGCGCCGTAAGTGCGCAAACAAAGAATGCCGCCAGTGGTTTCACCCGATACGCGAGGGGCAGATCGTTTGCTCGTACCAGTGTGCCAGCGCCGTCGGCAAAGAACAAACCAGAAAATCTCGCGAAGCCGCGCAACGTAAGGCGCAATCCCTTCAGCGCGCCGCTGAGAAAAAAGAACGCGCCGCCTGGCGCCAGCGGAAAGCCGCGGTTAAGCCGCTGAAGCACTGGATTGACTTGACGCAGCGCGCCGTAAATGACATTTGCCGCGAAACCGAACTGGCAGAAGGACTCGGTTGCATCTCCTGTGGAACGAAGACGGCGTTCGCATGGCATGCAGGCCATTACAGGACTACGGCCGCCGCCGGGCATCTGCGCTTCACTCGCTTCAACATCCATCTTCAGTGTGATGTCTGCAACGTCTACAAATCAGGGAACATCGAAGCATATCGTACCGCGCTGGTTGAGCGTTACGGTGAGGCGGCGGTGCTGGCACTCGAGAACAATAACACCCCGCACCGCTGGACGGTCGAGGAGCTGAAGGAAATCAGGCTCGCGGCACTGGCGGATCTGCGTGCGCTAAAAAAGCTGGAGGCCGCATGAAACCAGAACTGATCGAGATACTCCGCATGCGCTGGTTGCGTCTCCGAATTTATCGATACCGGGGATCTTTTCCTGTGGCATACCGCATTCTTCGTAATTACGTCCGCATTGAAGCAAAACGGGAGCATCGAAATGAATCTTGAGTCCTTACCGAAATATTTTTCACCTAAATCCATGATGCCCGGCGCAGTACCATGCGGAATAACGTCTGATACGCTGACTATTACTGACGTAATGGCATCCCTCGGGCTACTTACTGCAAAAGCCGCAGTGGGTATTGAATTGTATCTTGCAAAAGCTGGGGTTTTATCTTCTGAAAATATCATCGCCTATATCAGACTATTAGCAGAGCAGCGTGCAGAACGGCATGGGGCATTACGGAAAATGGAAGAGGGTAAGCGTTCAAAATTTCTCGACACTATGGCGCGTTATGTATTTCGCGATTATTCCCTCAGCGCGGCCAGCCTGGTGACGTGCAGTAGCTGTCATGGTGCTAAATTAATTGATGCTGAGGTTTTCACGAACAAGGTTACCTACCCGGATGGTAAGCCACCAAAATGGGTAAAAGATACGAAAGGTATTTCTCCGTCCGACTGGGAGGTGTGGAAATCAGTTCGTGAGCAGGTGCGCGTAGTGTGTAAGGCGTGTGATGGCAAAGGCCATGTGAAAAATGAATGTCGTTGCCGGGGACGCGGAGAAATTCTCGATAAGAAAAAATCTGAGTTGCAGGGCGTGCCGGTTTATAAAAAATGCCCAAGATGCAAGGGAAGAGGCTACCCACGTCTCAAAGATACCGAGATTTTTAAAGCACTAGGAGTAACGGAAATGGTATGGCGGTACAACTATAAACTGTTTTTCGATCGGCTGGTGGAGCATTGCCATATTGAGGAATCGTATGCAGAAAAGGTTCTGGGAAACGTGACTCGATGACCAAAATAATTTAGCTATTGCAAACTTAACGGAAAATGGCTAACCTGATTCCAACGATGGGTTATTATGCCTGTGACGTTACAAGAATTAAGAACCTCGCCTCGGCGGGGTTTTCTTTTATGGATTCCCGACGCCAATAAGACAAAGTGCGGGGAGTGATGCGGAGTCTACATGTTCCAGCCGACCGCAAAGCTCACACAGGCAGGGCCACTATCTGATACCGCGATAGCTTTTGCTGATCGCGCCGGAGCGGTAACCGGCAACAATTTAAGCCTCGGTGATTGCCGGGGCTTTTCTGTTTGTGCCGTCCGGAATAATCCCTCTGAGTTTTGTCGTTAATCCACCGGGCGGCCTTCCTACTTCACACTGCGCCATCTGAGCTATCGGTGGTGAGGCTATGACTGGAAAGAGCAGCCTGTACAACAGGATTTGAGTTGTGGTTTCTTGCACCGCGGCATTTTCTGCTTCGCCCTATACTATTTGCTTAGTCTTGCGGAGGTGTGAATGAAAGAAGGGTATTACTGGATTCAGCATAACGGTGTTGTTCAGGTGGCATACTATACGAACGACACAGTTGACGATCTGGAATCAGGACAGCTTATTGTTGGTGTCTGGCATCTGACAAGGGGCGATGATATCTGCCATAACGGTGAAGCAGAAGTACTGTCGGGGCTGTTACAACCACCAGCTTAGATATAGAACGCGCTGGCGGCGCTTGGAAGACGGCTTGAAATATTAGCTGCGTAAATCATACCCCTGATTGTCTGTATACCACTGCCACGTAGCGGGGATTGGCTCCCGCACCCATCACAAGGCTGCGCTATTGCGCGGCCTTTCTTTTTCCACTTACCCGACATCCGGGTAGTCCATTTCCCGGACAGGGGAAGTTATGACAATGGATAAACATACGACATGGCTGGCCTACATCTGGGCATTAATCAGCGGCATATGCGCCCAGTGGACGTTAAACGACTATGGCGCGCTGATAGGTATTGTTCTGGGTATTGGTACGTTTCTGGTTAATAAGCATTACAAAAAGAAATCAGAGCAGGCTCAGGCAAGACAGGCTGCCGCGATGGAAGAGCGTAACAGGCTAATCGCCCGGATTCTGGAAAAAAACGACCATGACAGCACGTTAAAAATGCTGGCGGTATCTGAAATGCCGGAGGGCAGTAATGGCGGTCAGGACAAAAGTTAAATACGGTCTTTCCGCCGCCATGCTGGCGCTGATTGCCGCCGGTGCCAGCGCACCGCAGCTACTCGACCAGTTTTTACAGGAGCGGGAAGGAAATACGCTGGTGGCCGTTCGTGATAACGGCGGCGTCTGGTCAGTATGCCGTGGCGTGACCCGTATCGATGGTAAACCCGTCGTGAAAGGCCAGCGACTGACACAAAGCCAGTGCGACCATTACAACGCCATCGAGCGGGATAAAGCGCTGTCATGGGTAAATAAACATGTTCATATACCGCTGACTGAACCGCAGAAAACCGGTATTGCGTCGTTCTGTCCGTATAACATCGGTCCCGGTAAATGTTTTCCGTCCACGTTTTACCGGAAGCTCAACGCAGGAGATCGTAAGGGAGCGTGTGCAGAAATCCGCCGTTGGATATATGACGGCGGCAAAGACTGCCACAACAGGGAAAATCAGTGTTACGGCCAGGTGATACGACGCGACCAGGAATCGGCGCTGGCGTGCTGGGGTATTGAACAATAAATTGTTGTCAGCGGAATAATTCACCAAAAATGACATGGCGCCACGGACGCGGATAACACAAAATCTGCCGATTTCTGATTTACGAAGGATATAAAAGCGAAAACCCCGATTGCTGCAAACAGTCGGGGTTTTCTGTTTCTGCACCTTGATGAAGGCAAGGGAGAACCTGTGATTGATATTAGCAAACTGATTAGGGAGTTGCGACTAATGATTGAGCAATTACCAAACTGGAAATTTGTCCTGATCTGGCTGGTACTGTTTGTCGCCGCTATTGGCTATCTGATAGGACAAATCCGTTGGTGGTGACATGAATCGTATAACCACCGGCGTAATAGTCTCGTTGCTGATAGTGATCGCAGCGCTGGCATGGGCCACTGACCACTACCACGGTAACGCGGTGAAGTACAAAGAGCAGCGCGACACCGTTACTCATAAGCTGGCGCTGGCGAACGCGACAATTACTGACATGACGAAGCGCCAGCGTGACGTCGCCGCCCTCGATGCAAAATACACAAAGGAATTAGCTGATGCGAAATCTGAGAATGATGCTTTGCGCGATGATGTTGCCGCTGGCCGTCGTCGCCTGCTCGTCAACGCAACATGCCCCACAGTGCCGACAGGTAAATCCACCTCCACCGCCCGCGTGGATAATGCAGCCAGCCCCAGACTGGCAGACTCCGCTCAACGGGATTATTTCACCCTCAGAGAGCGAGTAAAGACGATGCAAAAGCAACTCGAAGGGGCGCAGGCGTACATTCGTACCCAATGCCACAGTAATGCAGGAAAAAATAATAATAAATAGTGACTATATCAAAAAGGTACTCCTGGGCAGGGTGCGCCACGGGTGGCTTCGGGCTCGCGGGAATCGGCTGATTTTTGATTTTTTAGTCTCTGTCAGCACTGAAAAATAACCTTAAAAATCAATACATTTACTGTTTTCAGTGTCGAAGTGGTACGTTTTTTGTTCGACACTGAACGCCATTTTCACCGTATACAGGAAAAGAGCACGACTGTGGATCAGGAAATTAAAAGCCTCGAATTAAACATCACACAGCTTTCGGCCATCACTGGTGCACACCGACAGACCATCGCCAGCAGGCTGAAGGGCGTAAAAACCTCAGGTGGGAACGGTAGTAACCTGAAAATCTACCGGCTGGTGGATATTCTGACCGCCATGATGACGATGCCGGCTGTTACCGGGGAGAATGACCCCAATAAGATGAAACCCTCAGATCGACGGGCATGGTTTCAGTCGGAAATGACGCGTATTGAGCTGGAAAAGGAGATGAGAACTCTGATCCCGGCCAGCGAGGTGCTGAGCGTTTATGCTGTCATGGCAAAAACGGTCGTCAAGACACTGGAGATACTGCCGGACTTACTGGAAAGGGATGCGGCATTGCCGCCTGATGCGCTGGAAATGACGCAAAAAATTATTGATCAACTCAGGGAAGATCTGGCCAGCATGACATACCAGGCCTGCGCGGATGCTATAAACGGAGATGATGATGACAACGGTGACGAAGGGCAAGAGGAAGAGCAGGAATAGTTTAGCCTCTGCTGTTGTTGCCGGATGTGATATCTCATCGATGTTCAGGCCGCCGCGCAGGATGAAGATATCGGATGCGGTCAGAAAATATATGCGCGTACCACGCGATGCGGGAAATTCTGTGGCATGGGAATCCACCCTGACCCCCTATGTGGTGGAAGCCATGAACTGCCTGTCATCACGCAGCTACGATGCCGTGGTATTTGTCGCCCCGGCAAGAACCGGTAAGACGCTGGGGCTGATTGACGGCTGGATTTCCTACAATATTGTCTGCGATCCGTCTGACATGCTGGTGGTTCAGATGACTCAGGACAAGGCGCAGGAGCACTCAAAGCGGCGTCTGGCAAAGATGTTTCGCCACAGTCCGGCGATAGCAAGAAGACTCAGCCCTCACCGTAACGATAATAATGTGCATGATAAAACGTTTCGTGATGGCTCGTTTCTGAAAATTGGCTGGCCATCAATCAATGTTTTTTCGTCTTCGGATTTTAAATGTGTGGCGCTGACTGACTACGATCGGTTCCCCGAAGATGTTGATGGTGAGGGGGATGCATTCTCGCTGGCGTCGAAGCGTACCACAACGTTTATGTCGCTGGGTATGACACTGGTGGAGAGCTCGCCGGGGCGGGAAATTACCGATACCAGATGGAAACCGTCATTACCGCACGAAGCACCGCCGACCACAGGAATACTTTCCCTGTACAACCGTGGCGATCGTCGTCGCTGGTACTGGCCGTGTCCGCATTGTGGCGAATATTTTCAGCCATCAATGGCGAATATGACCGGCTATCGCCATATTGCCGACCCTATGGAGGCCAGTGAAGCAGCGCGGATTCAGTGCCCACACTGCCATAAGTTGACTGAACCACAGCAGAAGCGTGAGCTGAATAATCGTGGCGTCTGGTTGCGGGAAGGTCAGCACATTGACCGCGACGGCAATATTACCGGCGAAGCCCGCCGCTCACGTATCGCCAGTTTCTGGATGGAGGGACCGGCGGCGGCTTATCAGACCTGGGCGCAACTGGTTTACAAGCTGCTGACCGCCGAAGAGGAATACGAACGAACCGGCAGCGAGGAAACCCTGAAAGCCGTCATCAATACGGACTGGGGATTACCCTATCAGTCCCGTCGCTCGCTGGAGGCACGCAGCGGTGACGCGCTGATGGCACGCGCTGAGGACGTATCAAAACGTACCGTTCCTGACGGGGTGCGTTTTATTGTGGCAACCGTTGACGTACAGGGCGGTAAAAAGCGGCGCTTTGTGGTCCAGGTAGTGGGCTATGGCGCATATGGTGAACGCTGGATCATTGACCGCTACAACATCCGTTATTCCCTGAGAGTGAATGAGGATGGCGAAAGCCAGCCTGTCAATCCGGCTGCAAGACCGGAAGACTGGGATTTGCTGAGAACGGATGTGCTGGAAAAGACGTATCCGCTGGCGGCAGATCCTGAACAGTTTATGCCGGTACTGGCAATGGCGGTGGACTCAGGTGGTGAAGACGGTGTTACCGATAATGCCTACGCGTTCTGGCGAAGGTGTAAGCGAAAAGGCGTTGCCGGGCGCGTTTATCTGTTCAAGGGAGACAGTACCCGACGCGAGAAGCTGATCACCAAAACCTATCCCGATAACACCGAACGCTCAGAACGTCGGGCAAAAGCCAGGGGGGATGTGCCGTTGTATCTGTTACAGACCAATGCCCTGAAAGACAGGGTAGCTGCCGCACTGGAGCGTGAGGAGCCGGGGGCGAATTACATTCATTTTCCTGACTGGCTGGGGCCGTGGTTCTACGAGGAACTGACCTATGAAGAGCGCAGCGCAGACGGAAAGTGGAAAAAACCGGGACGCGGTAATAACGAGGCGCTCGATCTGATGTGTTACGCCCACGCGCTGGCTATTCTCCGTGGCTATGAGCGAATCAACTGGGAAAAACCACCAGGATGGGCTCGCTTACCGGAAAAAGACGCCGCAAAAACCACGCAGCCTGTTGAGGTTCGCCAGCAGGGGCAACACGAAGGAGGAGAGAAAGCCGTGAAAGCCAGGAAGAAAAAAATTTTACCCGCCTGGGGCGGTGGTTCCGGAGGAGGGTGGTTATGACCAGGGCAGGGCTACAGGAGTTGTACAACGCCTATCTGGAGGCCGAGCTTGCTGTACTGAAAGGCAAGTCCATCATGCTTAACGGTCAGTCAATGACAATGGAAAGCCTGGAGGAAATCAGGAAGGGGCGCCGCGAGATTGAAGACAGGTTACAGCGGTTAAATAATCCGCGACGGCTTTTCACCCGGGCGAGGTTGTCATGAATTTTATCGATAAAGCTATCAGCATGATGTCGCCGGGATGGGCTGTATCAAGACTCCGATCGCGGGCAGTAATAAAAGCTTACGAGGCTGCAATACCCACCCGGACACATAAAATTAAGCGTGAAAACCGCAACGCCAATCAACTAAACCAGATTGCCGGAAAGTCCCTGCGGGAGCAGGCCCGCTGGTTCGATAACAATCACGATCTGGTGGTGGGGGCGCTCGATAAGATGGAAGAGCGCGTTATCGGGGCTAAGGGGATCATCGTTGAGCCACAACCACTGACGGTGGCCGGAACGCTGAATAACGCGCTGGCGGAACAAATCCACGCCAGATGGGCAGAGTGGTCCGTGTCGCCGGACGTGACCGGACAATATACGCGCCCGGTACTGGAGCGCCTTTTGTTACGCACATGGTTGCGGGACGGGGAGGTGTTCTCCCAGATGGTGGCGGGAAAAATGCCGGGGCTTGAGCCGGTGGCGGGCGTACCGTTCTGGCTTGAGGCGATGGAACCGGATTATGTCCCGATGGAACAGACGGACAGTACAAATAATCTGGTTCAGGGGATCTATTTTAACGACTGGCAAAGGCCAAAAAGTTACATCGTCTGTAAATCCTGGCCGGGATTTGCCACCGCTATGGTGGCCACCAAGCTTATCGATGCAGAAAATATGCTGCATCTTAAATTCACCCGTCGCCTGAATCAGGCGCGGGGCGTCACATTGCTGGCGCCGGTTATTATCCGGCTGCTGGATCTGAAGGAGTATGAGGACAGTGAAAGGCTGGCCGCGCGTATTTCGGCGGCTTTTGCCATGTTTATCCGGCGCAGTGACGCAATGGTACAGGATGGTGACGCGCCAGATTATGCGGATAAAGACCGCGATCTGGATATTGAACCCGGCACCATTCTGAAAGACCTGTTGCCGGGAGAGGATATCGGCACCATCAAATCTGACAGGCCAAATGCCAACCTGGAGTCTTTCCGTATGGGGCAACTGCGAGCGGTTGCCGCAGGTGTACGCGGAAGTTTTTCTTCTATTGCCAGAAACTACGACGGCACCTACAGCGCCCAGCGTCAGGAGCTGGTGGAGGCTCAGGAGGGATACACCATTCTACAGGATAATTTTATTGCTGCCGTCAGTCGCCCGGTTTACCGGCGATGGCTGGCGACGGCGATTACGGCGGGTGTGATAGATGTGCCGACGGACACGGACATGGGGACCCTGTTTAATGCCGTGTATTCCGGTCCGGTTATGCCGTGGATAGATCCGCTGAAAGAGGCGAATGCCTGGCGGGTGCTGATACGCGGCGGGGCGGCAACAGAGAGTGACTGGGTGCGTGCCCGTGGCGGCGCACCTGCTGAAGTGAAACGCCGCCGTAAGGCGGAAATTGACGAAAACCGTAAGCTGGGACTGGTATTTGATACTGACCCGGCACATGACCCGGGGGAACAGGATAATGCCGGAAGTGAAGACAACAGTGGCGGCGATAAAAATGCCGCCGGTGATGACCACAGGGAACGAACGCGGGGAGGGAAGCAGTAATAGCTGGTATTCCATCAGGGCTGCAGTCAATAACACGGCGGAGGTCCGCATTTATGACGAGATTGGTGGATGGGGAATTTCGGCTCGCTGGTTTGCAGAAGAACTGGCTGCACTGGGACAGATTAACCGGATAAATCTGCATATTCATTCACCTGGCGGAGCAGTACTGGACGGAATAGCCATTTATAACCTGCTGAAAAATCATCCGGCGCAAAAAACGGTGTATATCGATGGAATGGCCTGCTCAATGGCATCCGCTATTGCGATGGTAGGTAATCCCATCATTATGCCGGAAAACGCCATGATGATGATTCATAAGCCGCGCGGAGTGGCGGGGGGGGAGGCGGAGGATATCCGGGAATATGCTGACCTGCTTGACAAGATCGAAAGCGTCATTATCCCCATCTATACCGAAAAAACTGGAAAAACGCCTGAAGATATTGCTGCCATGCTGGCAAAGGAGACCTGGATGAGCGGCGCGGAGTGCGTCAGTGAAGGGTTTGCCGACAAACTGATACAGCCTGTAAAAGCAATGGCCTGTATTCATTCAAAACGTGTTGAGGAGTTTGAGCATATGCCACAGAGCATTAAAGGTATGATTATCGCCCCGCAGGGCAATGCAGGCGCGCAACCGCAGCCACAGGCAAAAGCCCCTGAGTCACAGATTCAGTCGCAGGCTCAGTCGCCGGCTGTAGATGAAAATGCCATTCGCGCACGCCTGCAGGAAGAACAGCGTAACCGTATCACCGGCATTCAGAATGTGTTTTCACTTTCCGGCGATCGTTATGCCTCGCTGATGGCAGAGTGCATTGCTGATGTGGATTGCTCTCTGGAAATGGCGAAGGACAGACTGTTGGCCGAGATGGCGAAAGGTATTACGCCGACTAACCAGCTGAATGGTCCGCAGAATCGCGCAGAGTTTCATGCCGGGATGTATACCGGAAACGGTAATATTACCGGCGACGCCGTTCGCGCTGCCGTGATGGCCCGCGCAGGCTATGAAGAAGCGCAGAAGGATAACCCGTACAACTGTATGACCCTGCGTGAACTGGCGCGAATTTCGCTGGTGGCGAGGGGTACAGGCGTGTCCAGCATGAATCCCATGCAGATGATCGGCATGGCATTTACGCACAGCACCTCCGATTTCGGTAACATTCTGCTGGATGTTGCAAACAAGTCCATTCTGCAGGGCTGGCAGGAAGCGCCGGAAACCTTCGATGCCTGGACCAAAAAAGGACAGTTGTCTGATTTCAGGATTGCGCACCGTGTGGGTATGGGGGGATTCAGTTCACTGCGTCAGGTTCGTGAAGGAGCGGAATACAAATACGTCACCACAGGGGATAAACAGGCGACCATTGCGCTCGCCACCTATGGGGAGCTGTTCAGCATTACCCGCCAGGCCATCATCAATGATGATATGAATATGCTGACGGATGTCCCGATGAAGCTGGGACGTGCGGCAAAAGCCACCATTGCCGATCTGGTTTATGACGTTCTCATCAGTAACCAGAAACTGTCCAGTGATAATGTGGCGCTGTTTGACAAGACGAAACACGCAAACGTCCTTGAAAAAGCCGTTATGGATGTGGCGTCCCTGGATAAAGCGCGCCAGCTAATGCGGATGCAGAAAGAGGGCGATCGCCACCTCAATATCCGTCCGGCATTTGTACTGGTGCCGACGGCGCTGGAGTCTGTGTCAAATCAGGTGATTAAATCTGTCAGTGTCAAGGGGGCGGATATTAACGCCGGGATCATTAACCCGGTGAAAGATTTCGCCACGGTGATCGCGGAGCCTCGTCTTGATGACGCCAGTCAGTCCACTTTCTATCTTACTGCAGCAAAAGGCAGCGATACCGTTGAGGTGGCTTACCTTAACGGCGTGGATGAGCCGTATATCGACCAGCAGGAAGGATTCACGGTGGATGGCGTAACCACGAAAGTTCGTATTGATGCGGGCGTTGCGCCGGTGGATTATCGCGGTATGGTGAAATGCACCGTATAACCCACTAAAAGCAGACATTAAGCGATACGGCCCTGACGGGCTTTTTTTATACCTGAAATCCGGCACGGCGTGCCGGAAAGGAGAATAACCGTGGCTAAGAATTACGTGGAAGACGGCAAAACGATTGAAATTGTGGCGACCACGTCACTAAAGAGCGGAGATCTGGTACAGGTCGGCGATATGTTCGCTGTGGCTGTTACCGATATTGCCGCCGGGAGCGCCGGAACCGGCATCGCAGAAGGGGTATTCAGCATACCAAAACTGACAACAGAGGATATTGCCGTCGGGAAAAAAGTGTATCTGAAGGATAACGTGGTTCAGACGGATGCAACCGGCAGCCTGCCGTATGTCGGGGTGGTATGGGCGCCAGCGGCAAACGGTGATGAAACCGTTCCGGTAAAAATTAATGGCTGACCTTTTTGACGGGATGAAAAGGCGCATGGATGCACTTATCGCAGAACGCTTCGGCATGAAGGTCAACATCAACGGGACTGACTGCATAGTGGTGGAGTCTGATTTTCTGGCTGAACTGGGGCCTGTTGAAGGAAACGGAAAAAACGTAGTGGTGTTTTCAGGCAACGTTATCCCGCGCCGGGGAGACAGGGTGGTACTGCGGGGCAGTGAGTTTACCGTGACCCGTATCCGGCGTTTTAACGGTAAGCCACAACTGACTCTGGAGGAGAACAATGGAGGTAAAGGGGCTTAAAGAGGCCATTTCAGTACTTAAAGAAATTGATCGTGGATATGTGACCCGGGCAAAAATTCGGGCCATTAACCGGGTGGCAAAACGGGTGGTCAGCGTGTCAGTTCGCAGTGCTGCTGCTTTGGTGGTGGCCGGAGACAACCGACGGCAGGGTATTCCCGTCAGAACGGTAAAACGTCGCGCCAGAGTCAGGCTGGCCAGAGCGGACAAGCCTTTTGCCAACATTTATGTGAACTGTGATCCGCTGACTGCCATCAGGTTACTGAGTTCGCCACCATCAACCCCGATGAGGGGGAGAAAAGGTAAGCCGCTACGTATAGGAAAATACCGTTTTGACCGGGGGTTTATTGCGCAGGCTCCGAACGGATGGTGGCAGGTATTTGAGCGTTCCGGTGCCGGAAGATACCCACTTAATGTGGTGAAAATCCCGGTTGCTGATGCATTGCGCCATGCGTTCAACACGCAGGTTGTTTTACAGATGAAAACGGAGATGCCCAAAGAGCTGAAGCATGAAATCAGTTATGAACTGAGGAGATTCACTAAAAAATGACCCGACACAGTGCAGTACGGCAGGCCATTATTGCCGCATTAAAAAAGACCGATGATGGCTCCACCACGTTTTTTGACGGTCGTCCGGTCGTGGTGGAGGAGGATGAGTTACCTGCGGTGGCGGTGTACCTGAGTGATGCTCAGTATACCGGTACTGAGGTGGACGGTGATATCTGGAGCGCGGTGCTACATGTGGAAGTATTTCTGAAAGCCACTGCACCGGACAGCGCCCTGGATGAACAGATGGAGAACAGGGTGTATCCGGCACTGGGGAGCGTGGCGGGACTGGGTGACATCATCCGGACAATGTCGGCGCAGGGGTATAACTATCAGCGAGACGATGAAATGGCGATGTGGGGGTCAGCCGATCTGAGTTACGACATCACCTATTCCATGTAGAGGAAAAGAGAATGACAGACACGACAATTCCTAATCCACTTGCGCCGGTAAAAGGCGCAAATACCACATTCTGGATGTACAACAGCGAGGGTGATCCGTTCGCCAGCCCGCTAAGTGATAATAACTGGCTGAGGCTGGCAAACGTAAAAGACCTGCAGCCGGGAGAACTGACGGCAGATGCAGAAGATAATAACTATCTTGATGACGAGAACGCTGACTGGAAAAGTACCACACAGGGACAGAAGTCTGCCGGGGATACTTCTGTGACGCTGGCGTGGAAGCCAGGTGAGGACGTACAGAAAAAGCTTATTCAACTGTTCACGACCGGGCAGAAGCGCGGATTCCGGATCAAGTATCCGAACGGCACTGTTGATGTGTTCAGAGGCTGGGTGAGCTCGCTGGGGAAAACGGTGCAGAGTAAGGATGAGATCGCCCGTACAGTAAAAATTACCAGTGTGGGCCGTCCGTACATTGCTGAAGAGGATGCACCGGAAGTGGTTAGTGTTACCGGACTGACAGTGGAACCGACAAATGCCACCGTGAAGGTCGGCGCCACAACAGCGGTTACGTTCACGGTGAAACCGGATAACGTGACAGATAAATCACTGCGTATCGCAACGTCAGATCCGACTACAGCCACCGTCACGCAGGCGGAAAATATTGCCACTGTAAAAGGTGTTAAGGCAGGTACAGTGAAAATTATTGGCATGACAACAGACGGTAATTTTACCGCTATTGCGGATATTACTGTTCAGGCATAACCCACCTCTCGTCCTGTTTTGGGGCATTTTTTTCAGGAATAAATCATGTTTTTAAAGAAAGAGACGTTTACCCGGGGGGATGCGTCGGTGGCATTGTTCGAGTTATCCGGCCTGCAACGTATTGAGTACCTGGAGTTCATCCAGAAACGTACTGCGAAATATGACACGGATATGGATGGTGCGACGGAAGCGGATAAGCGCGTGGCTTATATGCAAATGGCACTGGAAATTAATGCCTGGCTGGTATCCCGCTCGCTTCTGAATGGTGATTCTTCTCAGGATGCAGACACGCTTTATCAGTCAGTACAGGCGAAGTGGTCGTATGAGGCGCTGGACGCAGGCGCAGAAAGTGTTCTGATGCTCAGCGGGCTGTCTGCGGATAAGAAAGATAACGCCAGTGATTCAGGTAATGAATCAGAGGACATGACGCCGGAAAAGTCCTGAATAATGAGCTTCATTTTGTCCGGCAACTGGCCCGGGAGTTCCGGCGGCCTGACTGGCGCCGGATGCTGGACGAAATGAGTTCAACTGAACTTAGTGAGTGGGCTGATTTCTTTCGGGAAAACAGTTTCAGTGATGCCCTGCTGGATGCGGAGTTTTCCACGCTGAAAGCGCAGGTGTTCATGCTGGTGACGGGGAAAGAAATCGATGCAGCGGACTTCAGTTTGCTGACATTACCCGGAGCGGTACAGAGCATGACGGAGCAGGATCTGCTTGAAGTGGCAGTCGGTATTCCGGGAGGAGTGAGATTTGAGCCAGAAAGTCGGTGATATCGTCATCAACATGGATGTTGATACAGCTAAAGTTGCCGCCGGTCTTCAGACTGCCAGTAACGGGCTGGGGAAGCTGGTGGACAGCAGTGATCTCGTTGAAAAACGCATCAAGCGATGTATGGAGTCCAGCGCCAGAAGTGTGGCGGCATCGGCAAAAAGTATCAGTGCCGCTATGGCGCAATCACAGGTTGCCACACGCACACAGAGTGACGCTATGGCACAACTGGCGCGTGAGGCGAACGAGGCCAGAGAAAGGGCTGTCGACCTGAATCAGAAGTTAAGGGCGGAAGCTGCGCAGGCAGCGGCGGTTGCACAGGCTCAGGATGCAGCCGCAGCGGCATTTTACCGTCAGATTGACAGTGTAAAACAGTTAAGCGGTGGTCTGCAGGAGTTACAGCGTATCCAGGCGCAGGTACGACAGGCGAAAGGACGCGGAGATATTTCACAGGGCGATTATCTGGCGCTGGTGTCTGAAGCTGCTGCAAAGACACGCGAACTTACCGATGCGGAGGCGCTGGCCACGCAGAAAAAAGCACAGTTTATACGTCGACTGAAAGAGCAGACGGCGGTACAGGGCCTCTCCCGTACTGAGTTGCTGCGGGTGAAGGCGGCTGAACTGGGGGTTAGCAGTGCCGCCGATGTCTATATCCGCAAACTGGATACCGCAACAAAATCCACTCATGCACTGGGACTGAAATCAGCAATGGCGCGCCGCGAGATAGGCGTACTGATTGGTGAACTGGCACGGGGAAATTTTGGCGCCCTTCGCGGTTCCGGTATCACGCTGGCCAACCGGGCCGGGTGGATTGAGCAACTGATGTCGCCGAAGGGCATGATGCTCGGCGGGCTGGTTGGCGGTGTGGCTGCGGCGGTTTACGGACTGGGTAAGGCGTACTATGAGGGGGCGAAAGAAAGTGAGGAGTTCAATAAACAGCTTATTCTGACCGGGAGTTATGCCGGAAAAACCACAGGCCAGCTTAATGCGATGGCGAAGTCGCTCGCCGGAAATGGCGTCACGCAGCACGATGCTGCAGGCGTGCTGGCACAGGTGGTCGGTAGCGGAGCGTTTACCGGGCAGGCAGTGGCAATGGTATCCCGTACCGCGACCAGAATGCAGGAAAACGTGGGACAATCAGTGGATGAAACCATCCGCCAGTTTAAACGCCTGCGGGATGATCCGGTGAATGCGGCGAAAGAACTGGACAGGACACTGCATTTTCTGACCGCCACCCAGCTTGAACAAATCAGGGTACTGGGCGAGCAGGGAAGAGTGGCTGATGCCGCGAAAATTGCCATGTCCGCGTATTCGGAAGAAATGAATAAGCGGATGGGGGACGTACACGACAATCTGGGCTGGATTGAAAGAGCATGGAATGCTGTCGGTGATGCGGCGAAGTGGGCATGGGATCGGATGCTGGATATCGGGCGGGAAGACACGCTCGATGAAAAGATCGCGACACTGCAGGAAAAAATCGCGCGCGGCAGAAAAACGCCCTGGACGGTGTCTTCCTCCCAGACTGAATACGATCAGCAGCAGCTGAACGAACTTCAGGAACAGAAACGCCAGAAGGACCTGCTGGATGCGAAGGCGCAGGCAGAGCGTAATTATCAGGAAACGCAGAAACGTCGGAACGAGCAGAACGCCGCGCTGAACCGGGATAATGAAACTGAATCCCTGCGGCATCAACGGGAGGTGGCGCGCATTACCGCCATGCAGTATGCCGATGCTGCGGTACGCAATGCCGCGCTGGAGCGTGAAAACGAACGCCATAAAAAAGCAATGGCACGGCAGAAGGAAAAGCCAAAGGCTTACCACAACGACGAGGCCGGGCGACTGCTTTTGCAGTACAGCCAGCAACAGGCGCAGACTGAAGGGCTGATTGCCGCCGCGAAGCTTTCCACGACCGAAAAAATGACGGAAGCGCATAAGCAGCTTTTGTCATTTCAGCAGCGCATCGCTGATTTGTCCGGTAAAAAACTGACGGCGGATGAACAAAGCGTACTGGCACATAAGGATGAAATAGCGCTTGCGCTACAGAAGCTGGATATCTCACAACAGGATTTGCAACACCAGAATGCCTTTAATGAACTGAAGAAAAAGACGCTCACATTAACCAGCCAGCTCGCTGACGAAGAATCCCGCGTCAGGCAGCAGCACGCACTGGCGCTGGCCACAATGGGTATGGGCGATCAGCAACGTGGCCGGTACGAAGAGCATCTGAAAATTCAACAGCACTACCAGGAACAACTGGAGCAGCTTAAGCGCGACAGCAAGGCAAAAGGGACATACGGTTCTGACGAATACCGTCAGGCGGAGCAGGAACTTCAGGCCAGTCTCGATCGCCGACTGGCTGAGTGGGCGGATTATAACGCGAAAGTGGATGCTGCGCAGGGAGACTGGACGCAGGGCGCGTCGCGGGCGCTGGATAACTTTCTGGCGCAGGGGGGCAACGTGGCAGGCATGACGGAGAACGTTTTCACAAACGCATTTAACGGCATGGCGGACAGTATCGCGAATTTTTCCGTGACCGGAAAGGGCAGTTTCCGGAGCCTGACGGTCTCCATCCTGGCTGACCTGGCAAAAATGGAGGCACGTATTGCGGCTTCTAAACTGTTGGGTTCAGTACTGGGTATGTTCGGCTTTGGCGCATCAGCAGGCGGAAGTACACCATCCGGGGCATACAGTTCAGCGGCGCTGTCGGTCATTCCAAATGCGGACGGCGGCGTGTACCGCTCAGCAGGACTCAGTCAGTACAGCGGCAGTATTGTTAACAGACCGACGTTCTTTGCATTTGCCAGAGGGGCGGCAGTAATGGGAGAGGCCGGTCCGGAGGCTATACTGCCGCTTCGTCGCGGTACTGACGGTAAGCTGGGGGTTGTGGCAGCAGGTTCCGGAGGGATGGCGATGTTTGCGCCGCAGTATCATATTGCAATCAGCAACACGGGGCCGGAGCTGACGCCGCAGGCGCTGAAGGCGGTTTATGATCTGGGTAAAAAGGCGGCGGCTGATTTCGTGCAGCAGCAGGGGCGTGACGGCGGCAGGCTGAGCGGGGCATATCGATGATGAAAACCTTTCACTGGAAAGTTGACCCGGACATGGGGGTGGATTCGGAACCACAGGTGTCGGTGGTGAGGTTCGGTGATGGCTACGAGCAGCGGCGTGCATCCGGGATCAATAATGACCTGAAAAAATACAGTGTGACTATCCGCGTTGACCGGGAGGATGGTCCGGCACTGGAGGGCTTTTTGTCACAGCATAACGGTGTGAAGGCGTTTTTGTGGACTCCGCCTTACGGATACCGGCAGATTAAGGTTGTCTGCCGGAAATGGAGTGTGAAAGCGGGATTGCTGAAAACAACATTCACCGCGACATTTGAGCAGGTTATTTCTTAGTATTTTTGATCGAAACGATCGATAAATATGATTGAACTTTCTAACCTGCTGCTGTTTCACTGAGCCCGCACAGTCAATAATCAAAAAAAGGAAATGTTATGGAAAAGATTGCCGTGGCGGTTTTAGTTGGTCTGGCGTTAGGTAGCATCGGCGTGGCTAACGCAGCAGGGTATAAAAATACCGTTTCAATTGGATATGCCTACACAGATTTAAGCGGCTGGCTTTCCGGTAATGCGAACGGTGCCAACATCAAATATAACTGGGAAGATCTGGACAGTGGATTCGGGGCGATGGGTTCAGTTACATACACCTCGGCTGATGTTAATAACTATGGGTATAAGGTAGGTGATGCTGATTATACCTCCCTTCTTGTTGGTCCTTCATACCGTTTTAACGACTATCTGAATGCTTACGTGATGATTGGTACAGCAAACGGACATATTAAGGATAACTGGGGAAATTCTGACAATAAAACCGCCTTTGCTTATGGGGCAGGTATTCAGCTTAACCCGGTTGAAAATATTGCCGTTAATGCGTCTTATGAGCATACAAGTTTTTCCACTGATGCTGACAGTGACGTCAAAGCTGGAACCTGGGTGCTTGGCGTAGGTTACAGCTTCTGACCTTTAACATCGATACAGATTTAATGCCCTCCAGTGAGAGGGCTTTTTTATGGGTAAAACGAAATTATGACGATATGGCTATGTTGCTGTTATTTCTCAATGACACCACAGGCAAAACGTGCACCGCCACCACCCAGTGGAGCAGGTTTATCGGAGTAATTGTCACCGCCTTTATGGATCATCAATGAGTGACCTTTCAGTTCTGACAGTGATTTAAGGCGTGGTGCCAGTAACGGATACGTGGCTGTACCATCTGCATTGACAACCAGTCCAGGCAGATCCCCCAAATGCCCTTTGTCATTATATGGGCCAAGATGTTTCCCGGTTTTTTCGGGGTCAAGATGTCCTCCGGCCATGAGCGCCGGAACCTCTTTACCGTCTTTCATTCCCGGCATACAACTTGGGTTTGTGTGGACATGGAAGCCGTGAATTCCTGGCGTAAGACCATTTAGGTGAGGAGTGAAAAGCAGACCGTAAGGTGTCTCTGAAACTGTGATTTCACCTATGTTTTCTCCTGTTCCGCTGGACAGGGCATCGTTCATCTTTACAGTCAGGGTATTCTCTGCCATTGCTGAACAACTGATGAGCGCACCAGCTACCAGCGACAATATTGTGTATTTCATTAGTTACCTCGTTTTTTGGTTGTATCGTAAATACCATTAATAAAAGAAGGAATATTTTTGCAAGATAAATAATAAAGGATCTCTCATATATGCAGGATATACCACAGGAAACCCTGAGCGAGACCACCAAAGCGGAGCAGTCCGCGAAGGTGGATTTGTGGGAATTTGATTTAACCGCGATTGGCGGTGAGCGCTTTTTCTTCTGTAACGAACCGAACGAAAAAGGCGAGCCGTTAACCTGGCAGGGGAGGCAGTACGAACCGTACCCGATACAGGTACAGGATTTTGAGATGAACGGGAAAGGCGCATCTCCCCGCCCGAACCTCGTTGTTGCCAATCTCTTTGGTCTGGTCACGGGAATGGCGGAGGATTTGCAAAGTCTCGTCGGCGCGTCAGTGGTAAGGCATCAGGTTTACAGCAAGTTTCTTGATGCGGTGAATTTCAGTAACGGCAATCCGGGCGCTGACCCGGAGCAGGAGGCGGTAGCGCGCTATAACGTGGAGCAGTTGTCAGAACTGGATTCATCAACTGCTACCATTATTCTGGCATCACCGGCAGAAACCGACGGTTCTGTGGTGCCGGGGCGTACCATGCTAGCGGACTCCTGTCCGTGGGATTACCGGGATGAAAACTGCGGATACGACGGCCCGCCCGTGGCCGATGAGTTCGATAAGCCCACCTCAGACCCGAAAAAGGATAAATGCAGCCACTGCATGAAAGGCTGTGAAATGCGTAACAATCTGGTGAATGCCGGATTTTTCGCTTCCATCAACAAACTGTCTTAACAGGTTCCCATGATTAACGATGACATTCTGGCACATGCCCGACAGTGTGCGCCTGCGGAATCGTGCGGTTATGTGGTCAGAACGGCACAGGGAGAGCGGTATTTTCCGTGTGAAAATCTGTCTGCTGAACCCACGATGTATTTTCGTATATCCCCGGAGGATTACCTGAATGCCCGGAACCGCGGCGACATCGTGGCGCTGGTACACAGCCATCCTGACGGTAAGCCCTGTCTCAGCAGTGCGGATCGTACCCTCCAGATACAAAGCGGGCTGGACTGGTGGCTGGTCCGTGATAACAGGATACATAAATTCCGCTGCGTGCCACACCTGACCGGGCGGCAGTTTGAGCATGGCGTGACGGACTGCTACACGCTGTTTCGTGATGCCTACCATCTGGCCGGGATTGATATGCCGGATTTCGATAGGGAAGATGACTGGTGGAGTCAGGGTAAAAGCCTCTATCTGGATCACCTGGAGGCGGCGGGATTTTACCGGGTGAATCCGGAGGATGCGCAGCCCGGCGACGTGCTGATTTGCTGTTTTGGTTCACCGACGCCCAATCATGCGGCGATTTACTGCGGCAACGGTGAACTGTTGCACCATATTCCGGAGCAGTTGAGTAAACGAGAGGGGTATAACGACAAATGGCAACGACGGACACACTCAATATGGCGGCACCGGCAATGGTGCGAATCTGCCTTTACGGGGATTTACAACGATTTGGAAAGCGCATCAGCCTCAGCATAAAGACAGCGGCGGAAGGCATACATGCGCTGGCGATACAACTCCCCGGATTCCGGCAGCGAATGAATGAGGGCTGGTATCAGGTCCGGATTGCCGGGAGCGATATGGCGCCGGATACCCTTACTGCCAGACTGAACGAATCGTTACCGCCGGGGGCAGTGGTTCATATTGTACCGCGTATGGCGGGAGCGAAAAACGGTATCTGGCAGGTGGTAGCCGGGGCAGCGCTGATTGGCGCGTCATTTATTCCCGGTCTGAATGCTGTAGCGGCGGCAGTATTGTTTTCCGCAGGAACCAGTATGGCGCTGGGTGGTGTGGCGCAGATGCTGACACCTGTACCCAAAACACCAACGGTGGGTCAGACAGATAACGGGAAACAGAACACGTACTTTTCTTCCCAGGAAAATATGGTGGCCCAGGGGAACCCGGTGCCGGTGTTGTACGGTGAAATGAAAATCGGGTCACGGGTGATATCGCAGATGATGAGTACCCGGGATGAGAGCACGTCGGGAAAAGTTGTGGTGATCGGCTCCCCGTTACAGGCAAACACCACGTCGCGGCAGGACGGCGGGATTACCAGACCGTCTGTCGTCATCCGGCAGTGATAATCATGACAACATGAGCTGATACACATGACCGCCATTACGGCGGTTTTGTTATTTATGGAGCCAGGAGAATGAGCAAAGGTGGAGGGAAGGGGCATACACCACGTGAGGCGAAGGACGATCTGAAGTCCACACAACAACTGAGCGTGATTGATGCCCTCAGTGAGGGACCGATAGTCGGCCCGGTGAACGGTCTGCAGAGCGTGCTGATTAATAACACGCCGGTGGTGGACGCGGACGGTAACAGTAATATTCACGGCGTGACCGTGGTATATCAGGTGGGGGAGACACCACAGGCACCGCTGGAAGGTTTTGAGGCTTCCGGCGCGGAAACGGTGCTGGGTGTGGAAGTGAAACACGATAATCCCGTTACCCGTACTGTTGTCTCAGAGAATGTCGACCGGCTACGCTTCACCTTTGGTGTACAGATGCTGCAGGAGACCACGGACAAGGGGGACCGTAACCCGTCCTCCGTGAATCTGCTGATACAGTTTCAGCGTAGCGGGATCTGGAACACAGAATTTGATATCACTATTAACGGCAAGATCACAACACAATATCTGGCATCGGTAGTGGCTGATAATTTACCGCCGCGCCCGTTCAGTGTCCGCATGGTCAGGGTGACACCGGACAGCACCACCGACAGGCTTCAGAACAAAACGCTGTGGTCGTCGTATACGGAAATCATCGATATCCGGCAGGGTTATCCTGGCACAGCGGTTGCCGGTCTGCTGGTGGATGCGGAACAGTTCGGCAGCCAGCAGGTCACGCGTAACTACCACCTGCGCGGACGTATTTTTCAGGTCCCCTCAAACTATGACCCGGATACCCGCACATATACCGGCCTGTGGGACGGGGCGTTTAAACCGGCGTACACGAATAACCCGGCGTGGTGCACGATGGATAAACTGACCCACCCCCGTTACGGGCTGGGCAGGCGTATCGGGGGGGCGGATGTGGATAAATGGGCGCTGTACGCCATCGCGCAGTACTGCGATCAACCGGTGCCGGACGGATTTGGCGGCACGGAACCCCGCATGACGCTTAATGCGTATATTACCACCCAGCGTAAGGCGTATGACGTTCTGGCGGATTTCTGCTCGGTGATGCGTTGTATGCCGGTATGGAATGGCCGCAAAATGACCTTCATCCAGGACCGCCCCTCCGATAAAGCATGGACCTACACCAACGGTAACGTGGTGGGCGGGCGCTTTAAATACAGCTTCAGTGCCCTGAAAGACCGCCATAACGCGATAGAAGTGAGATACACCGATCCGCTGAATGGCTGGCAAACCTCCACGGAGCTGGTGGAAGACCATGCCTCACAGGCCCGTTATGGACGCAATCTGCTGAAAATGGACGCGTTCGGCTGTACCTCACGTGGACAGGCGCACCGGACGGGGTTGTGGGTGATGATGACGGAGCTGCTGGAAACGCAGACCGTGGATTTTTCTGTCGGTGCGGAAGGTCTGCGTCATACACCGGGCGATATTATTGAGGTCTGCGACAACGATTACGCCGGGGTGTCGGTCGGTGGGCGTATCACTGACCTGGATATTTCCACCCGCACGCTGACGCTTGACCGGGAAATAACACTACCGGAAAGCGGCGCCACCACGCTGAATATTGTCGGGCCTGACGGTAAGCCGTTCAGTACGGAGATTCAGTCGCAGCCCGCACCGGATCGGGTGGTAACGAAAGTCCTGCCGGAAACCGTGCAGCCGTACAGTATCTGGGGGCTGAAACTGCCCTCCCTGAAGCGCCGCCTTTTCCGTTGCGTGCGTATTAAGGAGAATGACGACGGCACATACGCCATCACTGCCTTGCAGCACGTTCCGGAAAAAGAGTCCATTGTGGACAACGGGGCGCACTTTGACCCGTTACCGGGGACCACCAACAGCATTATTCCGCCCGCTGTACAACATCTGACCGTCAGCACGGATAACGACAGCACCCTGTATCAGGCCAAAGCGAAATGGGATACGCCGCGGGTGGTAAAAGGTGTGCGTTTTGTCGTGAGACTGACTATCAGAAACGGGAAAGATGACGACCCCGCGCGTCTGGTGACAACCGCCACAACCAGTGAGACAGAGTACGCTTTCCACGAATTACCGCTGGGTGACTACACGCTGACAGTCAGGGCAATAAACGGATTCGGGCAGCAGGGGGAGCCGTCATCGGTCACGTTCAGCATTCAGGCTCCGGCGGCACCGTCCACCATTGAACTGACGCCGGGCTATTTTCAGATAACGGTGACGCCGTACCAGGCCATTTATGATGCCAGTGTGCAGTATGAATTCTGGTACTCCGCAACACAGCTGACGACCGCAGCAGACATTCAGTCAAAAGCGCAGTATCTGGGCATCGGGTCATTCTGGATAAAGGATGGACTGAAACCACTGCATGATGCCTGGTTTTACGTGCGTAGTGTAAATCTGGCTGGAAAATCAGTGTTTGCGGAAGTGTCCGGGCGTCCGAGTGATGACGCGAAAGGGTATCTGGACTTTTTTAAAGGACTGATTACGGAGGCGTATCTTGGTACAGAGTTGCTGAAAAAAATTGACCTGACGGAGGATAACGCCAGCAAACTGCAACAGTTTTCGAAGGAGTGGAAGGACGCTAACGATAAATGGAACGCCATGTGGGGCGTCAAAATAGAGCAGACCAAAGACGGCAAATATTATGTGGCCGGAATTGGACTGAGTATGGAAGACACGCCTGACGGGAAGATAAGCCAGTTCCTGGTGGCGGCGGATCGCATTGCTTATATTAACCCGGCAAACGGAAACCAGACGCCAGGATTCGTCATGCAGGGCGACCAGATAATCATGAACGAGGCGTTCCTGAAATACCTGAGCGCGCCGACTATCACCAGTGGCGGTAATCCTCCGGCATTTTCCCTGACGCCGGACGGAAAGCTGACTGCGAAAAATGCGGATATCAGCGGCCATATTAACGCTGTGTCTGGCTCGTTTACCGGAGAAATCAATGCCACCTCCGGTAAGTTTTCTGGCGTGATAGAAGCAAAAGAGTTTGTCGGTGATATCTGCGGCTCAAAAGTCATGCAGGGCGTGAGCATCAGAGCGAAGAACGACGAACGCAGCACCTCAACACGGTATACCGACAGCGCCACCTATCAGATAGGGAAAACCATCACGGTGATGGCTAACTGTGAGCGTAACGGTGGCTCCGGTGCCATCACCGTCACGATAAATATTAACGGCCAGGTGAAAACGGCGGAGGTTATCCCGTATACCGCAGGGCTTCCGGCCATGTATCAGACAGTTGTCTTTTCGGTCTACACCACTTCACCTGTCGTGGATATCAGCGTTTCTCTGAGGGTCGGCGGGCAGTACACCACTGAAGCTTCCGTCTGGCCGCTGGTGATGGTTTCCCGGTCGGGGAGCAACTTCACAAACTGACCGGATTTCCGGTCCCTTTCGTTTAATGAGGAACAAATATGACTATGTCGCGCGTAATTTCTCTGGCGGCAGGGCTTTCCCTGTCCGTTTTATTTTCCACTGCTGCCGTTGCCGATAACGGAAGAGGAAGCGGCAACAGCAATATTGAAAACCAGACCCGGATTTATACCGGCACCGACCGTGGGCAGAAACAGCACCGCGAGGCAAAGGGAAAAACAATCACGCGGAGCGTCCAGTGTTCTCTGCCGGCATATTTACGTGACCCGGATAATCAGTGCTGAGATGTGAATGAATCTGAAGCCTGCCTGCGGGCGGGCTTTTTTATGGAGGCAATATGCCAGTACTTATTTCCGGCGTACTGAAAGATGGTACGGGAACGCCGGTACAGAACTGCACCATTCAGCTGAAGGCCTGCCGGACCAGTACGACGGTGGTCGTGAATACGGTGGCATCGGAAAATCCGGATGACGCCGGGCGCTACAGCATGGATGTGGAGCAGGGGCAGTACACTGTCACGCTCCTGGTGGAAGGGTATCCCCCGTCACATGCCGGAGTTATTACGGTTTACGATGATTCAAAGCCGGGCACCCTGAATGATTTTCTGGGGGCCATGACGGAAGACGACGTCCGCCCGGAGGCGCTGCGGCGTTTTGAGGCGATGGTGGAAGAAGTTGCCCGCCAGGCATCGGAGGCATCGCGGAATGCCACCGCCGCAGGGCAGGCATCTGAACAGGCGCAGACATCAGCAGGTCAGGCATCGGAAAGCGCCACGGCAGCAGTGAATGCAGCCGGAGCGGCAGAAGCATCAGCCACACAGGCAGCCTCATCCGCAGCATCTGCGGAGAGCAGCGCAGGTACGGCGACCACAAAAGCCGGGGAGGCATCAGCCAGCGCGGCGTCGGCTGACACAGCCAGAACGGCAGCAGCCGCATCGGCAGCCGCAGCGAAAACATCTGAAGCGAATGCAGATGCCTCCCGTACTGCCGCCGGAGATTCAGCTGCTGCCGCAGCCGCCAGCGCGACGGCGGCGCAGACATCAGCAGAGCGCGCCGGAGCATCCGAAACCGCCGCGAAGACGTCAGAAACGCAGGCGGCTTCCAGTGCCGGTGATGCAGGTGCGTCAGCCACTGCGGCGGCAGCGTCGGAAAAGGCGGCAGCCGCATCGGCAGCCGCAGCGAAAACATCTGAGACAAATGCAGCAACGTCAGCAAGTACAGCAGCGGCCAGCGCAACAGCCGCCTCGTCATCAGCATCGGAGGCATCCACTCACGCCGCTGCATCTGATACCAGCGCATCACTGGCGGCGCAAAGCAGTACTGCTGCCGGAGCAGCAGCCACCAGAGCAGAAGAGGCCGCAAAACGGGCAGAAGATATCGCGGACGTGATTTCCCTGGAAGATGCCAGCCTGACGAAAAAAGGTATCGTTAAGTTAAGCAGCGCCACGGACAGTGACAGCGAAGCGCTGGCAGCCACGCCAAAGGCGGTCAAAGCTGTCATGATTGAGGTACAGACCAAAGCGCCGCTGGACAGTCCGGTATTCACTGGAACACCGACCACACCGACGCCGCCAGATGACGCTAAGGGACTTCAGACTGCAAACGCTGAGTTTGTTCGTAAACTGATTGCTGCACTGGTCGGTTCCGTACCTGAGTCGCTGGATACGCTGCAGGAACTGGCGGACGCGCTGGGTAACGATCCGAGCTTTGCCACCACTGTAATGAATAAACTGGCGGGCAAGCAGCCGCTGGACGATACACTGACGGCGCTGTCAGGAAAAAGCATTGAAGGTCTTATCGAATACGTTGGTTTACGGAGCACAATTGATAAGGCTGCTGGTGCGTTGCCTGCTGGTGGTACGGCTGTCGCAGCGAACAGGCTTGCATCACGCGGCGCGCTTCCGGCACTGACTGGCACGACAAGAGGCAGCGATGGCGGCCTGATAATGGGCGAGGTTTACAATAACGGTTATCCAACGCAATACGGGAATATTTTGCGTCTGACCGGAACCGGTGATGGAGAGGTATTAATCGGATGGAGTGGGGTTAATGGTGCTCCTGCGCCCGCATATATTCGCAGCCATCGAGATACCGCCGACGCTGAGTGGTCAGAATGGGCGATGTTCTACACCTCACTAAATCCGCCACCGGATTCGTATCCAGTAGGGGCGGCGATTGCATGGCCGTCTGATGTGCTCCCGGATGGTGGTTATGCTTTTATGTATGGGCAGTCCTTCGATAAATCTGCTTACCCGTTACTGGCTATAGCGTATCCGTCCAGCGTTATCCCTGACATGAGAGGCTGGACAATAAAGGGTAAGCCCATCAGTGGACGTGCCGTATTGTCGCAAGAAATGGACGGCAATAAATCGCACTCGCACACCGCGCGGGCGCAGGATACTGACTTAGGGACAAAATCTACCTCATCCTTTGATTACGGCACGAAATCGACCAATACCACGGGCAATCATACTCACCAGTTCGGCGGTTATATCAATTCATACTGGGGAGATTCCAATCACACCTCATTTCAGCCTGGAGGTGGTGCATGGACACAGGCCGCTGGCGACCATGCGCATACAGTTTATATCGGAGGACACGAGCACACCATGTATATCGGTCCACACGGACACGTCGTTATTGTGGACGCAGACGGTAATGCAGAAACCACGGTTAAAAACATTGCATTTAACTATATTGTGAGGCTGGCGTGATTAAATTAATTCTTTCAGCACCCGTGCCGGCAATGGCCGTGGCTTTTGAACATTCTTTTCAGAATACCGAAAATGTGGAAATTATCCCAGGACCGTTTGAAACCATACCGGAATTTGACTGCATGGTCAGTGCGGCGAACTCTTTCGGTTTGATGGATGGCGGCGTGGATGCTGCGATAACAGCATATTTTGGGCCGCAGTTACAGGAACGTGTACAGCAAAATATCATCCGTGAATATCTGGGGGAACAGCCCGTCGGCACCGCCTTTGTTATTGAAACGGGTAACAGTAAACATCCGTGGCTGGTTCACGCCCCGATGATGCGCGTTCCGCTGATTATTGACGGCACCGACGCGGTTTATAATGCAACACGGGCTGCGTTACTGGCAATTTTTCAGCACAATAAAAGCGCCGGAGAAGACCGGAAAATTACATCTGTTGCATTACCTGCAATGGGGGCCGGATGTGGTCAGGTCCCCCCGGACAGCGTCGCCCGGCAAATGAAGCTGGCGTGGGAAAGTTTCAGTAATCCACCCAAAGCAATCAACTGGCAATACGCCAGCGCCCGCCAGAATGCTGTATTCAGCACAACGGCATACTGTCCGTCAGAGACGCTTTGTCCGAACGCCAGAACGGAATATATCGGTTTTGGTGATTACAGAACGTATTGCAAAAAATCAGGTAACACCTGCATCAGTCCCCGTCATCAGGTTGATGATATTTATATTGGTGCTCATAGGCATCATGTTTTTCTCGGCCTCGATTATCATGACAATCACCTGAATCCAGAATATTTATCCGGAGTAAAAAATGACGTTTAAAATGAGCGATACCCCGCAGACAATTAAAATTTTTAATCTTCGTTCAGATACAAACGAATTTATTGGCGCAGGTGATGCATATATCCCGCCGCACACGGGATTACCGGCAAACTGTACTGATCTCGCCCCTCCTGATATTCCCTCCAGT
This sequence comes from Salmonella sp. 32020114201800008SM, assembly GCF_017572025.1. NCBI lineage: Bacteria > Pseudomonadati > Pseudomonadota > Gammaproteobacteria > Enterobacterales > Enterobacteriaceae > Salmonella > Salmonella sp. 32020114201800008SM. Next base: position 2,050 of record NZ_JAGEQM010000003.1, on the reverse strand, counting down.
CATATAGCTGTTTTTGACGCTGAAACCCAAACGTGGAGTCTGCAGGAGGATCACCGCGGCGAGACGGTTTACGACACAACAACCGGCAATCAGGTTTATATCTCCGAGCCTGGTCCGTTGCCCGAAAATGTCACATCAGTTTCACCAGTTGGTGAATACCAGAAATGGGATGGTAAGGCTAAGGTCTGGGTGAATGATGAAGCTGCGGAGGCCGCAGCCAGACTTCGTGAAGCTGAAGAAACCAAAAACAGGCTCCTGCAAATAGCATCTGAAAAAATCACGCCGTTACAGGATGCTGTTGATCTTGATATCGCAACAGATGATGAGAAAGCGCAGCTCGACGAATGGAAAAAATACAGGGTGCTGGTAAACCGGGTGGATACCTTAAATCCTGACTGGCCGGAGAAACCATCTCAGTTATAAAAATATAGCTATGTAGTAGAGATTGCTGCTATATGTTATATAGCAGCAATGGCTATTATTTTGATGGTTGAGTGTATAATTTTAGCACTGGTAAATGACGGTTTAGCTCCGGAGTTAGTTCCTGGGGAAAATTATGGATACTATTGGTTCATATTAATCAGGAAGAGGCTCCGCATATTTTTTGGTTTTTCTGTGTTCAGGGAGTGTATTGTATATATTTATTAGCAATGTTTTCTAGTATCAGTTGGAATTGCTGTGGAGTCGGCATAGCACACTCATTAAACAGTGGTGCAACTTCTGTCATAATGATCTTCTCCGCATAGATTTTAAAGGATGCCTGCTGATGTTGATTGATAAACATACGTGGATACTTACTGTTTGCTGATGAAATCAACGGAGTTATAAAAGGATTGGCCCCTGCGCCGCTTGGCGTAAAAACGTCATTTTTGGTTGTTCCGGGCAGACCTGCATTTTCCGCTGCTTCGCCAATTTCCTGAAGAAAAGGCGCTATGTTGATCCCTTTGCTGATGAGCAAATTACAACACTGATCTTTATTCTTGCTGTAAACTGCCGATAGTATAGCTTCACGGGTCTGGCTGGCGTATGCGGGGTCTTTACTCGCACTACCTCTAATATCTATATCATTGAGCGTTTGAAGCATAAAATCTTTAACGACTTTATTTGTCAACACTGCCCGGCCCTCAGATGCGCTTCCTCGGTGAAAGTGTGTTGCAGAAGACTCAGTGTTCTTATGCGAAATAAAACGTTCAGATAATTTTGACCTTAATTCAATGAAGTGATTTTTTACTGCGAGAATACTTTTTGCTAAAGAATTTTTCTCGGTTGATTTTTCTTTTAGTAGTGTGGTTTCCTGTTTTTGGATTCTAAAATCCTGGGGAAATAAAGTTATTTTTGTCACGGTAATGCTCCTTTTATATGTACATAACTCATTTATATATAGATAGCAGGAATACTTTTATTTTTTATAGCAAATGCTATGTCCATCTGATTGATGAATTAGAAAAAATCGGCTGATTCAATTAATTCTCAAATAGTACTATTTTTATTTTCCAGAAACTTTCAAAAAATGTCCATTTCGCTCAGGAGGAGCCTTGCCGTTCTGGCATTGAAATGGAGTGTGAGCTCATTGTCGAGCGGACACGCGCCGGGCTGGCAGCGGCAAGGGAGCAGGGGCGAATTGGTGACCGACGACCGAAACTAACAACGGGACAATGGGCGCAGGCTGGGCTCCTGATTAGGGCAGGAGTACCGCGGCAGCAGGTAGCGATTATTTATGATGTGGTGCTGTCGACGCTGTACAGAAAGTTCCCGGCCTCTAAACTGGCTTAGATATGCGCATATGGCAATACCACCAGAAAATTTACAAAACCATAATTTGAATTAAGAGAGAAACTTACAAACGAAGAGATGAATAATTAAACAGCCGTAGCGACTCCTGTATCTTGCGCGCATGTTCAAATTAAACAACTGTATATAAAAGGGTCTTCCCCTGTTGTGGTGGTTGAGTGCATGATAATGCAATAATTTTCATCACCAGAGGCAACCATCATGGATGAGAAATCCCTCTATGCCCACATTCTCAACCTGTCCGCCCCGTGGCAGGTTG